>NZ_JBIAMC010000013.1:0-264954 GCF_042873875.1 Streptosporangium sp. NPDC004379
GCTACGGCGGGTCATCCGTACGGCCGGGGCGGCCTTGGCGCGGAGGTGGGTGGGTGTTCCGGCCGGCTTCAAAACGCCAGAAACCATCGCGCCCGGGACCAGGCCGGAGGCCGGTCGGCACCGGACATCAGCCACAGCGCCGGCCGGAACACCCACCCACCGCAGCGCGAACCACCGACCAGCACGGCAAGCGGCGACCCGCCCAAGCCCGGAGGAACCGCCCCGCGACGCGAAAAGCCCCAGCCTGAAAGCACGCACCAACCGCCCGACCCGGCGACCACCGACCCGCCCGAACCCGCGGAAACACCCCGCAACGCGAAAAGCCCCAGCCGGAGCACGCACATCCGACCGGCACGGCGAGCAGCGACCCGCCCGAACCCGGGAAACGCCGGTGGACCCGCCCTCCACGTCACGATCCGCACAGGGACGTGCGCCG
Organism: Streptosporangium sp. NPDC004379; assembly: GCF_042873875.1. Lineage (NCBI taxonomy): Bacteria > Bacillati > Actinomycetota > Actinomycetes > Streptosporangiales > Streptosporangiaceae > Streptosporangium > Streptosporangium sp. NPDC004379. The sequence goes on from NZ_JBIAMC010000013.1 coordinate 437, forward strand.
TCCCGGGTGGGTGCCCTACTCTGGGATGGCGAGGGGAGTACTTCCCAAGAGCCGACCCGGTCAGTACGGACGTCCCACGACGTCCCCGGGCGGTCGCCCGCGCGACGCGGGTGAAGGAGACCTCGAACGGCCAAGCGCGTTCGAGGAGGACCCATGCCCGTCATGCCCGCAGTACTCTCGATGCCCGTCGTCCACCCGCCACCCGTGGCGTCCACGGCGTTCGAGGCGTCCACCGCCACCCTGGCCCCGGCCTTCGGGGGATCCGCCGCGCTGCCGGCCACCGCCCTCGGAGCCTCCGGCACGCCGTCCGGTGCCGGTCAGCTCTCCGCGGGCCTCCAGACGATCGGCTCCCCGCAGCTGTGGGGGATCAGCGTCGCCGTCCTCGTGCTGCTGCTGGCGCTGGACTTCGTGCTGACCCGGCGCCCACACGAGGTGCGGATGCGCGAGGCCGTCGCCTGGTCCGTCTTCTACCTGGCGCTGCCGCTGCTCTTCGGGGTCTACCTCTGGATGGACTTCGGTTCCGGGCAGGCGGTGGAGTTCTTCACCGGCTACGTGGTGGAGAAGTCGCTGTCGGTGGACAACCTGTTCGTGTTCATGCTGCTGCTGGCCGCCTTCGCGGTCCCGGCCGCGCTGGCCCAGCGGGTCCTGCTGTACGGCATCATCGGCGCCCTGGTGCTACGCGCGATCTTCATCGCGCTCGGGGCGGCCGTCCTGCAGAGCGGCACGTGGGCGTTCCTGCTGTTCGGCGCGATCCTCATCCTCACCGCAGTGAAGATCATCAAGGAGGCGCTGAGCGACGAGGAACAGCACGTCGACGTCTCGTCGATGCGGGCGGTCCGCCTGGTGCGGCGTTTCATGCCGGTCACCGACGACTACCACGGCTCCCGGCTGGTCGTCCACCAGAACGGCCGCCGCGCCCTCACCCCGCTCGCACTGGCCATCGTGGCCGTCTTCGCCACCGACATCGTCTTCGCCGTCGACTCGGTGCCGGCGGTGTACGGCGTGACCGAGGACCCCTTCATCGTCTTCACCACCAACGCCTTCGCCCTGCTGGGCCTGCGGGCTCTCTACTTCGTGCTGCTGGGCGTCCTGGCGAAGCTGCGCCACCTCAACCACGGGCTCGGCGTCATCCTGGCCTTCATCGGGGTCAAGCTGGTCCTGCACTGGGCGCACGGCATCTGGACGTGGGTGCCGGAGGTGCCCACCCTGCTCTCGCTGGGGGTCATCATCGTGGTCCTGGCCGTCGTCACCCTCACCAGCGTCCACGCCAACCGCCGCGACGCCAGAGCCGACGCCTCGACATAGGCGCCGGACGCGGGGCCGTGGCGGGCGCGGAGGCGCACCGCCGCGGAACCGTGCGGAAGGTGAGGCCGTACGGACTGCGGGACCGTACAGGGGGAGGAACCGCGCGGGACCGTCAGTCGCAGACGACGTCCGCGAGGCGGTCCAGGACCTGGAGGGGATCGGGCAGCGGGCGGCCGTCCGGGGGACGCAGCCAGGAGGCGGCCCCGCCGTTCGGGAGGGTGGAGGGCGGGGCGAGGACGTAGCTGTCGCGGCAGTGCCAGCGCAGTCCGGGCATCTCGTCGATCGTCGAGGGACCGTAGTCGAGGGGGCAGGACCACCACTCGTCCTCGTCCTCGGCGACGTTGCGGGTGGCCACGAAGAAAAGGACCCGGTCGCCGTGGACGGCGACCGGGCCCGGGATGAATCCGCCGGACTCCATGGCGGTGAGGGCCGCGAGGCCCCCCGCGGCGGGTACGTCGAAGACGTCGAAGACCCGTCCCGTGGGCAGGATCACGTTCGCCTCGGGCTCGTGCCGCCACCAGTGGGACAGCTGGGCCGGGTCGGTGGTCGCCTGCATCTGCCAGGCCCGGGAGAGCGGGTGGGCGCCCGGGTCGGGACAGCCGACGCGGTCGCAGGAGCACGCGCGGGGCCCCGTGGGCATCGGCCGGGCGCCGGGACAGCTCGCCCAGCCCAGGGAGGCGTACTCCAGCACCGAGTTGACCGTCTGCTTCGGATGAGCACGTCGTTTACCGCGACGAGTCCGTGGTACCCCCACCATTGTGTCCTCCGTCTCCGCCATACTCGCACCCCCGGATGAGGACGTATCCGCATTCTGGTGAGCAAGAGAAGTCAGACAGCCAGGGTCTACACCACCTGGGACACATCCGCACCGGTTCTCGCACTCTAACGCACGCACCCCACGGCGAAGTGACAAACTCCCAGTTCTCACGGTGTGCCGCTGGTCTCACCCGGCGTCACGCCGCTCCCACCGGCCCCGCGGAGCCCGCGCGCCGTTTCCACCGGCCCCGCCGGCCGGTCTCACCGGAGCTTACGCGCCACTTCCGTCGCCCAGTAGGTGAGGATCGTGTCGGCCCCGGCCCGGCGGATCGCGGTCAGCGACTCCATGATGACGCGGTCGCGGTCGATCCAGCCGTTCGCCGCGGCGGCCTCGACCATGGCGTACTCGCCGCTGACCTGGTATGCCGCCACCGGCACGTCCACCATGTCGCGCACCTGGCGCAGGATGTCGAGATAGGCGAGGGCGGGCTTGACCATCACGGCGTCGGCGCCCTCGGCGAGGTCGAGCCGCGCCTCGCGCAGCGCCTCGCCGACCGGCCCGGCCGCGTCCTGCTGGTAGGCACTGCGGTCGCCGAACTGCGGCGCGCACTCGGCCGCGTCCCGGAACGGCCCGTAGAAGGCCGAGGCGTACTTCACCGAGTAGGCCATGATCGGGAGCTGCTGGAAGCCCTCGGCGTCGAGGGCCGCGCGGATCGCCGCGACCTGGCCGTCCATCATGCCGCTGGGCGCGATGAACTGCGACCCGGCGCGGGCCTGGGCCACCGCCGCGGCGGCGTAGCGCTCCAGGGTGGCGTCGTTGTCGACCTCGCCGTCGGCGGTCAGGATGCCGCAGTGCCCGTGGTCGGTGAACTCGTCCAGGCAGGTGTCGGTCATCACGACCATCGCGTCGCCGACCTCGGAGACCAGGTCGGCGACGGCCTTCTGGACGATCCCCTCGGGGTCGTCTGCCGCCGAGCCGCGGGCGTCCTTCACCGCGGGGATGCCGAAGAGGATGAGACCGCCGACGCCCGCCTCGGCCGCCTCGTGGGCCGCCTTCCGCAGCGAGTCGCGGGTGTGCTGGAACACCCCCGGCATCGAGGCGATCGGGTTCGGCCGGTCGATGCCCTCCTTGACGAACAGCGGCAGCACGAGCTCCGCCGGGTGCAGCCTGGTCCCCGCGACCATCCGCCGCATCGCCGGGGTACGGCGGAGCCGGCGGGGACGCGCGACCGGGAACTGGGCGGTCATGGATCCTCCCTCTCCCCGGCCGCAGGGATCGAGGAGCCGGGGGACGCGTGTGGGGTTTCAGCCCGCTGGAAGCTGGAAACGCGAAAGCCGCCGCAGGCGCCCCGGCCTGCGGGCGGCTTTCGCGGCACGGTTCCCAGTCTATTTGGCGCGGCGCCGGGCTCCCCTCCGGGTCTGGGAGGGCCTGCGGGGGACGTCTCCGGCCCCGACGGCGGCCTGCCGCTGCTTGGCGCCGTACTCGGCCAGCGCGGACGCCAGGGCCGACGTGGAGGGCCTGTCGGCCATGACGTCGACGCGCAGGCCGAACTCCTCGGCCGTCCTGGCGGTCTGCGGGCCGATCACCGCGATGACCGTGACGTTGTGCGGCTTGCCCGCGATGCCCACCAGGTTGCGCACGGTGCTCGACGAGGTGAACAGCACCGCGTCGAACCCGCCGCCCTTGATGGCCTCCCGGATCGGCGCGGGCGGCGGCGCCGCGCGGACGGTCCGGTAGGCGGTCACGTCGTCGCACTCCCAGCCGAGCTCGGTGAGCCCGGCCACCAGCGTCTCGGTGGCGATGTCGGCGCGGGGCAGCAGCACCCGGTTGATCGGGTCGAGCATGGAGTCGTACGGCGGCCACTCGGCGAGCAGGCCCTCCGAGGACTGCTCCCCGGACGGCACCAGGTCGGGCTTGACGCCGAACGCCACGAGCGCGGCGGCGGTGGCCTCGCCGACCGCCGCGACCTTGAGCCCGGCGAACGCGCGGGCGTCCAGGCCGTACTCCTCGAACTTCTCCCGCACCGCCTTGACCGCGTTGGCGCTGGTGAACGCCACCCACTCGTAGCGTCCGGTGACCAGGCCCTTGATCGCCCGGTCCATCTGCTGCGGGGTGCGCGGCGGCTCGACGGAGATCGTGGGGACCTCCTCGGGCACGGCGCCGTAGGAACGCAGCTGCTCGACCAGGGCGGCCGACTGCTCCTTGGTGCGCGGCACCAGGACCCGCCAGCCGAACAGCGGCTTGGTCTCGAACCACGACAGCCGGTCGCGCATGCCGACGGCCTCGCCGACCACGATCAGGGCGGGCTCGGTGACCCCGGCGTGCTTCAGGTCGGGGCCGATCCGGCCGAGGGTGCTCACCACGGTGTACTGCTCGGTGGTGGTGCCCGCGCCGCTGACCGCGACCGGGGTGGAGTCGGGGCGTCCCGCCGCGATGAGCGCCTTGGCGATCGGGACGGCCTCGGCGACGCCGTTGTAGATCACCAGGGTGCCGGCGCCGGCCGCGTGGGCGGACCAGTCCTCGACCTGGGTGGCGTCCACGACCCGGAACTCCGGCACCGACACCGCCGCGGGGATGCCCGCGTAGGTCAGCACCGCCGTGGCCGGGGGCACGCCCGGCACGATCTCGAAGTCCACCTCCGCCTTCGCGCAGGCCGCGACCTCGTCAGTGATCGAGGAGAAGAACATCGGGTCGCCGGCGCACAGGCGCACGGCGCGGCGGCCGTCCTTGGCCGCCGTGACGGCCCTCAGCGAGACGGCGCCCTCCTCGGCGGCGTCCACGACCTCGGTCTCCGGACGGCAGTGACGCAGCAGCGCGCCGTAGGCCTCCCGGTCGAGCACGACGAGGTCGGCCTTCGAGAGCAGGTCGGCGCCGCGGAGCGTGAGCAGGCCCTCGTCACCGGGGCCGGCGCCCACGAAGGCGACGAAGCCCGCGGGGCTCTCGAAGGCGGTACTTCCGGAGCTCAATGTGCTTGCTCCCCTATCAACGTGCCGGCCCCTTCGGCGATCATCTCGGAGGCGAGGTCGCGACCGAGGTTCACGGACGCCGAAGGGTCTCCGGCGGTGGACTTGCGCACCGCGCGGCTGCCGTCCACGGCGACGACAGCGGCGGTAAGAATGAGTTGTTCCCCCTGGTGGGCGGAGTACGCCCCCACCGGCGCGGCGCATCCCGCCTCCAGGGCGGCGAGGACGGTCCGCTCGGCGGTCACCGCGGCCCGGGTGGCGGCGTCGTCGAGCACGCCGAGGAGCTCGACGAGGTCGGCCCGGTCGGACCGGCACTCCACGGCCAGCGCGCCCTGCCCGGGCGCGGGGAGCATCTCCTCGGCCTCGAAGATCTGGGCGATCTCCGCCTCCCGGCCCAGCCGGCCGAGCCCGGCGGCGGCCAGCACGACGCCGTGCAGCTCACCGGAGGTCACCTTGGCGATCCGGGTGTCGGCGTTTCCCCTGATGGGGACGTACTCAAGGTCGGGGCGGAGCACCCGCAGCTGGGCGATCCTGCGGGGCGAGCCGGTGCCGATCTTCGCGCCGGGCGGGAGGTCGGCGAGCTTCGCCGTACCGACCAGCGCGTCCCGGGGGTCGTCGCGCGGCGGGATGGCGGCGATGGTCACCCGCGGGTCCTGGGTGGTCGGCAGGTCCTTGAGCGAGTGGACCGCGAAGTCGATCTCACCGTCGATCAGCTTGTCGCGCAGCGCGCTGACGAAGACGCCCGTCCCGCCGAGCTGGGTGAGGTTGGCCTTGGAGACGTCGCCGAAGGTGGTGACGCCGACGAGCTCGACGGAGCGGCCGGTCAGCGCGGTGAACCGGTCGGCGACCAGGCCCGACTGGGTCGTCGCCATGAGGCTACGACGCGTTCCCAGTCTGAGCGGGGAGGAAACGCCGCTCACCTGCCCACCTCCTTCTCGACATCGGCGCATCTCACTGCGGCGGGGACCTTCGGGTCCAGGTTGAACAGCTCGCGCAGCGCCTCGGCATAATGATCGCCCGCCGGGGACTGCGCGAGCTGCTTGACACGCACGGTGGGCTCGTGGAGCAGCTTGTCGACCACGCGCCGGATCGTCTGGGTGACCTCGTCCCTGGCCCGCCCGTCGAGCTCCGGGAGCCGGGAGACGAGCCGCCCGAGCTCCGCCTCGACCACGTCGGCGGCCTTGGTGCGCAGCGCGACCACGGTCGGTGTGACCCGCGAGGCCCGTTCGGCCGACAGGTAGGCCGCGACCTCCTCGGCGACGATCTCCCGCACGGAGACGATCGCCTCGGCGCGCCCGCCGTCGTCGGTGTCGGCGTCGGCGATGCCGTCCTGCATCGACTCCAGATCGACGAGGGTGACGCCGGGGAGGTCGCGCACCGCGGGGTCGACGTCCCGCGGCAGCGCGATGTCCAGCAGGAACATCTCCCTGGCCGGGACCATGTCGGCGGTGATGACCAGGTCGGTGGCGCCGGTGCACGAGATGACCAGGTCGGCGCGGTCCAGCTCGGCCGCCAGCTCGCCGAACTCGGCGGCCCGGCCGCCGACCGCCTGCGCCAGCCGTACGGCGCGCTCGTGGGTGCGGTTGACCACCACGATGTCGGTGACGCCCGCCCGCTGCAGGGTCGCGGCGGACAGGGAGCTCATCGAGCCGGCTCCGACGACCAGCGCGGTGCGGTCCCCGACCGGGCCGATCACCCGCTCCGCCAGGGTGAGGCCGACGCTCACCAGGGACGCGCCGGCCCGGTCGATGCCGGTCTCGGCGTGGGAGCGCTTGCCGACCCGGAGCGCCTGCTGGACGAGGTCGTTGAGCGTCGCGCCGAGCGTGCCCTCCTCCTGGGCGAGCCGCAGGGCCGAGCGGACCTGCCCGAGGATCTGGCCCTCGCCCAGGACCATCGAGTCGAGCCCGGCGGCGACCGAGAACAGGTGCTCGACGGCGCGGTCCTCGTAGTGCACGTACAGGTGGGCCGAGAGTTGGTCGAGGGGGACGCCGGAGTGGACGCCGAGCAGCTCGGACAGCCCGTTGACCGCGGCGTGGAACCGGTCGACGACGGCGTAGACCTCGACCCGGTTGCAACTGGAGACCACCATCGCCTCGGCCACGGCGGGGTCGCGCTGGACGTCGTGAAGCAGCTTCACCAGCGCGTCACCCGTGACCGACACCCGTTCGAGCAGGGCCATGGGAGCCGTGCGGTGGCTCAGACCGACGACGAGAACGCTCACCGGGTCCCGACCTCCTTCACCGGCCGGCGCCGGCCGGCCATGATGTCCGCGCCCGCCCGGGCGATGCCGTGCCTCCGGAGCCTGCCGGGCCTTCCGGGTCCGCCGCTCACAAGTCCACCGCCTCGGGCCACTCCTCGGCCATCGCGGGTCCCCCACTCATCCGATCCGTCTTGCGCTGCTCGTGGAACGCGAGGATCTGAAGTTCGATTGACAGGTCGACCTTACGGATATCGACGCCCTCGGGCACCGTGAGCACGACGGGGGCGAAGTTCAGGATGCTGGTGACCCCGGCGGCGATGACCCTGTCGGCCACCTGCTGTGCGGCCGTCGCCGGTGTCGCGAGCACCACGATCGACACTCCCCGCCGCCTGATGACGGTCTCCAGATCGTCGATGTGCTCCACATTCAATCCCGCGATGTGGTCGCCCACCACTTCGGGGTCGGCGTCGAAGAGGGCGGCGACCCGGAAGCCACGGGAAACGAACCCGCCGTAGTTGGCGAGCGCACGACCGAGGTTACCCACTCCGACGATGGCCACGGCCCAGTCCTGGGTGAGACCCAGCTCACGGGATATCTGGTAGATGAGGTACTCGACGTCGTAGCCGACCCCGCGGGTGCCGTAGGAGCCCAGGTGCGACAGGTCCTTGCGGAGCTTGGCGGAGTTCACCCCGGCCGCCGACGCGAGGTCCTCGGAGCTCACCGTGGCCAGGCCCCTCTCGGACATGCCGTTGAGGGCTCGCAGGTAGAGCGGCAGCCGGGCGACGGTCGCCTCGGGTATGCCGCGTTCGCGAGCGTGGGACGGACGGCGGATCACGTGCCGGAGCTCCAGGGGGACAGGCGACCGGCGCGGCCGGAACGCGGCGGATGACGAGGTGAGGCCACTGTCTTTCAGGTTAGTCCCTTTGTGAAGCGATGCACAAAGTGAAAGTTCACGCATCCGCGCTCGTGCGGCCCTGATGTCGTCGGTGTCCTGGGGCGTCCCGCGATGTCCGGGCTGGCGGCGGCCCGGGGCACGCCGCGCGCGGCACCGCCGTACGGCTCGGCTACGGTGACTGCCATGGCACCGCAGGACCACCGCATCACCCTGCTCGGCAAGCCCGGCTGTCACCTGTGTGACGACGCCCGGGCGGTGATCGAGCGGGTCGCCACGGAGCTGGGCGTCCCCTGGGAGGAGCGCGACATCACCGTCTCCGCCGAGGACCAGGCGAAGTACTGGGAGATGATCCCGGTGACCCTGGTCGACGGCGTGCAGCACGACTTCTGGCGCGTCGACGAGGCCAGGCTGCGCGCCGCGCTGGCCTCCTGAGACGCGGCCGGCCGCCAGAAGGACGCCGCGCCGGCCGTCGGCAGGACGTCAGAAGGACGTCGGCAGCGGGAGCACCTTGGCGGCGTTCACCCTGAGGTCGATCACGTTGGTGGCGAGCACCATGTTCTGGCGCTCGCTGACGAACCGCTCGACGTGCGGCTGGCGCTGGTGCTCGGCGTAGGCCACCTCGTCCCGGTAGATCTCGTAGACGATGCGCTGGAGCGGGGCCGACTTCACGGCGTGGCAGGCGTAGATCAGCGTGTCGGGCTCCGCGCCGCGGACGGCCTCGACCGTCTCCTCGGCCAGCCGGTCGAACATCTCACCGGTGCCGTCGATGAGGGTGAAGACGGTCAGCAGCCCGAAGACGTTCGGCGAGGGGCGTACGGTCCCGCCCGGCCGTCCGGCCGCCGCCCCGGAGTACACCGCGCCGGTCTCCGGTGGCCCGGCCACCCGGCTGTGGCCCCCCGGGACGCCCGGGACGCCCGGCAGGCCGGGAGACGACGCGTCGGGGCGGCCGTGCCGGGCCTGCTGAGCGCCGAACGCCTGGTCGGCCGCCATGGGCCGCAGCGGCGAGTCGGAGACGGCGAACTCGCCCGTGCTGGGGCCGGCGGGACGCCTGCCGTACTCGTTCAGCGGGATGTCGTACTCGCCGGTGGAGCCGGCCCGGTCGTCGTGCGGTCCGGCCTGCGGGTCGTACCCGCCCGCGCCGGGCGGCATGCCGTACTCGCCCGCCATGAACATGCCGGTGGCCGGGCCGCCGAACGGGTCGTCCCCGGCGGGCTGGGGCTGCGCCGACCGGCGTCTGCGGCCCCCGCCCTCGGGCTCCGGCTCGCCCGCCCGGTACTCGGCGACGAGGTCGCCGAGGCCGGAGCGGCGCGGGGGCTCCTCGGCGAGGGCGCGCCGCCCCGCGACCGGGACGTCCGCGGCCGTCCGACCCGCGACCGGGACGTCCGCGGCGGTCCGCCCGAGGGCCGCGCGGCGGCCCGCCGGCTCGCGCCCGCCGGAGCCGCCCGCCGGGGCGTCGTATCCGTCCTCGTCCTCGTCGTCGTCCTCGTACGGCGCGAGCGGGCGGAGCAGGCCGTACCAGATCGCGGCCGCGGCGACGCAGAGCAGCAACGCGGTGAACATCCCCGGTACGGCGAAGCTCATCGCCCCCACGAGGGCCAGGCCGGTCGGGCCCAGCACGAGGAGGGCGTGCATGTTGTCGGCGTCGTACTCGTCGCCGCCCCTCCACCGCCGCACCGCCACCGCGACCCCCGCCACCAGGACGAGCGCGGCCACGACGTGGACGGCCAGCAGCACGTAGGTCGGGGGCAGGCCCCAGTGGACGCCTCCGGCCGGGAGGGACTTGCCGAAGCTCTTCTCCTCCTCCACCCGGTCGACCGCCAGGATCACGGCGCCGACGATCGTGAACCCGGCGCCCACGAGCCATGAGGCGAATCTGAGGCCGGCCCCGCGCGCCAGCAGCTGGACGACCCCGACGGCCAGCCACAGCGGGGCCAGCAGAGAGCCGGTCAGCTGGTACGCGCGGAACGTGGCCGCCCCGAATCCCAGCAGGTGACCTGCGCCGATCACTCCGAGTGACACGCACAGCGCCGCCGTCGTGAGACTCCAGGCGATCGCCCATCCCGTGGGCTCGCTGCGGAACCGGCCGACGAGGGCGGCGGTGGCGACGGCCGCGAGGAGTGATCCGGCGAATGCGATGACAGCGACGAGGACTTCCATGGTGCCCCCATGCTGCCGGACATCGGCCCCCTACCGGTAGCCGGGCGGCCGAACGTCCGGACACCACGGCCGGATCGGCCCGGAGTACCGCGATATCAGATGACTACCGTAAGTCACGATTTTGTCGTTTGGATTGTGGAATCACCTGTTTGATTCCTAGAGTGAGCGGGCACGCCGCACCCTCTCCCCCACAGGGATACCGGATGCCAGACACGTGGCCGCTCGCCGGGCACCTCCCCACCGCCGTCGGAACGCTCCCCGTCCGCGGCGACGAGCCCGCCGCGCGCGCGGACGCCGTGGAGGAGCTCCGCGAGCTCGTGCTGCGCGCCAAGACCGGGGACACGGACGCGTTCGGCGCGCTCTACGACCGCTACCTCGACCTGGTGTACCGCTACGTCTACTTCCGGGTCGGCTCCCATCCGCTGGCGGAGGACCTCACCAGCGAGACCTTCCTCCGGGCGCTGCGCCGGATCACCGATTTCACCTGGCAGGGCCGTGACTTCGGGGCCTGGCTCGTGACCATCGCCAGGAACCTGATCGCCGACCACTTCAAGTCCGGCAGATACCGGCTGGAGGTCTCGACCGCCGAGGTGGTCGACACCCCGCTCGACGGCCCGCACATCCCGGAGAACGCCGTCGTCACCGCCATGGTCAGCGACCGGGTGCTCAGCGCGGTCCGCGACCTGGGGCCCGAGCAGCAGGAGTGCGTGGTGCTGCGGTTCCTGCACGGCATGTCGCTGGCGGAGACCGCGCTGATCATGGGGAAGAAGAGCGGGGCCATCAAGGCGCTGCAGTTCCGCGCGATCAGGGCCCTCGCCCGCGCGCTGCCGTCGGATCTCGGCTGAACCCGTGTGTGGCGGCGTGAGCCCCGCGAACCCGGCGGAACCCCATGGGGGGACCCCGCGAGCCCGCCGGGGCCCCTGAGGCCCCCGTGAGGCTTCGGCGAGGTCCCGCGAAGCCCGGTCCGTGCGGCGCGTAACCCGCCACGCCGGGCCGTCGTTAGGCAGATGACACGATGCGTCACGGATCTGGGGCGGCAGGGAGCGTTCATGGGTGAGTGGCTGCCCGGCATCTCGCGCGGGTCCCGGGCACGCGCCCGGAGCCACGTCACGAGGCTCGGCACCCGGATGGACGGCGTGCCCCGGCCGGAGTTCCGCGCCGGGCTGCGCGAGCGCCTGACGAACGCCGTCCGGGAGGACCCCGCCGGGACGGACCCCGCCCAGGAGGACCTCGCCGGGGCGGACGAACCCGCGGCGCCGGTCGTCCCGGCGCCCCGGGCCCGGCACCGCAGGCGCGGCCGGCGGGGCGTCCGGGTGCGGCGCCCGCGGCCCGGCCGGCTCTACCGGCTCGTGAGCGCGGGGCTGGTGACGGCGATGCTGGCGGCGGCCCTGGTCACCTACCGGTCGATGCCCGGGGAGACGCTCTACCCCCTCAAGCGGGCCGCCGAGAGCACGCTGTTCCACCTGAGCGCCGACGAGGCCGAGCGGGCCGACCGCTCCTTCGGCTACGCCGAGACCCGCGCCCACGAGGTCGAGGAGCTCCTCGGCTCCTCCCGGCGGGAGAAGCGCCTGATCCGGCAGACCCTCAAGGACATGGAGGACACGACCCGCTCGGCGGTCTCCTCCCTCACCCGGGTGCGCCGCCGCGACTCCCGCGAATCCCGCCAGCTCAAGCGCTTCGTCCAGAAGCAACGGAACCAGATCGAGGGCATGCTCCCCAGGCTGGACGTCGAGGAACAGCGCCGGGCCAACGGCTACCTCCACTACATCATCCAACTCGCTCCCCCCGGCTGACGGACCGGCGCGGGACCCGTCCGGAGCCGCCGCGGGGGCCGTCCGCCGGGCCGTGACCGGGCCCGCGGAGTGCCTGCGAAGAGTCGGCGGAGGGTCGGCGGAGGGCCGCCGGCCCGCCGCGCGTCGCCTCCCGGCCACGCGTTGTATACCGGTTTAACCCGCCTGCGCCGGTTAAGCTGAGGTCCATGAGGCGGCTACTACGAAACCGGGACGAGGCGGGGACGGCCGGAGAGGTGGCAGCCGGAGAGGTGGCGGCCGCGGCGGCGGTCGCGCTGCCGATGGTCGAGCCCGACCCGACCGCCGCCGCCTTCTTCGACGTGGACAACACGATGATGCGCGGCGCGTCCATTTACTACTTCGCCCGCGGCCTGGCCTCCCGCGGCCTGTTCACCACCCGCGACCTGCTGCGGTTCGCGTTCGGCCAGACGGTCTTCCGGGTCCGCGGCGGCGAGAACCCCGAGCACATCGCCGAGGCCAGGGAGGCCGCGCTGGCGTTCGTGGCGGGCAACAAGGTCGAGGACATCGTCCAGCTGGGCGAGGAGATCTACGACGAGGTGATGGCCGACCGCATCTGGGCCGGCACCCGGGCCCTGGCCCAGAGCCACCTCGACGCCGGCCAGCGGGTCTGGCTGGTCACCGCGACCCCGGTGGAGCTCGCCCGGGTCATCGCCCAGCGCCTCGGCCTGACCGGCGCCCTCGGCACCGTGGCGGAGACCAGCGACGGCGTCTACACCGGCCGCCTGGTCGGCGACCTGCTCCACGGCCCGGCCAAGGCGGAGGCCGTGCGCGCGCTGGCCCGCCGGGAGGGCCTCGACCTGAGCCGCTGCTCGGCCTACAGCGACTCGGCCAACGACCTGCCGCTGCTGTCCATCGTCGGCAACGCCACCGCGATCAACCCCGACGCCGAGCTACGCGACCACGCCCGGCAGAACCAGTGGGCGATCAAGGACTTCCGCACCGGCCGCAAGGCCACCATGATCGGTCTGCCCATCGCCGCGGGCCTGGGGGCCCTGGCCGGCGGCGTGGCGGCCGCCATCGCGCTGCGCCGCCTCCACCGCGCCCGCTGACCCCCGTACGGGCCTCTGCGCGGGTCCCGTACGGGCCTCTGCGCGGGTCCCGTACGGGCCTCTGCGCGGGTCCCGTACGGGGCCGGTCCGCCCTTCGTACGGACCGGCCCCGTACGGCTTGGCCGTCCCGCCGGGCGGCCGGGGTCCGCCGGAGGTCTCCGGGGGGAGCGGGTCAGAAGAACGGCGGGAAGGCGTGGCCCCGCCGCAGCCGCAGTTCGTTGAGCTGCTGCTGGATGATCTCGCGGACCTGGTCGGTGAGGTGGAAGACCACCATGGGGTCGTCGGCGTCCGCGGGGTCGAACTCGTCGGTCCGGACCGGCTCGCCGAACCCGATCACCCACTTGGACGGCAGCGGCACCGCGCCGAGCGGCCCCAGCCACGGGAACAGCGGGGTGACGGGGAAGTACGGCAGGCCGAGGGCCCTGGCCAGCAGGCGCAGGTCGCCGATCTTGGGGTAGATCTCCTCCGCCCCCACGATCGCGCAGGGCACGATCGGCGTCTGGGCGCGGATGGCCGAGGCGACGAACCCTCCGCGGCCGAACCGCTGCAGCCGGTACCGCTCGGAGAACGGCTTGCCGACGCCCTTGAACCCCTCGGGGAAGACCCCGACCAGCTCTCCCTTGCGCAGCAGGCGGTCGACGTCCTCCCGGCAGGCCAGGGTGTGGCCGGACTTGCGGGCCAGGTGACCGAGCAGCGGGAGGCGGTAGACCAGGTCGGCGCCGAGGAGCCGGAGCGCGCGGCGGGCGGGGTGGTGGTCGTGCAGGGCCACCTGGAGCATGAGCCCGTCCAGCGGGATGGTGCCCGAGTGGTTGGCCACGACGAGGGCCCCGGAGCCGGCCGGCACGTGCTCCATGCCGGTGGTCTCGACGCGGAACCAGTCGCGGTACAGCGGGCGGATCAGCTCCAGCAGCACCTTGTCGGTGAGCTCGGGGTCGAAGCCGAACTCGTCGACCTCGTAGTCGCCCGTGACGCGGCGGCGCAGGAGGGCCAGCAGTTCGGCGACGCGCCGGTCGACGTCGCTCACCGGGTCGCCGCCCGGGTGAGCAGGTCCGTCACGGCCACGGGCAGGCCGCCGGCGATGTCGCGGGCCCGCAGGAAGTCGTCGAAGGCCGCGGCGGTCGAGAACGCCGGCCGCCAGCCGAGGGCCGCGGTCAGCGCGGCGGTGTCGACGACGCGGCCGTGGCGCATCAGGCGGAGCTGCTCGGGGGAGAAGTCGACCAGGCCGGCGCCCCGGGCGAGCTCACCCATGAGCTGGAAGGCCGGAGAGGGCACCGGGACCGCGACCAGCCCGGCCCGGCGGACGCACTGCGACAGCAGGAGCACGCCGTCCCCGGCCACGTTGAACGTGCCGGGATGGTCCTCGGTGGCCGTCCGCCTGAGCACCTCGACCGCGTCGTCCTCGTGGACGAACTGCAGCCGGGGGTCGAAGCCGAGCACCGTCGGCAGGACGGGCTGGGTGAAGTACCGGGTCAGCGGCGAGTCGACGCCGGGCCCCATGAAGTTGGCGAACCTGAGGGTGGTGACGGCCACGTCGCGGCGGCGCCGGACGAACCCGCGGACGTAGCCCTCGACCTCGCAGGCGTCCTTGGCGTAACCGTGCGCCGGCGGCTCGGCCGGCTCGGCGTCCTCGGTGAAGACCGCCGGATCCCGGGGAGAGGATCCGTAGACGGACGTGGTCGAGCGCACGACGAGACGGCGGACCGTGGCGGACCGTTGACAGGCACCGAGCAACTGCATGGTGCCGATGACGTTCTGCTCTTTCATGAGCGCCCGGCCGCCGCTCCGGGAGGGAGCGCTCACCAGACTCATGTGGACCACCGTGTCGACGTCGGCGCCCGCGATCACCTTGGCGATGTCGGGGCCGCGCGGATCCACGCGGACGAACTCCGTCCGGCCGAGGGGGACGCCGCCATCACCTGACAGCGAGGGCGGCGGCGCCGTGTCCACTCCGATGACCCGGTCGATCTCCGGGTCTGCCGCGAGAACGCTCGCCACCCGGGCGCCGATGTGGCGCGAGACCCCGGTGACGAGCACGGTGTGGGTCATCGACGCCTCGCAGATCCGCTTCGCTACTTCTTGTTACGCCGCTGGATGCGGGTCTTCTTGAGAAGCTTGCGGTGCTTCTTCTTCGCCATGCGCTTGCGGCGCTTCTTGATCACAGAGCCCACGGGACCCCCAGGTAGCTGGTAGCCGAGATTGTCAAACCGGTGCGCGAACAACACACCGGCTCAACAGACTACCGGCGATCCACGGTAGATCGGCCCTGGGGGAGACCCGGGGGACGTTTTGGGAACTCACGGCGCGCCGCGCGCGCCGCTACCTCGTCCTGCTCCGCCGTCACCGGCCGGGGTCGGGGACGGCGAGCCGGTCGCCGACCCCGGACGGTCTGCGGCCGGCGCCCCCCGGCCGGCGCCGGGGAGCCCACCGCTTCAACCCGCCTCGATGTAGGCGTCCCTCAGATAGTCGTGAACCGCCTGCTCCGGCACCCGGAAGGATCGGCCGACCCGGATGGCCGGCAGCTCGCCCGAATGCACGAGTCGGTAAACGGTCATCTTGGACACCCTCATGACGGTGGCCACCTCGGCCACGGTCAGGAACTTCACCTCACTGAGAGGTCTTTCGCCTGCAGCCATCGGACGCCTCTTCCGCACGTGTTTCCGGGTTATCCCCACTGGTGCCATCGCTCACGCACGTGTACTGCCGTCAGCGTAAGTCGGGACTCGGAGTGCGCAAACCCCCTATTTTGTCAGCCCCCGCAGTCCCACGTCAGCGAAACGGAGAAACTCGCTGGCCAGCAGCCGGACCGTGCCCCTCGCCTAGATCTTGGAACGGACCAACTGTCTCCTATTAGAGTCGCCCACAATCTCCAAAAAGTTGACAAACGGTCGGCGAGGCGGGCGGAATGCAGGCGCGAAAAGCCGGTATAGGGACGTCCGCAACGACGCCCCCCACGCCTCACAGGGCCCGCACGACCCTCTCGACCAGATACTTCGTAAGCGGATCGTAATGTCTCGGTAGCACGTTGTCATCGAGCGGCACGGTGACAGCGATCTTGCCTTCCGCCTCCCCGACGAAGAGCGCGGGGTCGTTGCTGTCGGCGAACCCGACCGTGAGGAGGCCCGCCTCACCCGCCGCGCCGGCCCAGCCGTGGTCGGCGATCACCAGGTCCGGCCGGCCGTCCCCGGGCCCGGTGATCCCATCGAGCATGGCCTCCATCGGGGCCGGGTCGTGGGTGTGCACGAAGGCGCCCCGGTCGTCCAGCATGGCCACGTCGTCCATGTACCTGATCTTGCGCTTGCGGCCGTACCCGGAGCCCCAGTAGGACCAGCCCTCGGCCGGGCTCATCATGACCGCGCCGTGCCGGCGCAGCAGCCTGGCCAGGGCGAGGTGGACGGTGAGCAGGCCCGTGGGATGGCCCGTGGCCATCAGGACCCGCGGGGCGCCGCGGCGCAGCACCCCGGCGATCGTGTCGCCCATCGCCTCCACCGCGGCGATCGTCAGGTCGGGGTCGATGGTGTCCTGGCCCTCCCGGTGCCCCGGGTCGGCCACCACCCCGGCGGAGGAGGCCATCAGCTCCAGCACGTCCCGGTAGGACCAGCGGCCCCGCAGGGTGAGCCCGAACAGGTGGTAGGGGTCGCGGTTGGCCAGCGACCGGTAGTGGTCGAGGTTGTTCTCCCGGCTGGTCGCCACGTCACCGGCGATCCGGGTGCGGACGAGGTGGTCGCGGAGGGCCTCGCGGTCCGGCGGGGACGCGGAGGGGCCCGGCCGGGCCGTGGAAGGGCCCGGTGAGATCGCGGACGGGTCCGGCCGGGTCACGGGAGGGGGTCCAGCCCGTGGAGGGGGAAGACGGCCTTCCTGGTGGCCATGACGGCCCGGTCGATCGGATCCGCCGGGTCGTATCCGGCGGAGAAGTCGGCGAACTCCGGCTTCCTGCCGTCGGTCAGCGTCAGCGGCGCCGTCTGACCCGTCCGCTCCTTGGTGACCCTGCGCCACTCCGGCGGGGTGGCGGTGGCCGGGTCGAGCGGCCGGCCCGCGACCTCGGCCAGCAGGTGCGTCCAGGCCCGGGGCACGACCTGCACCAGCTCGTAGCCCCCTCCCCCGGTGACGACCCAGCGCCCGCCCGCGGTCTCGTGGGCCAGCTCGTGCAGCGCGGCGTAGGCGGCGCGCTGGCCGTCCAGGCTGAGCATCAGGTGGGCCAGCGGGTCCAGCGCGTGGCTGTCGCAGCCGTGCTGGGTGACCAGGATCTCGGGGGCGAACTCCCTCAGCAGCGGCGGGACCACCGCGTGGAAGGCCCGCAGCCAGCCGCCGTCGCCGCAGCCCGCCGGCAGCGCCACGTTGACCGCCGTGCCCTCCGCCCCGGTCTCCCCGGGAAAGCCCGTGCCGGGGAAGAGGGTCTTCGGGCTCTCGTGCAGGCTGACGGTCAGGACCCTGGGGTCGTCGTAGAACGCCGCCTGGACGCCGTCGCCGTGGTGGACGTCCACGTCGACGTAGGCGACCCTCGTCGCACCCTGATCGAGCAGCCAGGCGATGGCCACCGCCGGGTCGTTGTACACGCAGAACCCGCTCGCGGCGGAGGGCATCGCGTGGTGCAGGCCCCCCGCCACGTTCACCGCGTGCTCGGCCTCGCCCGTCCAGACCGCGCGGGCGGCGGCCAGGCTGGCGCCGGTGATCAGCGCGGACGCCTCGTGCACCCCGGTGAAGGCCGGGTTGTCCTCGGTGCCGAGCCCGTGGAACAGGTCGGGCCGTCCGGTCGCGGACACCCGCCTGACGGCCTCGATGTAGTCGCGCGTGTGGACCAGCGCCAGCTCGTCGTCGGTGGCGGGTGCGCAGCCGGTCACCTCGACCGCGTCCAGCACGCCCAACTCCCGCGCCAGGGCCATGGTCAGCTCGACCCGCACGGGAGCGAGCGGGTGCCCCGGACCGAAGTCGTAGGAGGTGAGGGCGTCGTCCCAGACGACCCGCACGGAACGGCTCACGGGTCCTCCTCCTTCGCCGGCCTGGTGCGCGGACCGCCGCGCTCCCCGGGCCGCCCTCCGCTCTCGCTCACGGGCTGCTCGCTCACGGGTTCTCCCCCGCCGGGCGCGGCGACGCCGCGCATCCCCGGGGTGCCCCCGCTCCGGCCGACGCTACCGCACCCCGGCGGGCGGGGACCGGTACGGATGCTCCGGAGGAGCGAACGCTTTTCATCTAAGCGAAATATCCATATTTATTCGCCCCACACCCCGGCCGCCACGAGGCCGCGGCGCGAACGCGGGCCGTACGGCGGCACACGGACGGGCGGATACGGCGGGCCGCCGGTCAGCCGGCGCCCGGTCGGCAGGCGGGCGGGTACGGCGGGCCGTCGGGTATTGCGGGGCGCCGGTCAGCCGGCGGCGAGCTGGCGGCTGCGGTCGCGGGCGGCCTCGATGGCCGCCAGGAAGGCCGCCCGGACGCTGTGGCGCTCCAGCTCGGCGATGGCCGAGATGGTGGTGCCGCCCGGGGAGGTGACCGCCTCGCGCAGGATCACCGGGTGCTCCCCGGAGTCTCGCAGCATGATGGCCGCGCCGACGATCGACTGCGTGACCATGTCGAGGGCCGCGGCGCGGGGCATGCCGAGCAGGATGCCCGCGTCGACCATGGCCTCGACGAGATAGAAGAAGTAGGCCGGGCCGCTGCCGGACAGCGCGGTCGCGGCGTCCTGCTGCGACTCCGGGATGCGCAGCACCTTGCCGACCGGCCGCAGCAGGTTCTCGGTGAGCTCCAGGTGCCTCTCGGAGGCGTGGGAGCCCGCCGAGATCACGCTCATCGCCTCGTCCACCAGCACCGGCGTGTTGGACATCACCCGGACCACCGGGATCTCGCCGCCCAGCCGGGACTCCACGAAGGAGGTGGTGATGCCCGCCGCCGCCGTGACCACCAGGCGGTCGCCCGGGACGTGCGGGGCGATCTCCGTCAGCAGGGCGGCCATGTCCTGGGGCTTGACCGCGAGGATGAGCGTGTCGGCGGACTTGGCGGCCTCGGCGTTGGAGACCACCTGCACGCCGTACCGCTCCCTGAGGTCCGCGGCGCGCTCGGCGCGGCGCGCGGTGACCAGCACCTCGTCCGGCCCGGCCCCGGCCCGGATCAGCCCGGACAGCAGGGCCTCGCCCATCTTGCCGGTTCCCAGAATCGCGATCATTTCGGCGCACCTAGCGTGAGAGGACCATCGGGGGAAGTGAATCCCCAGCCTAAGGGGTCCGCCCGCATGGCACCGGGCGGCGTGCGACCCGACCGGAGCGTCCTCCCCGGGGAGGGCCGCCCGCGGAGCGGCGTGGCGGGATGAACGGTCTCCGTGAACCGGTCCGGCGACCGGGACGTTGTAGGGGTATGCGGACGATCACGACCTCTCTCCTGGCCGGCAGCCTGTTGCTCGCCGCGGCCTGCGGCGTCGAGCAGGGTGACACCGCGGCCTCCGTCACCGCGAACGCCCCGGCGGGGCACGGCGCCGGAACGGTCACCGGCCCCTCTCAGCCGGTCTCGCACACCCTGCCGCCCGTGGCACCCCGTACGGAGCCCACGCACGGCACGCCCATGCCGGTGAGGCCCGAGGGCCACACCGTCAATCCCCGCAAGGCCAGGTGGCTCACGGCCAAGCCGTCCAAGGACGGCCGGAGCCTGCGGGTCGTCTGGTGGTCGGGGGTGGAGCCCTGCTCCGTCCTCGACCGGGTGAGCGTCAAGGAGACGTCCCGGCGGGTGACCGTCACGCTCTGGGAGGGCCCGAGCAGCAGGAAGCAGAACGTCGCCTGCATCGACATCGCCGTCAAGAAGGTGACGACCGTCAAGCTCAAGGCCCCCCTGGGCAAGCGCAAGGTCATCGACGGGGCGCGCTGACCCCACGGAATCCAGCCACCGATCTTCCCGCTCGATGTTTGGCGGGTGGATCGGTGGCTACGCCATGTCCGGGTGACGGACCGCCCGTTGTTCCCCGGAGATCGGGAATGCTTTCACGCGCCGAAAGGTTGAGCGACGTAGACTCAAGTCGTTTGACAAACGTCACTCGAGACCCCAGTATGAGTCCGACAGACTCAACTTTGACTACAAGGACGTACTCATGGCACGTGCGGTAGGTATCGACCTGGGGACGACCAACTCCGTCGTCTCGATCCTCGAGGGCGGTGAGCCCACCGTCATCGCCAACGCTCAGGGCTCTCGGACCACGCCGTCCGTGGTCGCCTTCGCGAAGAACGGCGAGGTCCTCGTCGGCGAGGTCGCCAAGCGGCAGGCCGTCACCAACGTGGACCGGACGATCCGCTCGGTCAAGCGCGAGATCGGCACCGACTGGAACCAGGAGATCGACGGCAAGAAGTTCTCCCCCCAGCAGATCAGCGCCTTCGTCCTGCAGAAGCTCAAGCAGGACGCCGAGGCCTACCTGGGCGAGAAGATCGCCGACGCCGTGATCACCGTTCCGGCCTACTTCAACGACGCCCAGCGCCAGGCCACCAAGGAGGCCGGGCAGATCGCGGGCCTGAACGTCCTGCGCATCATCAACGAGCCGACGGCCGCGGCGCTCGCCTACGGCCTCGACAAGGACCAGGACCAGACGATCCTGGTCTTCGACCTCGGCGGCGGCACCTTCGACGTGTCCCTGCTCGACGTCGGCCAGGAGGACGGCCACGGCTTCGTCGAGGTCAAGGCCACCAGCGGCGACAACCACCTCGGTGGCGACGACTGGGACCAGCGCGTCGTGGACGAGCTGGTCAACCGGTTCAAGAACGCCCACGGCGTCGACCTGTCCAAGGACAAGATGGCCCTCCAGCGTCTGCGTGAGGCGGCGGAGAAGGCCAAGATCGAGCTGTCCAGCCAGTCCGAGACCAGCATCAACCTGCCCTACATCACGGCCTCCGCCGAGGGCCCGCTGCACCTGGACGAGAAGCTCACCCGCGCCGAGTTCCAGCGGCTCACCGCCGACCTGCTCGAGCGCTGCAAGGGCCCGTTCCACCAGGTGATCAAGGACGCCGGCATCAAGGTCGCGGACATCGCGCACGTCGTGCTCGTCGGCGGCTCGACCCGCATGCCCGCCGTCACCGAGCTCGTCAAGGAGCTGACCGGCGGCAAGGAGCCCAACAAGGGCGTGAACCCGGACGAGGTCGTCGCCATCGGCGCCGCCCTGCAGGCCGGTGTGCTCAAGGGTGAGGTCAAGGACGTCCTGCTGCTCGACGTGACCCCGCTGTCGCTGGGCATCGAGACCAAGGGCGGCATCTTCACCAAGATCATCGAGCGCAACACCACGATCCCGACCAAGCGCTCCGAGGTCTTCACCACGGCCGAGGACAACCAGCCGTCGGTGCAGATCCAGGTGTACCAGGGCGAGCGTGAGATCGCGGCGTACAACAAGAAGCTGGCCACCTTCGAGCTGACCGGCATCGCCCCGGCGCCGCGCGGCATCCCGCAGATCGAGGTCACCTTCGACATCGACGCCAACGGCATCGTGAACGTCTCCGCCAAGGACCTCGGCACCGGCAAGGAGCAGACGATGACGATCACCGGCGGCTCCGCGCTGCCGAAGGACGACATCGAGCGCATGATGCGCGAGGCCGACTCCTACGCCGAGGAGGACAAGCGGCGCCGCGAGGAGGCCGAGACCCGCAACAACGCGGACTCGCTCGTCTACCAGACCGAGAAGTTCCTCAGCGAGAACTCCGACAAGGTCCCGGACGACGTCAAGACCGAGGTCACCGACTCCGTCGCCGAGCTGAAGAAGGCCCTGGAGGGCACCGACACGGCCGTGATCCGGACCGCCGCCGAGAAGCTCGCCACGGTCAGCCAGAAGATGGGCTCGGCCATCTACGCCCAGTCGCAGGGCTCCGAGGCGGCCGGCGCCGCCGCCGGTGCCGGTGCCGGGGACGCGTCCGGCCAGAAGGCCGACGAGGACGTGGTCGAGGCCGAGATCGTGGACGAAGAGCCCAAGCGCGACAACGGCGCGAAGTGACGGACCGTGATCCGAGGGGAGCGCGAGCGTGAACACGCGTGAGAACGGTTCCGGGGAGGAGCCGGTGATCCGCGACAACCGCAAGATCGATCCGGAGACCGGAGAGGCACGCGGCCAGGCCGAGCGTGAGCAGGCCGAGCGGGCGGCACAGGCGGGGGAGGCGGGTGGAGCCGGACAGGCCGCCTCCGCCGCGGCCGACGGCCTGGCCTCGGCCGAGCTGGCCGTCCAGCTCGGCGAGCGCACCGCCGACCTCCAGCGTCTCCAGGCCGAATACTCCAACTACCGCAAGCGGGTCGACCGCGACCGGGCCATGGTCAAGGAGCAGGCGGTGGCCGGCGTGCTGTCCGAGCTGCTGCCGGTCCTCGACGACATCGGCCGGGCCCGCGACCACGGGGAGCTCACCGGCGGCTTCGCCAAGGTGAGCGAGTCGCTGGAGGCGGTCGCGGGGAAGCTGGGACTGAGCGCCTTCGGCGTCAAGGGCGACCCGTTCGACCCGACGGTGCACGAGGCGCTGATGCACAGCTACTCACCCGACGTGGCCGAGCCGACCTGCGTGGAGATCCTGCAGCCGGGCTACCGGATCGGTGAGCGCGTGCTGCGGCCCGCCCGGGTCGCGGTCGCCGAGCCCGAGGAGCCCTCCTCCGGCGACGCGGCCGGCGCGGGCGACAACTGAACACACCCCCATTCCCTTTGATCGAGAAGGAAAGCGATGAGCACCAAGGACTACCTGGAGAAGGACTACTACGCCGTCCTTGGTGTGCCGAAGACCGCCACCGCCGAAGAGATCAAGAAGGCGTACCGGAAGCTGGCCAGGCAGTACCACCCGGACGCCAACCAGGGCAAGACGGAGACCGAGGAGAAGTTCAAGAACGTCTCCGAGGCCTACGACGTCCTGTCCGACACCAAGCGCCGCAAGGAGTACGACGAGGCGCGGGCGCTGTTCGGGTCGGGTCTCGGCGGTTACCCGGGGGGCGGGGGGGCCTCCCGCGGTGGTGGCGGCTTCGCCTTCGACCTGGGTGACCTGTTCGGCGGCACCCAGCAGGGCACCGGGGAGCGCATCGGCGACCTGTTCGGGGGTCTGTTCAACCGGGGCGGCACCGCCCCCCGGACCGGCGGGACCACCACCAGGGCACGGCGCGGCCAGGACGTCGAGTCCGAGGTCACGCTCTCGTTCACCGAGGCCGTCCAGGGCACCACCGTGTCGCTCCGGCTGACCAGCTCCTCCGCCTGTACGGCGTGCGGCGGCACCGGCGCCAAGGCCGGGACCACCCCGCGGGTCTGCCCGACCTGCGAGGGCACCGGCGCGGCCAGCCGTAACCTCGGCAACTTCGCCTTCTCCGAGCCGTGCCGTGACTGCAAGGGCCGCGGCCTGCTGGTGGACGACCCGTGCCCGGTGTGCGAGGGCAGTGGCCGGGGCAAGAGCACCCGCACGATCCAGGCGCGCATCCCCGCCGGGGTGGCCGACGGCCAGCGCATCAAGATCAAGGCCAAGGGCGCCCCCGGCGAGAACGGCGGCCCGGCCGGCGACCTGTACGTCCAGGTCCACGTCAAGCCGCACGCGGTCTTCGGCCGGACCGGCGAGAACCTCACGGTCACCGTCCCGGTCACCTTCACCGAGGCCGCCCTCGGTGCGGAGATCAAGGTGCCCATCCTCAAGGGGATGCCGGTGACGCTGCGCATCCCCGAGGGCACCCCCAACGGCCGGACCTTCCGGGTGCGGGGCCGAGGCGTGACCCGCAAGGACGGCACCAAGGGCGACCTGCTCGCCACGGTCGAGGTCCTGGTGCCCCAGCACCTGGAGGACAAGGCCAGGGGCGCACTGGAGGAGTTCCGCGACGCCACCACGGGAGGCGACCCGCGGGCCGAGCTGATCCAACAGGCCAGAAGCGAGTAGCCATGGAAGCCAACTACTTCGATCTGTCGGACGACACCCCCGTCTACGTCATCTCGGTGGCCGCCCAGCTGTCGGGCCTGCACCCGCAGACCCTGCGGCAGTACGACCGTCTCGGCCTGGTCAGTCCGGGCCGTACGGCCGGCCGCGGCCGCCTGTACTCCACCCGCGACATCGTCATGCTCCGCGAGGTCCAGCGGCTCTCCCAGGAGGAGGGCATCAACCTCGCGGGCATAAAGCGGATACTGGCGCTCGAGAACGAGGCGATGCGGCTGCGCGAGGAGAACCACCGCCTCCGCGCCGAGACGACCATGATCCGTGCGCTGATCCGATACCAGTTGCCACCCGCCTGACACTCCACGAACGAGGGCCGGGGGGATCTTTCGCCGCGCCGTGCCCCGGCGCGGTACAGAACGCCTGAACGGAGTTGGGCGATAGCCATGGATTACAAGCTCACGCAGAAGAGTCAGGAGGCGGTCTCCGCCGCCATCAGGCGCGCCGCCGCCGAGGGCAACCCGGAGGTCGCCCCGGCCCATCTGTTCACCGCGCTGCTCTCCCAGACCGGCGGCACCGCCGTACCGCTGCTGGAGGCGGTCGGCGCCGACTGGAAGCAGCTTCGCACCGAGGCCGAGAAGCAGCTCGCGGCCCTGCCCAAGGCGCAGGGCGCCACGGTCAGCGCCCCGTCGAGCTCCCGGCAGCTGCTGACCGTGCTGAACACCGCGGCCCAGCGGGCGCGCCGGCTGGAGGACGAGTACGTCTCGACCGAGCATCTGCTGGTCGGCCTCGCCACGGACGGCGGGCCGGTCGCCGAGCTGCTGAAGTCGCGCGGCGCCACCCCGAACGCGCTGCTGGAGGCGTTCGAGAAGGTCCGCGGGCACGCCCGGGTGACCAGCGAGACGCCCGAGGACACCTACCAGGCGCTGGAGAAGTACGGCGTCGACCTGACCGAGCGCGCCAGGGCCGGCAAGCTCGACCCGGTGATCGGCCGCGACTCGGAGATCCGCCGGGTCGTGCAGGTGCTCAGCCGCCGGACCAAGAACAACCCGGTGCTCATCGGCGAGCCCGGCGTCGGCAAGACCGCCGTGGTGGAGGGCCTGGCGCAGCGCATCGTCGCCGGCGACGTGCCCTCCAGCCTGCGCGACAAGCGCCTGGTCTCCCTCGACCTGGGCGCGATGGTCGCCGGCGCGAAGTACCGCGGCGAGTTCGAGGAGCGCCTCAAGGCCGTGCTGAGCGAGATCAAGGAGAGCGACGGCCAGATCGTCACCTTCATCGACGAGCTGCACACCATGGTCGGCGCGGGCGCGGCCGAGGGCGCCATGGACGCCGGCAACATGCTCAAGCCGATGCTGGCGCGCGGCGAGCTGCGGATGATCGGCGCCACCACGCTGGACGAGTACCGCGAGCGCATCGAGAAGGACCCCGCGCTGGAGCGGCGCTTCCAGCAGGTGTACGTCGGCGAGCCCACCGTCGAGGACACCATCGCGATCCTGCGCGGGCTCAAGGGCCGCTACGAGGCGCACCACCAGGTGCAGATCTCCGACGGCGCGCTGGTGGCCGCCGCCGCGCTGTCCGACCGCTACATCACCTCCCGGTTCCTGCCGGACAAGGCGATCGACCTGGTGGACGAGGCCGCCTCCCGGCTCCGCATGGAGATCGACTCCCGCCCTGTGGAGATCGACCAGCTCCAGCGGAACGTCGACCGGATGAAGATGGAGGAGCTGGCCCTCGCCAAGGAGACCGACGAGAGCAGCCTCCAGCGGCTGGAGCGGCTCCGCAAGGAGCTGGCCGACCGTCAGGAGGAGCTCAACGCCCTGGTCGGCCGCTGGGAGCGGGAGAAGGCCGGCCTGAACCGCGTCGGCGACCTGAAGAAGCAGCTCGACGAGACCCGCGGCGCGGCCGAGCGGGCGCAGCGCGACGGCGACTTCGAGGCCGCCTCCCGGCTGATGTACGCCGAGGTGCCCAGGCTGGAGGCCGAGCTCGCCGAGGCCAGCGCGGCCGCCCAGCCGGAGAGCGCCATGGTCAAGGAGGAGGTCGGGCCGGACGACATCGCCCAGGTCATCTCCTCCTGGACCGGCATCCCCGCGGGCCGGCTGCTGGAGGGCGAGACCGCCAAGCTGCTCCGGATGGAGGACGAGCTGGGCAGGCGGCTCATCGGCCAGGGCGAGGCCGTCCAGGCCGTCTCCGACGCCGTACGGCGGGCCCGCGCGGGCATCTCCGACCCCGACCGGCCGACCGGCAGCTTCCTGTTCCTCGGCCCCACCGGCGTCGGCAAGACGGAGCTGGCCAAGTCGCTGGCCGACTTCCTGTTCGACGACGAGCGGGCGATGGTCCGCATCGACATGAGCGAGTACGGCGAGAAGCACAGCGTGGCGCGGCTCGTCGGCGCCCCGCCCGGCTACGTCGGCTACGAGGAGGGCGGCCAGCTCACCGAGGCCGTGCGGCGCAGGCCGTACACCGTGGTGCTGCTGGACGAGGTCGAGAAGGCCCACCCGGAGGTCTTCGACATCCTGCTGCAGGTGCTCGACGACGGACGGCTCACCGACGGCCAGGGCCGGACGGTCGACTTCCGCAACGCGATCCTGATCCTCACCTCCAACATGGGCTCGCAGTTCCTCGTGGACCCGAAGCTGGACCGGGAGACCCAGCGCAAGGCCGTGATGGACGCGGTCCGGGGCGCGTTCAAGCCGGAGTTCCTCAACCGGCTCGACGACGTGATCATGTTCGACGCGCTCGGCATGGAGGAGCTGTCGAAGATCGTGGACCTCCAGGTGGCGCATCTGGCCAAGCGGCTCGCCGACCGGCGGATCGCGCTGAACGTGACCCCCGCGGCGCGCGACTGGCTGGCGCTCACCGGCTACGACCCGCTGTACGGCGCCCGCCCGCTCCGCCGCCTGGTGCAGACCGCGATCGGCGACAAGCTCGCCAGGGAGGTTCTGGCCGGGAAGGTCCAGGACGGCGACGAGGTCACGGTGGACGTGGCCGAGGGCAACGACGCCCTGACGGTCTCGCCGACGGTAAGGGCATGACCACCGTTGCCCGGCGACGGTAAGGGCTTCACCACCGTTGGGTGAAGCCCGCCCCGGGTGCGGCCCCCGCTGGATACGTTCGGCACTCGTCCGGCACGAGAACGAACGACAGGGGGACGTGCATGATGAACCCATCACGGAAGATCCAGGGCATCCTCGCGGTGGCGACGCTCACGGCCGGCGTGACGTGGCTGTCGACCTCTCCAGCCGGTGTGTCCTGGCTCGGGGCGGTCCCGGCCTCGGCCGCGGCCTGCCACGGCTCGGCGGCGTACGGGCCCGAGGGGCCTGGAGGGGCTGAGACGCCCACGGGCACGGCCGGGGTCGCCGGGGTCACGGCGACCGCACCGGAGGGGACCCGGGTGACCGGGATCGCGGCGACCGGGCCGGAGACGTCCCCGGCGGCCGGGGTCGCGGTGGCGGCGCCCGGGACGGCCGGGACCGCCGGAACGGCCGTGGCTGGCTGTCAGGACACGGCCGGCACGCGGGTGGCGGTCATCCCGTCGGGCGTCCCGGTGTTCGTCCCGACGGGCGTCCCGGTGGTCTTCGGCGGACAGGCCGGGGCCGCGCCGATGAGCGCGGAGCGGATCGCACGGATCGCCGGCCTGCCGGGCCTGTCGCAGGCGTCGGGTGTGGCCGGCTTCACCGACGCCGCGGGCGTCGCGGGGGGCGCGGGCCTGTCCGTGCGGCCGGATGCGGCGGCCGCAGGGGTCACGGAGACGACGGCGACCGCACAGACCGCGGCGGGGACGACCGCGGCCGCGGAGCATGTCGTGGAGCACCTGGCCGCCGGGCCGCTGCCCGCCGCGCCCGACCTGCCCGGCCTGCCGTCCACCCCGGACACCCGCTTCGACCGGGCTCCGGTTCCGGTGCGGCCGGCGCCGCCGGTCTCCACGGGCGCCGGCACGACCGGCGCCGCCGACCAGGCCGGGACCGCCGGCGCGCCGTCCGCTGACGCGCCGTCCGCCGGCGCGGGGCTGCCCGGCGCGCAGGCGGGCACCGGCACCGGGGAGTCGCTCCCGGCCTCGGCCGGGGACGCCGCGACCCCGGTCGGCGAGCTGCCCGCAGTGGTCGAGCGGGAGGTCACGCTCGTCGAGCGGGAGGTCACCACGACGGCGGAGACGCCCGCGGCGGACGACGACGAGACCCGGGTCTCCGGGGAGGACGGCGACGCCTCCACCGCGGAGGAGACCGTCCTCGGCGGAGGCGTCCAGCTCGGGTAAGAGCCATGCCCGGCCGCCGGAAGACTCCGGTAGGAGCCATGCCCGGCCGCCCGGAGAAGGGCCGCGACCCGTAAGCGGGTCGCGGCCCTTCTCGCGTCAGCGGGAGGCGTCCAGCAGCGCGTCGAGGTCGTCCTCGGGCAGACCGAGGTCCACCCGGATCCGATAGCGGGTGCGCAGCAGCGCGGCGTGCTCGCCGCTGCCCTCCGCCGCCTGCCGGGCCCCGTCGGTGGCCCAGACGTGGGCCTCCCGCAGGTCGCCGTAGGCGACGAGGGTCTCGGCGACGGTGAGCGCGGTGGCCGGGGTGCAGCCGCCGAGCCGGATCGCCTCGATCACCTCGCGTGCCTCGTCGGGCCGTTCGAGCTCGAAGAGGGTGTCGGCGATCCCCGCGCGGGGGTCGGCGCCCACCTCGCCGCCGTCGTCCACGGCCCGCTGGAAGCAGTCGAGGGCGTGGGCGGGCTGACCGGCCTGCCGCCATTCCTCGCCGGCGAGCACGAGGATCGCCGCCCGCGAGACGTCCCCGGACACGTCGTCCTCGGCCAGCGCCTCCAGGCGCCGGGCGAGATTCTCGTGATCGTCGGCCAGAAGTGCCTGTTCAAGCAGCCGGTGCAGTTGCCCGTGTGTCACATACGCCACATCGCGAGAGTACCGAGCGACGCTCGACTTCGCCCGCACAACGGCAGGTATTTGTTATGCCACCCTCTGTGCATTATTAATTACAGTCTGCGTGTTTCTGGAGGAAATCGGGCATATGCCAGGCGATCCCGGCCCGAGAGGCGACCTCGTCCGAAGGAGCTGCGATGGGCATGTCCAAGCAGACCGCCTTCACGCTGACGTTCCTGCTCGGCCTCTCGGTGATCGTCCCGGGGTCCGCCGGATACCTCTCCGCGAGGATCGACGCGGTCGAACAGGCCCACCGCAGGCTCATGGCGCTGGAGAACCGGCTGCGCGAGGAGCGGCTCATCACCCCGGCCCGCCAGGAGTCGTGGCTGCGGACGCTCGCCGCGCCGGCCCCCTGCCCCGTCATGGCCCAGCCGCAGCCCCGCCGGAGGGGCGCGCCGATGAGCGCCGGACTCATCCCGGCGCCGGTCGAGGCCCTGGACCCGGTGGCCGTACCGCCCGGGGTCGTCCCCGGCCGGGCGTTCTCCGGGTCCGCGGCGAGGTCCGGCGGCAGGCACGGCGAGGTACGGCGCAGGCCGGCGACGCGCGAACGCGGGCACGGCGGACGGCGGGACCGGGAGCGCGCCGCCGTACCCGGGCAGGTGCGCCCGGACCGGCCGCCCTCGTGAGACGCGCGGCGGATCGCGCGGACCTCCGGGCGGGCACGCCGGGATCGGCCGGACCCGGGACGCGGACGGCGGATCGCGCGGACCCCGGACGTGGGCGGCGGATCGCGTGGGCCTCCGGGCGGAGGCGCCAGGACCGGCCGCTCAGGCCGAGGCCCCCGCGAACTGGCGGTTGAGGTAACCCCGGATCAGGCTCTTGGCCTCGGCCACGATCTTCGGGTCACCGGCGGGGTCGCGCCGGA
Source organism: Streptosporangium sp. NPDC004379 (assembly GCF_042873875.1). Lineage (NCBI taxonomy): Bacteria > Bacillati > Actinomycetota > Actinomycetes > Streptosporangiales > Streptosporangiaceae > Streptosporangium > Streptosporangium sp. NPDC004379. Next base: position 30,183 of record NZ_JBIAMC010000013.1, read on the forward strand.
AGGCCAGTTTGAGCACCGCGTCCCCCGCCTCGACCCCGATCAGGATGGCCAGGTCGAGCTCCTCGCTGTCGGCCATGCCGTACTCCTGGAGGAGGAGACCGCGCAGCCGGCCCGCGATCACCGCGTTGTTGTCCGATGCGGGATCCAGCAGGTTGAGGTCGACCACGTCGCCGAACCGCAGGGAGCGGAACCCCGGGACGGTCCGGTGCATCTCGACGTACTCGTCGATGATCGCGTCGACGGCGTCCCACCAGCAGGCGTACTCCTCCGACAGGAAGCGCCGGCCGATGCGGGAGATGAAACCCTCCACGTGACGCCGGGTCACCGCCTGGGCGATGGCCCGTTTGTCGGGGAAGAACTGGTAGATCGAACCGATCGCGACCCCGGCGCGCTCCGCGATGCGGGTGGTGGTCAACGCCTCGTAACCGACTTCGTCGAGCAGGTCGGCACAGGCGTCGAGCATCCTCTCGACACGTCGCGCGCTCCTCCGCTGGGCGGGCCGGCGGCGCAGCGGAGCCTCGCCGGGCTCCTCGGCAGGCAGGATGGACATCCCCCCATCTTGCCCCTCCGTCACCGCCCGGTCAGGCCGTATCGGCCAATCACCGGATTTCCGCGGCCGGCCCGCGACACGACGGGCCTCCGGACCCTCGGACCTCCGCGCCTGCCGCGCCTGCCGCGCCTGCCACGGCGCACGCGGCGGGCGCTCCGTACGGCCGGCTCGCCGTACGGTCAGCTCTCGGTGGCGGGGCCGGGCCGGGCGGACAGGCCCGCGCAGCCGCGCAGCCCCTTCCAGTCGGTCAGTGCCTGCTGCCGGGCGGGGCCGGTGAGCGGGACGGGGACGCCGCCCTGGATCGTGGCCGGGGTCCACTGGTCCTTCAGAACCTTGCGCCCCTGGATCGTCAGCGTGAGCACGCCGGTCCGGCCGGTCTGGGGACCCCAGTTGTAGAAGACGAAGTTGCCCATGCCGTAGTTGACGTAGGCGTTCTTCAGGTAGCCCCCGCCGAGCAGGATGTGCGCGTGGCCGCCGACGATCACGTCGGCCCCGGCCGCGACCAGCTTGGGCGCCAGGGAACGCTGGGCCTCGTTGGGGCACTTCTGCAGCTCGGTGCCCCAGTGGAGGTGGACGATCACCGTGTCGGAGGTACGGCGCGCCCTGCGCACCTCCTGGATCAGCCGGTCCTCCCGCTTGGCCGAGGCCAGGCCGCCCTTGGCGCCGAGCGCGGTCCAGGGCTGGATGAACTCGGCGTCCATCACCTGGGTGGCGCCGATGACGGCGATCCGGTTGCCGTTCACGGTCGTCCGCCAGGGCTTGTACGCCTGGGCCTCGGTCGCGCCGACGCCCACCACGGGGAACCTGGCGCGCCGGATCGCGGCCAGCGAGTCGGTGAGGCCGCTCTCCATGTAGTCCATGCCGTGGTTGTTGGCCATGGAGGCGACGTCCACCCCTGCGGCCTTCAGCGCGGTCAGCGCCGAGGCGGGGGCGCGGAAGGTGAACTGCTTGCCCGGAGCGGGGGTGCCGCCGGTGGTGATCGCGGTCTCCAGGTTGACCATCGCGACGTCGGACCGGCTGAGCACCTTGGCGATCGGGCCGAGCGCGGTCTGCGGGTTCGCGTTCAGCCGGGACCGCAGCACCCCCTCGAAGTGCACGTCACCGCCGAAGGAGATGGTGTACGGCCGGCGTTCGGGCTTGGGCGGGGCCGAGGAGGCGGGCTTCTCCGCAACGTCCGGCGTCGATGCGGGTTCCGGGGACGCCGACTGCGCCGCCGTACAGGCCGTGGAGAGCACGGCGGCGGCGGCGAGGGCGGCGACCGCCCCGAGTCGGCGGGGGAGGTAGATGTCCATCGGTATCCGAGGATGCCACCCCAGAGGCCATATCCGGCACAACCCGGCCGATGGAGTGTCATCTCCTCAAAACTTGCATGGCTCAAATATTTTAATGATTCCGGTTTTGGGGCACAGCGTGTGCCGCGTGGACGACAGGGACCGGCTTCGACGGGCTGGACTGCGGGTGACCGCGGCCCGCCTGGCGATCATGCAGACCGTGCGGGACGGCGACCACCTCGACGTGGACGCCATCCACCGGGGCGTGCGGGAGCGGGTCGGCCAGGTCTCCCTGCAGGCCGTCTACGACTCCCTGCACTCCATGCAGCGCGGCGGGCTCCTGCGGAGGATCGAGCCTCCCGGCGGCCCCGCCCGGTACGAGACGCGGGTGGGCGACAACCACCACCATCTCGTCTGCCGGGAGTGCGGAAGGGTCACCGACGTCGGCTGCGCCGTCGGGCACGCCCCGTGCATGGCCCCCGTCTCCGACGCCGGATACCTGGTGGACGAGGCGGACGTCATCTACTGGGGCGTGTGCCCCGCCTGCCGTCCCGTTGAGGCCCGATGAGCCCGCGGGCGGGCGAGGCGGTATCCCCCTGCGCGTGACGTACGGACCGCGTGCCGACGGCGCCTCCGACGGGCCGCCGTCCAGTGGCCGCCTCGCCCAGCCGCCTCGCCCGGCCGCCCAGCACCGCCGCCCCGCACCGCCGTCCCGTACGGCCTCAGAGGTCGAACCGCCCGCCTTTCACCCCGTGAACGAAGGCGTCCCATTCCGTCCGGCCGAAGACGAGCACGGGGCCCTCGGGGTCCTTGCTGTCCCTGACCCCGATGCTCCGCCCCGGGAGACGTGCGATCTCCACGCAGTTCCCGTTGACAGTGCTCTGCCGGCTCTTTCGCCACGCCACCGCTGAAAGGTCGATCTGCGACAAAACCCAACCCCTTCCCCGGGAACACCACGAGGACTTCAAGGATGAGCACGCGCGCGAGAACGTGCAAGGCGTCGGCGGCGTGACGGGGAGCACGGCGCGTGATGCCGGCTCCGGCTCCGTCCCCCCGATCCTCCGTTCCCCGGCCCCGCCCGCGGGCAGGGTGATCCGGGGTGATCGCGTGAGGCGGCCCCCGGCCCCCGGCCTCCGGGCACCGGGACCGGTCCCGCCGAAGCGGGACCGGCTTCGGACTTCGCTAGAGGTCGAACTCCCCGTCCTTGACCCCCCCGACGAACGCGTCCCACTCGTCAGGGGTGAAGACGAGGACAGGCCCCGACCTGTCCTTGCTGTCACGGACGCCGACGCGCCCCCCGTCCAACGGCGCCACCTCGACGCAGTTGCCGTTCACAGCGCTCCTCCGGCTTTTCCTCCATGCCGCGGCGCCGAAATCTGTCGCATCCATATTCGTTCTTTCCGATGGCGGCACCCGGCGAGCCGCCGATGTACCGGAATCCTCATTTCCAGTGCCCTGCCGTTTCCGCGATCAGCCGCTGCGAAGCCGGCTCGTCGAGCGCGCGCTCCATGAGGTGGCCGAAGGCCCGCTCGTACCCGTAGACCATCTCCGCGTCCTCGACGTACCGCCCCCCGAAGAGGGACTCCAGGTAGACGATGTCGGGGAAGTCGGAGAAGGCGAGGTGCACGAACGGCCCCGTCGCCACCGGCGGCGGAACATTCTGGGGGAGGACGCGCATCTCCACGTGTTCCAGCTCCGAGACCTCGATCAGGTGGTGGAGCTGGTCCCGCATGACGCGGGCGTCGCCGTACTGGCTTCTCAGCACGGACTCGTTGAACACGACCAGGAGGGTCAGCGGGTCGTCGGAGTACAGCAGGGTCTCCTGCCGCCTTCTCCGCACCTCGACCCTGTCCTGGAGCCTGCTCGGCGGGACGTGGCCCGCGTGCTGGCCCACCGCGTTGACCGCCCAGGCGTACGCCTCCGTCTGAAGCAGGCCCGGCATGACCTGGGGTTCCCAGTTCCGCGCCACGGTCGCCTCCGCCTCCAGCCCGATGAGCGTCGTGTAGTCATCGGGGAGGGAGGCGGCGTATCTCTCCCACCAGCCCTTCGACTCGGCGTCACGGCGCAGGCCGATCAGCGTCTCCCGAAGGACTCCTTCCACCTCGTAGACGTTCGCGAGCGCCTGGACGTCGGCCTCCTTGGCCAGCGTCTTGGCGTTCTCGATGCGGCTGACCTTGGCGGCCGACCACTTCAGCAGGAAGGCCACCTCGTCGCCGGTCATGCCCCGGTCCTCACGGATCCGGCGCAGTTCGAGACCCAGGCGACGCCGGCGGAGGGGGGGACTGCCGCGCTCCGGCATCCCGGTCTCCTCGTCATCTCGGATGGATGGAGTCAATGCCCCTAGCAGGGATGATCTGAATGGTAGTGCAAGTTGCATGGATCATTGCAGTGCATTTATAGAAGTTTGTTACTTCTTTCCTTACGCCAAGCCTTGCAGGCAAATCTGTGCTGAGCGACCATCGAAGCAGGAAGATTTCGAGAGGACCGACGGGGGAGCCACCGAGCCCACGGTGAGGCGGTCCGCGGGCCTCTCACAGGGCGCGGCCTTCGGAACCCGCGCCTTCCGACGGCAACGGCGCCGCCCTCAGCCACCGAGGAGACATGGGAGGCCGCCAGGACGACAACGGGGATCATCGCGACGTTCCGCCGTCGCGTCCGCACGCATCGCTTCGGGGATGGAAAAACCGGGTCGGCGGCCACCGACCCGGCTGACACAAGCACTCCGCATCGCAGCCACGAAAAGGAGTAACCCATGCCTTTCCACCGTATCAACGGGCTTCACGGAATCAAGGCCTTCGTCCTCGACCTCGTCGACCGGGCCGACCGTGAACTGTGCATGGACCAGGACGAATGGGCGTACAGGCTCGGCTGGACCGTGACGAGGAAGGGGTTCGGCGCCCGGTCGTACCGGGACCCCCGCTTCGACCGGCTCGCGGCCGGCCGCGCCACCTCCGTGACCGAAGCCGGAAAGGCCCTCACCGGTGAGGTGACGGTCATCCCCGGAGGTGGCATCGGGATCGTGACGAAGCCCGGGGAGGTGGAGGACGATGTGGCCGCGTAACCCCCGCAACAACCCCCACCACCGGGGCGGGCCCGCGCCGTCCCCCGGCGGGGCGAATCCGCTCGTCCGTGCCTGGCGGTGGCGAACGGAGATCACCCTGGCGTGCGCCGCCCTCCTGACCGGCGTCGTCACGGCCACGGCCCTGGGGCAGGACGACTGGCGTCCCTTCCTCGTCGCGACCGGCGCCGTCTCGCTGGCCGTCGTCCTCCGGCCCGTCCGCGACCGGGTCGGCGCCCACCTGTGGTGCGTGGTCTCCCGGCACCGCATCCAGCGGGTGTGCCTGGAGACGGGCATGCACACGGCGGCGGGACGGATCCCCCTCATCCTGTGGATCACCCCGACGGCTCTCGGAGAGAAGGCGCTGATCCTCACCCGGGCCGGGATCTGCGCGGAGGACTTCGACGCCTTCGCCGGGGAACTGGAGTCGGCCTGCTTCGCCCGCCGGGTCGTCGTCGCCCGTCACCGCCGCCGGGCCGACCTGGTCACCCTCGAGATCATTCGCAGGGAGGGGACCACCCGGCCCGCCGTCCTCCTCGACCGGCTCTCCGGGCCGGCGAACTGGGCGCCCCCGCGGTCCGCCGGGGGCCGTGAGGAGGTACCCGATACCGTCTCCCCCGAGCCGCCCTTCGCCCCGCCACGTGAGGTCCCCCGGGCGGCGTGAACCGTACGGCCCGAAGCGGGCACGGGAGGTTCCCGGCGGTCGCGGCCGGATCCGCCGAGGTCGCCGGGGCCGGCCGCCGGATCGCCGGCCGGTGAGGCGGCGGCGCGCCGCCGGGGGCGGCGGCCGATCCGGCCACCTCCCGTTCCCGTCCGATCCGATGATCGTTCGGAAAAGCAGGATCCGCGCGCATTAGGCTTACGCGCGTGACCACCCCTCCAGAACAGGACCGTCTGCACGCTCAGCTCGCCTTCGCCATGGAGATCGACAAGCTCAGACGCATCGTGCGCCGCAACACCCTGATGGACGGGTCCCGGCGCGAGAACGACGCCGAGCACTCGTGGTACGTGGGCATGCTGGCGATGGTGCTGGCCGAGCACGCCCCACCGGGCATCGATCTGGACAGAGTCGTCGCGATGCTGCTCGTCCACGACATCGTCGAGATCGACGCCGGAGACACCTTCATCTACGACGCCTCCGCCGTGGAGGCCCAGCTCGACCTGGAACGCAAGGCCGCCGACCGGATCTTCGGACTGCTCCCGGACGACCAGGCCACGCGGCTGCGGGCACTGTGGGACGAGTTCGAGGAGCGCCGGACCCCCGAGGCCAAGTTCGCCAAGGCTCTCGACCGGATCGCCCCGATCCTGGCCAACCACCACAACGAGGGCGGCACCTGGTCGCTGTACAAGGTGACCGCCGAGCAGGTGCTGGAGAAGGTGAGGATCATCGAGGAGGGCTCGCCCACGCTCGGCGCCTACGCCACGGAGATCGTCGAGCTCTCGGTCAGCCGGGGACATCTGGCGCGTGCATAACGCCGTTCCCGGGTAGGTCCCTATCGCTTGGAAAGGGGACGATCGTGAAGGAAAACGTTAAAACGAACCGCCAGAGCTTCCGCAAGTTCGTTCCACCCGTCGACCTCGTCGGCAACGTGGAGCGCTCGACGAAGCTGGATCGCCCGATTCAGGCGGTGTCCAGGGCGGTGCGGCGGCGGCTCGGCCCCGGGTTCCTGCGCGACCTGCTGCACGGGGTTCCCACCGGCAAGCCCCTCCATCCACCGCTCACCGACGTCGCTCTGGGCTGCTGGATGTCGGCGTCGCTGCTGGACGTGACCGACGCCGACCCCCGGGCGTCCCGGACGCTGCTCGCGGCGGGCCTCGTGGCGTCCGTTCCCACGGCCGCGTCCGGGATCACCGACTGGTCGGCGCTCCACCGCGAGCAACAGCGGGTCGGGTTCGTTCACGCGCTGGCCAACGTGGCCGCGCTCACCCTCTACGCGGGCTCCCTGCTGCTGCGCGTGCGGGGCGACGAACGGCGCGGCCGGATGCTGTCGTTCGCCGGACTGGCCGTCGGCGGCGTGGGCGCCTACCTCGGCGGCCACATGTCGTACCGGCAGGCGGCCGGGGCCAACCACGCCGTGTCGGTCTCCCACCTGGTCCCGCTGGGCTGGCACGACCTGTGCGATCTCAAGGACCTGCCGGACGGCCGGCCGGTGACCCGGCGGCTGGGCTACATCGACCTGTTCGTGCTGCGCAGGGGCGAGGACGTCACCGTGCTCGCCGACCGCTGCTCGCACCTGGCCGGGCCGCTGCACCAGGGACGCGTGACGTCCGTGCAGGGCGCCGACTGCGTGGTGTGCCCCTGGCACGGCAGCACGTTCCGGCTGTCCGACGGCACGGTCATGCACGGCCCCGCCACCGCCCCGCAGCCGGCCTTCGAGTCGAGGCTGCGCCGCGACGGTGTGCTGCAGGTCCGCCCCATCCCGGCGTGACCCCGCTGTCCGGTCCCGCTGTCCGGTCCCACCGTCCCGGTTCCGGCTCCGCCGGTCCGGTTCGGCCGGATCGGTTCCGGCTCCGCCAGGCGCCGTTGCGCGGGCCCTCTTCGCCGGTCGACGAACCAGCGGGTTCGTGAAGAGGGCCCGCGCAACGGCGTCCACGGCTTCCGGCCCCCGGTCAGAACGCCCGGGGGCCCGCCGTCACTCCTCGTCGTCCGGCCGGCCGTCGGCGGGATGCTCGACGAGGGCGAGGACCCGGCTGGACATGAACCGCGCGGTGCGGACCGCCGTCCCGCTGCGGGTGACCTCGCTGACTTCGACCACGCCGCCCCGGCGATTGGCTATCTCGACCCGGCGGCCCGCCTTGGTCGCGACGACGTCGTAGGTGCGCGAGCTGTCGCCCGCATCGATGACGATCTCTACACGGTCGCCTTTCATGACCGTGTTGTTCCCGCAAGTGAGGGATTTTAGCCGTACACCAGTTTGACGATCGCCACGACGCCGACGCACACGATGAAGCCACGCAGCACCGGCGCCGGCAGCCGCCTGCCGACCTTCGCTCCGAGGAACCCGCCGATCGACGCGCCGACCGCCACCAGCGCGACGGCCCGCCAGTCCACCACGTCCCGCCCCGAGAACAGCGAGAACCCGATGAACAGAAGCGCCGCGGTGCCGTTGACCATCAGCGACAGGACGTTCTTGGCGGCGTTGACACGCTGCAGGCCGTCGTCGAGGAAGCTGCCGAGCAGCCCGATCAGCAGCACGCCCTGGGCGGCGCCGAAGTAGCCGCCGTAGACGCCGGCGGCGAGGACCCCGATCCACAGCAGGGGACCGCCGTGCGGGTGGGCGTGCTCGCGCCGGGCGGCCAGCAACCGGTTGAGCCTCGGCTGGAACACCACGAGCACGCAGGCCAGGCCGATCAGGACCGGCACGACCACGTCGAAGGTCTCGGCGGGCAGGAACAGCAGCAGGACGCTCCCGGCCAGCGCGCCCAGAGTCGAGGCGACCCCCAGCCGGAGCAGCCGCCCGCGCTGCCCTTCCAGCTCGGCGCGGTAGCCGAGCGCGCCGGTCAGCGTCCCCGGCACCAGGCCGATGTTGTTGGAGACGTTCGCCACGATCGGCGGCAACCCGACGGCCACCATGGTCGGAAACGTGATCAGCGATCCCGAGCCGACGACGGCGTTGATGCCGCCCGCCGCGACCCCCGCCGCCAGGACGGCGACTGCCTCCCACGGTGTCATCTGGCCCCTCCTCGGTCGTACGGCTCGCGCCCGGTGATCGGTGCACGGCCTCCACCGGATGCTAGGAGGGGAGCTCCGGTCAGCGGTCGGCGGGGTGGCCTCCGCCGCCCCGCGGCCGTAGCGGCCCGGAAGCGGATGGAGAAGAGACTGAAAGCAGACGGAGGGGATGGGAGAAAGGCTCAGAAGAGCCGGTGGAGAGACTCAGAAGTCGTACGCGCGGGCGTACCAGCGGCCGTCGCGCCCTCGCTCCAGGTTGAGCGGGATGCCGAAGGTGCGGGAGAGGTTCTCGGCGGTCATCACGTGGTCGATCTCACCCTGGGCGACCACCGAGCCGTGCCGCAGCAGCAGCGCGTGGGTGAACCCGGCGGGCACCTCCTCCACATGATGGGTGACCAGCGCCATCGTCGGTGACTTCGGGTCCTGCGCGAGCGCCGACAGACGGCGGACGAGGTCCTCCCTGCCTCCCAGGTCGAGCCCGGCGGCCGGCTCGTCCAGCAGCAGCAGCTCGGGGTCCGGCATGAGCGCGCGGGCGATCTGCACCCGCTTGCGCTCGCCCTCCGACAGCGTGCCGAACCGGCGGCGGATCAGGTGGGCGCAGCCGAGCTGGTCGATCAGCTCGACGGCGCGGGTGACGTCGCCGGAGTCGTATTCCTCGTTCCAGCGACCGATGATCGCGTAGGAGGCGGTGAGGACGAGATCGATGACCTTCTCCTCCGGCGGCACCTTCTCGGCCAGCGCGGCGCTGGCCAGGCCGATGCGGGGACGCAGATCGAACACGTCGCTCTGCCCGAGGCGCTCCCCGAGGATCTCCACCACTCCCTCGGTGGGGAACAGCATCGCGCCGACGACCTGGAGCAGCGTCGTCTTACCCGCGCCGTTGGGACCGATGACGACCCACCGCTCGTCCTCGTGAACGGTCCATTCGATGTCTCGAAGCAGCGCCGCACCGTCCCTGCGCACGGTGACGTCCTGTAGCCGAAGCACCTGACCGCCCATGCCCCTACCCCTCCTAGAGAATCGCTGGAACAAAACCTATTGCAGGACAAGCGCATATCGTGGACCGGTGCACCCTGATTCACAGATCTCGGCCACCCTGGTCTGCTGGGGCAACGCCTGGCTGACGGGTCAGGTCGGCCTCGACGATGCCGTCGACCGCGTCGAGCGCCGTGGCGGACCCCAGCTCGTCGCCACCGAGACCGGCGACACCGGTCTGCGCGGCTTCCTCGCCGGCCTGCGGATGGACGGCATGAAGTCGCTGCGCCTGGCCCTCCCGGTACCGGGCGACCCGCTCGGACTCACCGGGCCGCCCCCTCTCAACTCCGCGGCCATCGAGGCCGGGCAGGCGGCGATCGCCGTCCTCCCCGGCCGGTGCGTCGGGCTGGTGCCCGCGTCCGACCGCCGCGGGTCATCGTACGCCGGGGTCCGCTGGAGCGCGCTCGCGGCCAGCGTCAACGCCCCGGACGTCCCCTCCCTGTCCGAGGCCGAGCACGCCCTGACCATGGCGATGCGCACGGCCACCGACACCCTGCTCGGTCTGGGAGGCCCCGTCCAGGGACAGCCACGGCCGAACACCGCCGACGGCGGCCTGGCTCCGGGTTACCCGGCCCGCGCCCACCGGGTCGCGGCCCTCGCCGCCCGGCTGGCCGCGGTGCTGCGGGTCACCGACGACCGGGGGCTCACCTCCGGCCAGATCGCCGCCCGCGGCGCCGCGCTGCGCGATCTCGACCGCGCCGTACGGCGGGCACGGGTGGCCGCCCACCACGCCATCACCGAACTCGTCTGACCCCGTTACGAGGCCACCGGCGGCAGCGTCGCCATGAGCCCACCCGGGGACGCGGTGTCTGGACCCGCTCGGAAACGCCGGTATCGGGACCCGCTCGGGGGCGCCGGTGTCTGGACTGAGGAACGCAGGAGCGAAGCGACGGAGTGACGAGGGAAGACACCGGGTAAGAGCCCCCGAGCCGCGACGCGCAGCGTCGCCATGAGCACCACCCCGAGCCGCGACGCGCAGCGTCGCCATGAGTTCAGCGGGCCTGACGGGACCGCCGCACCGGTCCGCAGCCCTCCTCGGGCTCGGCGAGGGGGCCGTCGAGGAGCCGCGTCAGCGCGTCGACGAACGCCTTCCGCTCCCCCTCGGGCACCGTGGCGAGCACCTCGGCGTGGACGCGATCGACGATCCTCGCGCCTTCGGCGACGATCCGCATGCCCTCCTCGGTGACCGAGATGATCCGGGCCCGGCGGTCGGTGCTCGACGGACGGCGCTCGGCGTATCCGGCCCTCTCCAGTTTGTCGATCGTCACGACCATCGTGGTCTTGTCGAGGTCTGCCAGCTCGGCGAGCTGGATCTGGGTGCGCTCGGCCTCGGCCGCGTGCCACAGGACGCACTGCTCGCGCGGGGTGATGCCGATCTCGGCGAGGGCCGCGGTCAACCGGGTCGTCAGCACGTGGCCGGCGTGCATGAGCATGCCGGTGAGGTCGCGAACGGTTCGCGGGGGCGCGCTCGTCGTCATACCGCTCGTCATGCTACGAGCCTAACAAATCGTTCCGCTGCGAGATGATCCCGCAGTGAAACAATCGGCGGGTCCGGTCGTCCGGCCGGGACGGAACGGGGATCAGGTGGAACGAGGCCCGGGGAGCGGAACGGACCGGCGCTCCTCTCCGGACCGCGGCGGACGTGATCCGACCGCTCAGGCCAGGCCGTGGCGGACACGATCCGACCGCTCGGACCAGACCATGACGGGATATCGGCCGTTCAGGCCAGGCCGTGGCGGACGGCGTAGAGGGCCGCCTGGGTCCTGTCCTGCACGCCCAGCTTCATCAGCACGTTGGAGACGTGGGTCTTCACGGTCTTCTCCGCCACCGCCAGCTCGCGGGCGATCTCCCGGTTGGACCGCCCCGAGGCGATCAGTGCGAGCACCTGACGCTCGCGACCGGTCAGCGGCGCCACCGGGCCCTCTCCCCGCCGGGGCGGGGAGGGCGCGGCCGGGTCCACCGGGACTGTCCGGAAGTCCTGGGACGTCTGGGGCCCCTGGGCCTGGGAGGCCGACAGCACCGCCCCGGCGGCCTCGGGGGCGAGCAGCACCTGGCCGCCGTGGACGGTCCGGATGGCCTGGACCAGCGTGCCGGGATCGACGTCCTTGTACAGGAATCCGGCCGCCCCTGCCCGTAGCGCGGGGGCGACGTCCTCCGGGTCTCCGACCGAGGTCAGCACCAGGACCCGCGGGACGTGCTCCCGCCCGGCGAGGCGTGCCAGCGTGCCGAGGCCGTCGAGGACCGGCATCCTCAGGTCGAGCAGCAGCACGTCCGGGGCGAGCGACTCCACCAGGGCGAGCGCCTCGGCGCCGTCTGCGGCCTCGCCCACCACGTCGAGGTCGTCCTGCAGATCCAGGAACGTGCGCAGGCCCTGCCGTACGACCGGGTGGTCGTCGGCGATCAGGACGCGGATCACGCGGGGACCTCCATCCGCACCAGCGTGCCGGCGTCCGGTCGCGACGTCACGCGCACGTCCCCGCCCAGGGCTCCGGCCCGCTCGCTCATCGAGGCGATGCCCAGTCCGCGTCCGGCGGCGGCCGCCACGTCGAACCCCCGCCCGTCGTCGCACACCTCCAGGACCAGCCGGTCGCCCTCGCAGCCGAGCCGTACGGTGACCGTCCGGGCCTCCGCGTGCCGGGCGGCGTTGTGCAGCGCCTCCTGGGCGACGCGCAGCACGGCCGCCCCCGCCGCCGGCTCGAACTCGCACCCCGGCGCCTCCTCGAAGGAGAAGGCCGCCGGGTGCAGGCGATCCAGCAGCCGCACGTGCTTGCGCAGCGTCTCGGCCAGGCCGTGGCGGTCGAGGTCGGCCGGACGGAGCTCGATGATCACCTCGCGCAGCTCGGCCAGCGCCTCCCCGGCCATCCGCTCCACCCGCTCCAGTTCCCGCCGCGCCCGGCCGGGGTCGCGGTCCAGCAGGGAGTTCGCGGCCTGGGCGGTGAGACGGAGGGAGAACAGTTTCTGGGTCACCGCGTCGTGCAGTTCCCTGGCCATCCGGGTGCGCTCCTCGGCCAGGGCCAGCTCCCGGCTGCGCTCGTACAGGCGGGCGTTGGTCAGCGCGATCGCGGCGTGCGCGGCGAACAACGTGAGCAGCCGCTGGTCCGCCTCGGTGAAGCCGCCGCGGGTCCGCTTGTTCGACAGGAAGACGATGCCGAGCACCCGGTCGCCGTCGCGGATCGGCACTCCGAGGAAGTCCTTGAGCACCGGGTGGGCGCGCGGCCAGTACTCGAACCGGGCGTCCCTGCGGATGTCGGGGAGCCGGACGGGCGCCCCCTCGCGCAGCATCGCCCCCAGCATGCCGTGCTGGCGGGGCATCGGCCCGATCGCCTCCCACTGCTCGTCGGTGATGCCGTCGGCGACGAACTCGGCGAACGCCCCGTCGTCGTCGGGGACGCCGAGCGCGGCGTAGCGGGCGTCCAGCAGGCGGCGCGCCGACCGCACGATCACCTGCAGCACCTCCCGGACCGACAGGTGCCTGGTGACCGCGAGGACGGCGGAGCTCACCGCGTGCAGGACGTCATCACGGTCCCTGTCCTGGTCCCGGTCCTCGTCTCCGGAGCCTCCGGCGCCCATCACGTCCACAGATGGAAACTCTAGACGTCCGTCCTGGTGAAGCGGCTGGGGCGGCGGTCCTAGGACCATCGGCCCGGGGGGCCTGCGGCCGGTGGCCGATGTGCGGCGCGGGGCCGGTTCCTAGCGTCGGGGACATGACGAAGACAGCACTCATCACCGGCGCCTCCCGTGGGCTCGGGCTGGCACTGGCCCGCTCCCTGGCCGCCGACGGCTGGCGCCTCATCCTCACCGCGCGGGGAGAGGAGGCGCTGCGCTCCGCGGCCGGCGTCCTCGGCGCCCTCGCCCTGGCCGGGGACGTCGCCGACCCGGCCCACCGGGACCGGCTGGCCCGTGCCGCGGAGGACCACGGCGGGCTGGACCTGCTGGTCAACAACGCCTCGGGGCTGGGCGCGGTCCCGTTGCCACCGCTGTCCCGCTACCCGCTCGGGGAGCTTGAGGACCTGTTCCGGACCAACGTGCTGGCCCCGCTGGCACTGGTCCAGGCGGCGCTGCCGGGCCTGCGGGGGCGGCGCGGCGCGATCGTCAACATCACCTCCGACGCCGCCGTGGAGGCGTACGAGGGCTGGGGCGGCTACGGAGCCACCAAGGCGGCCCTGGAGCAGCTCTCCAACGTCCTGGCGGCCGAGGAGCCGGACGTCGCCGTCTGGTGGGTGGACCCGGGCGAGATGAGCACGGCCATGCTCTCCGACGCGGTCGGCGAACAGGAGGCGGCGGCGGCCTCCCCGCCGGAGACGGTGGTCCCCACGCTGCGGCGGCTGGTGGCGGAGCGTCCGCCGAGCGGGCGGGTGAGCCGCTCATGAGCGGCGCGCACGACATCGCGATCCCGGACGGACGCTCCGGCGACGCGGGCGACGTCACCCTCCCGGACGGCCACACCGGCGGCGCGCACGACGTCACGCTCCCGGACGGACTCCTCGGCGGCGCGCACGACTTCACCCTCCCCGACGGCCTGGAGGCCCATGAGCCGCCCGAGGCGCGAGGACTGGCCCGTGACGGTGTGCGACTGCTGGTCTCGCGGCGCGGCACCGGGGAGATCGGCCACCACAGGTTCACCGACCTGCCCCGCCTGCTGGAACCCGGTGACCTGCTGGTGGTCAACAACTCCGCCACGCTCCCGGCGGCGGTCCGGCTCGACCGGCTCGCGGTGCACTTCTCGACAGAATGCGAGGACGGGACCTGGCTGGTGGAGCTGCGCCGCCGTACGGGCCGGCCCGCCGGGAAGACGGCCGGCGGCACGGGAACGGGCACGAGAACGGGGGGCGGCGGTGGCGGCGGCGGCGGGGCGGACGGTGGCGCGGCGAGCGGCGTGACGGTCCGGGCGGACCGCGGGACCGGCGCGAGCGAGCCGTACCCGGGCGGCGTGCCCGGCGAGTGGCTGCCGCTCCCCGGAGGGGCCACGCTGCACCTCCTGGAGCGACGGACGCCGCGCCTGTGGCGGGCCCGGCTGGACCGTGAGGTCCTCGGCTACCTGCGCCGGTACGGCGTGCCGATCCGCTACTCCTACGTGGGCCGGGACTGGCCGCTGACCGACTACCAGACGGTCTTCGCCCTGCGGCCCGGCAGCGCGGAGATGCCGAGCGCCGGACGGCCGTTCACCACCGCCCTGGTGACCGAGCTGGTGTCACGCGGGATCGGCGTCGCGCCGATCACCCTGCACACCGGGGTCGCCTCACCGGAGGCGGACGAACCGCCCTACCCGGAGAGGTTCGAGGTGCCGGAGACCACCGCGCGGCAGGTCGCGTCCGCGCGCGAGGCCGGGGGCAGGGTGATCGCGGTGGGCACGACCGTGGTGCGGGCGCTGGAGACGGCCGCCCTGCCAGGGGGCCTGATCGGGGCCGCGGACGGCTGGACCACCCACCTCGTCACCCCGCGGTCCGGGGTGAGGGTCGTGGACGGCCTGGTGACCGGCCTGCACGAGCCGCGCTCCAGCCACCTGCTGATGCTGTCCGCGCTCGCCGGTGACGAACTGCTCTCCCGGTCCTACGCGCAGGCCCTCGGGGCGGGCTACCTGTGGCACGAGTTCGGCGACCTGCACCTCATCATCCGCTGACGCCGTCTGAATCATCCGCATCCTCCGCCGGCGCCGTCGTCGTCCCGGCGCCCCGATCACCGCCGGCCGCGGCGGTCGTCCCCGGCCGCCTCCGGCCGGAAACGAATTCCCGGGAGCGGGGAAATCGCGGGCGCCCGGTCCGTCGTGACCGCCCGTCCGGCGCTGGGGCACGCCGTACGGTTCCGGCCTTGGAACGGTTCAGGCCCGGAAGGAAACGGCTGGTGAATGGGCCGGGGAATCGGCCTCCGGGGACCCGTAAGCCCAGGGACGACCGAGGTTCCGGCGCCCCGGCTGGCGTTCCGGGGTCCCGCCGGTTCACCGCGGATACACCAATGGGCCCCTTGGGTCTCCATATTCCATTCCCTATTTCCCGCAGAATGTGGTAAAAATCTTGGACTTTCACGGGGAACGTGCGATATCCCCGTTCCCCCCTCTACTGGGAGACGTTTAATGCGCCACCCGATCTCCAAGATCGTCACCCTCGCCGTGGCCGGCCCGCTCGCGGGCGCGATGCTGTTCGCCGCCCCCGCCACCGCGGCCACCGCGGCCTCCACCGCCCCCGCCGCGGCCTCCACCGTCTCCGTGGCCAAGCAGGCCGACGACCCGTTCTCGGTCTTCGCCGTCAAGGGCTCGGCCTCGGCGAAGGTCCGTCCCGGCGGGAAGATCACCTACACCCTCAAGGCCACCAACACCGGCCCCTACGAGTCCAAGGCCGGGGAGTACTACATCGTGGTGGGCGCCCCCAAGGGCGTCGACGTCACCGGCAAGTGGTCCTACTACGGTCCCAAGAAGAGCGCGTGCGCCAGCGAGGACCAGTTCGCCTTCTGCGCGGTCGACAAGACCATGAAGGTCGGGGACTCGGTCTCCTTCACCTTCGAGATGAAGGTCAAGAAGAGCGCCAAGGGCACGATGAAGACCACCCTCGGCGTTCTGGCCTTCGACGTGCCCAACGGCGCGGAGAACCTGAGCCGCGAGGAACTGGAGCGTCTCGGCGTCAAGAGCTGGCTCTACGGTAAGCGGCACAGCACGCGCGTCGTGCGCTGACCCGCGCCGCCGCGCGACGATCGGACAGGGAGGCCCCCGCCGGAAGGCGGGGGCCTTTCCGGTCGTAAGGCGGGGGGCGAACTCCAGGCGTCCGTATGGTGAACCGCATCCACGGCATTTTCCCCAGCCAAGTAGCGTAGATGGCGATGAACCAGCGCACGCTCCTGATCACGTTGACCGGGCCGGACCGGCCGGGCGTCACCTCCCGGCTCTTCTCCGTCCTCGCCGGCTTCCCCGTCGTCGTCGCCGACATCGAGCAGGTCGTCATCCGCAGCCGGCTCACCCTCGGCGTCCTCGTCGCCTACTCCGGAGGCCCGCCGACCGGCACCGGCGGCACTCTCGGCGCCATGTGGACCGCCGTGGAGGCCATCGCCGAGGACATGGGCCTCCACGTCGAGCTGACCACCGGCACCGACCCGCAGGAGAAGCGGCGGCGCGGGCGGCTGCACGTCACCGTCCTCGGCTCGCCCCTGCAACCCGCCGCGATGGCCGGCATCGCGGGCCGGATCGCCGCGGCCGGGGCCAACATCGACCGCATCGAGCGCCTGTCCAACTACCCGGTGACCAGCATCGAGCTGTCCGTCTCCGGCGCCGACCCGGACATGCTGCGAGCCAGCCTCGCCGCCGCCGCGCACGCGCACCAGGTGGACGTGGCCGTGCAGCGGACCGGCCTGTACCGCAGGGCCAAGCGGCTGATCGTGATGGACGTCGACTCCACCCTCATCCAGGACGAGGTGATCGAGCTGCTCGCGGCGCACGCGGGCTGCCTGCCGGAGGTCGCCAAGGTCACCGAGGAGGCGATGCGCGGCGAGATCGACTTCGCCGAGTCGCTGCGCCGACGGGTCGCGCTGCTGGCCGGCCTGCCCGAGTCGGTCTTCGAGACGGTCCGCAAGGAGCTGGTGCTCACCCCGGGCGCGCGGACGCTCGTGCGGACCCTCAAGCGGCTCGACTACCGGTTCGCGATCGTCAGCGGCGGGTTCACCCAGCTCACCGACGCCCTCGTCGAGGATCTCGGGATCGACTACTCCGCCGCCAACACCCTTGAGGTGACGGACGGCGTGCTGACCGGCCGGGTGGTCGGCGAGATCCTCGACCGCCCCGGCAAGGCGCGGGCGCTGGAGCGCTTCGCCCGGGAGGCGGGCATCCCGATCAGCCAGACCGTGGCCATCGGCGACGGCGCCAACGACCTGGACATGATCTCGGCGGCCGGCCTGGGCATCGCGTTCAACGCCAAGCCGGTGGTGCGCGAGGCCGCCGACGCCGCGGTCAACGTGCCCTACCTCGACTCGATCCTCTACCTGCTCGGCATCCCGCGCGCCGAGGTCGAGGCCGCCGACGCGGAGGACGGTGTCACCCCGCCGACGCCCTGAGCGCGGCCGGTCCCGCGGCCCTTCGGCACCGCCTCGGTGACCGCCGGGCGACGCCGTGCTTCCTCGGTGCCGGGCGATCGCGTGGCCCTTCAGCGCCGTCCCGGTGACCAGCGGCGGGCTTGCGGCTCCTCACCATCCCGGAAGACCGGCGGCCGGTCCCGCGGCTCCTCAGCGCCGCGCTGGTGACCAGCGGGCGACCCCGCGGCCCTCGCCGAGCCCGATCCACTCGTCCTCGGTCTCGAGGACGGCGAACGTGCCGGGTGGGAAGCCGTCGCCGCCGTCCACGCCGGAGAGGCCCAGGACGAGTTCGTGGACGCCGGGGTTGTGGCCGACCAGCGCCAGCGTGCGGACCTCGGGATCACTCCGTCTGAGCAGTTCAAGAAGCTCATCCGGATAGGCCTCGTAGATGCCCGTCTCGAATCTGATGTCGGCGCCGGGCAGGGCCAGCTCCGCCGTCCGCCGGGTGCGCAGCGCGGGCGAGCACAACACCACCTCGGGGCGCAGCCCCAGATCGGTGAGCGCCTCGCCCGCCCCGCGGGCGTCGTGCTCGCCGCGCGCCGTCAGCGGACGATCACGGTCTGCCAGGCCGGGGACGGTGGCGGCCTCGGCGTGCCTGAGGACGACCAGCGTGCGCGGCGTCACCCCGACGCCCAGACGGCGAGCCCGACGATCACCGCGAACACCACGGCCATCCCCAGCAGGATGAGCAGGAGCGTCTTGCCTCCGGAGGGCTGCTGTTCCATCAGATCCGCCGTTCCGTGAGGTCCGGAGAGAGGGGCGCCGGGCGGGTCCGGCGCGTCCGCGTCCCCGCCGCGGTCCACGGGTCCGGAAGGGATCGGGCCGGCTCGCCGCCCGGCCCGCCCGGGGCCTGGCCACCGCCCGCCGCGTGAAGTGGAGAAGTCACGTGGTCCAGTTTCCCACCGCACCACCTCGCACACGTGAAAGGGGTGCGCCGCTCCGGCGCACCCCCTCGTGAGCTTCACGGACCTCGCCGGCCGTACCCGGTCCGGCCCTCGCGGGCCGTACCGATTCGCCGGTCCGTGCTCGTGAGCCGTACCGATTCACCGGTCCGGCCCTCGCGGACCGTGCCCGATCCGCCCGCCGTACCCGGTCCTGCCCCGGCTCCGCCCGCCTTCCGAGGGCGGAGCCGGCAGGCCGTCCTCAGTGCGAGATCTGCTCCGGCTCCGGCTCCCGGTCGGCGGGCCGGTCCTCCGCCGGGGCGATGCTCGCCGACCGGCGCTTGGAGATCACCACCACGCCGACGACGACGGCGACCGCGGCCAGGCTGGCGCCGATCCGCAGCGCCGGGTTGTCGGCGTAGGTCACCACCGCCGGCGCGATGAGCAGGGCGACCAGGTTCATCACCTTGATCAGCGGGTTGATCGCCGGACCGGCGGTGTCCTTGAACGGGTCGCCGACGGTGTCGCCGATGACGGTCGCCGCGTGCGCCTCGGAACCCTTGCCGCCGTGGTGGCCGTCCTCGACGAGCTTCTTGGCGTTGTCCCAGGCGCCGCCGGAGTTGGCGAGGAAGACCGCCATCAGGGTGCCGCAGGCGATGGCCCCGGCCAGGAAGGCGCCGAGGGAGGCGTACCCGAGGGCGAAGCCGACCGCGATGGGGGTGAGCACGGCGAGCAGACCCGGCGTGGCCAGCTCCCGCAGCGAGTCGCGGGTGCAGATGTCGACCACCCTGCCGTAGTCGGGCAGCTCCGTGCCGGCCATGATGCCCGGCTTGGTACGGAACTGCTCGCGCACCTCGAAGACGACCCGCCCGGCCGCGCGGCCGACCGCCATGATGGCCATGCCGGAGAACAGGAAGACCACCGAGGCACCGATGATCAGACCGACCAGGACGTTCGGGGAGTCGACGCTGAGGCTGAAGACCTTGAAGTTGCCCAGCGCCGCCTGCACGCCCGCCGACGCCTTGGCCAGCTCCGTCTCGACCGACGTACGGAACGCGCCGAACAGCGCGGTCGCGGCGAGCACCGCCGTGGCGATCGCGATGCCCTTGGTGATGGCCTTGGTGGTGTTGCCCACGGCGTCCAGCGACGTGAGCACCTGGGCGCCCTCCCCCTCGACGTCGCCGGACATCTCGGCGATGCCCTGGGCGTTGTCGGAGACCGGTCCGAAGGTGTCCATGGACACGATCACACCGACCGTGGTCAGCAGGCCGGTCCCGGCCAGCGCCACGGCGAACAGGGCGATGGTGACGTTGCCGAAGCCGAGCAGGAACGCGCCGTAGACGGCGGCGCCGATGATCAGCGCCGAGTAGACCGCCGACTCCAGGCCCACGCTGATGCCGGACAGGATGACCGTGGCGGGACCGGTGCGCGAGCTCTCGCCGATGTCCCGCACCGGGCGGCGGTTCGTCTCGGTGAAGTAGCCGGTGAGGACCTGGATCGCGCTGGCCAGCACCAGGCCGATGAGCACCGCGCCGATCGCGATCAGGCGGGGGTCGGAGGTGACGGAGGCGATCTGCGGGCTCACCCCGGACAGCTCGGAGAAGCTGCCCGGCAGGTAGACGAAGGCGGCCACGGCGACGAGCACCGCCGAGATGATCGCCGAGATGAAGAAGCCGCGGTTGATCGCGCTCATGCCGGAACGGTCGCCGTTCCGCGGGGCGGTGGTGAAGATGCCGATGATCGCCGTGATGACGCCGACCATCGGGACGATCAGGGGGAAGACCAGTCCTTCGGTGCCGAAGGCGACCTTGCCCAGGATGAGGCTGGCGACGAGCATGACCGCGTACGACTCGAACAGGTCGGCTGCCATGCCCGCGCAGTCACCGACGTTGTCGCCGACGTTGTCGGCGATGGTGGCGGCGTTGCGCGGGTCGTCCTCGGGGATGCCCTGCTCGACCTTGCCGACCAGGTCGGCGCCGACGTCGGCCGCCTTGGTGAAGATGCCGCCGCCGACCCGCATGAACATGGCGAGCAGTGCGGCGCCGAAGCCGAAGCCCTCCAGCACCGCGGGCGCGTCGCCCCGGTAGATCAGGACCACGATGGCCGCGCCGAGCAGGCCGAGGCCGACCGTGATCATGCCGGCCACGCCGCCGGTGCGGAAGGCGATCCGCATCGCGCGCTTCTCACCCGACTCGCGGGCCGCCGCGGCGACGCGGACGTTGCCGCGAACCGCCAGCCACATTCCGATGAAGCCGGTCAGCGCGGAGAACACGGCGCCGATGACGAAGAAGACCGACCGGCCGATGGCCGCGCCGGTCGAGGGGGCGGGAAGGAGGTACAGCAGGAAGGGGATCAGAACGACGAAGACGGCGAGCGTCCGGAACTGCCGCGCCAGATAGGCGGAGGCACCCTGCTGTACGGCTCGCGCGATGTTCTGCATGCGTTCGGTGCCCTGGCCGGCGGCCAGCACCTCCCGCACCAGGACACCCGCTACGGCGAGCGCCAGCAGGGCCACGACGGCCACGACGATCACTATGGTGAAATGGGAACCGCTCAGGGATACCGCTGGCTCATCGGCAACGGCTGATCGAAGCACAGACATCCGACTCTCCTCGGCAAGACGGGTTCACGTCCTGCCCGGAGTGCGCCGCCGTGGATGGTCGACAGAAGCGGCACACATCCGGGTATTGGCAGTGCCGCTTCCGGTTGCGTCCGCAGACCTCCTCCGGGGGCCGGACCCGCTGACGGGCCGGTCCGAAGGACAAACCTTGGCCGGTCCAGGGAGTCTACGCAGCGTGGCTGCGGATATAAAGCCTCCGCGCACGGTGAATTGACAGCGTGTTTGGCCGAACCTTGTCAAGGAGCCCGCTGACGAGGCCGATTCGTCTCACATGGTGAGCCCGAAACCAGATTTCAAGCATGTTTCGGTCTTCGGGGGCCAAAATTATGCTTTGGCCGAAAATGAGAGACCAGGAACGTGGGCGGCCGGGTGCCCCGGTGAGGCACCCGGCTACCGGAATCCGTGAACGTCGGATCGGGTCTGCCCCGGCGACCACCGGGCCAGACCCGGGTCGGACCCGGATCAGACTCGGGGCAGGCCGTTGGGCGCCGCGGGCCAGCTCATGCGGATGCGCATGCCCTTGGGGCTCGGATAGACCTGGACATCGTCCGCGAGCCCCGCGATGACCGCGATGCCGAAGCCGGACATCAGGGTGTCGGGGAGCTGCCCGAGCGGATCGTCGATCCGTAACATCCCGCGATCATGCTCCGACTCGTCGCTGGGGGCCGAGTCGGTGACGGTCACCTCGAAACGCCCCAGGTCGTCGGAGAGCTCGATGCGGATCGGCTCCCCCGGACAGTGAAGGCGGTGTGCCTCGACGGCCCGGGAGCACGCCTCACCGACGGCGAGCCGTACCTCGTCCAGCACCGACTCCTCCACCCCGGTGCGCCTGGCGATCGCGGTGGCGACCAGGCGTGCCGTTCGGACATGGGCGGGAAGAGCGCTGAACGTCAGCTCGACAGTGGCCATGACTACTTGTCTCGGCCGTGAGCTTCCTTGGCCTCATCGACCGAGGCGTAGATCCCGAACACCTTGGTCAGGCCGGTGATCCGGAAGATCTTCAAGATGCGCTCCTGGGTGCAGACCAGCTCCAGCGAGCCGTCGTGCGCCCGAACTCGCTTGAGCCCGCCGACCAGGACACCGAGGCCCGTGGAGTCGAGGAAGTCGACCTTCTCCATGTTGACCAGGAGGTGGAAGTTTCCCTTGTTGACCAGGTCGATCAGGAGCTCACGCAATCTGGGCGCGGTGTAGACATCGATCTCACCCTCGACCTCAACGATGGTGAGACGATCCTCGGAATGGTGGTCCAACTTCAGATCCACAGATCCTCCAGCGCCTTGCCTGCGAAAGTACCGATTCAGGCGTGACTCCCCGGGGCCGGACGGCCCCAGACGACAAGCCCTGACGCGCGGCATTCAACCATGCGTACGCTCAGTGTCTATACGAAATCACGATTCCCGGCGACTCTGCCCACAGATGCCAGACTGGAAACCAGTGACTCCGCTCTCATCTTCGCCGCTCCGGGCGGGCTCCGCGCTCGCCCGCCTGCTCGACGTTCCCGCACGTCGTGCCCGCGTGACCCACGTCGAGCACGTCCCTCCGCGCCCCGCCGTACCGCTGAGCTGGCCGGATTGGGTGGACGAACGTCTGGTTACGCGCTGGGCGAACCTGGGCGTCACCGGCCTGTGGCGACACCAGATCGAGGTGGCCGAACTGGTCCGCGGCGGGCAAAACGTGATCATTGCCACAGGAACCGCCTCGGGCAAGACCCTCTCCTATCTCGTTCCGGCCGTCTCCGAGGTGCTCGACGGCGGCACGGTGCTCTACCTGACGCCGACCAAGGCGCTGGCCGCCGACCAGCTGCGCACGCTGACCGAGCTCGACCCGCCGGAGCTGCGCGCGGCCACCTTCGACGGTGACACCTCGTTCGAGGAACGGGCGTGGGCCCGCCGGCACGCCAACTACCTCCTCACCAACCCCGACATGCTCCACCGCACCCTGCTGCCCCGGCACGCCCAGTGGTCGGCCTTCTGGCGGCGGCTGAGGGTGGTCGTGATCGACGAATGCCACGGCTATCGGGGCGTGTTCGGCTCACACGTGGCGCAGATCCTGCGCCGGCTGCGGCGGGTGTGTGCCAGGTACGGCTCCCGCCCGGTCTTCCTGCTCTCCTCGGCCACCGCCAGCGAGCCCGGCGCCTTCGCCACACGCCTGACCGGCCTGCGCGCCGAGGAGGTGACCGCCGACGCCTCTCCCCGGGGCACCACCACCTTCGCCCTGTGGGAGCCGCCCCTGACCGAACTGCGCGGTGAGGGCGGCGCCCCCGTGCGCCGTCCCGCAACGATGGAGAGCGCCGAACTCCTCGCCGACCTGGTCGCCGGAGGCGTCCGCACCCTGGCCTTCGTCCGCTCGCGCCGCGCCGCCGAGTCGGTGGCCCTCACCACCCGGGCGAGGCTGGAGGACCTGGCCGCCGACGCGGGAAGGCCCGTCCACGAAGTGGAGAGATACGCCGACGGCGCGGGATCCACCGGCGGCGCGGGATCCACCGGCGGCGCGGGATCCACCGGCGGCGCGGGATCCACCGGCGGCGCGGGATCCACCGGCGGCGACGGGAGGCTCGCCGGTCTCCCGGACAAGGTGGCCGCCTACCGGGCCGGGTATCTCGCCGACGACCGACGGAGGCTGGAGCGGGCGTTCCGGTCCGGTGAGCTGCTGGGGCTGGCCACGACCAACGCGCTGGAACTCGGCGTCGACGTGTCCGGACTGGACGCCGTGCTCATCGCGGGCTGGCCGGGCACCCGAGCCTCCCTCTGGCAGCAGGCCGGCCGGGCGGGCCGGGACGGACAGGACGCCCTGGCTGTGCTCATCGCCAGGGACGACCCCCTGGACACCTATCTGGTCCACCACCCCGAGGCCCTCTTCGGCCGGCCCGTCGAGGCGATCGTGCTGGATCCCGAGAACCCCTACGTGCTGGGCCCGCACCTGTGCGCCGCCGCGGCCGAGATCCCGCTCACCCCCGACGACCTGGAGACCTTCGGCCCGTCCGCCAAGGAGGTGCTCGCCGGCCTCGTCGAGGACGGACTCCTCCGCCAGCGCACCACCGGATGGTTCTGGACCAAGCGGGAACGGGCCACCGACCTCGCCGACATCCGGGGAGCCGGCGGATCGCCGATCCAGGTCGTGGAGGCATCCACCGGGCGGCTGCTCGGCACCGTGGACGAACCCTCGGCCCACACGACCGTGCACGCCGGCGCCGTGTACGTCCACCAGGGGGAGACGTTCCTGGTGGAGGAGCTCGACCTGGACGCCGGGGTGGCCCTCGTGGAGACGGGAACACCGGACTACACGACCTTCGCCCGGGACGTCACCGAGATCTCCATCCTCGAGTCACTGCGTTCACGGCCCCTGGGCCCGGGAGAGCTCCACTTCGGCTCGGTGGAGGTCAC
Organism: Streptosporangium sp. NPDC004379; assembly: GCF_042873875.1. NCBI lineage: Bacteria > Bacillati > Actinomycetota > Actinomycetes > Streptosporangiales > Streptosporangiaceae > Streptosporangium > Streptosporangium sp. NPDC004379. The sequence goes on from NZ_JBIAMC010000013.1 coordinate 54,703, forward strand.
CCGCCAGGTCGTGTCGTATCTCAAACGCCGCACCCAGAGCGGTGAACTCCTCGGGGACGAGGACCTCGACCTGCCGCCGCGCACCCTGCGTACCCGGGCGGTCTGGTGGACGCTGCCCGCCTCCGTGGTCACCCCCCTGGCCGAGGAGGGCCTGGACCTGGGCGGGGCCGCGCACGCCGCGGAACACGCGTCCATCGGACTGCTGCCGCTCTTCGCCACCTGCGACCGCTGGGACATCGGCGGGGTCTCCACCGAGTCGCACCCCGACACCGGCCTGCTCACGGTCTTCGTCTACGACGGTCACGAAGGCGGCGCCGGCTTCGCCGAGCGCGGCTACGCCCGGGCCCTCGACTGGCTCACGGCCACCCGCGAGGCCATCGCCTCCTGCGAGTGCGACCACGGCTGCCCCTCGTGCATCCAGTCACCCAAGTGCGGCAACGGAAACGAACCTCTGGACAAGGCCGGCGCGCTCCGGCTCCTCGCCGTCCTGCTCTCCCTCGGGACAGGTTCCTAGGTCCTGTTCCGTGGGTCCTCACCACGGAACAGGACCCTGGGGACAGGTCCCGGTGCGATGGGGGAGCCGGACGGCCGGTCAGCCGCCCCATGGTCCCGCCGGCGACTCCGCCGGGGACTCGGCGATGTACACCGGCCCGGCCCGGGCGAGCGCGGTGATCGGTCGAAAGCCGAGACCGGGCAGCGGCAACCGTAAGGTCACCTGGATGTCGGCGATGCCGTCCTGGCCGACGACGCATCCGGTGACCTCCGCGCCATTGGCCCGGGCCAGCGCCTCGGCCCGCGTGCACCCACGGTCGGGAACCACGAAGGCCAGCCGGGCGGCGGCGAGCGCGCTCAGGTCCGCGGCGCTCTGTGCGCGATGCCTTCCCACCCTGGCCGCGCCGACGGTCATGATCACCGCCGCCATGGCCCATACCGCCGCCATCACGGCAACCGCCCAGATCGTCGCCGATCCTCGCTCTCGCTCGGCTCTGCTCCGCGCCGCCGTTCCGGCCTCGCGGCGAAACAACCCGTCGCCCGTCAGGTCGTTCGTGCCTCCCCGGCTCACGGCTCCCCCTCGGATCCCCCGGACGCTCCCGGCGTATCGGAAACTCCAGGGACTCCGGGCTCCGGCGCGGCGACGGCGGACGAGCCGACCTCGACGGCGGGGAGCAGGGAACCCCAGCGGGGCCGGACATGTGCGGCGACCTCGACTCGGACGGTCTCCGCGGTCACGTCCACCCTGACCACCGCTCCCATCGGGGCGAGGGCGAGGACGTCGGCACGCACCCGCTCCACGGGCTCACCCCGGGCCGCGGCCCGGGCACCCGCCCGGGCCGCGTCGACGCATTGAAGCTGCGCCCCGACCGTCGCCACCGCCCACAGAGCGGCGGCCAGCACCACCACGACGGCGGGCAGCACCACGGCGGTCTCGGCGGTCACCGATCCCCCGGACCGGTGCGGGCGGGCGAGGACGCCGACCGGCCTCCCAAGCCGGTGGAACCGGGCGGACCGCCGGGACCGGGTGAACCGGCGGAGCCCGGCGGGCCGAGGAGCTCGGGCACCCGGCTTCGGGTGGATACGGGCACGAGATCTCGGACGAGGAGGAGCGAAGGCGTTCGCCGGGCTCATCCCGCCACGTTCAGCGCTCGGTTGATCAGCTTGGAGATCAGCTCCTGGACCTCCGGGCTCGTGACCACTTTGAAGAGAAGTGCGGCGAACGCACAGGCGGCGATCGTGCCGACGGCGTACTCCGCGGTGGACATGCCCCGGTCACGGCCGGGGCCGGTGAGGGCGGCCGTCCGCCGGGCCAGAGCCTTGCGCGCCCGCGCGGACAACCTCTCCGCCCAGCGCCGCGACCGCGCGTGCCATCCGCCCGGCGGGAGCGCCGGCACGCTGCGCAACGGCCCCCTCCGGACGCCGCCGGAGAGCGAGCCGGCGGCGGGTGAGCTCGGCGAACGAACCATGTCTCCTCCTGGATGCCGCGACCGGACCCCATGCCCGGTGCCTGCGAAGCCAGGGTCGCCGATGCGGGTGGACGCCGAAGGAGCCGAACGACGTTCTGGGGACAACTCGGAGGCCGAGGGAGCTCCCTGTGGAAAACTCCGCTCCCCCGCCCGAGGCGCACGGCGAGCGATGACGAGGCCTGGACAGATACCCGAAATCGTCGAGGGCGAGGTCAGAGGTCTTCCTGGATCCGCCTGACCGGCTCGGTGACGAGGCGGACCGCGGCGTCCACGGTCGCCTCATGAATCCCTGGATCTTCGGACGGGCTCATGAGGATCGCCCACATGAGCCCGTCGATGATCGAAAGAATGATCCGGGCGAGCGCGTCGTGGTCGATCCCTGAACGCAGTTCGCCGACGGACTCGGCGTAGCCGAAGACCCTGCCGAGGTTCTCGCGGGCCTCCCGGTTCAGTTCCTCGATCGATGCGGCGAACTCGGGATGGACGACGGCCCTGGCGTAGAAGGCGGCCCAGACACGGGCCTCGCCCCGCCTGCGCGCGTCGAGCGGCAGCAGTTCCATGATCGTGGCACGCAGCGCGTCGGGGAAGGTCATCCCGGCCGGATCCAGCCGGATATGCCGCAGACGCTCTCTCTCCGCGGTGACGACGGCGTGCAGGGCGAAGGCCAGCATCTCGTCCTTGGTGGTGAAGTAGCGCTGCACCGCCCCAACGGAACAACCCGCCTCGGCGGCCACCGTACGGACGCTGACCGCTTCGAGGCCCTCGCGTTCGGTGATGCGCAGCAGGGCGGCCGTCATATGACGACGGCGCTCCTGATGATCGACGACCTTTGGCACTCGTCCAGTCTCCCGCACGCATTATCAAATACAGTAGTATTAAATACGTTCGTATTCTAAAGTGGACGAGGTTTTACGATGAACCAGCGGACACGTAAGCGGATGGCGGGACGGTGGCTCGCCCTGGCCGGAGCCTGGCTCATGGCCCTCGTGACGGCGACGGCGGCGAGCACGGCACTGCTGCCGATGCCCAGCCTGTCCCTGTGGGCCATGGGCCTTCTGGCACTGGAGTTCAGCCTGCTCCTTGTGCCGCTCGCCCTGGTGGGCGTCGTCCTGGCGGTGATCGCCGCACGTGGGAGGGCCGCCGCCGTACCGAACTCCGCGGAGACGGAGTCCGCCGGGCACGAAGCCCCGCCGACGGGCCGCCCACGCTCCGGAGGCGGAGCCGGACGGACCGGTCGCCGGGTGGCCGCGACGGCCGCGGGCGCACTGAACGCGGTGGTGCTCGTCGCCGCCCTCCTCCCGGCGGTCTCGGCGTGGCGGACCGCCCAGGACCACGATGCCCCCCTGAGCCTGGCGGGCTATCTCGACGGGTTGTCCGACACCGCCGAACGCGGCCCCGACGCGACCGTACGGTACGCGCGAGCGGGTGGCACGGACCTCATGCTCGACGTCTGGCGACCGGCGAACCCGAAGGCGGGTTCGGGGCCGTTGCCAGTGGTGATCAACGTGCACGGCGGGGCGCAGGACACGCCGCAAAGCCCCTTTCCCCGATGGGACACCTGGCTGGCCGACGCCGGCCACGTGGTGTTCGACGTGGACTACCGCTTCTTCCGGGACTACGACTGGCGGTCGTCTCCCGGCGACGTCAAGTGCGCGATCGGCTGGGTGGCGCGCAATGCCGGACGTTACGGCGCCGACCCGAAACGGATCACCCTGATGGGCCAGTCGGCCGGCGGCTATCTCGCCCTGCTGGCCGCGTACACCACCGCCGCCGAACTCCCTCCCACCTGCGAGGTGCCCGAAGCCGAGCTGGACGGCGTCATCGCCTGGTACGCGCCGAGCGACATGACCGCCGAGATGCCCCCGGCCTTCCGGCTCTCCGAGCCGGTACGGCGGCAGCTCACCGAGGAGACATGGCGGCTGGCCGACGAGGATCGGATCCGCGCGTCGCCACGTCATCACATCCGGGCGGGACTGCCGCGAACGCTGTTGATCCAGGGCGGACGTGACATCCTCCAGCCCGCGGAGGACACCAGGGCTCTCGCCACCCGGCTGACCGGCGCCGGAGTCGGAACCGAGCTCGTGGAGATCCCTTACGCGGATCACCAGTTCGACCTGTCGTGGGGCGGTTTCGGCAGCCAGATCGCCAGGCACGTGGTCCTCGGCTTCCTGCGTCCCCCCACCACACCCTGACCGGACGTCATAGGTTCCTTCACCGCACCCCGCCGGACGTCAGGGAAGGAGCACCTCGTCGGCGAGACCCGCGACGACGGGGATGATCCCGAGGAGGACGAAGGCGGGCAGGAAACAGAGGCCGAGCGGTGCGACGGCCTGAACTCCGACTCGACGGGCCGCGGCGGAGGACACGGCCCGTGCCTCGTGACGGGAGTCGTCGGCCAACCGGCTGAGGACATCGGCCACCGGAGCACCGCTGAGAGCCGCCCGGCTCATCGTCCGTGCGAGAGGCGCCAGCGGGCGTTCGGCGGCGAGGGCCCGCCAGGCGCTCTCCGGCGCCGCTCCCAGCCTCAACTGCCCGCTCACCCAGGCCAGCCGTTCCGCGATGGGCCCGCCGATCGCCTCGGCCGTGACGTCGACGGCTCCGGTGACCGGTTGTCCCGCGCGAAGGCAGGCGACCATGAGATCCGCGGCCAGCGGCAGGTCCGCCGCCACACGGTCCTGCTCACGACGTGATCCGGGAGGCTCTCGCCTGCGGAGCGACACCCATGTGACCGCGGTGCCGAGCGCTCCCGCGGCGACCCCCGGGACGCTTCCGACAAGGAGGAGAACCGCGACACCCACGGCGGCGCAGAGCAGCGCCTCTCCCCGGCCGGGTCGTCGCCTCGCGGCCGGAGCGCCGTCCGCCGTGGGGGGCCGGAACAGGGACGCCCCGCCTTCCGCCCGCGACGTCCCCAGGTTCCACGGGCTCCACGGGCTCGCCGGAGCCACCGAGCCCGGTGAGCCCGGTGAGCCCGGCGGGCCTGACGGACTTGATGGGCCCTTGGCTCGCCCGGCCCGGTGAATCCGGTGGACGCGCCGAGCCGGGTCGTCAGGTGGTATCCACAGCCATCCCGCGAGCGCGGTGAGCATGACGGTGACCAGTCCGATCATCTGCCTCTCCCGAGTCGTTCCTCACGCTTCCGAACCTCGAACTTCCGGCACCCCGGACTTCCGGCACCCCGCGCTTTCCGGACCCCGCGACTCTCCGGCTTTCGTGCCTTCGCGGGCTCACCGCCCCGGAGCGCACCGCCTCCGGTGCCCGTGGCCGCCTGAGCCCGCCGCTTCCCGGTCCGTGGCCCCTCCTTCCGCCGCTCCTTCCGCCGGCCTTCTGGTGGCCTTCTGGTGGCCGCTCCCGCTCCACGGTCAGGAGCGTTCCGCGCGAGCCGCCAGGCGGTGGGTCCACCACAGGCCGCAGCCGTCGAGCGCCAGCCCGGCGAGCAGGCAGCCGAACCCCGCCGGGCCGCCGAACAGGAAGCGCAGCGGCCGCATGCCGAGCCCGGTGGCCATGATCAGGCCGAGGGCCGGCAGGACCGCCAGTAGGCGTGCGGTGGCACGCGGGCCGGCGAGCTGGGCGGTGACCTCCTGGCGATGCGCCTGGGCCTCCCTCAGCGAAGCGGTCACCCGGTCGACGAGGGCCGACAATCCCGCCCCTGCGGTCGCACTCACCCGCCAGCAGGCGGCCAGACCGCGGAACGCCTCTCCCCCTTGCTCCGGTGCGGCGGCCAGCAGGGCGGCCGGAACGTCGCCCCCGTCTCTGGCCGCCGCCACCAGCGGCCGGACCGCCACCGGGTCGGGGAACTCCGCGACCGCCGCGGCCCGGGCCAGCGCCTCACCGGGTGTCCGCCCCGCGGTCAGCTCCGCCGCCAGCCCCTGGCACAGCTCCAAGGAGGCGGCCCGCCAGGCCGCGGCGCGTCTGGCGGGCCTGGAACGGCGGGTGACCCTCTCCTTCAGGGAGGAAACCCGGAGGAACGGACGACGGCCCATCCGGAGGAGACGCGCCGTCCCCGGGTCCGGCCCGGTCCACAGCCAGACTGCCAGGGAGACGAGGAACACGGCCGCCGCCGTCACGGCCATGCCTCCGACGTGCCGTGGCCAGGAGGCCCGGAGGCGGGAGGACCGGGGGTGTGACGCTCGGGGGTGGAGACCCGGCACACCGGACGGGCCGCCACGGTGGTGATGTCAGGGATCCGCGCGCTGAGGGCCACGAACCCGGGGCCGGGGATCACCTCGCCCCCGGACGGGAAGGTGAGGGCCGGTTCGGCCTCCACCAGACCCGAAGGGCGGCGGATCATCATGCAGATCTCGGCCACCCGGCGGCGGCCGTCGGCGTGGTCGCGGACAAGGTGGATGACGACGTCCAGAGCGGCGGCGATCTGACTGTGGACGGCCTCGCGGCTGAGACCCGCGGCGCACGCCAGGGCCTCCAGCCGGGGCGGCACATCGGTCGCGGTGTTGGCGTGGAGGGTGCCGCAGCCGCCCTCGTGCCCGGTGTTCAGCGCGGCGAGGAGGTCGACGACCTCGGCACCCCGCACCTCGCCGACGACAAGGCGGTCCGGGCGCATCCGGAGTGCCTGGCGGACGAGGTCGCGCAGGCAGACGCCGCCCACTCCCTCAAGGTTGGCCGGGCGGGATTCCAGGCGCACCACGTGCGGGTGCTCCGGCCTCAGCTCCGCGGAGTCCTCCACGAGCAGCAGCCGGTCACCGGGGTCGGCGAGGGACAGCAGGCTCGACAGCAGTGTGGTCTTGCCCGTGCCGGTGCCGCCGGTGACGAGGAAGGCGAGCCTGGACTCGACCACCGCGGTGAGCACCGGGACGGTGCCGGCTCCGATCGCGCCCGCCTCGACGAGGTCGGCGAGGGCGAAGGCGCGGCGGGGTGGGAGTCGCAGGGACAGGCAGGTGCCCCCGGGCGCCACCGGCGGCAGGACGGCGTGGAGCCGGACGCCGCCGGGGAGCCGGGCGTCGACGTAGGGGCAGGCGTCGTCAAGTCGCCGCCCCGCCGCCGCGGCGAGGCGCTGGGCGAGCCGCCGGACCGCGTCCTCGCCGGGGAAGACGATCGGCGTCCGGCGCAGACCGCATCCGTCGTCGACCCACACCTCGCGCGGGCCGTTCACCAGCACGTCGGTGACCTCGGTCTCGGCCAGCAGGGGCTCCAGCGGGCCCGCTCCGATCAGGTCCGCGCACAGGGCCCGGGCGACCGCCAGTATCTCGGCGTCACCGAGCACCGCGCGCTCGGCTCTGAGTGCGGCGGCGACGTGCGCGGCGCTGGGCTCGACGCCGGCCCGGGCCAGCCGTACGCGGACCGCTTCCACCAGGTCGGGTGAGACGGCCGCGGCCGTGCCCGCGGAGCGGTCGCCGGCACGGCCCACAGCCGGTTCCCGGCTCATGCCCCGGCGCCGTTCTCGGGCCCGTACAGCGAGTTCAGGAACGAGGAGCAGAAACGGCCGAGGGAGGTGCGGCGGCCGACCGGCGGGGCGTCACCGCGGTTGAGCGCGGCGGCGAGCCGGGGCTGGTCGGGCAGGACGCCCACGGAGGGGACGCCCAGCGAGGCGGTGACCACGCTCTCTTCGAGGACCCCGCCGCGCACGACGACGCGCACCTCACCCGTGTGCTCGCGCAGCCCGGTCAGGACCTGGGCGGCGGCCAGCACGCCGCGCACATCGGCAGTGACCACGAGCAGGGTGAAGGCGGCCCGGCCGAGCGCCTCCGCCGCGGCCGGATCGAGGCGGCGAGGGAGATCGACGATCACCAGATCGAAACCCCGCGTGCCCGATTCGAGGACCGAACGCATCGCCTCGGCGGGGATGGCCTGGGCCTCCCCGCGGTGGAAGGAGAGCAGGGTCAGCTCGGCGAAGGAGGGCAGGGCGGCCTGGAGGGCGGTGAAGCTGATCCTGCCCTCGCGGGCGACCAGGTCGGGCCAGCGGGCCCCTTCGGCCTCCTCCTGGCCGAGGAGCAGGTCGAGGCCGCCGCCGAGCGGATCGGCGTCCACCAGGAGGGTACGGAGGCGGCGACGGGAGGCGCTCAGCGCCAGCGACGCGGCCAGGACGCTGGCCCCCGCCCCGCCGCTCCCGCCCACGACGCAGACCACGCGCCCCGCTCGCTCGGCCGGCTCCACGACGTCGGCGAACTCGTCGACCAGTCGCCGCTCGGCCGACGGCAGTTCGAGGACGGACTGGGCGCCGACCGCCACACATCTGCGCCAGGTGTCGGGTTCTTCCGGAGCGCGGGTGACCAGCAGGACGCGAGGTCTGGGTGGTGGCCCGGTGGCGGCCAGGGCGTCGGCCAGGTCGCTGCCGACCACGACCAGCGGCGCGCGGTTCCAGTAGGGCCGGGCGTGTGCCGGGGCGTGGGCGACGTCCAGCTCGGCTCCGGCTGCGGCCGCGACGCGGAGCAGGTCGTCGAGCAGGTCGGGGTCTTCGGTGATGACCAGCGGGCGGTCCATGGGTGCCTCCCTGAAATACGGAAGGCCCACTTTCCGGGGAAGGCGCCCGTCCCCGGGGCGCCGAACACCGCTCTGTGGAAAACTCCGGCGGCGCGGCCACCCCCTGTGGACAGCAGGATCGGCGCGCCGTACGGACGGACCCGTGCGCCCTGCTCCGAAGGGGCCCGGGGCCGCGAAGGGGTACGAGCACGCGGGCGGAGGGGAGAACGGAGCCGGAACCAGGCCGGAGAGACCGCCGGGAACACGACCGGGACTGAGGCCGGAAAAGCGGCGACCCCCGCAGGGGGGAGAGCGGGGGTCGCCGATCGGTCCGGCTCTGGGGGGGTAGAGCCGGTCCCGTTTCAGAAGAAAGCCTTCAGCGGTATCCGAGGCGGAACGGGATCACTTCCGAACGAACTCGTCCGTTGCCGCCCCGGTACGGGGATACGCCCTAATGCTGCCCGATCGACTTGAGTTTCGTCGAGGAGTAAACGGCGATTTCTTACGGTTTTTCTAAGGTAACGATTCCGTCGCGAGGAACTGCTCATTCACCGCTCCCCACCGTTGAGGCCCCGCGGACACGAAGAGTGACATGGCAGACACGATTCCCAGTTTGTACTCTCATGTCCCCTATGTCGGACAAGTGAGGTTGGTCCATGAATGTCCCTCGGGCTGTAAAGGTCTTGGTCTCAGGGGTTCCCATCCGCCTCGATCCGGCATAGAAAGGGTTCAACGGACCACTTGTCCGGGGCATGGCCATCGGGCACCCACGTGCCGCCGAGCCGCGGGAGGCATGTCGGAGCGGGCTCCAACCCGCTCAGTGACATCAGGGTGCACGCCTGGTAACCCGTCTGGACGTGCCAGCGACGGCGCTCCACACCAGGAGCGCCGTCTGCTATGTCCGCGACCGGGGCCGGGCCGCGCCTGTGACCGGGACGCGACTGCGGCCGGGCCGCGCCTGTGACCGGACCGGACGCCCCACCGGCACACCTGACCGGACCGAACGCCCCACCGGCGTACCCGATCGAACCGGACGTCCCACCGGCACGCCGTCCGCTTCGGAGTGCGGGAGGCCCCGGCGCATCCGGGGTCCGGTCAGCCGCGCTGCATGGACTCGCAGATCGCCGTGGCCTCCCGCACTCCGAGGGTCACCGCCGAGGCGCAGTGCCGCACCCAGCGCGCCACCCCTTCCGGGGTGCCGAGGAGGTAGGAACGCAGGGCCTCCGGGTAGCCGGAACCGAGCTCGGCGTGACCCACCTCGACGGCCACCAGGGACTTGGGGTCGAGGCCGAACTCCACCAGGCTCAGCCGCTCCGCGGCCCGGGCGACCACGCCGTCCGCCGACCCGAACGGCCGCAGCACCGCCAGCTCCGCGTGCACGATGGCGGCGAGCACCAGGGCCGGCGCCGTGGACGTCCCCGTGACGAGGCCCACCAGCCCGTCCACCCGGGCCACCGTCTCCTCAGGGCCGGGCGCGGGGCCCACTCCCAGGGGGTCGGGCGCCTCCGCGGCGGTCCGGGGCCGCCCGAGGTCCTCGGTCAGGCCGGTCGCGGCGAGGGTGTGCAGCCTGGCCAGCACCTGGCGCGGCGCCGTACGCCACGTGGGGCCGAGCCGGCCGAGCTCGGCCGAGACGCGCAGCGCGCCCTGGACGACCGGGTCGGTGGCCTCGGGGATGGCTTCGAGGGGGACGTCCGCACCGTCCAGCGCGGCGGACGCGCGTGCCCCGTGCAGCGCGGACATGGCCGACACCTGCGGGCTCTTGCGCCGCAGCACGCGATGCCGGTAGAGCCGGTCCACGGCCGCGCGCGCCTCGGCGACGGCCTCGGGCACCCCGGGGAGCTCGGAGATGGCAGCCAATGGGTCGTTCACGTCCCCGACCCTACCGGCCGGTCAACAAAGGACCGCCGCCGCCCGCCGGACGATCCCGGGACCGCTCCGAACCCCGGGCCCCGAACCCCGAGGGATCCGCGTGGCGAGCCCACGGCCGGGCGTCCCGGCCCGCCGGGCCTGTGGCCGCGCGTCCCCGTGGCGGTCTCCGGCCGCGCGCCCCGTACGGCGAAACCCGGCCCTCACCCGGCGAAGCGAGCGGCGAAACCCGGCCCTCGCCCGGCGAAGCGAGCGGCAGAACATCCGGCGGAGCATCCGGCCCGCGCTCCGGGTGGCATCGCACCGTTCTCCCCTCTCCCCGCGCCCAGTCTCCGTTCCTCCTCCTGCCCCCGATACGGCGCCGCCGGTCTCCGGCCGGGGCCGGACCGGACCGGATCGGATCGTCGGGCCGATTTGGCCCGTCGCCGAAACGCCCGGTGCGTGCGACGGGAAACGCGCGCCACGCCGTTCGGCGAACGCATACCACCGCCCACCGCAACCCCCTGTAAAACCATGTGAATAACGCTTTATCCATTCTTATGGTGTCGAAAGCACAACGGTTTTCCGACGCGCGTCATCGGCCGTCGAGACCTTTGTGAACCGCGCCGACCCCCTATCACCGGTTGGTACAGACCTGTCTAGACCTCTTGTGGCGGGCACCGCCAGCCTGGTGAAGTGGGACCGTCCAGACCGACCGGCCGTACGTAAGGAGTGCGCAGTGACCCCGGAGACCCCTGGTTCCGAGTCGCGTGAGACCCAGGAGACCTTGTCGAACCTGCTGCAGGAGACCCGGCGGTTCGCGCCTCCCGCCGCCCTCGCCGCGGCCGCCAACGTGACGGCCGACGCCTACACGGAGGCCGAGGCGGACCGCCTGGCGTTCTGGGAGAAGCAGGCCGACCGGCTCGCCTGGTCCAGGCGCTGGGACACCACGCTGGAGTGGAACCCGCCCTTCGCCAAGTGGTTCGTCGGCGGAGAGCTCAACGTCGCCTACAACTGCGTCGACCGCCATGTCGAGGCGGGCCGCGGCGACAAGGTCGCCTACCACTGGGAGGGCGAGCCCGAGGGCGACAGCCGTACCCTCACCTACGCCGACCTGCAGCGCGAGGTCTCCAAGACGGCGAACGCGCTGCGGGAGCTGGGCGTGGGCAGGGGCGACCGGGTCGCCGTCTACATGCCCATGATCCCCGAGCTGCCGATCACGATGCTGGCCTGCGCCCGCATCGGCGCGATCCACTCGGTGGTGTTCGGCGGCTTCTCCGCGAGCGCGCTCAGCGGCCGGATCAAGGACGCCGACGCCAAGCTCGTGGTGACCGCCGACGGCGGCTACCGCAGAGGCGCCCCCAGCGCTCTCAAGCCGACCGTGGACGAGGCGGTCAAGGAGTGCCCCGGCATCGAGCACGTCCTGGTCGTGCGGCGGACCGGCCAGGAGGTGGACTGGACCGACAAGGACGTCTGGTGGCACGACCTGGTGGACCGGCAGTCCGAGACCCACGAGGTCCAGGCGAACGGCGCCGAGGACCCGCTGTTCATCCTCTACACCAGCGGGACGACCGGCAGGCCCAAGGGCATCCTGCACACCACCGGCGGCTATCTCACCCAGGTCGCCTACACCCATGACGCGGTGTTCGACCTCAAGCCCGACACCGACGTCTACTGGTGCACCGCCGACATCGGCTGGGTGACCGGCCACTCCTACATCGTGTACGGCCCGCTGGCCAACGGCGCGACCAGCGTCATCTACGAGGGCACCCCGGACACCCCGCACCGCGGCCGGTTCTGGGAGATCGTGCAGAAGTACGGGGTCACGATCCTCTACACCGCTCCCACGGCGATCCGCACCTTCATGAAGTGGGGTGACGACATCCCCGCCAAGTACGACATGTCGTCCCTGCGCGTCCTGGGAAGCGTCGGCGAGCCGATCAACCCCGAGGCGTACGTCTGGTACCGCGAGCACATCGGCGGCGAGCGATGCCCGGTGGTGGACACCTGGTGGCAGACCGAGACCGGCGGCGTCATGATCAGCCCGCTGCCCGGCGTCACCGCGGCCAAGCCCGGCGCGGCCATGCGCCCGCTGCCCGGCATCAGCGCCGACGTGGTCGACGACCAGGGCAACTCCGTGCCCAACGGCGGTGGCGGCTACCTCGCGATCCGCGACCCGTGGCCGTCGATGCTCCGCACGATCTGGGGTGACGACCAGCGCTACATCGACACCTACTGGTCGCGCTTCGAGGGCATGTACTTCGCGGGCGACGGCGCCAAGAAGGACGAGGACGGTGACATCTGGCTGCTCGGCCGGGTCGACGACGTCATGCTCGTCTCCGGCCACAACATCTCCACCACCGAGGTGGAGTCGGCCCTGGTCTCCCACCCGAAGGTCGCCGAGGCCGCGGTGGTCGGCGCCACCGACCCGGTCACCGGCCAGGCCATCGTGGCGTTCGTGATCCTGCGCGGCAACGCCGAGGAGAGCGACGACGTCGCCGCCGAGCTGCGGAACCACGTGGCGAAGACGCTGGGCCCGATCGCCAAGCCGCGGCAGATCCTGGTGGTCCCCGAGCTGCCGAAGACCCGCTCCGGCAAGATCATGCGGCGTCTCCTGCGCGACGTGGCCGAGAACCGCAGCATCGGCGACGTCACCACGCTCGCCGACAGCACGGTGATGAACCTCATCTCCGAGAAACTCCCCAGCGCCAAGAGCGACGAGTGACCCCCGGCCCGTGTGGCCCCGCGGGCCGTGAATCCACGGACCCGCGGGGCCACACGGGCCGAAAAGGGATTTTCCACCCCATGTAGGCTGACGGGCAGGTGTGCCGGGAAGTCTGGTCGGCCGGTGGGGGAACGACCTCCGCCGCGTTGCCAGGAGGTCCCATGCCCCGTCCCGCACGCCGTCCCGCCGAGATCTGGCCTTTCGGACCCACCATCCGGTACAGCCGCCAGGTCGCCGAGGCGCTGCGCGCCGAGACCGTCGGCGGCGTCGTCATGCTGCTGGCCGCGGTCGCCGCGCTGGTCTGGGCCAACGTCTCCCACGACTCCTACGAGGCGCTGCGCGCCGCCTCCTTCGGCCCACAGGCCCTGGGCCTCGATCTGGAGCTGTACCGGTGGGCCCAGCACGGCCTGCTCGCGGTCTTCTTCTTCGTCGCCGGCGTCGAGGTCAAGGAGGAGTTCGTCCACGGCGAGCTCGCCAACCTCCGCAAGGCCGCGCTGCCCGTCATCGCGGCGATCGCCGGGATGGTCGTGCCCGCCCTGGTCTACCTCGTGGTGAGCCGGGGCGCGCCGGACGCGGCCCGCGGCTGGGCCATCCCCACCGCCACCGACATCGCCTTCGCCCTCGCCGTGCTCGCCGTGACCGCGAGCGCGATGCCGGCCGCACTCCGGGCGTTCCTGCTGACCTGCGCCGTCGTGGACGACCTCGGGGCGATCACCGTCATCGCCGTCTTCTTCAGCCACGACCTGAACCTCCTCGCCCTGCTGGCCGGAGCGGCGATCATCGCCCTGTACGGCCTGCTCCAGGCCCGCCGGGTCCGCGGTCTGTGGATCTACCTCCCGCTCGCCCTGGCCGCCTGGTACGCCGTGGAGATCAGCGGTGTTCACCCGACCGTCGCCGGGGTAGCGCTGGGACTGATGACGCGAGTGCACGCCGCGCCGGGTGAGACGGGCTCCCCCGCCGAACGGGCCGACCACCGGATCCGCCCCCTCTCGGCGGGCCTCGCCGTGCCCGTCTTCGCGTTGCTGTCCGCCGGGGTCCCGCTCGACCTGGCCGGGCTCGGCGACGCGGCCGGCGACCGGGTGGTGCTCGGCGTGGTCGCGGGCCTGGTCGTCGGCAAGTTCATCGGCGTCTTCGGCGGCGCCTGGCTGGCCGTACGGCTCGGCCTGGCGAGGCTGGCCGCGGAGCTGAGCTGGCGGGACATGGCGGCCGTGTCCACCCTGGCGGGAATCGGCTTCACCGTCTCCCTGCTCATCGGAGACCTGGCCTACGGCGGCGACCCGGGGCGGGCGAACGCCGTGACCGTCGGCGTGCTGGCGGCGAGCCTCATCGCCTCGGTCCTGGCGGCGGTCCTGCTCAGGGTGCGCGTGCGCGAACACTCCGCACGCAGGATGATGGTCGACACCGGTGCTTGATTGGAGAACCCTAATGACGCAGATCCCACCCGCGGAACCCCAGGAGGAGTCGCTGGGCTCGCTGGTCGCCGCGGCCACCGACCAGATCTCCACCCTGGTCCGCGCCGAGATCGAGCTGGCCAAGTCCGAGCTCAGGTTCGACGCCAAGCGGGCCGGCGTGGCGGCCGGTCTGTTCGGCGCCGCCGCGTTCATGGCCCACCTCTGCCTGATCCTGGCCTCGTTCGCCATCGCCTACGGGCTGGTCGCCCTCGGCGTCTGGACGTGGCTGGCGTTCGCGATCGTCACGGTGTTCTACCTGGTGGTGGCGGGCCTGTTCGTCTACCTCGGCATCCGCCGGCTCAAGGGCCTGACCGGGATGAAGCGGACGCTGCACTCGCTGAAGACGCTCAAGAGCGGCGAGAGCGACCTCCCCGTCGCGGCGGCGCCCGTCCCCCCGACGGCGGGCCAGGTCGGTTCGCACCGTGAGCCGGTGAGCCGGGACCTGTGAACGCCCCCGACGAGTCCCTGGTACGGGTCGAAGGCCCCTGGACCCACCGCTCGGTGCACGCCGGCGGGACCCGCTTCCACGTGGTGGAGGCCGGTGAGGGGCCGCTCGTGCTGCTGCTGCACGGGTTCCCGCAGTTCTGGTGGACCTGGCGCAACCAGCTCGTCTCGCTGCCCGCGGCGGGATACCGCGCCGTCGCCGTCGACCTGCGCGGCTACGGCGGCAGCGACAAGCCGCCGCGCGGCTACGACCTGCCCACGCTGGCCGGTGACGCGGCCGGGCTGATCCGGGCGCTGGGCGAGAGCGGCGCCGTCGTGGTCGGCCACGACTGGGGCGGGCTGCTGGCCTGGACGATGGCGGTGTGCGACCCCAAGGCGGTCCTGCGGCTGGTGACGGTGTCGGCCCCGCACCCGCGCAGGCTCCGCGCGGCCCTGTTCGGCGAGCCGTTCGGCCAGCTTCGGGCGGCCTCCTACGCGCTGGGCTTCCAGCTTCCGTTCCTGCCCGAGCGCCTCCTGACGGCCGGGGGCGGGGCGAAGGTCGGCCGGATGCTCGACGAGTGGTCGGGGCCGGGCTGGCCGGAGGAGGACGTGGCGAGGACCTACCGCGAGGTGTTCCGCATCCCCACGGTCTCCCACTGCGCGGTGGAGTATCACCGCTGGTTCGCCCGCTCCCAGCTCCGTCCCGACGGGCTGCGGTACGCCAGGATGATGCGGAAGGGGATCGACGCGCCCACGCTGCAACTGCACGGCGCGCTGGACCCCCACGCCCTGCCGCGCACCGCCCACGGCTCGGGCCGCTACGTGACCGGCCCCTACCGGTGGAAGATGATCGACGGCGCCGGGCACTTCCCGCACGAGGAGCGCCCGGAGGAGTTCGACGCCGAGCTGATCTCGTGGCTGGCCGATCCGGAGCCGGGCCGGTGATCCCACGCGACCGCGTCCCCGGGGCGTCCCCGGCCCGCTGTACGGCGAAGGAGTCCGGCCGGTGATCCCCAGAGACCGCGACCCGGAGGGACGGCCGCGCAACCGGCGGCCCCGGGACGCCTTCGGCAGGCCGCTGCCGCACGACGCCGAGGGCGTCGAGCGCGTCCCCGACGACTACGCGCCGAGCGCCGCCGAAGCCCTGTCGGAGGCGCGGCGGCTGCTCGGCGCGGGCCGGCCGTTCCACGCCCACGAGGTGTTCGAGGGCCGGTGGAAGAACTCCCCGGCCGGGGAGCGGGAGCTGTGGCAGGGGCTGGCGCAGATCTGCGTCGGCCTCACCCACCTCCAGCGCGGCAACCGTCGCGGGGCCGCGGCGCTGCTCGCCCGGGGAGCGGACCGGGTCGAGGGGTACGGCGCGCCGTACGAAGAGGTCGCCCGGACCGCCCGGACCCTGGGGGACGCGGACGCCGGGACGGCCGTCGCCGCGATCCGGGACCTCCTCTAAAGGGCCGGTCAGCCGCCGCTCTGGTCGCACTCCTGGGTGCTGACCCGGTTGACCAGCCGCGAGCCGTCCTGGGCGTCCGGCGTGACCTCGGCGGCGGTGAGGACGTATCCCGTCTCGCGCTGGTCGAGGGCCGCGGCGAAGACGACGCCGTAGACCTTGCCCTCGGGGGAGAGCAGCGGCCCGCCGGAGTTGCCCTGCCGTACCAGGCCGCGGATCGCGTAGACGTCGCGGAAGACCGTCTTGCGGTCGTAGATGTCAGGCCCCTTCGCCTTCTGCTGGCCCCGGATGCGGGCGACGTTGGGTGTGAAGCCGTGGCCGTGCGGGAAGCCCGCGACGATCGCGTCGTCTCCCTTCTCGGCGCCGCCGTCGAAGCGCAGGACCGGGAGGTTCAGGCCGGGGACGTAGAGGATCGCGATGTCCCGGTCGGGGTTGTAGAGCACGACCCTGGCGTCGTGGACGTTGTTGAGGTAGTCGGTGACCTGCAGGCCCTGGTCGACGCCCGCGACCACGTGGGCGTTGGTCATGATCCGGTTCTGGGAGTAGACGAAGCCGGTGCCCTCGATGTGCCTGCGGCAGCTCGTGGCGATGCCCTGGACCTTGACGATGCCCCGGCGGGCCCGCGAGAGCTGCGATCCCTTCAGCACGCCCTGGTCGGGCGGCGGCACCTCGACGAACTGGCCCGCCCCTATGGCGTCGAAGACCTTGGGGAAGCCGGAGGTGTCGATGAAGCTCTTGAACGGCTTCTGGAAGTCCTTCGCCGCGGTGGGCAGCGCCTGGTCGACGGTGCTGATCAGCAGCGACTTGTTGACCTGCTCGCTGAGCAGCGTGAACTGCGAGGAGGCCAGCAGCGATCCGATCAGCCAGGCGGTGACCAGCACCGAGAACGCGCTGGCGAAGGTGCCGCCCACCGCGTCGACGACCTTCGCGGGCTCCCAGGTGACGTGGCTGCGGACCACCGCGCCGATCGTCGAGGAGGCGAACTGCCCGATGGTCGCGCTGAGGAACACGATGACGATGGCGAGCAGCGCCCGCTCGGTCTCCCCGTCGACCACGGCGGCCGCGATCGGCGGGGCGATGAACATGCCCAGCAGCCCTCCGCCGACGAATCCGACGAAGCTCAGCGCCCCGATGATGAACCCCTGCCGGTATCCCGACACCGCGAAGGCCACCATCAGTGCGATCAGGATAAGGTCGAGGAGATCACCACTCACCCCTTTACGGTATCCACCGACCGGCCCGCGCGTGCACTCCTTCGGCGACGTGCGGCCCGTTATCGTGGCCGTATGGCAACGATCGGGGGGTCGGCGCCCGTGGCGGCTCTCATAGAGACCGCGCTGCGGGACCAGGAGGACGGCGAGGTCCGCTGGCACGTGATCGGGCTGCTGGGCGAGCGGCACGACCTGGAGACCCTCGCCGCGGCGCGGCGGCTGTGCGACGGCGGGACGGTGGCCGAGCGGACGCTCGGGGCCGACATCCTCGGCCGTCTGGGCCTCAACGACCGCGGCCTGCCCATCCTGCGCGCGCTGGCCGCCCGCGAGGAGGACCGGACGGTCCTGTACTCGGTGCTGATCGCCTTCGGCCATCTCCACGACCGCCGCGCGCTGCCGTCGGTGATCCGCCTGAGCGAGCATCCCGACCCGAGGGTGCGGTACGGCGCGGCCTACGCGCTGCCGAACATCGTGGGCAGACCGCCGGACCCCACGGGCCTCGCGGCGCTGCGGCGGCTGGCCGCCGACCCCGATGACGACGTGGCCGAGTGGGCCTGCCTGGGCCTGGCGCTGTCGACGGGCGGCGCGATCGACGGCGTCCGGCCGGCCGCCGCGACCGGTGACGGGCGGCCGGCGACCGCCGGCGAGGAGAGCGCGCGGCCGTCAGGCGGCGGGACCGGCGGACGGTCGCCAGGCGATGGCGGGGCCCGCGCCGGGCGGCCGTCAGACGGCGGGGACGGCGGGGACGGCGGGCGGCCGTCAGCGGGTGGCGAGGTTGACGACGTCCGGGGGGATGTCCTCGACCCGTGAGCGGTCCCAGGGCCGCTCGAATCCCGATCCGGCGAGCACGCCGTCGAGCACTCCGGCGGTGAAGCCCCACACCAGCAGCCCCCGCACCCGGAACGCCGGGCCGCTGTAGCCGCTCGGGTGGCGCAACCGGAGGCGGTTGACCGGGTCGACCAGCTCGGCCACCGGGACCCGCTCCACCGACTCCACCTCGTCGGGCGAGGCCGCGTGGACCGCGCACGGGGTGTGCCACCAGCCCAGCACCGGGGTCACCCGGTTGTGGCTGTGCGAGACGTACAGCTCCGGCATCGTGCCGACGACGTGCACCCCCGCCGGGTCGAGGCCGGTCTCCTCCCGCGCCTCGCGCAGCGCGGCGGCGACCGGGCCGCCGTCGACGGGATCGACCCCGCCGCCGGGGAACGCGGGCTGGCCCGCGTGCAGACGCCCGCGCCGGCTGCGCTGGATCAGCAGCACGTCGGGGCCGAGAGGGCCCTCACCGAACAGCAGCAGCACCGCGGCGGCGCGCCCTCCGGAGGCGGGCGGGCGCAGCATCGGGGGAACCGGCGCCTTGGCGGCTCTTCTGGCGAGGGTTTCCAACCATCCGGGAACTTCCACGGGTACACCTCCGATCTTCTGCAACACCTCGGCCCGGCCGGTTGCTTCCCGGGTCCCGCCGCTTCCGGAGGGTTCGCGGGAGCCGGGGCTGCGGGGGCCGAGGGCGCGCGGGTTCCATGATCCTCTCCGGCCCGCCCGCCTCTCCGGCCCGTCCGCGGGAGGGCCGGGCGGCCGGATCAGGAGAACGGTCCGGGCCGCACCAGTTTCCCGGCCTGGACGGGATCGACCGGGCCGATGCCGTACGAGGGGCAGAGGGCGGCGAGCGGGCAGACGCCGCAGGCGGGTTTGCGCGCGTGGCACATGCGGCGGCCGTGCCAGATCATGCGGTGGGACGCCATCGTCCAATCGCGTCTGGGGATCAACTCCCCCACGACCTTCTCGATCTTCACCGGGTCGGTCTCCGTGGTCCAGCCGAACCGGCCGGCCAGGCGCTGGAAGTGGGTGTCCACGGTGATGCCGGGGACACCGTACGCGTTGCCCAGCACGACGTTCGCCGTCTTGCGGCCCACGCCGGGCAGCTTGATGAGGTCGGCGAGCCTGCGGGGGACCTCGCCGCCGTGACGCTCGCAGACGGCCTGGGCCATGCCGACGATGCTGGCGGCCTTGGCGCGGAAGAAGCCGGTGGACCGGATCAGCTCCTCCAGTTCGGCCCGGTCGGCGGCGGCGTAGTCCTCCGCTGTTCTATATTTCATAAAAAGAGCTGGAGTGACTAGATTGACCCTTTTGTCGGTGCACTGCGCGGACAGGATCGTCGCGACCAGCAGTTCGAGCGGGTCGCGGAAGTCGAGTTCACAGTGCGCGTCGGGGTAGGTCTCCGCCAGGATCCGGTCCATTCGCCGGGCACGACGGACCAGGGCGAGCCGGGTCTCACCAGCGGGGATGATGTTGCGGGCCACCCCGACAGCCTACGCGTACGGCCCCCTTTGGGACCGCGCGGTGGGATACGTCACAATGACTGCGTGAGCCGTGAAACAGGAGGCACTGTGAACACCGACGACGTGCTGGGCAAGGCACCTCTGTTCGCGGCGCTCGACCGTGAGAGCGCCGCGGCGCTGCGCACGAGCATCTCCGAGGTCACCCTGTCCAAGGGGCAGACGCTCTTCAGTGAGAACGAGACGGGCGACCGCCTCTACGTGGTGCTCGAAGGCAAGATCAAGCTGTCCAGGACCGCGCCGGACGGCCGGGAGAACCTGCTGAGCGTGCTCGGCCCGGGTGAGATGTTCGGCGAGCTGTCGCTGTTCGACCCCCGTCCCCGCACCGCCTCCGCCATCGCCCTGACCGACGTCCGGCTGGCCGGGCTCGGGCACGACGACCTGCGTCCCTGGCTGACGGGCCGTCCCGAGGTCGCCCTGCACCTGCTGCGGGCGCTGGCCCAGCGGCTGCGCCGCACCAACGACGTGCTGGCCGACCTGGTCTTCACCGACGTCCCGGGGCGGGTCGCCAAGGCGCTGCTCGACCTGGCCGACCGCTTCGGCCAGCGGATCGACGACGGCATCCGCGTCCACCACGACCTCACCCAGGAGGAGCTGGCCCAGCTCGTCGGCGCGTCCCGGGAGACGGTGAACAAGGCCCTCGCCGACTTCGCCCAGCGCGGCTGGCTGCGGATCGAGGCCAAGGCCGTGGTCATCCTCGATCTGGAGCGCCTGCACAACCGCTCCCGGTAGGACCCGCCGGGACCGTTGGGACCGTTCCCACGGCGTTCCCACGACCGGCCGGACCACGTGGCCGACCTGCCGGACCACGCGGCCGACCGGGCCCACGCGACCGGCCCGGCCGGCCGGCCGTACGGGCGGGCGGGCCACGGCGCGGTCAGCCCTCCAGGTAGCCGAGCTGGGCGCGGACCGACATCTCGGCGGCCGGCCAGAGCGACGGGTCGACGTCCGCGTAGACGATCTCGACGATCTCCCGCGGCGTCGCCGCGCCCCGGGCGCGGGCCGCCCGGATCTGGTCCAGCCGCCGCCTGCGGTGCGCGACGTAGCCGTCCAGCGCGCCGACCGGATCGGCCAGCACCGGACCGTGACCGGGCAGCAGGGCCTCGGCCCCGGCCCGTTCGGCCGTCGCCCGCAGCCGGTCCAGCGACCGCAGGTAGTCGGCCAGGTCGCCGTCCGGGGCGATCACGGTGGTGCCCCGGCCGAGGACGGTGTCGCCGGTCAGCATCGCCCGGTCCTCCGGCAGCCAGAAGCACAGCGAGTCGAACGAGTGGCCGGGGGTGCCGACGACGTGCAGCTCCAGGTCGCCGGCGGTGACCACGTCGCCGTCGGCGAGGCCCTCGTCGCCGAGACGGTGCCGGGGGTCCAGCGCCCTGACCGGCGCGCCCACCAGCCCGGCGAACCTCCGTGCGCCGCCGCTGTGGTCGTCGTGACCGTGGGTCAGCAGGATCGCCGCCACCCTGCGCCCGGCCAGGCGGGCGGCGACCCGCGCGAGATGCGCCTCGTCGTCCGGCCCGGGATCGACGACGAGCACGTCCTCCTCCACGTCCTCACGGCCGATCACCCACGTGTTCGTGCCGTCCAGCGTCATCGGGGACGGGTTGGGCGCCAGCAGCGCCAGGGTGTGGGCCGTGCCGGAGCCGTCCGGCCCGCCCAGGGGTATCCGCAGCCCGCTCACACCCTCTCCTCCCGCCGCACGTCCCCGGACCGCCGCATGCCCCCGGACCGCCGCATGCCCCCGGACCGCCGGGCGGTCTCCGGTCCTCCGGGCGCCCCGCTCGCCGTGACCCCTCGCGCGCCCGCGCTCACCGGGGGTCCGGCCTGAAGTGCGCCCGCGCTCACCGGCGGCCCTGCCTGAAGTACTCGCCGTCGAGCACCAGGCACAGCTCCCCGTCCACCTCGGCGACCTCCGGCATGAGCGTGACGATCTCCCGCCGTACGGCGAGCACGTCGGCCACGGTCGCGTACCCGGCGAGCTCGCCGAGCGTGCGGTAGGTCGGGGGCATCAGGAGGATCCGCCCGTCCCTGGCCCCGGCGAGCGCGTCGGCGGGCCGGGCCCAGGTCACCTGGTCGGCCTCGCCGCCGACGTCGCGGGTGCGCTGGCCCGAGGGGAGGGCGGCGACGAAGAAGCGGGTGTCGAAGCGCCGGGGCTCGACCACCGGGGTGATCCAGTGGCCCCAGGGCCGCAGCAGGTCGGAGCGGAGGACCAGTCCGCGCCCGGCGAGGAAGTCGGCGAACGACAGGCTCCGGTCGATCAGGGCCAGCCGGTCGGCCTCCCAGTCGTCGCCGGTGGTGTCGGCAACGACGGACGTCGGGGACGAGCCGGCGAGCAGGACGCCCGACTCCTCGAACGTCTCGCGCACCGCGGCGCACACCAGGCCGCGGGCGAGCTTCTCGTCCGCCCCGAAGACCTCGCCCCACTCGGCGGGCGACGGCCCGGCCCATGCGACCGCGTGGTCGGCGTCCCGGGGGTCCACCGACCCGCCGGGGAAGACGTAGGCGCCCGCCGCGAAGGCCATCGCGGCCGTGCGCCGGAGCAGGTAGACCTCCACGCTCCCGTGCCCGGACCCCCCGGCGTCGATGCCTCCGGCGCTCCCGGAGTCTCCCGCGCCCCCAGCGCTCTCAACGTCCCCGGCGCTCTCAACGCCCTCGGCGTTCGCGGTGCCCTCGCGCAGCAGGACCACGGTGGCGGCGTCCCGGGCCGGAACGGGCCGCGCCCGCCCGGCCAGGATGTCGCGCGCGCGCTCGCCGTCCGCGCCGGAAAGCGGGAACCCGCCCATTCAGATCCTCCACCAGAACAACAGTCGGTCTCGGTGACCATCATGTGGCAGGTCCGCCGCTCCGGACAATCGCGGCCGGCCCCGGCGGCCGGGCCGGGACCGGCCCGGCCACCGGCGAGCCGCCGTCAGCGGACCTCGGCGATCAGTTCGACCTCCACCGGCGCGTCCAGCGGGAGGACCGCCACGCCCACCGCGCTGCGGGCGTGCCCGCCGGTCTCGGCGAACACCCTGCCGAGCAGGTCGCTCGCGCCGTTGATCACCTGCGGCTGCCCGGTGAAGTCGGGGGCGCTGGCCACGAAGCCGACGACCTTGACGATCCGCACGATGTTGTCCACGCCGCCCGCCGCCGACGCCGCGGCGGCCAGAGCGTTCAGCGCGCAGATCCCGGCGAGGCCGGCGGCCTCCTCCGCGGTCAGCTTCTCGCCGACCTTGCCCGTCGCCACGAGCCCGCCGTCCACCATCGGGAGCTGGCCCGAGGTGTAGACGTGGTTGCCCGTCCGGACGGCCGGGACGTAGGACGCCAGCGGCGCCGCGACCTCCGGCAGCGCGATGCCCAGCTCGTCCAGCCTCTGCTGCGGCGTCACTGCTTGGGCCGCTTCAGGTAGGCGACCAGCTGCTCGGGGTTCGGCCCCGGCACGACCTGGACGAGCTCCCAGCCGTCCTGGCCCCAGTTGTCGAGGATCTGCTTGGTCGCGTGGACCAGCAGTGGCACCGTCGAGTACTCCCATTTCGTCATGGGGGACACATTAGCGAGGCGGGCCCGACCGGCGTCCGCCCTACGCCGCCCCGCGATCGCGCGCCCGTTCCGCCCCTGGTCCGTCCCCGTTTCGGGACCGTACGGCCGGCCGCGCGCCGCGGAAGTGAGCGGGATCACCGTGATGGGTCCCGGAGCAGGACGGTCCGGGCGAATCGTGAGGTGACGGTTGGGTAGCCTTCGAGACGTGAGAGCTCGCGACACCGACTGGGACGGCGTACGCCTCCACGTCGTCACCGGGAAGGGCGGCACCGGCAAGACCACGGTGGCCGCCGCGCTCGCCCTTGCCCTCGCCGCGGGCGGACGCAAGGTCCTGCTGGTCGAGGTCGAGGGCCGGCAGGGCATCGCGCAGGTCTTCGACCTGCCGCCGCTGCCGTACGAGGAGCGGCGGGTCGCCGTCGCGCCGGGGGGCGGGGACGTCCACGCCCTGGCCGTCGATCCCGAAGAGGCCATGCTCGACTACCTCGAGATGTTCTACGGCATGCGCCGGGCGGGCAAGGCCCTGACCAAGATGGGCATCGTCGACTTCGCCACCACCGTCGCCCCCGGCTTCCGCGACGTCCTGGTGACCGGCAAGACCACCGAGGCGGTCCGCCGCAAGAACAAGGACGGCAGGCGCGTCTACGACGCGGTCGTGCTCGACGCGCCCCCGACCGGGCGGATCACCCGCTTCCTCAACGTCACCAACGAGGTGGCGGGCCTGGCCAGGGTCGGCCCCATCAAGAACCACGCCGACCTGGTGAACGGCGTGGTGGCCTCCCCGGAGACCGCCGTGCACTTCGTCACGCTCCTGGAGGAGATGCCGGTCCAGGAGACCCTCGACGGGCTCGCCGAGCTGACCGCCGCCGGGCTCCCGCCCGGCGGGATCTTCACGAACATGGTCAGGGAGTCGCTGCTCCCCGCCTCCGTGCTGGACGCCGCGGCCGGCGGCCGGTTCGACCCGGCCGAGCTGGCGCTCGGTCTCAAGGCCGCGGGGCTCGCCGACGGCACCTCCGACGCCGCCGCGGTGGCCGAGGCGCTCGCCGAGGAGATCGTCGAGCACGCCCACCGCACCGGGCTGGAGCAGCGGGAGCGGGAGTCGCTCAACGCGTCCGGCCGCCCCCGCTACGAGCTGCCGTTGCTGGCCGACGGGGTCGACCTCGCCGGGCTGTACGAGCTGGCCGAATCGATCCGCAACCAGGGAGCAGCATGAGCGAGCGACCCGGCGGGCACCGGGACGTCCCGGTCCTCGACCTCGACGCGATCGTCGACGACCCGGACACCCGGATCATCGTCTGCTGCGGCTCCGGCGGCGTCGGCAAGACCACCACCGCGGCCGCGCTGGGGCTGCGCGCGGCCGAGCGCGGCCGGGCGGCCGTCGTGCTCACCGTCGATCCGGCGCGGCGGCTCGCGCAGTCGATGGGCCTCACCGAGCTGGACAACGTCCCGCGGCCGGTCGAGGACGTGGCGGGCGACGGCACGCTGCACGCCATGATGCTCGACATGAAGCGGACCTTCGACGAGATCATCGAGGCCCACGCCGACCCGGAGCGGGCCCGGCAGATCTTGACGAACCCCTTCTACCAGTCGCTGTCGTCCAGCTTCTCCGGCACCCAGGAGTACATGGCGATGGAGAAGCTCGGCCAGCTGCGCCGGTCGGGTGAGTGGGACCTCATCATCGTGGACACCCCGCCGTCGCGGTCCGCGCTCGACTTCCTGGACGCGCCGGAACGGCTCGGCCGCTTCCTGGACGGCCGGCTGATCCGCGTGCTGACCGCCCCCGCCAAGGCGGGCGGGCGGAGCGCGTTCAAGCTGTTCAACGCGGGCTTCGGCCTGATCGCCGGGGCCATGACCAAGCTGCTGGGCGCGCAGGTGCTCAAGGACCTGCAGACGTTCGTCTCCGCGCTGGACGCCGTCTTCGGCGGCTTCCGGGCGCGCGCCGAGCAGACCTACCGGCTGTTGCAGGCCCCCGGGACCGCGTTCGTCGTCGTGGCCGCGCCCGAGCGCGACGCGATGCGTGAGGCGTCGTACTTCGTGGAACGGCTCGCCGAGGAGCGGATGCCCCTGGCGGGCGTCGTGATCAACCGGGTGCACCGCTCGCCCGCTGAGGGCCTGTCGGCCGCGCGCAGCGCCGCCGCCGCCGAGGAGCTGGAGTCGCGGGGCGGGCACGATCTGGCCGCCGCCGTGCTCCGGCTGCACGCCGGCCGGATGCAGCTCGCCGCCCGCGAGCACCGCGAGCGCGAGCACTTCGTCACCGCCCACCCGACGGTGCCCGTCGCGGAGGTGCCGGCCATGTGGGAGGACGTGCACGATCTGGAGGGTCTCCGCCAGATCGGCAAGCTCCTGGCAGCCCAGTAGCGCACCGGTCCCGGCCGCGGTGCCCCGGTCCCGGCCGCCCGGTGGCGCCCCGGTCAGTGCCCCGGAGGCCTTCAGGCCGGCGGGCTCCCGGCCGTCCGGTGACGCCTCGGGGCCTCCCCCGGAACACGCCCCGGAACACGCGGATACGGCCGGCGCCGAGGCGCCGGCCGTACATACGTGATCGGAACGGACGTCAGCCGGCGATCAGCTCGTTCGTCCGCTCGTACTCCTCCTTGGCCATCTCCAGCAGATCGCGCCAGGAGTCGACGTCAGGTCGCCGGCGCAGCAACGCGCGGCGCTCGCGCTCGGTCATCCCGCCCCACACCCCGAACTCGATGCGGTTGTCCAGTGCATCGGCGAGGCACTCGGTACGGACCGGGCATCCCCGGCAGATCAGCTTCGCCCGGTTCTGGGCAGCGCCCTGAACGAACAACGCGTCAGGATCCGCACCCTTACAGGCCGCACGGGAGGTCCAATCCGTGATCCACATTCGACCCCACTCCCCTTAGGTGGTCAGTCGTGACTTGGGGCCGACGGGCGCGGGCGTCGGGCCTCCGTATTCAGTTGCCGCAGAAAGAGAACGTACGCAATCAGACGTTCGAGCCGACAGACCCCGGCGGGACCAATTTCCCGCATGGTCATCAGCGGCCACGTGGCCGGGAATGACTAGTCACCTGACTCGGCGCGCGGCCGTCGCCTGACTCGATACATGACCGGGTCAAGTCTGATTGGCGATCCGTTACCGTTTGGGACATCCGTCCGACGTACTCTTGACGTGTGCAAGCTCAGGGCAAAGATCATGTAACGGTGATAGGCGCGGTCGGAAAGGTTCTGCGGCTGGTCGCCGCGGGCGCCGCCGCGGGTCTTCTGGCGGCCGGCGTCGCGTTCCCGGCGGTCGGGGGCGCGGGACTCGGCGTGAACTCCGTCACAGAGGAGCTGCACCTACGCCCTGAGGCGCTCAAGGAACCCCCGCTGCCGGAGAAGACCGTCCTGCTGGACGCCGACGGCAAGCCGTTCGCGCAGTTCTACTACGAGAACCGCGAGTCGGTGAAGCTCGACGAGATCGCCGACGTCATGAAGACCGCGATCATCTCGATCGAGGACTTCCGGTTCTACGAGCACGGCGCCATCGACATCGAGGGCACCATGCGCGCGGCGGTGCGGAACGCGGGCGGCAGCTCCACGCAGGGCGGCTCCTCGATCACCCAGCAGTACGTCAAGCAGGTGCTCTTCAACAGCGCCGAGACCCCCGAGGAGAAGCAGGCCGCGATCGCGCCGACCATCTCCCGGAAACTCAACGAGCTGCGCTACGCCCTGGCGGTCGAGGAGAAGTACACCAAGTCGGAGATCCTGGAGAAATATCTCAACATCTCCTACTTCGGCGCCGGCGCCCACGGCATCCAGGCGGCGGCCAAGCGGTTCTTCGGCAAGCCGGCGTCCAAGCTGGAACTGTGGCAGGCCGCCACGCTGGCCGGCGCCGTACAGGACCCCAACGGCACCGACCCGGCCCGGCACCAGGGCGAGTCCTCCAAGCCCTGGAAGGCCCGCCAGCAGAAGCTGCTGGAGCGGCGCAACACCGTCCTGAACCGCATGTACGAGCTCGGCAAGATCACGAAGCAGGAGGCCGACGAGGCCAAGGCCAAGAAGCTCGGGTTCAAGGACGTCTCGGCCCCGGGCGGCTGCGAGACCAGCAAGTACCCCTACTTCTGCGTCTACGTGCGCGAGGAGATCCGCCACAACAAGCTGTTCGGCAAGTCCCCCGAGGCGCGCGAGAAGCTGCTCCAGCGCGGCGGCCTGACGATCAAGACGACGCTCGACCCGCAGGCGCAGAAGTCCTCGGAGAAGGCCATCAAGCAGATGGTCCACGCGAGCGACAAGCCGGTCGCCTCGCAGGCGATGGTCGTCCCCGGCACCGGCGCCATCAGGGCGATGGCCTCCAGCCGGAAGTTCGGCACGAGCAAGAAGAAGAACGAGAGCAGCATCAACTTCGCCGCCGACGCCCAGCACGGCGGCGGCATCGGCTTCCAGGCGGGCTCGACGTTCAAGGCCTTCACCCTGCTCACCGCGCTCGACCAGGGGATGAAGCTCAACGACGGCAACACCACCGGCAAGTCCTACAACGCCCCCAGCCACGGCGCGTTCCGCGACTGCAAGGGCAACGCGGTCGGCGAGCCCACTCATGACGTCTTCAACTCCAGCGAGGGCGGCGGCGGCTTCAAGTCGCTGACCACCGGCACGCTGGGCTCGGTGAACACCTTCTTCATGAAGCTGGAGGAGAAGGTCGGCCTCTGCAACGTCGTCAAGACGGCCAAGAAGCTCGGCATCCAGCGGTCCGACGGCGGCCCGCTGCGCGAGGTCGAGACCTTCACCCTCGGCGTCAACGAGATGGACCCGGTGACGGTCTCCGCCGCCTACGCGACCATCGCGGCCCGCGGCACCTACTGCGAGCCGATGGCCATCACCGAGATCCGCGACCGCTACGGCAAGGCCACGCCGTACAAGCCGAAGTGCGAGGAGGTCCTCGACGAGGAGGTCGCCGACGCGGCCACCCACATCATGTCCGGGGTGTTCACCAAGGGCACGATGAGCGAGATCGGCGGCATCGGCCGGCCGGCGGCGGGCAAGACCGGCACCACCGACGCCTACACCGCCGCCTGGTTCGCCGGGTTCACCCCCGACCTCGCCTCCGCGGTCAGCCTCGGCGACCCGCGCGGCGCCTTCACCCACGACCTGACGGGCGTGACGATCGGCGGCCGCTACTACGGCTACGTCTACGGCGCCACCATCTCCGGGAAGATCTGGAAGCTGTCCATGCCCGGCGCGCTGAAGGGCGTCGACCCGACCTCCTTCCACTCGGTCAACATGGACCGCTTCGGCGGCTGCTCCGGCAACTGCGCGCCCAAGCCGCCGCCGAAGAAGCCGGGTGACGTCGGCGGCGACTTCGGCGACGACGGCGGCGACAACACGGTCGTCAACGACGGCGGCACCTTCGGGCCCGGCTTCGGCCGGGGCAACGGACGGGGCCGGGGCCGGGGTAACGGCGGCGTCGTCAACGAGGGCACCCGCTAGGAACCCGTGGACGCCCCGCCGGTCCTTCCAGGGACCGGCGGCCGGACCGTCGGAGCCCTCCCCGCATCGCGGGAGGGCTCCCGGTGTTCTCCGGAGCGGGCTTAGGCGCTCAGGCGGGTCCGCACGATCTGCGCCACCCGGCCGCCCTCGGCCCGCCCCGCGACCTTGGGGTTCAGGACCTTCATGACCTGGCCCATCTCCCTGGGCCCGGAGGCGCCGGTCTCGGCGATGGCCTCGTCCACCAGCCCGGCGATCTCGTCGTCGGAGAGCTGGGCGGGGAGGTACTCCTCCAGCACCGCCTGCTCGTCCAGCTCGGCCTGCGCCTGCTCGGCGCGGCCCGCGCCGCTGAACGCCTCCGCCGCCTCCCGGCGCTTCTTGGCCTCCTTGGTCAGCACCTTGACGATCTCGTCGTCGGAGAGCTCGCGCGCCGTCTTGCCGGCCACCTCCTCGACGTTCACGGCCGCCAGGGCCATGCGGATGGTCCGGGTGCGGACCTCGTCGCGGCCCTTCATCGCGGCCGTGAGGTCGGCCTTCAGCTTGTCCTTCAATGTGCTCATGCGGTCCATCTTGCCGTCTCACCGGTCCCGGTGTATCCAGGGTTTCTCCCAGGGTGCCGGGTGTCGGGCATGATGAGGGTGTGAGGAAAGCAGCCGCGGTGCCCCTGTCCCTGCTCGGCGTCGGCCTTACCGGCCTCGCCTACGCCTCGGTCGTCGAGCGCAACGCGTTCCGCCTACGGCGGTTCGACGTGCCAGTGCTGCCGCCCGGCCGGCGTCCGGTGCGGATCCTGCACCTGTCCGACCTGCACCTCACCCCGCGCAGGCGAATGCTGATCAACTGGGTCCGCTCGCTGGGCGAGCTCCAGCCCGACCTGGTGGTCAACACCGGCGACTCCATCGCCCACCCCGACGCCGTCGGCCCGCTGATGGAGGCCCTGGAGCCGCTGCTGACCCGTCCGGGCCTGTTCGTCTACGGCTCCAACGACATGTACGCGCCGCGCCCCAAGAACCCGGCCCGCTACCTGTGGCGCACCTCCAAGGGCGACCACGTCCAGAAGATCCCCTCGCTTCCCTGGGAGGAGCTGGGCGCGGCCATGTCCGCCGAGGGCTGGCTGGACATGAACAACACCACGGCCCGCCTCAAGGTGGGCGATCTCGACGTGGCCGTGGGCGGCATCCACGACTCCCACATCAACCGCGACCGTTACGACCTGATCGCCGGGCCCGCGCCCGAGGAGGCGGACCTCCGACTGGGCGTGATGCACTCCCCCGAGCCGCGCAACATGACCCGCTTCGCCGCCGACGGCTACCAACTGCTGCTGGCCGGCCACACCCACGGCGGCCAGCTCTGCGTCCCGTTCTACGGCGCGCTGGTCACCAACTGCGGCATCGACCGCGCCCGGGTCAAGGGCCTGAGCCGTCACGACTCGGCGTTCCTCCACGTCTCGGCCGGCCTGGGCACCAGCCCCTACGCTCCGGCGCGGTTCGCCTGCTTCCCCGAGGCGAGTCTGCTGACCCTGGTACCGCGACGCCGGAATGACGCAAGCACCCGCGAAGTCCGCTAGACTTTCTCAAGCACGAGCAAGCCCGTCGTGCACCGGGGTGTAGCGCAGCTTGGTAGCGCGCTTCGTTCGGGACGAAGAGGTCGCAGGTTCAAATCCTGTCACCCCGACGCTTGGATTCCCGACACCAGGGGCCCGATCGCTGGAGACAGCGATCGGGCCCCTGGTCGTTTCACCGCGTCCCACCGCGTCCCGCTCGAATGCCCGGTCCCGGCGTCTCACGGCCTGCGGAATCGACACCGCCGTTTCATCCACGGTGATCGACGCCGTGAGCCTCCTGTCCGACGAGAACCGCATACCGGCCGACGCCATGCTTTCGGTCAGGCCGTTCGTCCGGACCACGGACTTCCGTCCCCGGCGGCATGAAGCGGGCACCGCTCCCCGGCGGTGATCGCGTTAGACTGGCCGCAACGCGATGACGGAGACGAGTAGTCCCGGGATCACGCGGGTCAGAGAGCCGCCGGCAGCTGCGAAGGCGGTCCCGCGCCCCGGGGCGAAGACCCTCCCGAGTGCGGGGAGGAACGGCGCACCCGCCCCATGCCCCGCCGGCCGGCCCCCGTGATCGGGCCGCGATGAGGCCGCCGCCCAGGCGGCGGCGAAAGTGCGGTGGCACCGGGAGCACCCTTCTCCCCCGCACTCCCAAGGGATCCGCTCATATTCCACGAGGAGTGTGATGATCTCTCGTATCCTCGCCGCCGACCTGCCCGCGCACGTCGGCCGCACCGTACGGATCGCCGGCTGGCTGCATCGCCGCCGCGAGCTGAAGTCCGTGTCGTTCCTGGTGGTCAGGGACCGCTCCGGTCTCGCGCAGGTCGTGCTGCGCGAGCCGGTCCACCTGGCCGAGGAGACCGTCGTCGAGGTCACCGGGACCGTCTCCGCCAACCCGCAGGCCCCCGGCGGGGCCGAGCTGGCCGACCCGGTGATCGACGTGCTCTCCGAGCCGGTCGAGCCGCCGCCGTTCGACCTGTACCGGCCCGTCGTCTCCGGCACGCTGCCCACGGTCCTCGACCACGCGCCGGCGGCGCTGCGGCATCCCCGGCTGCGGGCGCCGTTCGAGATCGCCGCCGCCGGGGTCGCCGGGTTCCGGGCCGTCCTGGACGGGCTCGGGTTCGTCGAGACGTCCACCCCGAAGATCGTGGCCTCGGCGACGGAGTCGGGCGCGAACGTCTTCGGCATCGACTACTTCGGCCGGCCCGCCTTCCTGGCCCAGTCGCCGCAGTTCTTCAAGCAGGCCCTTGTCGGGGTGTTCGAGCGGGTCTACGAGGTCGGGCCGGTCTTCCGGGCCGAGCCGCACGACACCGCCCGGCACCTGGCGCAGTACACGAGCCTGGACGCCGAACTGGGCTTCGTCCGCGACCACCGCGACGTCATGGCGGTGCTCACCCTCGCGCTCGGCGGCATGCACGCGGCCGTCGCCGAACGCGCCGGGGCCGCCGTCGCCCTGCTGGGGATCGAGACGCCGAAGGTCCCGGAGGAGATCCCCGCGATCGACTTCGCCGAGGCGCAGGAACTCCTCGCCCGGCACACCGGGGAGGACCCCCGCGGCGAGCCCGACCTGGCCCCGGCGCACGAGCGGTGGCTCGGCGAGTGGGCGCTGCGCGAGCACGGCTCGGAGTTCCTGTTCGTCACGGGCTACCCGATGGTCAAGCGGCCCTTCTACACCCACCCCGACCCGACCGCGCCGGAGCGCTCACGCAGCTTCGACCTGCTGTTCCGGGGGCTGGAGCTGGTGACGGGCGGCCAGCGGCTGCACCGGCACGCCGACTACCTGGCCGCGCTCGCCGCCCGGGGCGAGGACCCGGAGGCGTACGAGGGGTACCTCGCGGCGTTCGCCCACGGCATGCCGCCGCACGGCGGCTTCGCCATCGGCCTGGAACGGTGGACCTCCCGCCTGACGGGCGCCGCCAACGTCCGCCAGACCACCCTGTTCCCCCGCGACCTGCACCGCCTCAGCCCGTGACACCGTGGACCGGCCGGCCCGTGCTCGACGGATCGGCCGGTCCACACGGTTCACGGCGGGAGCGTACGGCCGGCACGTCCGGAACCGTACGGCCGGCCGCGGGTGGGCGTCGCGGTGAGGTCAGCGGCGGGAGGAGGCGAAGGAGTAGTCGGTGTAGCCGTGCCGGCCGCCGCCGTAGTAGGTCGCGGGGTCGGGGCGGTTCAGCGGCGCGCCGGTGCGCAGCCGTTCCACCAGGTCGGGATTCGCCAGGAAGGCCCGGCCGAAGGCGATGAGGTCGGCCCCGGCGGCGAGCCACTCCTCGGCGGCGGCCCGGCCGCCGTCACCGGGGAACTCTCCTCCCGACCGCGGCGCCACCACCAGGGCGCCGGGCCAGGCCGCCCGGATCCGGGCGGCGAGCGGTGTGCCGGGCGCGACGCCCGCGAGGTGGAAGTACGCCAGGCCGAGCGGGGCGAGGGCGGCGGCCAGCGCCGGGTAGACCAGTTCGATGTCGTCCTCGGCGATGTCGTTGTGCGGGTCGCCCGGGGTGACGCGCAGCCCCACCCGGTCCCCGCCGACCGCTTCCGCCACGGCCGCGGCGAGCTCGACGGCGAAGCGGAGGCGGTCGCGTCCGTAGAGGTCACCGCGGCGGTTGGTGCCCGGGGCGAGGAACTGGTGGATCAGGTAGCCGTTGCCGCCGTGCAGCTCGACCCCGTCGAACCCGGCGTCGACGGCCAGCCGGGCGGCGCGGGCGAAGTCGCCGATCGTCGCCCGCGTCTCGGCGGTGCTCAGCTCCCGGGGGACGGGCAGGTCCCGGTGCCCGTCGAGGGTGAAGATCCGCCCGGCGGCCCGCACCGGCGACGGCGCCACGGGCCGCAGCCCGTTGACGCTCTCGTGGCCGATGCGGCCCGCGTGCATGAGCTGGGCGAAGATCCGGCCGCCGGCCGCGTGCACCGCGCCGGTCACCTCCTGCCACGCCCCGGCCTGCTCGGCGGTGTGCAGGCCCGGGGTTCCCGGGTGCCCCTGCCCGGCCGGGCTGGGCTGGGCTCCCTCGGAGATGATCAACCCCGCGGTGGCCCGCTGCGCGTAGTACACGGCCGTCTCCGCCGCGGGCACCCCGCGGTGGTCGGCGCGGCTGCGGGTCATCGGTGACATCACCAGCCGGTTGGGCAGGCGGAGCCGTCCCAGCCGCGCGGGCTCGAACAGGTCTGGCATGGTGCGTCCCTTCCGCGGATCGTTCTTGCGGCCCACGCCGGTCGTAGGTCGTTCCCGGGCCGGCGCACCGGATCGTTGCCGGGCCGGCGCAGCGGCCGCGGGTCGTCCCCGAACCGGCGTGCCCGGCTCAGACCGGCAGGTCGGCCTGAGCCGGGCGCGCCGGCTCAGGCCGGCACGTCGGCCGTGGCGGGTTCGCCCAGCGCCGCCCGGCAGGCGTCCAGCCGTTCCCGGCTGTCCTCGTCGCCGGTCGCGGCCAGTACGAGCTCGTAGTCGGCGACGGCCTCGGCGTAGCGGCCCGACTCCTGGTGGACGACGGCCCGGTTGAACCGCATCTCGGGCGTGCCGCCCAGCTCGACCGCCCGGTCCAGGTCGTGGGCGGCCCCGGTGAGGTCCCCGGCCGCGTAGGCGAGCTCGCCGCGCAGCGCCCACGCCTCGGCGAGCCGATCGTCGCGTCCGATCGCGGCCGACAGCGCCTCGCGGGCCGCGGCGGGGTCGTCCCGCTCGGCGAGCAGCCGCCCCTTCAGGCACAGCAGGTGGGCGTTGTCCGGCGCGAGCTCCAGCCCCTCGGTGACGTCCCGCCAGGCGGCGTCGGTCTCGCCCAGGTCGCACAGCAGCCCGGCGCGGTTCACCCGGGCGTCGAGGTGGGCGGGGTCGAGTTCGATGGTGTAGCCGAAGTCGGCCAGCGCCCCGCGCACGTCGCCGAGTTCGAGGCGGGCGTCGCCGAGGTTGTAGTACGCCTCGGGGAACGGCGGCGACAGGCGCAGCGCGCGCTCGTAGGCGGCGATCGCCTCCTCGTCGCGGCCGAGCCGCCGCAGGATGTTGCCGACGTTGAAGTGGTGCTCGGGGAAGTCGGGGTCGAGTTCGACGACCTCGAGGTAGTCGCTCAGCGACTCCTCCAGCCTGCCCATCATGCCGAGGACCTGGGCGCGGTTGTAGCGCAGCACCGCGCGGTGCAGGGCGTGCTCGCCGGGTTCCAGCTCCCGGTCCAGCCGGGCCATGCCGTCCTCCAGCATCCGCAGCGCCTCGTCCGCCCGCTTCTGGCGCACCTCGACCAGCGCGAGACCGTTGTGGCCGAACACCGAGTGGAAGGCCCGCTTCTTCGGGTCCTCCACCAGCGAGGCGATCGCGATGGACATGTTCATCCACATCCGCGCCCGCTGGTAGTCGCGCCGCGGCTCGGGATAGTGCCGGGCGTACAGCATGGCGGTGCTGTAGGCCAGCTCCATGTGGACGATGGGGTCGGCGCTGACCGCCCGCGCCTCGTCGTAGATGGTCATCGCCTCGTCGGCCCGGCCGAGGGAGGCGAGCGTGGTGCTGGTGGCGTTGGTGAAGTGCCACCACAGCTCCTCCTGCGTCGACCGGTCCACCAGCGCCCTGCCGCGCAGGCCCAGGTCGGCCGCGGCCTGGTAGAGGCCGATGCCCCGGCAGTGGTCCATCGCCAGGCGCAGGGCGGCGAGGCCGGTGCCGGACGGGTCGGTGCCGTGCTCGGCGTGGTACGGGATCGCGCCCAGCGACAGGGAGAACTCGCCCCGGCCGGCCAGCGCCGCCGCCCGCTCGTCGTGCAGCCGCGCGCGTTCGGCGGCGGGCAGCGCCTCGTAGGCGGCGAGCAGCCGGGGATCGTCGCCGGTGCAGTCGCCCTCGACGTAGGCTCGCGCGGCAGCCGGCCCGTCAGCGGTCTCCGGTCCGGCCTCCGGAACGGCGGGGGCGTCCACCGGTACGGCGTGGCGGGCGAGGACACGCGCCAGGGAGATCGTGACCTCCCCCGGCGGGTCGGGGACAGGCTCGGGCCCGGTGCCGACGACGACGGTCAGCCCGTCCAGGTCCCCGCGGCGCAGCAGCACGGCGACGAGCTCCTGGTCGGTCGGGTCGGCGTGGTGCACGTTCTCGAAGACGAGGGTGCGGGGCCCTCCGCCCAGCGCCTCCAGGTGGTCGCGCAGCAGCTCGGCCAGGCCGTTGGCGATGTTCAGGGTGTGCAGCCGGGAGTAGAAGCGGGTGCGCTCCCCCTTGCCGGCCTGCCACTCCAGCGAGGTCCAGGCGGGCGGCACCAGGTGGGCCAGCTCCGGGGTGCTGGTCAGGATCTCGATGTTGTGGGCGGGCCCCAGCTCGGGCCGGCGTTCCAGCGCCTGCGGCGCGATCGCCCGCATCAGCGTGCCGGCCGCCGTGTACGGCCCGCGCAGCCGCCGGTGGGCGTCGAGCACCATCAGCACCGGCGGCAGGCCGAGTCCTTCCCGCAGCAGGTCGCGGTCGCGGCGCCGGGCGGCCCGGATCCAGTGGTGGTTACCCATGGTGCGTCCCTTTCAGGTGATGACGTGTTCGAGCCGCTGTCTCCGGTCGCGGTATCGCTCCCGGGCCGCCACCCAGGCGAGAACGACGAGCTGCGCGAGGATGAATCCGCAGAAGACGAGCGAGTCCAGCAGCTCCGGCCAGGACGCGCCGTGGCCGGTGAACCGGCCGAGGATCCCGGTGAACATCTCGTAGACGATCGGGGCGACCGCGACGAGGAACGTGGTCAGGCTCACCGTGTAGCCGGCGACGATCAGCCAGGAGTACCACCGGGCGACGCGCCGGTCGACGGGGTGCCAGTCGGACTCCTCGACGAGCCGGTCGCGCCGGCCGAGCAGCCGGTTCATCCGGTTGGCCAGCATCTGCCGGGCCGTGGTGTGCAGGTCGACGCAGCCCAGCGCGGTGGAGACGAGGACGTAGAGGTCGGTGCGGAGGTAGAGGGAGAACTGCCAGAGGATCCGGAGCAGCACGGCGAAGGCGAACGCCAGGCAGAACCGCCCGGCGAAGGAGAGCGCGCCCCCCGGCTG
Organism: Streptosporangium sp. NPDC004379; assembly: GCF_042873875.1. NCBI lineage: Bacteria > Bacillati > Actinomycetota > Actinomycetes > Streptosporangiales > Streptosporangiaceae > Streptosporangium > Streptosporangium sp. NPDC004379. The sequence goes on from NZ_JBIAMC010000013.1 coordinate 90,966, forward strand.
CCTGGTGAGGTCGGCCGTGATCGTCAGGACCGCCATCACGACCACGTCCGCCAGCATCCCGGCCACGATCGGCAGGTACCGTTTCCGCCGGGGCACCGCGACCAGCCCGTCCAGCGACGTCTCCAGCACGACGAAGTAGAACCTGCGGGAGATCCGCAGGCTGGAGCGCAGACCCAGCCGCCGTCCGGCGAGCGCGTGGAAGCTCTCGTGCAGCAGCAGCTGCGGGATGGCCACGACGAACAGCGCCGCCTGGATGACGGTGTAGTACTCGGTGAAGAAGACGTTGCGGTAGCTCGGCACCAGGTCGGGCCGGCGCGCCATCGCGACCACCGCCCACGCGACGACGGCCGCGTAGCAGATCCAGGCGGGGACGGAGAAGAGGGCCGCGCCGAGCCGCCGCCAGCGGACCGGCCGGTCGGGAGCGTACGGCCCGCCCGCCGCGCCGGTCTGCTCGCCGGGGTCGCCGGACGCGCCGGTCCCACCGGGCTCTCCGGGCTCGCGGATGAAGCCGAGTTCGCCGAGCGCCGCGACCAGGTCGTCGATGTCGGGGTCCTCGTGGTAGCGCTCGGCGTACCAGGCGGCCGCCGCGCGCGGGGGGAGTCCCTCCTGGAGTCTGCGCAGCAGTTCGGCTCCGTCCACCGGGAAGATCGCGTAGGAGTCGGTGTCCGGACGGCCGACCGTCACCTCCTCCCCGTCCTCCAGGTAGACCAGGGGATGCAGCGGGAGCGGCCGGTCGGGGTCGTGGCGGGTCGCGGGGCCGCCGGTCACGGCCTCTGCGTCGGTCAACGGGCAGCCCTCCCAGGTGGTGTCGCGCGAGGGTGGTGGACGAGGTCGTGCGACGAGCGGGACCACGAGCGGTGGGTCCCGCGGCGGTGGCTTTCCACGGCGGTGGCTTTCCGCGGCGTGGGGCGGAGCGCCGGGTGCGGGCGTGCCGTACCCGGCGCACCGCCGGGAGCCGACGTCAGCTCACGTTCTTGTAGATCGAGCAGGCGGCGGCGGTCAGGCGGACCGGGCCGGCCTTACGGATCTTGATCTTCTTCATCGTGCACCTCCTCCCGAGGTCCGAAGGTCGTTGCCAACGATGGCCGCCGCCGCTGGAGCGGTGTCGCCGCGGCACTGAACCCGGCGCGCGCACGGGCGGGCGGCGCGGCCAGTGAACCGTCAGTGAATCGCCAGTGGACCCGGCGCGGTCCTGCGGCGGGGCGGTCCCCCGGCGACCGGAAAGGGGAGTAAGTGACAGCGGTGATGGCCGGGATTGGACACATCACAATCTCGCCTTACTTTCCGTCAAAACATATGATTCTCCAGATTTCCGGCACTGACCGTGGGCTTTTTCAGGAGAGAAATGGCGAACATACGGTTCAGCCTGCTCGGTTCACTACGGGTATGGCGCGGGGATACCGAGGTTGCGATCAGCTCGGACAAACAACGGACCGTTCTCGCTCTGCTGCTGCTGAAGGCGGGGACGCCCGTCCACCGCCAGGAGATCATCGACGCCGTGTGGAGCGAGGGAGTCCCGGACTCCGTGGTCAACCTCGTCCAGACCTACGTGGGACGGCTGCGCCGCCGCGTCGATCCGTCCCACGTGGCCCGGTCCGGCGCCTCCTGGCTCGCCGGACTGGGACCCGCGTACGCGATCCGGCTCGACCGGTGCGACACCGACCTGGTCCGCTTCCGGACGGCGGTGGCGCGGGCCGGACGGGCCGGCTCCCCCAGGGAGACCCTGGAGCTGTTGCTGCGCGCCCTGCAGCTCTGGCAGGGTCCGTGCCTGTCCGACCTCGGTCACGCGGTCCGGGGGCACCCCTGGGTCCGCGCGGCCGACCAGGAACGCGTGGACGTCCTGCTGGAGGCGGCCAAGTTCGCCCTCCAGACCGGTCTGACCTGCGAGGTCATCCCGCAGCTGCGGGCCGTCGCGGCGGCCGAGCCGCTGAACGAGGCGGTGCACTCCTGGCTCGTGCTCGCCCTCGCGGGAGCCGGGGCGCAGGCCGAGGCGCTGGCCGAGTACGAGGCGACCCGCAGGAGGCTGGCGGACGAACTCGGCATCGATCCCGGCCCGCAGCTGCGCGCGGCGCACCTTCAGGTGCTGCGGCAGGAGACGGGCCCGGCCTCCTCCTACGAACCCCGCGAGCCCTACGAGCTCTACGAGTCCTATGAGCCCGCCCCCTCCGGTGGAACGTTCCGCCCGTCCCTCCTCCCTCCCGACGTCGCCGACTTCACCGGGCGGGAGAAGACGGTCGGCCGGCTCCGCGGGGCGTTGACCTCCCGCGGCACCGGGTCCGTCGCCGTGGCGCTCGTCACCGGGCAGGGCGGCGTGGGCAAGACCGCAACGGCCCTGCACGTGGCCCACCGGCTGGGCGAGGCGTTCCCGGACGGCCAGCTCCACGCCGACATGCAGGGCTCCGGCACGTGCCCCGCGGACCCGTCACGGGTGCTGGCCCGGTTCCTGCGCGCCCTCGGCGTCCACGCGTCCGCCGTCCCCCACGACCTGGAGGAGCGGATCGACCTTTATCGCAGCCGGCTCGCCGGCCGCCGGATGCTCGTGGTGCTCGACGACGTCGCCGACCACGCGCAGGCCAGGCCGTTGCTGCCCGGCTCACCCACCTGCTCGGTCATCGTGACCAGCCGTTCCCGGCTGCCCGGCTGGCCGGGCGCCGCCCGCTTCGAGCTGGAACCGCTGGAGCCGGGGGAGGCGGCGGACATGCTGGCGAGCGTCCTGGGCCGCGAGCGCGTCGCCGCGGAACCCGAGGCCGCCGCGGAGGTGGCCCGGCTGTGCGGGCGCCTGCCGCTGGCGCTGCGGGCGGCGGGGACGCGGCTGGCCGGCCGTACGCACTGGACGCTCGCCCGGTTCGCCGAGCGGCTGGACCGCGACGGCCTGGACGAACTCGCCCTCGGTGACCCGGACGTCAGAACCGGCATCGCCGCCGGCTACCACCGGCTGGACGAGGCGGCGCGGCGGGCCGTCCGCCTCCTCGGCGTCCTGGACCTTCCCTCCTTCGCCCCGTGGACCATCGCGATGGCGCTGGAGACGTCCCAGGAGGCGGCGGAGGAGCTCGCCGACTCCCTCACCGACGCCCGCATGCTGGAGACCACCGAGCCGGACGCCGCCGGCCAGACCCGCTACCGGTTCCACGAACTCGTCCGCCGCTACGCCCGTGAGCAGGCCGTACTGGAGGAGAGCGACACCGCCGTCGACGTGGTGGTCATCCGCACGCTCGCCACCTTCCTCACCCTGGCGCAGGAGGCCGACGAGCGTCTGCCGTCGGCCCGGTACACCCCGGTACGGGGCAGGGCGCCACGCTGGCCGCCTCCGGCGCGGGTCCGCGAGAAACTGCTCGCCGACCCCCTCGCCTGGTTCGAGAGCGAGCGGGAATCCCTGGTCGCCGCCGTGCTGCAGGCGTCGGCCCGCGGCCTGGACGAGCTGTGCTGGGAGCTGGCCGCCGCGATGCTGAACGACGCGGCGCTGCGGTCGTCCTGGACCGGTGTGGAGCGGGCCCTCCGGGTCGCCCTGGCGGCCTGCCGCCGGTCCGGGGACCGGCTCGGTGAGAGCGTGGCGCTGCGCGGGCTGGCCGACGCGCGGAGACGCGAGCACCGCCGGGAAGGGGGCGAGATCCTGGTGACGGCCCTGGGCGGGACGGAACACCCGCAGGGGCCTGCGGAGAATGACCCGCCGATGGCACGATCTACCTATGCCTGACCCCTCTGTCGTCACGACGGTGATATCGACGGTAGGCACGCTTCTGGGCGCTCTGGGAGGAGTGGCGCTGACCCAGGGGACCTCCGCCCGGCGCGAAAGGCGCCAGGCGGAGCGTGACCGGCGCGAAAGGCGGTGCGACGAGCTCCGGCGGGCGTGCGCGAACCTGTCCGAATCGGCCGCACAGCTCAAGATGACGATCGAGATCGCCGCCCAGCGTCACTGGCGGGACATGGACGTCAGGCTCGGCGCCGTCCAGGAACACGCGACGGCCACGGGACTGCACGCCGCACAGGTGTCGCTGACGGCCCCCGAGGAGGTGGCGTCCGCCGCGCTGTCCCTGGCCGAGTCGGCCGGCCGGAGCGCCGCCGCCGCGGTGAAGTCGATCGACCTGGCCTTCCAGGACGACATCTGCCTGGGCGGCCAGATGAGGAGCGCCCCCGACCTGCGTGACCTCGACGCCCGTCTCGCCGCCTTCCAGCTCGCCGCCAGGCGCGAGGTGACCGGCGCCCCGGAGGCGGGGAACACGCCGGACCCCGGCGCGGAGCGGCGCCGGGACGGAGAGGTGACGCGCCGGGCGGAGTGAGCGCCGTACGGCTTCGCGCCGTCGCGGCCCCGGATCGTCGCGGTACGGCTCGTCGCGGCCCCGGATCGTCGCGGTACGGCTCGTCACGGCCCCGGATCGTCGCGGTACGGCTCGTCCGGCTCCGAGGCCGCCAGCAGTCCCAGGGCGACCTCGCGCCGGTGAGGCGGCAGCGGCGGGCCGGCGGCCGTCAGCGCCCTGCCCGCGAGGTCGGCGGCGCCGGCCCGGTCTCCCTCCGCCGCCCGTGCCCGCGCGCCGTACAGCAGTACGGAGCCCTCGTGTGGCGCGTCGGCGAGCACGGCGGCCAGCTCGCCGTCGGCGGCCCCGAAGTCGTGCAGCGTGGCCAGCGCGAAGGCACGGGCCGCCCGGGTGACGGGTTCCGCGCGGTGCGGCACCCGGTCCAGGTCGCGCAGCGCCTCCTCGGCCTCGCCGAGGTCGGCGAGGATCTCACCGCGCACGCGCAGGGCGTCCGGCGTGTTCCCGTCGACGGCCAGCACCCCGTTGAGCACCGCCACGGCGGCCCGCGAGCGGCCCAGCTCCCCGAGCGCCCGCCCGAGCTGGGTCTGCACCGTCAGGTCGTTGGGCACCCGCTCGACGGCCGCGCGCAGCAGGGTGAGGGCGAGCGCTCCGTCCCCCTGCCGCAGGCGCAGCCGACCGGTCGCCGCCAGCAGCCGTCCCACCGCGGAGGTGTCCCCCAGGGCCTCGAACATGGTCGTGGCCGTGTCGTAGGACCGGACGGCCGCCTCCAGGTCGCCCTCCTCGCAGGCGATGTTGCCGAGCAGGGACCACGCCTCGGCACGCGGGCGCAGCTCGTCGTCACCGGCTTCCACGATCCTGCGGACATGCCCGCGCGCGAGCGCGGTCTCCCCCCGGGCGAGGGCCTGGACCGCGGCGTGCAGCGACGCCGCTGAGGACGTCGGCGCCGGAGGAACCGCCGGAACCGGGCCGCCGGCGGCGAGCCCGCGGACGACCGCGGCGAGACGGTCGTCGTACAGCGTGTACTCCCGCGAACCGGCCGCGTCCGCTTCGGACCGGAGAAGGTGGAGGGCGGCCAGTGCCCGCAGCACGGAGCCGGGCACGCCGGCCTCCTCCGCCTCCCGTTCGCCGACCCGCGCGCGGCCGGAGGGACCGGCGGTGAGCGCACGTCCCAGCCGGTTGAGCAGCCGTTCGGAGTACAGGTCATGGTCGGCGGCGATCCCGGAGACGACGCGCCGCCAGGTGTCGCCGAGGAACCGCTCGGCGCCGCCCTCCCGGCGCAGGTGCGCTCCGGTGACGACGTCGGCGCCGGAGAACGTCTCCCACAGCGAGGAGCACGCCATCTGGACCAGCGCCGGGCGCACCGCGCCGGCCTGGGAGGCGGCCGGTCCTCCCATGTCGTCGAGGAGCGTCACCGAACGGAGGTCGTCGACCAGTTCCTCCGCCGCGCCGGGCGCGAACGGACGGCCCCGGGACTCCGAGGGGCCGCGGACCGCCCGCGTCGCCGCGTCACGGTCCAGGGGCGCAAGGACGACCTCCGACCCCGCGGCCGTCCCGAGCCGGGCGCGGCAGGGCTCGAAGAGGCCGGTGAACCCCTCCCCGCCCGCGAGCAGCAGGTGAAGTCCGGGATGGTCGTCCAGAGCCTCGGCGAGCTCGTCGACGAACGCGCCGACGTGCCGCCGCCGGTCCTCGCGGTCGTCGAACAGCTCCTCCGCCTGGTCGATGGCGGCCAGCAGCGGCCCCGAGGCGGTGGAGCGGCCGGTGACCGCCTCGTGTCTGCGCAGGTGCCCGGAGATCGTCGTCGCGGCCAGCCGGGCCGGCGACTCATGGGGGAACCAGGACGCCAGCAGCGCGAGGACGAAGGGGTTGTGCTCGGGCAGCGCCGCGACGGGGAAGGAGGAGGCGTACGTGAGGCGGCCGAGGGGGAGGATCCGCAGCCGCTCCGGCGCCAGCAACGGGCGGACGCCGGCGTTCAGCAGCGAGGTCTTGCCGACCCCCGGCCCACCGGTGAGAACGGTCAGCCGGTCGGCCTTCCAGAGCCCGGCGACCTGCCGGGACTCCTGTTCCCGCCCGAAGAACAGGCGGCTCTCCTCGGTGCGGAACGCGCGCAGGCCGATGTAAGGACCGTGGTCCACGGTATTGATCAGAGTCTCAACGGTCACATCGATCCCATCCGGTGCAATACAACCACTCGTCGACCGAATCCTGCGTCACTGCCGAAATAGCGGGGTGGTGTCCCGAGTGACCAAATGGAATGTGTGCACGAGTTTTACGCATCCTTGCTGCCACCACATCCGCGCGCGCCCATCGGGAGCACGGATTCCGCCGTTCCGCGGGCGGACGACGGCACGCCGGCTCCGCTGACCGCGGAACGGGCATCGACCGCACCCTCATCACCCACTTGTCATCGACGGGATCCCGTTCGCGGCGCGCGGGCGTCACACGGACGACTGGTGACCCGCGACCGGGTCGGCGTCCCGCTCCTCGATCTCCATGAGCCTGCGAAGCGCGTGCGCCAGGGCGGTCTCGTCGAGCCGGTCGAGATCTCTCAGGGAAAGCCCCGAGACGTCGATGAGCCCACTGTCCCGCGTGGCGTCTTCATCCCACATAGGCGCTCCCGTCACCTTCGCTCCCGGTGCTCCGCCCCTCTATCTTCGCACGCCGCCCGACCATGGTCACGCGCCCGTTTGCGCATGTCCAAATTAGGTCGAATGTCGCAGATAAATTCACTTACGATGATTAATCGTATCATTCTGGACAACGGGTGCTACGCCCTCTATATTCCCCCACAGCAGACACCGATGAAACGCCCGCCTCTTCGACGATCGGGGGGTCGCGCGCTTAGGATGGCCATTGTGAAGGCTGAACACGGGCGCATTCCACACGTTTGGGGCAAAGTACCCCAGCGCAACATGAACTTCACGGGCAGGGAAGACCTTCTCTCCCGTCTGCGCGAAGGCATCACGATGGACGTCACCGCCGTTCTGCCTCACGCGCTCCACGGCATCGGCGGCGTCGGGAAGACCCAGCTCGCCGTCGAGTACGCCTATCGATACCAGGGCGACTACGAGCTCGTCTGGTGGATCTCCGCCGACCAGCCCCTCCTCGTGCGCTCGTCGCTCGCCGCCCTGGCACCCCATCTCAAGCTGCCCTCGGCGGCGGTCACCGGCATCGAGGACGCCTCCGCCGCCGTCCTCGACGCGCTGCGCCGGGGCGAGCCCTACTCGCGGTGGCTGCTCATCTTCGACAACGCCGACCAGCCCGAGGACATCAACGAGATCATCCCCCGGGGTCCCGGGCATGTGCTGATCACCTCACGCAACCACCGGTGGGAGGGGGTCGTCGACACGCTCGCCGTCGACGTCTTCGACCGGGCGGAGAGCGTGGAGTTCCTCAACCGCCGCGTGCCCAAGGCCATCAGCACCGTCGACGCGGGCCGTCTGGCCGACGAGCTGGGCGACCTGCCACTGGCGCTGGAGCAGGCCGGCGCCCTGCAGGCCGAGACGGGAATGTCCGTCGACGAGTACCTCCGGCTGCTCACCGAGAAGACCAGCCAGCTGCTGGCCGAGAGCAAGCCCTCGGAGTACCCCCTGTCGATGACCGCGGCGTGGTCGCTGTCGGTGGAGCGGCTGAAGGAGCAGCTTCCCGAGGCGGTCGAGCTGCTCCGCTGCTGCGCGTTCTTCGGCGCCGAGCCCATCCCCCGCGATGTTTTCCGGCCGCTGTCCGGCGACGCGGCCGACGTGGACGAACCGCCGGCCGCCGGCGCCCTGCGCCGCATCCTCGGCAACCCCATCCTGCTCAGCAGGGCCATCCGGGAGCTCGGCCGGTTCGCCCTGGCCCGCATCGACTCCCCCAGCCGGACCATCCAGGTGCACCGGCTGATCCAGGCGCTGATCCGCGACGAGCTGACCGCCCGGGAGCAGGCCCGCTACCGCGGTGAGGTCCACCTCCTGCTCGCCGCCGGAGCGCCACTCGACCCCGACGACACGGCCAACTGGCCCCGATACGCCGACCTCCTCGCCCACGTGACGCCGGCGCTGGTGCCGGAGAGCAGGAACCCCGCCGTCCGGCGGATGGCGCTGGACCTCCTCCGCTACCTGTTCGTCTCCGGCGGCTACCAGTCCGCGCGCGCCTTCGCCGAGCAGTTCCTGCAGCGCTGGCGGGCGGATTCAGGCCCCGACCACCCCGACGTGCTGGCCGCGCAGCGGCATCTGGGCGACGTCCTGCGCGAGCTGGGCGAGTACCGCGAGGCGTACGACCTCAACAGCCGGACGCTGGAGCAGATGACGCGGGTCCTGGGACCGGACCACCCGCAGACGCTGGTCGTCACCAACATCCACGCCGCCGACCTGCGCGCCCGAGGCGACTTCGCCGCGGCCCTGGAGGTCGACGAGGAGGCCCGGCGGCGGCACGAGGCGGTACTCGGCCCGGTCCACCCCTGGACGCTCAACATGATGAACAACCTCGCGGTCGACCACGGCCTGATGAGCCGGTACCAGCGGGCCCGCGAGCTGCACGAGGACACCTACCTCCTTCAGCAGCAGAACGTCGGCGTCAACGGCGTCAGCAGGACCGACGTGCTCTCCTCCTGGAACGGCCTCTCCCGGGTGGTGCGGTTGTGCGGCGACTATCCCGAGGCCCGTGACCTGGGCGAGGACGCCCACGCCTACGGCGTGCAGGAACTCGGCGCCGAGCATCCCTGGACGCTCCGCACCGCCAAGGACCTGTCCATCGCTCTGCGGCGGACCGGCCGGATCCCGGAGGCCATCGAGCTGGCCCGGGACATCCTCTCCCGCTACGAGCGGATCTTCGGCAAGGACCACCCGGACACCCTCGCCGCCGCGATGAGCCTGGCCAACGCGCTGCGCAGCAACGGCGACATCGACGACGCCTTCCATCTCGCCGAGGACACCCTGGAGCGGTACCCCGCCGTCTACGGCGCGGACCACCCCTACCGCCACGGCTGCGCCGGCAACCTGGCCGTACTGCGCCGGGTGCGGGGTGACGTGATCGGTGCCCGCGACCTCGACCGGGCCTCGCTCGCCGCCCTGGACGCCCGGCTCTCGCGCGACCACCACTACAGCCTCACCATCGCGACCAACCTCGCCACCGACCTGGTCATGCTGGGGGAGATGGACGAGGCCGTCCCACTGCGGCGCGACACCCTGGAGCGGCTGCGGACCATCCTCGGCCGCGAGCACCCCGTCGCCCTGGCGGGCGCGGCGAACCTCGTGGCCGACCTGTACCGGGTGGGTGCCGAGGGGGAGGCGAAGAGCCTCTCCGAGGAGACCCTGGACGCCTACGCACGTACCCTCGGGCCCGACCATCCGGACACCAGGGTCGCCCTGGAGGGCAGGCACCTCGACCTCGACTTCGACCCTCCGCCGATCTGATCCGGACCCGCCGGATCCCGCCCGGTCCGCCCTGACGAGCCGACCGGGCGGGTCGGGCGGGTCGTGTGCGCCGGGCGGGTCGTGTGTGCCGGGCAGCAGGCGGGTGGGTGACCCGGGTGCGCCCCGTGGGCCCGTGGGCCCGTGGGCCACGCGGGCGGGCCGTACCGGGCCGGTCAGGGCGAGCCGTTGCGCAGGCGCCAGTCCCGCCGGTGCCGTTCGGCGGCGCGGCGGGCGAGCCCGAGAGCCGTGTCCGGCACCGGCTCCCCGCACCAGCCGGCCAGCGTCCGGCCCATCGCGGAGACGAACGCCGTCCCCTCGGGGGTCAGCGCCCCGCTCGCCGTGAGCGTCCGCACGGCCTCAGCCGCGGCGTCCCGCCAGCGGGCGAACTCGGCGTTCGCCCTGATCGCCGAGTTCCCGTATTCGTGAAGGCGCTGACGTCGCCAGAACCCGGCCACCCCCAGGTGCGCGTAGACCCCCTGCAGCAGGCCGCTCACCGGCCGGGGGTCGTCGCGCCACGGCGCGTAGTAGCGTGCCCCGGTGTCCGGCAGGGTCAGCGGCACCAGATCGAGCAACGCCGTGAGCTTGGCGTGCTGGACCTCGTGGGCCAGTGTCACGGCCAGCACCCTGTCGTCCTCCGGCGTGGAGAGCGCCACGCAGCCGAACGTCTCCCGGGACGACACGCTCACCTGCCCGCTCGCCGGTGGAGCCAGTGGTGCCAGCACCCTGACGATCTCGCCGATCTCCGCGGCGACGGTCCAGTGATGCTTGACGAGCAGCTCCCACGCGCCGTCGAGGAGTGTCCGCCAGTTCCCGGCCTCGGCTTCCGTCAACCGGCCGGCCGTGGTCGTCGCCGCGGGCAGGCAGTGCGCGTCCACGTCGTCGAGGAGCAGCTTGATCCCGGTCCCTCCCGCCTCGGCCGACAACCGGCGCACGCCATGCCAGCCCGGGGCGTCGGTCCGATGGTCCGCCGGCACCCGCACGCGGCCGTCACCGCCCATGATCTCCGCCTCACCACGCGGCGTGACCCGTACGACCGCGCGGTCACCGTCCCCGCCGGGGACCGGGACGGCACGACCGAGAGTGGGCAGTACGACGGTCCCCTCATGGAGGGGCACCTCGATGACGGCCGCGAAACCCGCCCTGATCGCCGCCGCGGCGGCGACGGCCGCGAGGCCCTCGGGAACGGCCGGGGCCCGCTGCGGACTCCCGCCGTCCGGAGCCGCCGCCCCGGCGTGCAGGGCGCGCAGTGTACGGCGGGCCCACGCGCCCGTGCCCGGATGCCGGATCACCGCCTCGGCCTCCGCGGGCGCGTGGGCCTGCACGTCCGCGAGCAGGTCGTAGGCCCGGCGGACCCGGGCCGCCTGCGGGTGGCCGGCTCCGGCCGCGGCGTCCACGACCCCGCGGATCAGCAGGATGTGCCTGCTGTGCTGGGCGGAGGCCAGGTCGCGGACCGCGGCGCCGCCGCCTCCCGCCGCGAGAGCCCGGAAAACGGTCTCGCCCAGGTGGTGCGCGCCGAGGTTCATGGGCGGCCCAGCCGTACGGCCAGATCCGCCTCGACGACCCGCTTCACATGGGTGACCAGGCGGAACAGGTCCGGGCAGTAGACCGACGGGTTGGCGAACCCGGTGCCGGACCGGTAGCGGTGCGCGTACAGTCCCGCCCCGCACACCCGGTGCACCGGGCAGGCCAGGCACGTCGCCGACAGCGCCCCGGTTCCGAGTTGCCTGGCCACCACCGCCGGCAGGGACAGCGCCGCGTCGAAGGCGTCGCGGTCCACGTGCAGACCGGTGTGCGGAGCCCCGTGGTAGGCGGACTTCAGCACGTCGGACTGCTCGATGCTTCCGTCGGTCTCGACGACCAGCACTCCCACCGGCGAGAGCCCGATCGCCTCGCTGGTGGACGCCCCGCCGAAGAGGAGATGGAGGATCTCACCGAACAGGCGCACCCGCGTCCTCTGCCGGGGCTCCCGGTACCACCGGTCGAAGACCGCGACGAGCCAGTCCCCGTACGGCGTGGCAGAGCGGTCCGGGCCGCGGCCCGGCGGCGGGTCGTCCCAGTTCCCATGGGGAAGCAGCAGGTCGATGACCGGCGGCCGGGACTCCACCAGCGCCTCGTAGGTGTCCAGCGGGTCGTTGCGCAGGTCCACGGCGCACAGCAGGCCGGCGAACAGGTGCCGGTGACGGGGGCTCGTCAGCCGTTCGAGGGCGGCCCGCACGGACGCGTGGCTGCCTCCGCCGTCCGCGCGGCGGCGGTGCCGGTCGTGCGCCTCGGCCGTGCCGTCCAGGCTGACCCCCACCCGGACGCCGAGCTCGTCGAACAGGCGGAGGTAGTCCTCGGTGAGGCGGACCGCGTTCGTCTGGACGACCACGTCCGTCCGCGCGGAGGAGCCGATCTCCGCTCGCAGGGCGTCCACCAGGCGGCGGATCGCCGTGGGCCCGGCGAGCAGGGGCTCACCGCCGTGCAGCACGACCCGGATCGCGGTCAGCCCGTGGGACCGTACGTGCTCGGCGACGCGGGCGGCGACCCGGTCGAGGGTCTGCGGGGACATCCGGACGGGGCGGGAGCGCCACGTCTGGTCCGCCATTTCGTAGACGTAGCAGTAGTCGCACGCGAGGTCGCACCGGCTGTGGATCTTGACGATGAACTCCCGGAACGGGGTGGGGCGCCAGCCCGCCGCGGTCAGGGCCGGAACGTCCAGTGTCGCGGGCCATTCCTTCCCGCCCTCGGCGGAGAAGGGCCGCTGGGCACGCATGGCCACGCGCGATCCGCCTCTCGTCCGCGATCCGCCCGAGCGGCCGGGTTCGCCGCCGTCCTGTCCGTTCTGTTTCGAGGATCGCAAAACTCAGAGTCAGACACAATACGCTAAACCCCATCAAAACCCGATGCCCTCCCTTCTTCCCCAAAGGTGACTCCTTTCCCGCGGCACTTATCTGCGAGCCGGAGAAGCGAGGAGATGAGAGAAAAGGGAAATCGGAATGACGGCTTTTTCATGTCCGGCGCCCGAAACCCCGCCTCCCCGCGGGGGACCGGGCATGGGGGCGGAGGCCGTCTAGACGTCGGGCCAGCCGAGGGGGTGGGCGGCGCCCACCGGTGGCTCGCCGCCCGCCTCGTTGAAGGCGGTCATCGCCGAGACGAGGGCGTGGCGCTGGCCGGCGGACATCCGGGAGACGATGTCGGCGATCTCCTCGCGGCGGCGGGCGGTGACCTCGTCGACGATGCGCCGTCCCTCCTCGGTGAGGCGCATCAGGGTCTCCCGCCGGTTCCGCGGATTGACCTCGCGGACCACCAGCCGGGAGGCGGCGAGGCGGTCGGCCATCCGCATCGCCGTCGAGGGGTTGACGTTGAGCCGCTCCGCCATCGTGACGAGCTTGGTGTCCCCGTGGCCCGCCAGGACGACGAGCATGCGGAACTGCGGCAGGGTGACCTTGTCCTCGACCGCGCCGAGGGACCGGGCGGCGATGGCGACGAGCAGGCGCGAGCCGGTGAGAACCGCCGAGACGACCGCGGAGGGGTCCTCCCCGTCCGCGCCCACCCGGCTCGCCTGATGCTCCGACATAGGCTCTGTTCTACACGGCGCGTCCGTCAGACCCGTCTTCACCTGGCCTGTTCCACCGCGGACGTCGCCGTCCACCGGCCCCGCGCCACCCCGGCCGTCCCCGCGTCCTCGCGGGTCCCGCTCCTCCGCACCCGGTCGCCCCGGGCGTCGTCACCCGTCCTCTCGGAACGGCGCCAGATGCTCGGCGGCCTCGTCGACCGTCGCGTACGCCCGGAGCTCCCGGGTCAGACCGGTGAGCGCGAGCAGGCGGGCGAAGCGCGGCCGGACCCCGCTGAGAACCAGCCGCCCGCCCGCGGCCAGCACGCCGCGCAGCCCGCCCACCAGGACGCTCAGCCCCGACGAGTCGCAGAAGAGGAGTTCCTCGGTGTCGATGACGATGTGCGGCGGGGTGATGAGCGCCATCGCCTCCGAGAGGCGTGCCCGCAGGAGGGGCGCCGCGGCGAGGTCGAGTTCGCCGGCCAGACGCAGGATGACGACGTCGCCGCGCAGCCCGGTGGTCACGGAGAAGGCGGCAGGTCGACCGTGGCCCGTTCTTTCCCGCACGACATCCTCTTCGCCCGCTCGTCTGGGCGGCGGTCGCACCCGAGCGGCCCTTCGTCCGTTTCACCCTGGACCGTCCGCGTGCGGCCCGAGCGGCTTGCCGATCCATCATTGCACAGTGCAATTGAACCGGGAAAAGGCCCCCCGACCAGGCCGCGCCCCCACCGCGCGCTCGGTGACCAGCGGGTTCACCGCGGTGCGGGCCTCCCACCGCATCAGGGCGGGCCGGGGACGACCGGTATCCGCCGGATAACGATTCGCTGTCACCGCCATCCCGGCGGAGCCCGCGACCGTCTCAGAGAAGCATGAAGATGCTGATGCTTCGGCTGGCCCACACCCTGCGCATGATGCGGGCGCGGACTCTGACGAGCCACCTCCCGGCCACATCCCTGGAGTATCTGTACGTTCATTTCGGCCGCGAGATCCTGGCCAGAGCCGCCACGGACCGGGCCCTGTCCGACGCGATCGCCCGCGAGGTCGCCGTCATCGACGAGACCCTGCGGCGGGAGGGCGCCCGCCCCGGCCCCGTTGAGCTGCGTTCCTTCCTCATGGGGTACGGCCAGGGCGTGATCGACTCGGCCGTGATCCGCCCGGACCTCGTCGCCCAGGACACGAGCTGCGAAGGCCCCTACCCCAGCTCCGTCGTACGGCTCGGCGCGCTCAGCCAGAAGGCGTTCGCCGACGGCCTGCTCCGGCTCCGGCCCGGGGTCTGACGAACCGGCACGGTCACCGGCCCTCCGGGCGGCCGGGCGCTCCGGATGCTCCGGGCGGCCCCGCCGCCTGGAGCGCCGCGCCGCGCTCCTCGATCCGCCGTTCGGCCCAGTCCGCCCACTCGCGCTGCATGGCGCTGAAGCGCAGGCCCCATTCCAGGGCGAGCCGGCCGTAGAACGCCAGGTCGTCCTCCTCCGCCGAGACGGCGTCGCTCAGCGCCGCGAGGTCACGCCCGGACTGCTCGGCGGTCTCCGCCAGCCGCCGCAGGTAGGCGCGTGCCTGCTCAGGCTCGACCTGCCCCAGGAAGAACACGCGCAGGAGCGTCTCGCTGCGGCCCGTCCGCACCGGCGCGACCTCCGTCAGCCAGTGCCGGAGCTCGGCGCGGCCGGATTCGGCGATGGCGTACTCCTTGCGGCCCCTCGGCCCCTCGGCGACCACCTCCACCAGGCCGGCCTCCGCCAGACGGCCCAGCTCCGCGTAGACCTGGCTCTGGGTGGCGGGCCACACGTTGGCCAGTGAGACATTGAAGATCTTCAGCAGGTCGTAGCCACTGGCGGGCTCTCCGGACAGAAGGCCCAGCAGCGCATGTCGAAGGCTCATGAGTTCACCCTATATTCCTGCGTTGACATGTCGTGAAAGGAGGTTCTAGTCTCGACATGTCTAAACAGGAACGTCAGGAGCCCCCACATGGTCCGCAGTCTGCTCGGCTTCCTTCCGTGGATCGCCTACGCCGTCGTCGCCACGAGCGACGAGTGGCGCTACGGCGCGATCCTGGGGCTCGTGATCGCCGCCGGGGTGATCGTCGCCGACCGCCGGACCGGCAGCACGTGGGACCAGATGGTGATCGAGGTCAGCGCCGCGGTGTTCTTCCTGCTGGTCACCCTGCTCTCCTTCGCCGACCCCGGCTCCCCGCTCATGCCGTACGGCCCGGCCCTGGTCAACGCCTGGCTCGCGCTCACCGCCTGGGGGTCGCTGGCCGTGCGCAGGCCGTTCACCCTCGGCATCGCCCGCCGGACGACCCCGCCCGAGGTGTGGCGGACCCCGCTGTTCCTCCGGGTCAACGCCGTCATCACCATGGTGTGGGGGGCGGCTTTCACCGCCGCCGCCGTCACGCTCGCCGTCCTGCTCCACGAGGCCCCGCACGCGACCGCCGCCGTCGTCGCCGTCAAGGTCCTCAGCTTCGCCGCCCCGGCGGTCTTCACCGTCCGCTACCCGAAGGCCGTCGCCCGGCGCCACCGGGCCGCCGGCCACGCCGCCGACCGGACCACCGGCCGGACGACCGACCACGCCACCGGCCACACCGCCTGATCCGCACGAACCGAGACCGCGAGATCCGGAGCCGCACATGACCACCGAGACACCGTTCTACCTGGCGGGCCACCTCGCCCCCGTCCCCGACGAGATCGACGCCGCCGACCTGCCGGTCACCGGCGCGCTCCCGGCCGAGCTGACCGGCCGCTACCTCCGCAACGGCCCCAACCCGCTGCCCGGACAGGACCCGGGCCACTGGTTCACCGGCCACGGGATGCTCCACGGCGTGCGGCTCCGCGACGGCCGCGCCGAGTGGTACCGCAACCGCTGGGTCCGCACCCGGCGCCTCACCGAGGGCGCGCCCTTCATCCACGTCGACGGCACCGTGGACCGCACGGCCGTCCCCGCCAACACCCACGTCGTCCACCACTCCGGCAGGATCCTCGCGCTCGTCGAGAACGGCCTGCCGTACGAGGTGACGCCCGAGCTGGGCACGGTCGGGCCGTGCGACTTCGGCGGCCGGCTCACCACCGCGATGACCGCGCACCCCAAGCAGGACCCGGTCACCGGGGAGCTCCACTTCTTCGGGTACGGCTTCACCGCCCCCTACCTGACCTACCACCGCCTGTCGGCCGGCGGCGAGCTGGTGGAGAGCCGGGTCGTGGACGTGCCGGGGCCGACCATGATGCACGACTTCGCGATCACCGAGCACCACGTCGTGTGGCTGGACCTGCCCGTCGTCTTCGACATGGAGCTCGCCGGACGCGGCGGCCTGCCGTACCGCTGGGACGACGCCTACGGCGCCAGGATCGGCGCGATGGACCGCGCGGGGCGGGTGACCTGGTTCGAGGTCGACCCCGGCTACGTCTTCCACGTCGGCAACGCCCGCGAGGACGCCGCGGGCCGGATCACGCTGGACGCCGTCCGCTACTCCCGCGACGCCTTCACCGGGATCTGGCCTCTCGTCGGCGGCGGCCCCGACCCCGCCTCCCGCACCGGCGGCGCCGTGCTGCACCGCTGGACGCTCGACCCGGTGAGCGGCACGGCCGCCGAGGAGCAGCTCGACGACCGCCCCGTGGAGTTCCCCACGCTGAACGACGCCCACGTCGGGAGGGCGAGCAGGTTCCGCTACGCGGTCTCGTCCGGCGCGGTGGTCAAGTACGACACCGAGACCGGCACGAGCCGGGCCGTCGAGCTGGACGGGCGGCCCGGCGAGACGGTCTTCGTGCCCGCCTCCGCCGCCCGGTCCGAGGACGACGGCTGGCTGCTGTCGATCGTCACCGACCGGCGGGGCGAGAGCTCCGAGCTGCTCGTCCTCGACGCCGCCGGGCTGGACTTCACGGCCTCCGTACGGCTCCCGCGCCGCGTCCCTGCGGGCTTCCACGGCTCCTGGATCCCCGACGGGAACGACTGAACCGTGCTCATGGCGACGCTGCGCGTCGCGGCTCGGGGGCTCTTACCCGATGTCTTCCCTCGTCGATCACTCGCTACGCTCGCTCTCTCCTCAGTCCAGACACCGGCGCCCCCGAGCAGGCTCATGGCGACGCTGCGCGTCGCGGCTCGGGGGCTCTTACCCGATGTCTTCCCTCGTCACTCTGTATTCATTGCGACACTGCGTGTCGCGGCTCGGGGCTCTTGGTCCGGTGTCTTCCCTCGTCACTCCGCCGCTTCGCGGCTGCGTTCCTCAGTCCAGACACCGGCGCCCCTCGCGGCTCTCCTCAGTCCAGACACCGGCGCCCCCGAGTGGGTCCGTGGACCGTCCGGAGGCTCACCGGGGCGGACGCGCCGGGCGGCGCGCCCGCCACTCCCGCGAACCTCACGTTGAGACCCATGACGATCACTCTCCGATACGATCGGAGCCCTGTCATGATCATCGGAACACGGTCTCGACGTGGGGAGAGACGTGAAGAACCACAATCGGGCGAGCCTCGCCCACCAGATCCGGTACGCCCTCCGCCGCCCCGGGCGGATCCCCCGGCACCTGCGGCGCGCGACCAGGAACGCCTGGCTCCGGCTGCGCACCTCCGACCATGTCGGCTACTACCGCGCCATCATGAGGTCCGACGCCGCCCGCGGCGCCCACGCGGCCGTCGGCGGCAAGGCGCACCGGCGCTGGCTGGCCGCCGGTCAGATGCAGTTCGACTACCTCGTACGGCACGGCCTCGCACCCGGCCACCGCATGCTGGAGATCGGCTGCGGCAACCTGCGCGCCGGACGCCTGTTCATCGGCCACCTGGGCACCGGCGACTACTACGGCGTGGACATCTCCCCCGACATCCTGTTCGCCGCCCAGGACGTCGTCGCCGGCCACGGCCTGCGCGAGAAGCTCCCCCACCTCACCGTGATCAGGGACATGCGCTTCGACTTCCTGCCCGACGCGATGTTCGACGTGGTGCACGCGCACAGCGTGTTCTCCCACTCCCCGCCCGAGGTGATCGAGGAGTGCTTCGCGCACATCGGGCGGATCATGAAGCCGGACGGCTGGTTCGACTTCACCTTCGACCGTACCGAGGGCGAGGAGCACCAGGTCCTCGGCGAGGACTTCTACTACCGCACCGAGACCCTGGTCACCCTCGCCGGGAAGCACGGCCTGCGGGCGACGTTCATGGACGACTGGGAGAGGCTCTCCCACAGGCAGTCCAAGATCCGTATCACGTTCCCGGACCGTGTCACCGCCGATCTCCCCCGTCCGGGCGTCGCGGCGGTCCCTCCCCAGGCTCCCGCCGCCGGGGTCCAGCGCTGACGGCTCCGGATCCGGAGAACCCGGGCGGCTCCTCAGGCCACGGCCCGACGGTAGGCGCCCGGAGTCACCCCGTAACAGCGGACGAACCACCGGGTCAGATGCCCCTGGTCGGTGAACCCGGTCTCCGCCGCGGCGTCGGCGATCGGCACGCCGCCAGCCAGCAGGTCGCGGGCCGCCCGCAGGCGGAGCTGCCGCCGGTAGTCGCTCGGCGCCATGCCGTACACCGCCCGGAAGGCGCGGTAGACGGCGAAGCGGCTGGAGCCTGCCGCCACGGCCAGCTCGTCGGCGGTGATGTCGGCCCGGTAGTCCGCCCGCAGCGCCTCGGCCGCCCGCGCGGCGAGGACTGCCGCGCCGCGGGAAGCCGGGGCCCCGCGGCTCCACCGGGGACCGGAGGCGGGGCCCGAAGCGGCGGCGCGGGCGGCCATGGCGCGTACGGCGGCGTCGAGCAGCTCGTCGCGGAGCAGCGCGGGAGCCCCGCCGAGCAGCGCCGCGTGCAACCGGCGCAGCGCCGTCGCGAGGACCGGGTCGTGGACGACCGGATCGGGGAACAGCGGAAGACCCACCGGGCGGCCCGCGGCGTCGGACAGCGCGCCGGCGACGAGTTCGGGGGCGAGGTGGACGATCCGGTAGGTGAACCCCAGCTCGTCGCCGGCGCGGCCGTCGTGCGGCTCGTCGGGGTTGAACGCCAGCACCATCCCAGCCGTGCTCCGGTGTCGCCCGCCCCGGCAGGTGAACGCCTGCACCCCGGCGTCGGTGACCCCGAACGAGTAGGTCTCGTGGCTGTGACGGTGGTAGGTGTGCCGCTCGAAGTGGGCGTGCATCGCCTCCAGCCCCGGGCGGGGCGATCTCCAGTACCGGGACCAGTCACGCGGCATGCGTCCATTGTCCCGCCTGAACCGCCCGAACCGCCCGTGCCGCCTGTCCTGTGGTCCCGTCTGCCGGACCTGACCCTCCCTGCCCGCCTGCCCCGCTGTTCCGCCGTCCGACCCGTCCCGCCCTCCTGCCGTCCCGCCCTCCTGCCGGCCCGCCGGCCCGCCGGCCCGCCGGCCCGCCGGCCCGCCGCACGAGCGTCCAAGACCCGGCGGGGACCGCGCGGTCAGGCTGGGCCCATGCGTTTCGATACGAAGATCGGCATCGTGGTGCGCGAGGACCTCGCGGTCTGGCAGAAGCTCAACGTCACG
Organism: Streptosporangium sp. NPDC004379; assembly: GCF_042873875.1. Classification (NCBI taxonomy): domain Bacteria; kingdom Bacillati; phylum Actinomycetota; class Actinomycetes; order Streptosporangiales; family Streptosporangiaceae; genus Streptosporangium; species Streptosporangium sp. NPDC004379. The sequence goes on from NZ_JBIAMC010000013.1 coordinate 110,591, forward strand.
GCCTTCCTGGCGAGCGGGGTGGCCGGCGGGGAGCCGCGGGTGACGGGCGAGCCGTACGCCGACGGGTCGGGCAACTCCTACCTCGCGATGTTCCGCCAGCCCGTCCTCGTCTACGCGGCCGACGCCCCGGGTCTGGCCGCCGCCCACTCCCGGGCGCTGGCCCGCGGCCTCGATGTGGCCCTCTACACCGAGGAGCTGTTCAAGACCGACAACGACGAGGACAACCGGGCGGCGGTGCGCGACGTGCCGGCCGAGGAGCTGCGCCTGGTCGGCATCGCGGTCCACGGACCGCGGAACGCCGTCGACAAGGCCCTCAAGGGACTTCGCCTGCATCAGTGAGCCGCACCGCGGCGGGTCTGGCCCGGCCGGCCGGACGGGCCCTCTCGGCCCAGCGTACGGCCGGGCCCGTCGCCAGGCCCGCCAGCAGGAACAGCCCGCCCAGCGCGAACCAGCCCGGGGCGCCCCAGCCCACGACCATCGTGGTGAGCAGCAGGGGGCCGAGCATCCTGGCGACCGCCGTGCCCGCGCCGTAGAAGCCCTGGTACTGGCCCTGCCGGTCCGCGGGGGCCAGGCCGAACCCGATCTCCCAGGCCCCCGGCGCCTGCATCAGCTCGCCGGCCACCTGCAGGCAGGCGGCCACCACCAGGACCGCCCCGGCCGCCCAGGCGGAGGGGACGGCCGCCGACAGCGCGAACACCGCGCACGAGGCGAGCATCGTCGCGCCGGCCCGCCGTACCGAGCGGGCGGCGGAGGCGAGGCCGGTCACCCGGCGGGCCGTCCGCACCTGGAACAGCACCACGCCCGTCGTGTTCAGCACCAGCAGCGCCGAGACCGTCCAGCCCGGCGCCCGGGTGTGCTGGGCGATCCACAGCGGGACGACCAGGCTGAGCATCGGCATGTACAGCAGCATGACCGTGTTCAGCAGGGTCACCAGGGCGTACGGCCGGTCACGCAGTACGGCCAGCGCGGGCTCTCCGGGCGGGGCGGGCGGCGCGGGCGGCACGGCGGGGAGGCGGAGCAGCACCAGCGCCGCCACCAGGAAGCTCGCCGCGTCCATCGCGAACACCGCCAGGTACGCCTCGCGCGTCCCCGCGTACAGGGCCAGCCCGCCCAGCGCCGCGCCGACCGCCAGCCCGGCGTTCACCGTGGCCTGGAGGTACGCGCGGACCCTCGTCCGCTCCCCGGGTCCCACCAGCGCGGCGAGCAGGGCCTGCCGGGCGGCGGCGAGGCCGCACTGGCAGCACCCGTACAGGCAGGCCGCCACCACGAAGGCGCCGAACGAGCCGGCGAGGAGGAACCCGGCGACCGCCGCGCCGGTCGCCACGGCCAGCAGTACGGCGACCCCCCGGGGCCCCCGGCGGTCGGCCAGGTGCCCGAGCGGGACCCCCGCGGCGAACCCGGCGGCCCAGCCGAGGGTCAGGCCGAACCCGACCTGCTCGGGGGAGAGCCCGGCGACGCGGGTGAAGTACAGCGCCGAGCACACGTAGTACGCGCCGTCGCCGAAGGAGTTGGCGAGCTGCGCCAGCGCCAGGACGCGCGGCGTCCCGGGAGGCGGGATGATCCGGCCGGCCATGTCCGCCTCCCGCTCAGCGGGTGACCGGCGGGCGCGTGCGGCTCCGCTTCAGCTCGAAGAACCCGTCGGCGGAGGTGACGAGCAGGACGCCGTCCCAGAGGCGCCCCGCGTCCTCACCGCGCGGGATCGGGCTCACCACCGGCCCGAAGAAGGCGTTGACCGTGCCGTCCGGGCCGTGCACGTGGATCGCGGGGGTGCCGAAGTCCTCGCCGACCGGCCCGAGGGCTGCGCGGTTGGCGGCCTCCAGCTCCCCGTCCAGGTCGTCCGTGCCGGCGGCGTCGGCGAGTTCGGCGGGCAGGCCGGCCTCGGCCAGCGCGGCGAGGTAGAGGTCGCGGCCGGGCGGCGTCCTGTCGTGGTGGAGGCGGGTGCCGAGCGCGGTGTAGAGGTCACGGGTGGCGGCGGCGCCGTACTTCCGCTCGGCCGCGAGCGCCACCCGCGCCGGGCCCCACGCCTGGGCGAGCCACCCGACGTACCACTCCTCCAGCCCCTCGCGACCCTCGTTCAGCACCGCCAGGCTCATCACGCGGAAGCGGACCTCCACCTCGCGGACCCGCTCGACCTCCAGCAGCCACCGGGAGGCGATCCAGGCCCAGGGGCACTTCGGGTCGAACCACATGTCGACCGTCGTCATCTCGTCTTCCTCCTCATCGGGCACGCGCACAGGGCACGCGCATCGGGCACGCGGGGAGCCCGGCGGACGCCGGACCGGCGGCAGGGGACATCGGGGGGCGTCAGGGGGACACGTGCGGCCCGGTCGCGGTGCCGATCACGTTCGGCACCCACGTTACGGAGCCGATTGGCTCATCGTAAGATCCAATATCCGGCGAACCGGCCATGCCAATCCGAGGAGATCGAGGAGGGGGCGGATGGACGTCCATGTGAGCCTGACCGGCCGCGGCGACCTGTCCGCGCGCATCTACCGGCAGCTCCGCGAGGCCGTCCTGGACGGCCGGCTCCGGCCGGGCGAGCGGCTGCCGCCCACGCGCGAGCTGGCCCGGCGGCTGGAGGTCTCCCGCAACACGGTGTCGATCGCCTACGACCGGCTGACCGCGGAGGGCTTCCTCGTCGGCCGGGTCGGCGCGGGCACCTTCGTGTGCGACGAACCGCCCGGCCGGACGCTCCCGAGGAGCGCGCCGGCGGGCGGCGACGTACTCCCCCGGGCCTTCTGGCGCTTCGCCGCGCCGGAACCGCGGACCGGGACGGCGGCCCTTCCGGAACCGGAAGCCAGGACGGCGGCCCTCCGGGAACCGCGGACCGGGGCGACGGCCCTCCGAGAGCCGGAAACCGGGGCGGCGGCCCTCCGGGATCCGGGGACCGGCGCGGCCGTCCCGCCGCCCTACGACTTCCGGGTGGGCGTCCCCGACCCGGAGCTGTTCCCGCTGGAGACCTGGCGCCGCCTCCTGGCCCGCGAGCTCCGCGCCGCCCTCGTCCGGCCCGCCGGGTACGCCGACCCGGCCGGGCATCCCGGGCTGCGCGAGGCGATCGCCCGGTACGCGGGGGTGTCCCGTTCGGTGCGGGCCGGTGCCGCCGACGTGCTGGTCACCGCCGGCGCGCAGCAGGCGCTGGACCTCGTCGGGCGGGTGCTGATCGAACCCGGCGACCTGGTCGCGGTCGAGGAGCCGGGCTACCCGCCGGCGCGGACGCTGCTGCGGTCACTGGGCGCCCGCGTCACCGGCGTGCCGGTCGACGCCGAGGGGCTGGTCGTCTCCGCCCTCCCCGACGCCGCCCGCCTGGTCTACGTGACGCCCTCCCACCAGTTCCCGCTCGGCACGCCGATGTCCCTGAACCGCCGCGCCGCGCTTCTGGAGTGGGCCGTACGGCGGGGCGCGGTGGTCGTCGAGGACGACTACGACAGCGAGTTCCGGTTCGAGGACCGCCCGCTGGAGCCGCTGCAGAGCCTCGACCGGGACGGCCACGTCGTCTACGTCGGGTCCTTCTCCAAGACGCTGCTGCCCGCGCTGCGCCTCGGCTTCCTGGTGGCCCCGGCCTCGCTGCTGCCCGCGCTGCGCGCCGCCCGGCTGCTCACCGACCGGCACGGCGAGCCGTCCGCGCAGGCGGCGCTGGCGAGGTTCCTCGACGAGGGACTGATGGGACGGCACATCCGCCGGGCGACGCGCGAGTACGCTGCCCGCCGGGAGCGGATCGCCGCCGCGCTCCGGCGGGACTTCGCCGGACTGCTCGACCCGGTGCCCTCCGCGGCGGGCCTGCACCTGTGCGCCCGGGTCTCCTCCGGCGTCCGGCTGGACCCGGGCGAGGTGGTCTCGCGCGCCCGGACGGCCGGGGTCGCGGTGGAGGCGCTGGCCGCCTACTGCGCCGAGCCGCCCGCCCAGGCGGGGCTGGTGATCGGCTACGGGGCGATCACGCCGGAACGGATCGCGCCCGGGATGCGGCGGCTCGCGGAGATCGTCCGGGCCGCCGCCCGGGGCTGACGACGGGCGGGTCCCCGGGTCGCGCGGGAGGTCACCGCACCACCCGGGAGACCTCCCGGAGTCCGATCCTCCGCCTGGCCCCGTGGAACCCCTGACCCGGATCCCTATCCGGCCCGCTCCAGCAGCTTCTCGGTGGCGACCAGCCGCACGCAGACGGTCAGCCCGGTGATCGCGAGCTCCAGTTCCGCCGGGTCAGGGTAGGTCGGCGCGATCCGGATCGTGCTGTCGTGGGGGTCGTCCCCGTACGGGTGGGTGGCGCCCGCGGGGGTCAGCGCGATGCCCGCCTCGCCCGCCCGGCGCACGACCTCGCGCGCGCAGCCCGGAAGGACGTCGAGCGTGACGAAGTAGCCGCCCGCCGGGGTGGTCCAGGAGGCCAGGCCGGTGCCGCCGAGCTCCTTGGCGAGGACCGTCTCCACCAGGTCGAACTTCGGCCGGAGCAGCTCGGCGTGGCGGCGCATGTGCGCGAGGACGCCGTCGGTCTCGCCGAAGAACTCCACGTGGCGGAGGTGGTTCAGCTTGTCGGGGCCGATGGTGCGCTTGGCGGTGTTCTTCAGCATCCAGGCGACGTTCGCCTCGGACGAGCCGAAGAAGGCGACGCCACCGCCGCTGAAGGTGACCTTCGAGGTGGAGCCGAAGACGAAGGCGCGGTCGGGGTGACCGTGCTCGGCGCAGAGCGCCAGGACGTCGGCGATCTCCACCGGCGTGTCCGTGAGGTGGTGGACGGCGTAGGCGTTGTCCCAGAAGATCCGGAAGTCGGGTGCCGCCGCGGACATCGCCGCCAGGCGCCGCACCGTCTCGTCGGAGTAGGAGACGCCACTGGGGTTGCTGTACTTCGGTATGCACCAGATGCCCTTGATCTGGGCGTCCTCGCTCACCAGGCGTTCCACGACGTCCATGTCGGGGCCGTCTGCGGTCATCGGAACGGAGATCATCTCGATGCCGAAGCGCTCGCACAGGGCGAAGTGGCGGTCGTAACCGGGAACCGGGCACAGGAAGGCGATCCGCGGCTCGTCGACCCAGCGGCGGTCGGCGCCGGGAATCCGGTCGAGCAGGGCGTGCACGATGGAGTCGTGCATCAGCGCGAGGCTGGAGTTGCCGGCCGCGACGAGCTGACCGGCCGGGACCTGCAGCGGTCCGCTGAAGATCTCCCGGAGCTCGGGGAGCCCCTGGAGGCCGCCGTAGTTGCGGCAGTCGGCCCCGTCGGCGGCGGTGTGGCCGCCGGGCAGGGTGAGCATCCGGTCGGCGAGGTCGAGCTGGCGTGCCGACGGCTTGCCCCTCGTGAGATCGAGGGAGAGCGCGCGCGCCTTGAGCGCCTCGTAGTCGCGCAGGGCGCTGTCGTGCCGGGCGGCGAGCTCGCCGGGGTCCGAAGCGGGAATCGTCACGGGGTTCCTCCGCCTGACGGTCGCGGGTGGGGCTTCGCACGAAAGGATAGGAGATCGCCACGGCCGGATCGCGGCATTGACCGCTGATCCGGGAATCCCGCAGCGTCCCGGGAGGCCGTACGGCGTCCCCGGGCGTCCCCGGGGCTCAGCGGCACTGGGCCAGCATGACCTTCTTGTCGCTCCGTCTGACCGGGAGACCGTACTTCAGCGCGACCTGCGCGAAGCGGACGACGTAGGCGCAGCGGATCCGGCGCGACGGCGGCAGCCAGGTGGCCGGTCCCGCGCCGCCCTTGGCCTGGTTGGCGGCGCCGTGCACCGGCATGAGGTTGAGCGGGTCGTTGGCGATGCGGATCCGCTTGGACAGCGGCCACCGGGAGGCGCCCATCCGCCACTCGTAGGACAGCGGTATCACGTGGTCGACCTGGACCGCGCCGGCCCGCTCCCTGCGCCACCGGATCGTCCTGCCGGTGTACGGGTCGCGCAGCCGCATCGCCACGACGACGCAGCGCGACCCCTTCCGGCGCGTGACGCCGTCGCCGTCGCGGGCGAGGACGTCGTCGCGGGTCCGGCAGCCGTTGCGCGCGTACGGCACGCCCCTGGCCCGGTCGCTCCAGTTCTCGCCGAACCTCGTCCGGCTGTACCCCTTCACCGGCCCCACCCGGCCGACCCGCACCCTGGCGATCAGCCTGCGAGCCACCGCCCGGTCCCGCGTGGACAGGACCGGCGCCAGCCCCGGCCGCACGCCCCGGGGGTTGTCGAGCGGGACGGCCCTCGCCCGGGTGCCGCTCCGCGCCGACGCCGCGGTGTCGCTGTCCGCCCGGGTGCCGGACTGCCCTGTCAGCGAGAACATCACGGCCGCGCCGAGCACGGCGGCGACCACCCCCCGTGCGCCCAATCGTGCCTCCGGAACGAGTGACAGGCCCAGAAGCTCTGGGGCTACCCGCGCATGTACGGATCACACGAACCGTTTCATCACTTCTGGCGCACCCGGAGGTGAGTCGTCCGGAACACCTGGTCAACCGCGGATGTCCCGTGGGCCGGGAGTGCCCGGTGAGCGGGATGAGCCGCGGGGCGGCGCGGCCGGAACCCGTTCCCCGAGTCCCGGCACGGCGCGGAACCCGCGGGACGGAACCCACGGGACCCGCGCGGAACGTCAGAGCCAGCCCTTCTTCTTGAAGACCACGTACAGGGCGGCCGAGGCCACGAGGATGGCCGCGGTGGAGGTCCAGAAGCCGCCCGGATGGCCGTAGCCGGGATACGGCACGTTCTGGCCGTAGTAACCGGTGATCATCGTGGGCACCGCGACGATGGCCGCCCAGCTCGTGATCTTCTTCATGATGTCGTTGAGCCGGAACCCCTGCTGGTTCATGTGGGCCTCGCGCACGTTGCCCACCAGCTCGCGCAGCGAGTCCGTCCACTCGGCGACGCGCAGCGAGTGGTCGTGGACGTCCTGGTAGTAGGGGGTCAGCACGGGGTCGAGGGTCTCCACGTTCCGGCGCAGCAGGCTGCCCACGACCTCCCGCGTCGGGACCGCCATCCGCCGGAACCGCACCAGCTCCCTGCGCATCTCGTAGGTCTGGCGCTGGATGTGCGCGCGGTCGCCGGGCTGCTCGTCGAAGAGCTCGTCCTCCAGGTCCTCGACCCGGTCGTCCAGCTCCTGGAGGACCTGGAAGTAGCCGTCCACGACGTGGTCGAGCAGGCCGTGCAGCAGGTACTGCACGCCGTACTTGGCCATCGCGCCGTTGGCGTCCCAGCGCCTGACGACGTCGGCGATGTCGAACTCCGCGCTCTCCCTGACGGTGACCAGGGCGTTCTTCGTGACGAAGACCGACAGTTCGATGAGGCCGAGCCGCCCGCCCGCGGACTTCGCCCCGTAGACCGTGAGGAACAGGTGGCTGTCGTAGATGTCCAGCTTGGGACGCTGGTGGCTGTGCAGGGCGTCCTCGACGGCCAGCTCGTGCAGGCCGAGCTCCTCGCTGATCTTCGCCAGGTCGGCGGGGGTGGGGGAACAGAGGTCGAACCACACCACGGCGGACGGATCAGAGACGTGGTCGGAGACCTCGTCCACGGGGAAGCCCTCCGCTTCCAGGACGCCGTCGCGGTACAGGCGGGTACGGTTCATGGCCGTCAACGGTAGCCCGCGCCCCGGCGAGGCGGCATCGCCCCCCGGGCACGGCTCCGGCACCCCGGGCACGGCTCCGGCACCCCGGCGACCGGTTCGTCCGCTCCGGCTCCGCGCGTCCCTGCGCCACCGCCCCGGCGGATCCCGGCCCCCGGCGTCGTTCCCTTCCTGACGACTCCCGTCCGCGCTCCCGCCCAGGTGAGCCCGTGAAACCCCGGCCGCGCCGCCGTTCCCGCGGCTTCCGGTGTCCGGGCCGCGCGCATAATCCCATCTCTCCGGGGCAGAGGCGGGGGCACCACAGACGCAGCCCGAAGTGAGGTCAAATGATAGTTCTGGGACTCCTCATGATCGTACTCGCGGGCGCTGCCGTGATCGCGGTCTCCTGGGACGAGACCGCCACGGCGACCACCCCCGCGTCGTTCACGGTCTTCGACCAGACGATCCAGCTCTCCCAGCTGGAGTTCTTCTTCGCCGGCGCCATCACCGGCGCCGTGTTCCTGCTCGGCCTTTCGATGATCTTCAGCGGGATGCGTCGCGCCTCCGAGAAGCGCCGCCGTTTCCGCGAGACCAAGCTGGAGACGCGTGAGCGCGTCGCCCGCCTGGAGGCCGAGAAGCGGGAGCTGGAGCGCAAGCTGGAAGAGACCCCCGACACCGTGACCACCGCTCACGTGCCCGAGCGCCGGACCCCGGTGTCCGACCGCGACGGCGACGGCGTCGCCGACCGCGCCCCGGTGTCCGGCCTGGACCGCCACGGTGTCGCCGGCCGCGCCCCGGCGCTCGACCGGGACCGCGACGGCATCGACGACCGGAACGAGACGACCGCTCCGCACCCCCGGGTCGACGTGCCCCAGCAGTCCAGCGCCGACCGCCTGGTGGCCGGCCGCCACGGACGCCACGAGACCACCCGGTGACCACGCTCCAGCCTGGTTCACCACGACTTCCTCGCCGGTACGGCCCGCGGGCCGTACCGGCGAGGAGGCGTCCCGGCAGGGGCGCAGGCGGCCCGCTCGCCCGGCGATAGCTCGGCTGTCACCGCTGGGCGAGCCGGGCCTCCTCCCTGGACGCACCGGCCTCCTTCCCGGGGAGCCCAGATCCCCCGGGAGCGCCGGCGCCCTCGGCTCCCTCCCCGGAAGCGCCGATGCCCTCGGCGCCCCCTCCGGCGCCACCTGCGCCCTCGGCGTTCCCCCTGGCACCACCTGCGCCCTCACCGCTCTCACCGGGGTCTCCGTCCTCCTGGACGTTCTCCCCCGGCACGGCCCGGTCCTTCCTCCGGCGGTGCAGGAGCGTCATCGCCCCGCCCGCGACCAGCCCCCAGAAGGCCGCCCCCACCCCGAACAGCGTGAACCCCGAGGCGGTGACCACGAACGTCGCCACCGCCGCCTCCCGGCGCGCCGGGTCCGCCACGGCCGCGGTGACCGCCGAGGCCAGCGCGCCGAGCAGCGCCAGGCCCGCGACGGCCTCGATCAGCACCGGAGGCGAGAGCAGCACCAGCGCCGTGGCCAGACCGGAGCCGAGACCGAGGACGATCATCGATCCCCCGGCGGTGACCGAGGCGATCCACCGGCGTCCGGGATCGGGGCCGGCGTCGGGACCGGCGGCGAGCGCGGCGGTGATGGCCGCCAGGTTCACCGCGTGGCCGCCCAGGGGCGCCCCGGCCGCGGTCGCCAGGCCGGTGCCGACGAGGATGCCGCCCAGCCGCGGGCGGTAGCCGTACCCGGCGAGCACGGCCATGCCCGGCACGTTCTGCGAGGCCATGGTGACCAGGAACAGCGGGAGCGCGATGCTCACCATGGCCTGCGCGCCGAAGGACGGCACGGTCGGCACGACCACCGGGCGCACGTCCACCGCGCCGAGGCCGGGGCCGGTGAGCGCGATCGCCGCGACCGCGACCAGCAGTGCCCCCGGGACCGCCCACGTGCGGGCGAACCTGCTCAGCAACGCCCAGGTCAGCACGACCGGTACGGCCATCGCCGGGATCTCCGCGAGCGCGCGGACCGGTGCGACGCACAGGCCGAGCAGCACTCCGGCGAGCATGGCACTGGCGATGGGGGCGGGGATGGCCGCGATCCAGCGCCCCAGCACGGGGAAGAGCCCGGCGGCCACGACCAGCAGCCCGCACACCGCGAACGCGCCGACCGCGGCGGGGAAGCCGCCCTGCGCCGCACCGGTCGCGACCAGCAGCGCCGCGCCCGGAGTGGACCACGCGATGGTGATCGGCATCCGATGCCGCAGGCCCAGCCAGATCGCCACCACGCCGTTGGCCAGGCAGAGCGCGAGCAGCCCCGACGCCGCCTGCCGCTCGTCGGCGCCCACCGCCCGCAGACCGGCCAGGACGACGGTGAAGGAGCTGGCGAAGCCGACGACCCCGGTGACGAGACCGGCCAGCACCGGTTGCAGAAGACGTGTCATCCTGTGCTCCTCTCCGGGGGTCGCGTACGCTCGTTCCGTAAACGGAACGGCGGCGTGTTGCACGATAGCCCTCATGAAGCCCGGCACACCAGTCCCCCGCCCGGCGCTCGACACGGGCGCCCAAGCCGTCGGACCACGGATCCGCAGGCTGCGCGAGGAGCGCGGCGTCTCCCTGTCCGAGCTGGCCCGGCGCGCCGGCGTGGGCAAGGCGACGCTCTCCGGACTGGAGAACGGCACCCGCAATCCGACCCTGGAGACGCTCTGGGCCGTCACCGCCGAGCTGGGCGTGCCGCTGGCGCTGGCCCTGGGCGCGGACGAGGCCCGGCATGGTCGGCACGGCACCGGGGAGACGGGGACCGCCGGCGCGGCGGGGGCGGTCGTCCACGGCGCCGCCGTACAGGCCGCGTTGCTGGAGGTCTTCCAGGACGAGGCGGTCACCTACGAGCTCTACCGGCTGACGGTCCGGGCGGGGACCGTCCAGACCTCCCCCGCCCACCACGCGGGCGTCACCGAGCACGTCACCGTGTTCGGCGGGACCCTCCGCGCGGGCCCGGCCGACGCGCCCCTGACCGCCGGGCCGGGCGAGCACGTGAGCTGGACGTCCGACGTCCCGCACACCTACGCGGCGGCCGGCGACGAGGACGTCCGCGCGAGCCTGCTCATCCGCTACCCGCGCCGTCCGCCGGCCCCCGGGCGGTGACCCCCGTACGGCCGCCGCCGGACGGGGCTCGTCAGCGGACGGGGCTCGTCAGCGGACGGGGGTGAAGGGCTCGGCGAAGTGGGCGGTGGCGATCAGCCCGTTCTCCGCCCTGACCCGCTCCAGCAGCTCGGTCCGCGTCGCCGCGGCCAGATCGGGGTCGGCGTCGTAGAGGTAGGGCACCTTCGGGTCGGCGAGCTGCACCGGGTGCAGCACCACGTCACCGGTCAGCGTCAGCTCCCCCACCCGGACGACCTGGTGGCCCGGGGTGTGCCCCGGCGCATGGAGCAGCCGGATGCCGGGCAGCACCTCGGTGTCCCCGTCCACCACCCGCACCCGCTCGCCCAGCGGCCGGACCACGTGGTCGAGGACCGCCTCGGCGGCGGTGTCGATCTCCGCCCGCTGCAGGAGGTGGTCGGCGTTGGAGAAGACGGGCACGCCGCCGATCACCGCTCCGCTCGCGTGGTCGCTGTGCAGGTGCGTGATCACCACCGCGTCCACCTCCTCGGGGGCCACCCCCACCCGCGCCAGCTCCGCGCCGAGCGCTCCGGGCGCCGGCGCCCAACTCGCCGCGGGGGAGTCCTCGGGTCCGACCCCGGTGTCCACCAGCACGGTACGGCCGGCCGCGTCGCGCAGCAGGTAGCAGTGGAAGTGCAGGATCCACTCGGCGTCCTCCTGGACGCCGCCGGGGAACAGCTCCGGCAGCGGACGCCGGACATTGCCGCCCATGGGCCCCACGGCGTCGCACAGCGGGAACACCTCGACCCCCGCGACGGTCCTCGGCTCGTGCCGCATCCGGCCCTCCTGCTCACCCGTTCCACCGGATTCCCAGTGATACCGGACATCCACCCCGCCCACCAGCCCCGACGGGGGTTCAGAGCCGCCGGCCCAGGAACCCGTCGCAGATCATCGATCGGAGGCGCAGGACGGGGACGGGACCACATCGAGAACCGTGGGGGCGTCGAGAAGTTCGCGAAGCCTCGGAAGATCCCTCGCAGGCCGGTCCGACAACGCGTCGAAGGCCGCCCACTGCTCCTCGCTCAGCCTGAAGACGGTCCGGTCGGCCAGAGCATGCTCCGCCGCGACGGTCGCCGCGTCCAGGACGAACTCCGGGACGGATCTTCCCTCGGCCGCACTCGCCGCCTCGAACAGCCGCTTCCGCCCGGCGCCGGTCGGGAGACCGATGCCTTCCTCCTTCGCCATGGCAGCAGGGTACGCATGTCGCACACGCATGAGGCGCGGATTCCGGATCAGCCCTCGCCGGACTCCGGCGGGGCCGCCGAGGCCATGCGGCGATGGTCTCGGCTCTGGCGGGGTCGACGTGGCAGCGGGAGGGCATGCGTCTGGCGTCGAGGAGGCAGACCCGCACGTCCACCCGGGTGATCTCACCGTCCGGCAACGGCCGAAGGGGGCGCCCGCCCGTCAGGTGGTGCTCGGGCGTCCGGCTGTTTCCCGGACGGGGGTGTCCTGCGACTACGCTGCGCCGGTAAGGCCGTCCTCGTCGATTGGTTTCCGGTGAGCCTCACAGACGTCGTCGAACACCTCATCTGCCCGGTCTGCGGGGACGGGCTCGGCCTCGGCGACCGGGTGCTCCGCTGCCCGCGCGGGCACGCCTTCGACGTCGCCCGGCAGGGGTACGTCAGCCTGCTGACCGGCTCCCAGGCGCCCGGCACGGCCGACAGCGCCGCCATGGTGGCGGCCAGGGACTCCTTCCTCGGCGCCGGGCACTTCGCGCCGCTGGTGGAGGCCGTCGCCGCGGCCTGCCGTACCGGCAGGGAGGCGGCGGACGTGCGGGTGGTGGCGGACGCGGGCGCGGGGACGGGCCACTACCTCGCCGGGGCGCTCGACCGGCTGCCCGGGGCGGTAGGCATCGCGCTGGACGTCTCCAAGAACGCGATCAGGCGGGCGGCGCGGGCGCATCCCCGGCTGGGGGCGGTGGTGGCCGACGTGTGGCGGCCGCTGCCCGTCCGCGACGGCGCGGCGGACGTGATCCTCAACGTGTTCGCGCCCCGCAACGGGCCGGAGTTCGCCCGGGTGCTCGGGCCCGGCGGGACGCTGGTCGTGGTCACCCCCACGCCGCGGCACCTGCGGCCGCTGGTGGGACGGCTGGGCCTGCTGTCTGTGGACGAGGACAAGGAGCGGCGGGTGGCCGCGAGCCTGGGCGACCGGTTCACCGAGGCGGAGCGGAGCGTCCACGAGTTCGAGATGGCGCTCGGCCGCGCGGCGGTGGAGGCCGTCGTGGGCATGGGGCCGAGCGCCTGGCACACCGATCCGGAGAATATGCACCATGAAATTGCAAAACTTCCGGAAACGAACTATGTGACGGCTTCTTTTCGCATGTCTATCTTTCAGCGGAGCCCGTGAGCAAGGGCCCGGCTTGACAGCGGCCTATGGGGCGCATGTTACTCAAGTGACATATAGTCCGAAATTGCCACACATTAGCCGCGCGAAACACGGGGCGAACCGACATACTGGACGGCAATCCGGCGATCCCCACGCCTGGATCACAGCCATGCCGTGACGGAGGGAAGCGCCGTATGCAGGCCGAGGAACGCTGGCGGACCAGGTTCCGGGCGCCGCGCGCGACGCTGCCCGTGTGGGCGCCCCAGGCCCCCGCGCGGGCGGTCTACCGCAGCAACGCCTCGGGCACCTGGGAGGTCTACGCCTGGGACCGTTCGACGGGCTCCGTCCGCCAGGCGACCTCCCGCCCCAAGGGCACCTCGCACGGCGTGATCGACCCCTCCGGCCGGTGGATCTGGTGGTTCGCCGACACCGACGGCGACGAATGGGGCCGGTGGATGCGCCAGCCCTTCGGCGGCGGCCCCGACGAGCCGGTCGATCTCCCGCCCGGCGCCCCGGCCGGCCTCGCCCTGTCCGCGACGGGCGAGGCGGCGGTCGGCATGGCCCGGCCCGGCGAGGGCTTCACGATCCACCTCGTCCGGCCCGGCCACCCCGCGCGAGTGATCTACGAGCACGCCGAGGCCGCCTCCGTCGCCGCCATGTCGCTGGACGGCTCGCTGATCGCGATCAGCCACAGCGAGCACGGCGACTCCCGCCACCCGGCGCTGCGCGTGCTGCGCCCGAACGGCGAGACCGTCGGCGAACTGCACGACGGCCCCGGCCGGGGCGTCCTCGGCCTGCGCTTCGCCCCGCTCCACGGCGACCGCAGACTGCTCGCCCTGCACGAGCGCAGGGGACGCCGCGAGCCGCTGGTCTGGGACCCCGAGAGCGACGAGCAGCGTGAGATCTGGCTGCGCGACCCCGGTGAGATCACCGCCGAATGGTACGGCGACGCCCGCTCCCTGCTCATCGTCCGCGCCAACCGCGGCCGCACCTACCTGCACCGCTACGACCTGGCGGGCGGCCGCCTCTTCCCCGTCGAGACCAGGCTCGGCGTGATCGACGCCGCCGTCCCGCGGCCCGACGGCTCGGTGGAGTACTCCTGGTCCAGCGGAGCCCACCCGCCGGTGATCCGCTCCAGCAACGGCAACGTGGTGATCAGCCACGGCGGGCCGACCCCGCCCCCGTCCGTCCCGGTCCAGGATCTCGACGTCCTGGGTCCCGGCGGGCGCGTCCACGCCCTGGTGTCCCGCCCCGAGCACGGCTCGGGGCCGCTTCCGGCGGTCTTCCTGCTGCACGGCGGGCCGGGCAAGCACGACGACGACTCGTTCCTGCCGCAGGTGGCCGCGTGGGTCGACCTCGGCCTCGCGGTCGTCCGGGTCAACTACCGGGGCTCCACCGGGTACGGCTCCGCCTGGCGGGACGCCCTGGTCGGCGACGTCGGCCACATCGAGCTGTCCGACGTCGCGACCGTCCGGGACGCGCTGGTGGCGCAGGGGGCCGTCGACCCCGGACGTCTGGTGCTGGCCGGCGCCTCCTGGGGCGGATATCTCACGCTGCTCGGCCTCGGCACCCAGCCCGGGATGTGGGCGGCGGGCGTCGCGGCGGTGCCGCTCACCGACCACACGGCCGCCTACGCGTCCGAGCCGGAGGCGCTGCGGGCCTACCACCGCGCGCTGTTCGGCGGCCCGCCCGGCGAACACCCCGAGCGCTACGCCGCCAGCTCCCCGATCACCTACGCCGACCGGGTCGAGGCGCCGTTGCTGATCCTGGCCGGGGAGAACGACCCGCGCTGCCCCATCGGCCAGGTCGAGAGCTACGTCGCCCGGCTGGCCGGGCGCGGCCACGAACACGAGGTCTACCGGTACGACGCGGGCCACGGCTCGCTGGTCGTCGCCGAGCGGATCACGCAGATGGCGATCCAGCTCGAGTTCATCCGGAAACACGTCAAGCTGGACGACTGACGCGCCGCTCCGCCGTACCGGCGGGCGCACCCGGCCGCGGGATCGGTGCTCAGCGGGCGCGCAGGACCACGATCGCCATGTCGTCGGCGCTCGGGTCGGGCGCGAAGTCCTGTACGGCGCGGCGGATCCGCTCGGCGACCGCCCGCGCCGACAACCCCACGCACTCGGCGAACAGCTTGGCCAGCCCGCCGTCGTCGTCGAGCAGCCTGCCGTCACGGCGACGCTCGGTGACCCCGTCGGTCACCGCAAGCAGGACGTCACCCGGGTCGAGGTGGACCGTCTCGGCCTTGAACTCCGCCTCGGGGAAGACGCCCAGCAGCGTCTGGGAGGTCACCACCGTCTCCACCAGACCGCTCGGCCGCAGCCGCAGCGCCTCCGGGTGACCGGCCGAGACCAGCGACGCGTCGAATCCGGACGCGGCGGGCACGAGCTCCCCGTGCAGCAGGGTCAGGAAGCGCGCCCGGTCGCCCTCGTCCAGGATCGCCTGGTTGAGCCGGTCGAGGACGGCGGCTATGCCGTACCCCTCGCGGGCGAGCAGGCGCAGGGTGTGCCGGGCCAGGCCGGTGACCGCGGCGGCCTCGGGACCGGTGCCGCAGACGTCGCCGACCGCGAAACGCCAGGCGCCGTCACGGGCCGCGAACAGGTCGTAGAAGTCGCCGCCGACCTCGTTGGTCTCGCCGGCGGGCTCGTAGACCACCGCGGGGTCGAGGCCGGGGATCTCACCGGGCTCGCCCGGCGGGAGCAGGCTGCGCTGGAGCGCGCGGTTGGCCGCCGCCTGCGTGGCGTAGAGGCGGGCGTTGTCCAGCGCCAGGGCCGCACGGCGGCCGATGTCCTCGGCGTACTGGAAGGCGTCCTCGGCGAAGCGGTCGGGCCGGCCCAGGCACATCACGCCCAGGGCGCGCCCCCGGGCCAGGAGCGGGATCACCAGCATCTGGGAGTCGCCGACCTGGAGGACGCCGCCGGACTGCGGGATCTGCACCGTGTCCAGCTCGTCGCGCAGCGCGTCGATGCGCCGTTCGTCGGCGTGCCACACGTACGCCGGGCGCTGCGGGCCGCCGCCCTCGTCGGCCCAGGTGTAGACGGCGCACCAGCTGGCCAGCCGGGGCACCACGATCTGCGAGATGATCGCCGGCACCATGTCCGGGTCGAGGGTGCCGGCCAGCAGGTCGCTGGCGTTGGCCAGGAAGCCCATCCACAGCGGGCCCCTGCCCGACTCCGCGATCTCCCACTCACCGGTCGCCGGGCCGCCCGCCTCGGGCAGCCGCAGCCGCGCCCAGTGGATACGGGCCTGACCTGCGAAGGTGACTCCCCACTCCTCCACAGGTACGGTGGGAGGAGCAGGGGTCTTCTCAGGAACACCCCGCTGGCGGACCTCGATCTGGACGCTGTCTCCCAGGTGGCTCCAGACGACCTCGAACGGCTCGTCGACCACCTGCGAGGAGAGTTCTCCCGCCAGATGTTCGGCCGACGCCGTCACGGACACGGCCGCCCAGGCGGTCATCACCTCCGTGGTGAACCGTCTGGCGGCGAGGACGGCCGTGTCTGCTGGGGCGAAAGCCGCAGCCAGGACGGCTCGGGGAGCGTTAGTCATTGCCTCGTGCCTATCACACTTGACGGCGGCATGGGGTAATTCGAAGGCAGGACTCCGGGTTGCGCACCGTGACAGACTGGGATGACTCACGGACGCGCCCCCCGGGAGTCAAGGAGGTCTCATGACCACGGCCGACACCGTGTCCCACGCCGAGGAGCGGCGATACAGCGAATCGGACCTCAGGCCGATCCTGCAGACACTCATCACCTGGCGCGACGGCGACTTCCGCCGCCGCGTCCCGCACGCTCCCCCCGGGATCCTGAGTGAGATCCGCCTCCTGCTGAACGAGGTCGCCGACCGCCGTGAGCACCTGGCCAACGAGCTGCACCGCGTCCGCCGCGAGGTGGTGCGGGAGGGCCGGTTCGGCGAGCGCCTCACCCCCGGCCCCGGCGTCGGTTCCTGGGCGGAGAGCGTCGACTCGGTGAACCTGCTGATCGACGCCCTCGTGGGGCCGGTCACCGGCGCGGCCGACGTGATCGACGCGGTCGCCAAGGGCGATCTGTCCCGCCGGATCGACCTCAGCCGGGGCACCCGGGGCGAGGTGCGCCGCCTCGGCAAGGCCATCAACGGCATGGTCGACCAGCTCTCCCTGTTCACCTCCGAGGTGACGCGCGTCGCCCGCGAGGTCGGCACCGAGGGCCGCCTGGGCGGACGGGCCAACGTGCGGGGCATGTCGGGGAGCTGGCGCGACCTCACCGAGGCCGTGAACACGATGTCCAGCCGCGTCTCCGCGCAGGTCCGCGACATCGCGCTGGTCACCACCGCGGTCGCCAAGGGCGACCTGAGCCGTACGGTCACCGTCGACGCGGTCGGCGAGATGTTCGAGCTGAAGAACACCGTCAACACCATGGTCGACCAGCTCTCGGCCTTCGCCGAGGAGGTCACCCGCGTCGCCCGCGAGGTCGGCACCGAAGGCCAGCTCGGCGGCCAGGCCCGGGTGCGCGGCGTGTCGGGCGTGTGGAAGGACCTCACCGACAACGTCAACGTCATGGCGAGCAACCTCACCACGCAGGTGCGCGCCATCGCCGACGTGTCCACCGCGGTGGCGCGGGGCGACCTGTCGAAGAAGATCACCGCGGACGCGCAGGGTGAGATCCTTCAGCTCAAGGACACCCTGAACACCATGGTCGACCAGCTGTCGATGTTCGCCGACGAGGTCACCCGCGTCGCCCGCGAGGTCGGCACCGAAGGCCAGCTCGGCGGCCAGGCCCGGGTGCGCGGCGTGTCGGGCGTGTGGAAGGACCTCACCGACAACGTCAACTCCATGGCCAACAACCTGACCTACCAGGTGCGCAACATCGCCGAGGTCACCACCGCCGTCGCCAACGGGGACCTGACGCGCAAGATCGACGTGGACGCGCAGGGTGAGATCCTCGCCCTGAAGACCACCATCAACACCATGGTCGACCAGCTGTCCTCCTTCGCCTCCGAGGTCAGCCGCGTCGCCCGCGAGGTCGGCTCCGAGGGACAGCTCGGCGGCCAGGCGCAGGTGCACGGCGTGTCGGGAGTCTGGAAGGACCTCACCGACAACGTCAACGTCATGGCCAACAACCTCACCACCCAGGTGCGGCAGATCGCGGCCGTCTCCACCGCGGTGGCCCAGGGCAACCTGTCGAAGAAGATCACCGCGGACGCCGCGGGTGAGATCCTTCAGCTCAAGGACACCCTGAACACCATGGTCGACCAGCTGTCGATGTTCGCCGACGAGGTCACCCGCGTCGCCCGCGAGGTCGGCACCGAAGGCCAGCTCGGCGGCCAGGCCCGCGTCCGCGGCGTGTCGGGCGTCTGGCAGGACCTCACCGACAACGTCAACTCCATGGCCAACAACCTGACCTACCAGGTGCGCAACATCGCCGAGGTCACCACCGCCGTCGCCAGCGGCAACCTCACCCGGAAGATCGACGTGAACGCCCAGGGTGAGATCCTCGCCCTGAAGACCACCATCAACACCATGGTCGACCAGCTGTCCTCCTTCGCCTCCGAGGTCAGCCGCGTCGCCCGCGAGGTCGGCTCCGAGGGCAAGCTCGGCGGTCAGGCCCGCGTCGAGGGCGCCGAGGGCATCTGGAAGCGGCTCACCGCGAACGTCAACGAGCTGGCCGGCCGCCTGACCACCCAGGTCCGCGCGATCGCCGAGGTCACCACCGCCGTCGCCCGCGGCGACCTGACCCGCTCCATCACCGTCGACGCCGAGGGCGAGATCGGCGAGCTGAAGGACAACATCAACACGATGGTGTCGGTGCTGCGCGACACCACCACCGCCAACCAGGAACAGGACTGGCTCAAGTCCAACCTGGCCCGCATCTCCCGCCTCATGCAGGGCCACCGCGACCTGATGGAGGTCGCCAGGCTCATCATGGGCGAGCTGACCCCGCTGGTCTCCGCCCGCTACGGCGCCTTCTACCTCGCCGACGCCTCCGGCGACCTCCATCTGATCGCCGGGTACGGCACGCGCCCCGGCTCCGGCGCCCGGGAGCACTTCCCGGTCGGCCAGGGCATCGTGGGGCAGGCCGCCCAGGAGGGCAGGCGGATCGTCCTGGACGACGTGCCCGCGAAGTACCTCACCGTGGACACCGGCCTCAGCTCCTCCTCCCCCGCCCAGATCGTCGTGCTGCCCATCCTGTTCGAGACGCAGGTCCTCGGCGTGCTGGAGCTGGCCTCGTTCCGCCAGTTCGGCGAGGTCCACCATGACTTCATGACCCAGCTCGTCGAGACCATCGGCGTCACGATGAACACGATCATGGCGAACTCCCGCACCGAGGACCTGCTGACCGAGTCGCAGCGCCTCACCACCGAGCTGCAGGAGCGCTCCGACGAACTCCAGAGGCAGCAGGAGGAGCTGCGCCGCTCCAACGCCGAACTGGAGGAGAAGGCCGCGCTGCTGGCCAAGCAGAACCGCGCCATCGAGATCCAGAACTTCCAGATCGAGCAGGCCCGCCGGACGCTGGAGGAGCGCGCCGAGCAGCTCGCGGTCTCCTCGCGCTACAAGTCCGAGTTCCTCGCCAACATGTCGCACGAGCTGCGCACCCCGCTGAACAGCCTGCTGGTGCTGGCCAAGCTGCTCACCGAGAACACCGAGGGCAACCTCACCGTCCAGCAGGTCGAGTTCGCCCGGACCATCCACGGCGCGGGCTCGGCCCTGCTCCAGCTCATCAACGACATCCTCGACCTGTCCAAGGTCGAGGCCGGGCGGATGGACATCCACCCCCAGCAGATCTCCCTGCCCAAGCTCGTCGACTACTTCGAGGCCACCTTCGCCCCCGTGGCGCATGACAAGGGCCTGTCGTTCGCGGTCGAGGCCGACCCTTCGGTCCCGCAGGAGATCCGTACCGACGAGCAGCGCCTCCAGCAGGTGCTGCGCAACCTGCTGTCCAACGCGATGAAGTTCACCCCCAACGGTGAGGTGCGGCTGCGCGTGAGCCACGCGCAGCCCGGCGTGACCTTCGTGGACGACACCCTGCGCGGCGCCGCCGGCATCCTCGCCTTCGAGGTCGTGGACACCGGCATCGGCATCGCCGCCGACAAGCAGGAGGTCATCTTCGAGGCGTTCCGCCAGGCCGACGGCACCACCAGCCGCAAGTACGGCGGGACGGGCCTGGGCCTGTCCATCTGCCGGGAGATCGCCCGCCTGCTCGGCGGTGAGATCCACGTGATCAGCGAGGTCGGGAAGGGAAGCACCTTCACCCTCTACCTCCCGCCGGTCTACAGCGGCCCGCTGTCGTCGCGCGACGGCGGAGCCGCCGTGCCGTCCGTCTCCGCCCCGCCCCACGACGAGACGCCCGTCCTCGTGCCGGACGAGACGCCGGTGGAGCCGCCGATCCAGCTGCCCGAGCTGGAGGCGATGCTGCCGGGGAGCCTGCCGGCCCCGAACCCCTGGCAGAGCGAGACGAAGCCCTGGAAGGGCGACGACCCGCTCACCGGCGCCAAAATCCTGATCGTGGACGACGACATCCGCAACGTCTTCGCGCTGACCAGCGTGCTCGAACGGTACGGTTCCACGGTCATCTACGCCGAGAACGGGCGTGAGGGCATCGAACAGCTCGAACGCAACGAGGACGTGGCGCTCGTGCTGATGGACATCATGATGCCCGAGATGGACGGTTGGGCCACCACATCCGCGATACGCCAGATGCCGCAGTTCGCCGATCTGCCGATTATCGCGCTAACCGCTAAGGTCATGCACGGCGATCGGGAGAAGAGCATCGCGTCCGGCGCCTCCGACTACGTGCCGAAGCCCGTGGACGTCGACCGCCTGCTGGAACGCCTGCGCGGCTGGCTGAGCCGCGGCAAGGCGGCCGACGACTCCCACGAAGGGGCCTGATCGATGTCCGACCGAGCGAAGATCCTCCTGGTTGACGACCGGGAAGAGAACCTGATCGCGCTCGAGGCCATCCTCAGCTCACTCGACCTCGTCCCCGTGCGGGCGAGGTCGGGCGAGGAGGCGCTGAAGGCTCTGCTCAACACGGAGTTCGCGCTCATCCTCCTGGACGTCCGCATGCCCGGCATGGACGGGTTCGAGACCGCCGCCCACATCAAGCGGCGCGAACGCACCCGCAACATCCCGATCATCTTCCTGACCGTCGTCGACAGCGCCCCCGACTACGCCTTCCGCAGCTACTCCGCCGGCGCCGTCGACTACCTCACCAAGCCGTTCGACCCGTGGGTGCTGCGGGCGAAGGTCGCGGTGTTCGTCGAGCTCTACAACATGAACCGCCGCCTGACCGAGCAGGCGTCCATGCTCCGCGACCGGCTCGCCGGCGAACTGCCCCCGGGCGACGCCTCCGACCAGGGGGCCGTGCTCCCGGAGCTGTCGAGGCGCCTGGCCGCGGTGGAGGACGAGTTCATCCGGGTCGGCGAGCTGGCCCGCAAAACCGGCGACCCCAGCCTCACCGGCGCCCTGGCCGACCTCTCCCACCGCCTCGACCACCTCCGCGCCGGCCTCGACGCCCTCTCCTGAACACGTCCCGGCTCTGAGGCTTTTCCCGCTCGGGATGTTTCCCTGTGGCTTGGGCGGGTCGGTGGTTGCCGGGTCGGGCGATGGCGCGTGCTCTCAGGTTGGGGCGTTTCCTGCCCGGTGGCATTTCTGTGGGTTTGGGCGGGGCGCTGCTTGCCGTGTTGGTCGGTGGCGCGTGCTTTTAGGTTGGGGCGTTTCCTGCCCGGTGGCATTTCTGTGGGTTTGGGCGGGGCGCTGCTTGCCGTGTTGGTCGGTGGTGCGCGCTGCGGTGGGTGGGTGTTCCGGCCGGCGTTGTGGCTGGGCTCTGGTGCCGACCGGCCTTCGGCCTTGGTGTCGGGCGCGGTGGTTTCTGGCGTTTTGAAGCCGGCCGGAACACCCACCCACCTCCGCGCCATGCCTGCCCCGGCCGTACGGATGACCCGCCGTAGCGTCTCCCTTTCCGCGGGCCGACGGTTCCCGCCGATGCTGAAGCGACCTGTTGCTCCCCGCTCGGAGCGGGTCACCGTAGCCTTGCGGCCACACTGACGGGGGAGAGCGCAGGGCCGGGCGCCGTAGCCCCTCCCTTACGGACCGCTCAGTGAGCGGTGGTCCGCGCGCGTTCCAGGTATGCCAGGAGTTCGACCATCTTCTCGGTCGGCCAGGGCAGGCGGGCGCTGAGCTGGTCGCTGCGCTCCTGCCACATCCGCCGGGCCGCCGCCCTGGTCTGTTCTCCCCTGGCCTCTTCGGCGTGGAAGGGGGTGGCCAGTTCGTCCCAGCGCCGGACGAGTTCCTGTACCTGCGGGTCGTCGACAGGGGTGCCGTCCTGCACATGCCCCAGGAGTCGCCCGACCAGCTCGACGAAGCGGGCCTTGGCCTCCTCGACGGCCTCGGCACCCAGCTCGCCGCGGCGGCGGGCGAGTTCCTCGCGTTGCTCCCGTGTGAAGTAGGCGTCCAGCATCGAGATCATCTCCAGGGTCGTCATGAACTGGTCCGGATCGGGCATCGACGCCTCGTCGAGCTGTCGCAGCAGCCCGTGGATCTGTTCGATCAGCTGTCGGATCCGTTCCGCCTGGAACGTCAGCTGCCGCAGCTGGGTCATCAGGAGAGTCCGCATCGCCGCCGGATCTTCCGACGAAGGCGTGAGCACCTCCTTGATCTCATCCAGCGACATGCCCAGCGCCCGCAGCGTCCGCACCCGATACAGCCGCCGTAGGTCAGCCGCGGTGTACCGGCGATGACCCGACGCTGTGCGTTCGCCGGATCGCAGTACGCCGATCTCGTCATAGTGCCGCAGCGTGCGCACCGTGACACCACTGGCCTGAGCCAGTTCACCGATGCTCCACCGGCGTGCGGTGGCGTCTTCCCCGATCACGTCAGTAACGCTAAGACCTCACGCGACGAGAGGTTCAAGCCCCACCTTCCTCCCTCGGATTGCTCTTTCGGCCCCCGCTCTCTTGTCTCCGGAGCGAGATGGCTTCTCCGAGGCGGGGCCGTGGGAGGCCCGTGTTCCTGCCCCGGAGGTGAACCATGGGAGACCAGCGCTTCTGCTCCCCGGACCGGAGCCGTGGATGACCGGGAAGAGCGAATGAGCAGGAAGTGAGCAGGAAGGCGGGGGCGGGGGCCGTGGGCGGTCCGTAAGGGAGGGGCTACGGCGCCCGGCCCTGCGCTCTCCCCCGTCAGTGTGGCCGCAAGGCTACGGTGACCCGCTCCGAGCGGGGAGCAACAGGTCGCTTCAGCATCGGCGGGAACCGTCGGCCCGCGGAAAGGGAGACGCTACGGCGGGTCATCCGTACGGCCGGGGCAGGCATGGCGCGGAGGTGGGTGGGTGTTCCGGCCGGCTTCAAAACGCCAGAAACCACCGCGCCCGACACCAAGGCCGAAGGCCGGTCGGCACCAGAGCCCAGCCACAACGCCGGCCGGAACACCCACCCACCGCAGCGCGCACCACCGACCAACACGGCAAGCAGCGCCCCGCCCGAATACACGGGAAACGCCCCGAAGCGGGAAAGCCCCCGCCTGACCGGCCGTACGGGGCGGGTCTCGGGACACGGCCCGCCGTGGCCGTCAGCGGCGGGCGCGTTCGAGGGCGTCCCAGAAGCCGCGGCGGAGGGCGTGACGGACCTCGTCGTGGAGGAGGAAGTCGATCGGCAGAGAGGAACCCTGGAGGAGACGGGCCTCGAGGTCGGAGGGCATCCGGGGTTTGCGGGCCAGCACGGCCTCCAGCCACAGGGCGGGAGCGTCCTTGGCGACGGACTCGCCGAAGTCGTAGCCCTCCTTGTGCGCGGCCTTGACCGCGTCGGCGAGCGTGGTGGCGACGCCTGGAGGCGTGCCCTGGAGCGGCACCGGTGCCGCATGGGGGCCGGTGTAGGAGGACTGGTAGCCGGACATGCCCCCGGCCCCGTTCGACGTGTACGGCGAGGCGGAGGGCAGCGGGCCGGTCGGCCCGTTGGGGGTCGAGGGCGCCGGAGACGAGGGCGGTGAGATCGGGGCGGGAAGCTGCGGCGTCGTGGCGGGCGGGAGGGACGAGGACGGGTCCTGGGTGTAGCCGGAGTAGGAGGACGGCGCGGGCTGGGAGGTCTGGGCGTGGCTGGCCCGGCTCCTCCTCTGCGGCAGAGGGGCGGGGGCCGGAGCGCCACCCGTGCCGGTGTTCAGGCCGTCGCCCGTGGCGCCGCCACCCTGGCCGCCACCTGATGCGGTGCCGATGCCCTGGCCGCCCGTCGCACCGTTGCCCGGCGCACCACCGCTCAGACCGCCGCCCGCCGTGACGCCGCCCTGCGCACCGCTGTTCGGGCCGCTGCCCGGACCGCCGCCCGCCGTACCGGAACCCGGGCCGGTGCCGAGACCGCCCGCGGTGCCGGGGTTCATGCCGCTGCTCGGGGTGGGGTCGTCCAGGCTGCCCAAGCCGCCGCCCGGCGTACCGGAGCCCGGCCCGCCCGTGCCCCCCGGACCGGCCGTACCGCCGCTGCCGCCCAGGCCGTTCGAACCGCCCACCGGCGCACCGGAGCCCAGGCCACCGCCCGTGCCGTTTCCGGCGAGGTCGCCGCCCAGACCCCCGCCCAGGCCGCCCGCACCGCTCATGGAGCCGTTCCGGCCGGCCGCGCCACCGCCCAGGCCGGCGCTCATGCCTGCTTCGAGGCCACCCGCGCCGCCGCTCGGCGATCCGCCGGTCAGGGGTGGGATGACCTGGCCGTTTCCGGCGGCGTGATGTCCGTTGCCGCGGGCGGGCGAGTCGGCCGCGGCGCCGCTCAGGGTGACGTAGGGCCGTAGATGACCGCCGCCGATCTCGATGAGGTCGTCGCACTCCTGGCGGAGCGAGCGGGACACCGCCCAGCTCCCGTCGGCGCCGATGTGCACGACAGTGACGCGGACGCCGAGGTCCTGGGCGTCGCAGACGACCTGGGCGAGGTCCTCGTCGCCGCTGACCACGACGGCGTCGCAGACCGCGTTGTTGCGGGCGAGCGTCATCAGGTCGCGGTGGACCTGCGCGTCGACACCCTCCCGGCGGCCGGGGCGGATGCGCGACAGCCTCAGTTTGAGGCCGGGGATGTCGGCCAGCGTGTCGTGCTCGGGCGTGCGGCGGCCCTCGACGGTCGCCTCGTACCAGTAGCAGCGCAGCACAGGAAGCCCGGTCCGCTCCCGGCACAGGGTGTTGAGGAGCTTCAGCAGGCCCGGGTAGTCCCAGGTGACGGCCTCGCGATGGCGGGTCCCATGCGCGGCCATAGCGCCGTCGGCCAGCAGATAGCCAGCGTCCACGAACAGCGCGCAGCGATCCACGCGACACCGCCCTTCCTACGTGGCCCGCCTTCGGCCCGAGAAAGCCAGAAAGCACCTCTGAGGGATCAGGCAGGCGGCCCTTCCTCAGGGTAATCAAGCAACTGATCGTCTGAGGCTGAATCCCGGCGATTCGACCCGCGCCTGACCATACGCCAGTGTGTCCACGCAGACCGTACCAGTTTGTCCTGTTATTGAGGTCTTCCGTAACCGGCGGATTCACCCGGCCGGTTCCACCGGTGTCCGGGTCCTCCGGGGCGGATCACGGCCGGGAAGGACCGCTCCCCGCTCCCGGCGTCCGGGCGGGCGGGCCCGTAGCGCACCGGTCCGCCGGGGACGCCGGAGACGCCGGAGACGGCGCGCCAGGCGACGGGAACGGCTCGCCGGGCGGCGGAGAACCGGACGGCGAGACCGGCGGGCCGCCGGCGGACGCCACCGTGAGCGCGGCGGCCAGGGTCGCCGTGGCGGTCAGCGCGACGACCGCCGCGACGGCCGCGAGGGGACGCCACCATGAGCCGGGCACCCGCCACCGGCGGAGCCGCCCGCGCACGCCCCTCGCCCGTTCCAGCCCGGCGAGGTAGGCGGGGAACGCCGGGCCCGCGACGAGGGGGCCGACGGCCCGGCGCAGCGCCCGGCCGACGTCGACCAGCTCCAGGAAGACGGCGTGGCAGCCGGCGCAGCCGTCCATGTGCGCCTCCAGGGCCGTCGCGGCGCGCCGTTCGAGGTCCCCCCGCAGGTGAGCGGGCATCTTCCGGAGGGCGGGACGGCAGCCGATCCGCAGGTCCCCGCCCAGGCGGGTCCGGATGTACGCCTGGCGCAGCCCCTCCCGCGCGGTGCGGGCGAGCGCCGCCGCGCCGTCGGGGGCCAGGCCCAGCAGGGGCGCGACCTCGGCCGGTCCGGCCCGCTCGGCTCCCGTGTGCCACAGGACGAGCCGCCAGCGTTCCGGCAGCGAGAAGAAGACGCGCGCCATCGGCGCGCGTTCCGGACCGGTCGGGGCCGGGTCCGCCGGAGGCGTCCCCCGGCCGGGCCCGCGCCTCCCCCGTCCGCGGTCGCGGACCGTGCGGCGGAGCGCGGCGAGCAGCCAGGGCCGGAACGCCTCCCGTGGGCCGCCGCCGTCCCTGACCAGCAGCAGGAGCGCGGTGAAGGTCTCCGCGACGGCGGTCTCGGCCTCGACGGGGTCGCGGACGAGGCGGCGCGCGAGTATCCGGGCGGCCGGGGCGTGCCGTTCGTACAGCGCGCCGTAGGCCGCGGCGTTCCCCCTCCGCGTCGCGGCCAGCAGGTCGGCGTCTCCTTGAAGCCCTACCGCACCCATCGCGAACTCCTCGTTACTCTGCGTAGCAGTATCGGTGATTCCGCATCCGGGGTGATGGCTAAACCAGGATCACGCCTTTGCCTGGGTCACGGCCCGGGTGAAGCGGCCTCCCGGGAGCCGGGGAGAGCGGGTACGGCGCGACCCGCGAGGCGGGAACGGCGGCGCGGGCGGGGACGGAGCGGTGAGCGGGGCGGAGGCGGCGTGCCGGGGAGGCCGCCCTAACCTTGTTGCCATGAGCGATCGTGAGAGCCTGCTGGCCGAGATCAAGAGCAAGGGCGTCGTACAGGGCAAGGTGGTGCTGTCCTCCGGCAAGGAGGCGGACTTCTACGTGGACATGCGGAAGGTGACCCTCGACGGGCAGGCGGCGCCGCTGGTGGGCCGGGTCATGCTGGACCTGACCGAGGACCTCGACTACGACGCGGTGGGCGGCCTCACCCTGGGAGCCGACCCGGTCGCGACGGCCATGCTGCACGCGGCGGCGGCCCGGGGCCGCAGGCTCGACGCGTTCGTGGTGCGCAAGGCGCAGAAGGTCCACGGGTTGCAGCGCAGGATCGAGGGCCCGGACGTCGCGGGGCGGCGGGTGCTGGCGGTGGAGGATACCTCGACGACGGGCGGGTCCGCGCTGACCGCGGTGGAGGCGCTGCGCGAGGCCGGCGCCGAGGTGGTGGCCGTGGCCGTGGTCGTGGACCGGGGCGCGGCGGCGACGGGGGCGGTGGCCGAGGCGGGCCTGCCGTACCGGAGCGCCTACGGCCTGGAGGACCTCGGCCTGGCCTGAGATCGATCCGGCCCGGGGCGGCGCGGGGCCCGGCGGTGACGCGGGGTCACCATTGGTCGTCGCCCCACGGGGAGGACGCGTCGCGGTGGTGCCTGCCCCGGGGGCGGGCCACGCCGGCCTCGCCCTGCGAGCCCGGGGCGCCCGGAACGCCCGGGGCGCCGGGGACTCCTGGGACACCGTGAGGTCCGGAGGCGACCGGCCCGCCGGGAACGTCGGAGATGCCGGGGACGCCGGGGGCGTCGGTGACGCCGCCCCTGCGGCCCTTCACGATCTCAATGATGATCGGGATGACCGAGAGCAGGATGACGACCATCGCGCCCGGCAGGATGTACTTGTCGATGTCGGGCACGGCCGAGCCGACCAACCGGCCGAAGAGCAGCATGCCGTCGGTCCAGACGACGCCGCCGATGCAGTTCCACAGGAAGAACCGCCTGCGGTCCATGCCGAGCATGCCGGCGACCGGGTTGAGGAACGTCCGGACGATGGGGATGAACCGGGCGAGCACCACCGCCTTGGCCGGGCCGAACTTCTGGAAGTAGTGCTCGGCCTTGTCGACGTACTCCTTCTTGAAGAGCCTGGAGTCGGGGCGGTCGAACATCCTGCGGCCGTAGGTGGCGCCGAGGTGGTGCCCGAGCTGGGCGCCGGCGATGGCGCACAGGGGCGCCAGGATCAGCAGCAGCGGGAACGACAGCGGCGCGAGCCCCGGGATGGCGGAGGCGGCCTCGGCCGTGCTGAAGATGCCCGCGGCGACCAGCAGCGAGTCTCCGGGCAGGAAGAAGCCGAGCAGCAGCCCGGTCTCGGCGAAGATGATGCCGAGCACGCCGGCCGTGGCGAACGGGCCCAGCAGGCCGAGCCACCACTTGGGGTCGAGGAGGTTGTGCAGGAGGTCCATCAGCGTGAAGCCTACCCCGCCGGGGATTATCGGCGAGGTCGTCTGGGCATGCGAAGGGGCGGTGGCGGAACTATCGGGCCGGACCCTGACCCTGGATACTGGCCAAGGGCGCGGTCCGCGCCGGACCCCGCGCCAGCCGCCTTAAGCCGTCTCGTAGGGAGATGACACCATGCCCATCGCGACCCCAGAGGTATACGCCGAGATGCTGGACCGGGCGAAGGCGAACGAGTTCGCCTACCCGGCCATCAATGTGACGTCGTCCCAGACCCTGAACGCAGCGCTCCGCGGCTTCGCCGAGGCGGAGAGCGACGGGATCGTCCAGGTGTCCACCGGTGGCGCCGAGTTCCTGTCGGGTGCGACCGTGAAGGACATGGTGACGGGCGCCAGGGCGTTCGCGGAGTACGCCCGCGTCGTGGCGGAGAAGTACCCGGTGACGGTCGCGCTGCACACCGACCACTGTCCCAAGAACAAGCTGGACACGTTCGTCCGGCCGTTGCTGGACATCTCCCTGGAGCGGGTGTCGCGGGGCGAGGACCCGCTGTTCCAGTCGCACATGTGGGACGGCTCGGCCGTGCCGCTGGACGAGAACCTCCAGATCGCGCAGGAGCTCCTGGAGAAGGCGGCCCGCGCGAAGATCGTGCTGGAGGCGGAGATCGGCGTCGTCGGCGGCGAGGAGGACGGCGTCGTCGGCGAGATGAACGAGAAGCTCTACACGACGGTCGGGGACGCCATGGCCACGGCCGAGGCGATGGGCCTGGGCGAGCGTGGCCGCTACATGCTCGCCGCGACCTTCGGCAACGTGCACGGCGTCTACAAGCCGGGTCACGTCAAGCTCCGGCCGAGCGTGCTGAAGGACATCCAGGAGGCCGTGGGCGCCAAGTACGGCCAGGAGAAGCCGTTCAGCCTCGTCTTCCACGGCGGCTCCGGCTCCGCCCTGGAGGAGATCCAGGAGGCGATCTCCTACGGCGTGGTCAAGATGAACATCGACACCGACACCCAGTACGCCTACACCCGGCCCATCGCCGACCACATGTTCCGCAACTATGAGGGCGTGCTGAAGGTGGACGGCGACGTCGGCGACAAGAAGACCTACGACCCCCGCTCGTACGGCAAGGCCGCCGAGGCCGGCATGGCGGCCCGCGTGGTCGAGGCCTGCCGGCACCTGAGGTCCGCGGGCACGAAGATCTCCTGATCCGCGGCGCCGGGGCGGTTCCCCGGCGACGCGCGACGTGATGGCGCCGGAAGCGACTCCCGGACGGCGCCCGGCGGCCGGGGAGCCGCTCCGGACGCCCGGCGCGGCGCCTCCGCGACTCCCCGCTCGCGGACAACCGGGGGTCGTTCTCCGCCAGGACCGACGGAAGAGGTAGGACTGTCCCCATGGAAACGCACGAGAACCTTCTCGCCGGCCCGCCGCCGACCCGGCTGCCGGACCTGCCCGAAGCCAGGGAGGCGCTGGAATCCGGCGTCCAGGCATCCGACGTCGCCGCGCGCTTCCCCGCCTACCCGGCGGCCTGGGCCACGCTCGCGGACGAGTACTTCACGAGCGGCCACGCGGTGACGTCGTACGCGTTCGCGCGCACCGGCTACCACCGCGGCCTCGACCAGCTGCGCCGCGCGGGGTGGAAGGGCCACGGGCCCGTCCCCTGGGAGCACGAGCCCAACCGCGGCTTCCTGCGCTGCCTGCACGCGCTGTGCCGGGCGGCCACGGCCATCGGGGAGAAGGACGAGGCCGAGCGCTGCATGCAGTTCCTGAAGGACGCGAGCCCCGAGGCGGCCGAGGTTCTCGGCTCCCGCTGACACCGGTGGATCTCCCGCCGGGAGGGCGGGAGATCCCCATACCGGATCCGTTCGGGTATTCTCACCACGCAAGAGCCCCAGTCGCGATTGCGTCCGGGGTTTTCGTTTTTGTGGTGGGAGAAAAGCGATGCCGGCAGTCGTTCTCGTGGGTGCCCAGTGGGGCGATGAGGGCAAGGGTAAGGCGACCGACCTCCTCGGCGACCGGGTGGACTACGTCGTCAGATACCAGGGCGGGAACAACGCCGGTCACACGGTGGTCATCGGCGACCAGAAGTACGCCCTGCACCTGTTGCCCACCGGTGTGCTCTCGCCGAACGTGGTGCCGGTCATCGGCAACGGCGTGGTCATCGACCCGGGCGTGCTGCTGAGCGAGATCGACGGTCTCAGCGAGCGGGGCGTCTCCTCGGAGCGGCTGCTGATCTCCGCGGACGCGCATTTGATCATGCCGCACCACAAGGCCATCGACAAGGTGTCCGAGCGCTTCCTCGGCAAGGCCAAGATCGGCACCACCGGCCGGGGCATCGGCCCGGCCTACGGCGACAAGGTCTACCGGATGGGCGTGCGGGTCCAGGACCTCCTCGACCCGGGCATCCTGCGGAAGAAGATCGAGGTCGCCCTGCAGGAGAAGAACCAGATTCTCACCAAGCTCTACAACCGCCGGGCGATCGAGGCCGACAAGGTCCTGGAGGAGTACCTCGGCTACGCCGAGCGTCTCAGCCCGCACATCGCCGACACCTCGCTGATCCTGAACAGGGCGCTGGACGAGGGGAAGACCGTGCTGCTGGAGGGCGGTCAGGGCACGCTGCTCGACATCGACCACGGCACGTACCCGTTCGTCACCTCCTCCTCCCCGACGAGCGGCGGCGCCTGCGCCGGCTCGGGTATCCCGCCGACCCGGCTCACCCGCGTGATCGCCATCCTGAAGGCGTACACCACCCGCGTCGGCTCCGGCCCGTTCCCCACGGAGCTGACCGACGAGATGGGCGAGTGGCTGCGCACCACCGGCGGCGAGTACGGCGTCACCACCGGCCGCAACCGCCGCTGCGGCTGGTTCGACGCGGTGATCGCCCGTTACGCCAGCCGCGTCAACGGTGTCACCGACTTCTTCCTCACCAAGCTCGACGTGCTGTCGGGCCTGGAGCGGATCCCGGTCTGCGTGGCCTACGAGGTGGACGGTGTCCGCCACGACGAGATCCCGATGACCCAGACCGACTTCCACCACGCCAAGCCGGTGTACGAGGAGTTCCCGGGCTGGCAGGAGGACATCTCCGGGGCCACGTCGTTCGACGAGCTGCCGCCCAACGCCCAGGCGTACGTCAGGGCGCTGGAGGAGATGAGCGGCGCCCGGATCTCCGCGATCGGCGTCGGGCCGGGCCGTACCCAGACGCTCCAGCTCCACTCGCTGATCTGATCTCCTTGACCTGAGGTTCACCCCCGCGACACGTGCCCGTTGTACGGCGGGCGCGTGTCGTACGGGCGTTCGGCACGGGAGATCGGTAAGGTCCCCCCGTGCATGTCGAGATTCACGGCCACAGGGGGGCTCGCGGGCTCCGTCCGGAGAACACGCTCCCCGGTCTGGCTCACGCCCTGGAGCTGGGAGTCGACGCGCTGGAGTTCGACGTCGTGATGACGGCCGACCGGTGCCTGGTGCTCAGTCACGACCTGACCGTCTCCCCGGTTACCAGCGCCGACCGCGGGCCGGCCTTCCCCGGCGACCCGCTCTTCCCCTACGTCGGCAGGCCCGTCGGCGCACTGACGCTGGCGCAGCTGCGCACCCTCGACTGCGGGGTCCGGCGCCCCCGCGCCGGGACCGACCGGTTCGCCGCGACGCAGGTGCCGGTGCCCGACACCCGGATGCCGACGCTCGGCGCCGTGCTGGGCCTGGTGGACGCCTACGGCGCGGACGGCGTGCGGGTGCACGTGGAGCTGAAGTCCGACCCGTCCAGGCCCGACCTCACCGCCGATCCCGCGGAGTTCACCGAGGCGGTGGCGGCCGAGCTGGCCCGCCACCGCAGGCTCGACGGGGCGGCGATCCTCAGCTTCGACTGGCGGATCCTGGACGTGGCCCGTTCGCTCGTCCCCGACGTCCCCCGGTACGCGCTGATCGAGCAGGCCACGATGGACGCCGTCTGGCTCGCGGGCCTGAGCCTCGACGACTTCGGCGGCGACGTGCCGGCCGCCGCGGCGGCGGCCGGGGGCACCGTGCTGTCGCCCGCGCACGTCCTGGTCGACGTGGAGCTGGCGAGGCAGGCGGAGAAGTACGAGTTGCCGGTGGTGCCCTGGACGGTCAACGACCCGGGCCGGGCCGCCGAGCTGCTCGACCTCGGGGTGGCCGGGATCGTGACCGACTACCCCGACCGGATGCGCGCGCTGTGGGCGGAGCGGGGCCTGCCGGTCCCTCCGCCCGTCGCCCTCCGGCCCCCCACTCGGGTCCCGGTCCCCGCCTAGGTTCTGTACGGAGTCGAGATCAGAGGGATCGCCTGCGGTATGGCCGGTGGCCCTGGTGGGCCGAACTCCGTACAGGCTCCAGCCGTCCTCGTTCCCGATGGCGGCGCCGCGGTGGACGTTCGGCGTGTCCGGCGACGCGCGCCGTAGCGTTCTCAGGCGATCCGTACGACGACCTTGCCGCGTACGCCGCCCTGCTCCAGTGTCCGGTGTGCCTGGGCGATGTCTTCGAAGGGGAAGACCGTGTCCACGACCGGGCGGATGGCACCGCTGTCCACGTACCGGGCGAGGTCGGTGAAGAGCCGGGTGGTGGGGTTGCCGCTGAAGAAGCGCACCCGCCGCCGCCCGTGAACGGCCGAGGCGGCGATGTACGCCAGGGACGCCGCGATCCTGCGCGGGTCGAAGGCGATCGCCACCATTCGGCCGGACGGCGTCAGCAGGCGGCGGAAGGCGGCGTGCTCGGTGCCGGCGGTGTCCAGGATCACGTCGAACCCGCCCAGGTCCGCCGGGGCGACGGCGGCGTAGTCGTACGCCTCGTGCGCGCCGAGGTCACGGACGAGGTCGAGGCTGCGCGCCCCGGCGAGGGCGGTGACGTGGGCGCCGAGCGCCCGGCCGAGCTGTACCGCGATGACGCCCACGCCGCCGCTGCCACCCCGGACGAGCAGGCGTTCGCCCGGCCTGAGCGCGGCCAGGTCGCGCAGCGCCGTGATGGCCGTCGTGCCCACCGGGAGCGCCGCAGCCGTCACCAGGTCGAGTCCCGCCGGAGCCGGGGACAGACGGCGGGGGCGGATCGCCACGTACTCGGCGGCGCTCCCGAACGTGCGCCCCAGCATGCCCCACACCCGGTCGCCCGCCTTCGGGCCGGTCACCCCGGGGCCGAGGGCGACGATCTCGCCGGTGAGGTCGACCCCGACCCGTTTCGGGAAGCCCCGCTGCATCAGCCCGGTCACCAGGCGCAGCCGGCCCGTCCGGCCGTGCACCTCGCCGCCGTTCACGCTGACGGCGTGTACCCGCACCAGCACCTGTCCGGGGGCGGGGACCGGCTTCGGCACCGTGCCCACGTACAGCTCCTCCGGCGGTCCGTACCGGTCGAACAGGGCCGCACGCATCTGATTCGTCTCCATACGGGAGACGCTAGCTCGCTAACCGGACGAGCCCGTCCACTTACGCTAATGTGAGAAATATGGCTGATCATCCCTCTCAGTTGGCGTCGGCCAAGGAACTGCGGGCGGACGCGCGGCACAACCGGGTGCGCATCCTCGACGCGGCGCGGGAGACGTTCGCCGCACGCGGTCTGGACGCGCCGATGGCGGCCATCGCCCGGCGCGCCGGGGTCGGGGTGGCCACCCTCTACCGGCGGTTCCCGTCCCGCGAGTCCCTGATCACGGAGGTGTTCAAGGACGAGCTGGCGGCGTGCGCGTCGGTCGTGGACGACGCCCTGGCCGACCCGGATCCGTGGCGGGGGTTTCGCGGGGCGATCGAGAAGGTGTGCGCGATGCAGGTCGCCGACCGGGGGTTCACCGACGCCTTCCTCACCGTGTTCCCGGACTCGATCGACTACGAGCGCACGCGGTTGCGGGCCGAGCGGGGCTTCGCCGAGATGGTACGGCGGGCCAAGGCCACGGGCCGGCTGCGGGCCGACTTCGACGTCGCGGACCTGGTGCTGCTGTTCAGGGCCAACTGCGGCCTCCTCGCCGGTGCGGGAGAGGGGGTGGAGGCGGCGTCGCGGCGGTTGGTGGCGTACCTGCTGCAGTCCTTCGGCACCGGGCACGCCGAACCGCTGCCGCCACCACCGCCGCTCACGCTCGGCCACATGATCCGGACTCTGAGCAGCTCCTAGGACACCGGCTCCCCGTCCCGGACCGGGGCCGGGGAGAGGCCGGCGGAGGCCGTGCCGCGGGACCGCCGCCACATCGAGACGCCGACGAACAGGCTCCACAGCTGCACGACGATGGACACCAGCAGGCCGTAGACCAGGAATCCGGGAAACAGGTCCTCGCGCATGAGCAGCGCCACGGAGGAGACCACCGTCGTCGCGCCGATCACCAGACCGGCGCGGCCGAGCCAGACCGGGTGGCCCTCCAGCGTCAGGGCGCGGCCGTACAGCATGGGGGCCAGCCCCCACAGCAGGATGATCGCGATCAGGGACGGGCCGCGCAGCATCTGGAACGCGGTGTGGGCGGCCAGGTCCAGGTTCGCCTGCCCGGCGGGCGCCGCCCCTGCCCACATCCCCGCCAGGCTCTGCCCGGTGACGCCGTCGATGGAGTGCTCGGTGCCGTAGATCGCCGCGCCTGCCAGCACGCCGGCCGCGCCCATCCTGCCCAGTACCCTGCCGAGCGGGTGCGTGAGCGTGCTCGCGAGGGTGACGAATCCCGCGGTCCAGGTCAGCACGCCGAGGATCGCGCCGATGTGGACCCCGGCGTAGAACGGGTGGGCGCTGATGAACCCCAGCGCGGCGTGCGCGTCGGCCGCCGGGAGGTCTCCGTGGTTGAGGCGGAAGCCGGCGACGGCGACGCTGCCGGCGACGGCGCACGCGCCGCCCAGCCGCAGGGCCGTACGGCGGGCGGTGGACGGTGTCTCTTCCTGACGCATGGATCTTCTCCCGTGGGGGGTGGAGGAGGGACACCCGCAATGGTCGTCACCCGGCGGGCGGCACGCGTCCGCCCCGCGAAGACACCCTCCGGCCGCGCCTACCGCGGCGGTGTACCACGAGGGGAGTACGCCGCGGGCGTGACCAGACCGCTCTCGTAGGCGAACACCACCAGCTGCGCCCTGTCCCGGGCGCCCACCTTGACCATCGCCCGCGACACGTGGGTCTTGGCGGTCAGCGGGCTCACCACGAGCAGCGTCGCGATCTCGTCGTTGCTCGACCCGGCCGCGACGAGCCGGACGACCTCGCGTTCCCTGGCGGTCAGCACGGCCAGCTCCGGCGACTCCCGCCGCGGCCCGGCGGGTCTCGCGCCGACGGAACGGGCGATCACCGCCCGGGTGACGCTGGGCGACAGCAGCGCGTCGCCCCGCGACACGACGCGCACCGCCTGGAGCAGCTCTTCGGGTTCGATGTCCTTCACCAGGAACCCGCTCGCCCCGGACCGCAGCGCCGCGAAGACGTTCTCCTCCTCGGCGAAGGTGGTGAGCACGACCACCCGCACCCCCGACAGGCGCTCGTCGTCGGTGATCCGGCGGGTGGCCGTCACCCCGTCCACGCCGGGCATCCGGATGTCCATCAGCACCACGTCCGGAAGCAGCTCACGGGCCAGCGCGACCGCCCGGCCGCCGTCGCCGGCCTCGCCGACCACCTCGACGTCGGCGGCGCTGTCCAGGAGGGACCGGAACCCGGCCCGCACCAGTGCCTGGTCGTCGGCGAGCAGCACCCGGATCACGCCGCCTCCAGCGGCAGGCGCGCCCTCACCCGGAAACCCCCGCCGGGCCTGGCCCCGGCCTCGAACCCGCCGCCCAGCCCTTCGGCGCGCTCACGCATCCCCGCCAGCCCGTGACCGCCGCTCCTCGCTTCGGGGCCGGCGCCGACGCCGTCGTCGTCGACCTCGATGACGAGCCATTCCGGCTCGGAGAGCAGGCGGACCCGCGCCCGCGCCGCCAGCCCGGCGTGGCGCAGCACGTTCGTCAGCGACTCCTGGAGGATCCGGTACGCCGCGTGGTCGACCGGTGCGGCCGGTCGCCGGTCCCCCATGCCGCCGTCGAAGGTGAGCTCCAGGCCGGCGGCCCGCACCGCGGCCAGCAGGTCGGGCAACCGGTCGAGGCCGGCGTCCCGATCGGCGGCCGCGGGCTCACCGTCGGCCCGCAGCATGTCCAGGGTGGCCCGCATCTCGGCGAGCGCCGCCTTCCCGGTCTGCCGGATCGCCGTCAGCGCCTCCCGGGCGCGGTCCGGTTCGCGGTCGACCAGGTGCAGCGCGACGCCCGACTGGACGGTGATGGTGGTGATCGCGTGTGCCACCGTGTCGTGCAGTTCCCGGGCGATGCGCAGCCGTTCCTGGATGACCCGCCGCTCGCCGTCGCGTTCCCGCTCCTCCTCGGCCATCCGCAGTCTCCGGCGCGCCTCCTCGGCGTGCGCCCGCCGGCTGCGCACCAGCGCGCCCAGCAGCATGGCCACCGCCGTCACCGCGGTCTGCGGCAGGAACGCCGAGACCACGTCGAGCGGCGGCATCCCCCGGCGCAGCGCGGTGATGTGCCCGAGGACCAGGAACACCACCGGCACCGGCAGTGCCCGCCACGGGCGTCCCGCCCGCACCGCGTCGTACAGCGGTACGGCGAGCACCAGCGCCGGGGGGAAACCCGGATAACCCAGCGCGTAGAACAGCATCAGCGCCGCCGAGACGAGGTACAGCGCGCCGACCGGGAACCGCCGCCGCAGCAGCACGGGGGCCGCCATCGCCACGCCGAGCGCGTACGCCAGCGGATCACGCGAGATCGAGTCCGTTTCGCGACCGGTCACGATCGCGATCTCCGCCGCCGCCAGCACCGCGCCGGCCAGACCGACGTCGGTCAACCATCGCCGTAGCACGCGCTCACCGTACACACCGGGACGCCCCCGCCTCCACAGGTCCGGCGGGCGCTACATCCAGCCGTTGCGGCGGAAGCCCCGGTAGAGCAGCGAGCAGGCGACGACCATCACGGCGAGCACCAGCGGGTAGCCGAAGACGGAGTTGATCTCCGGCATGTGGGTGAAGTTCATGCCGTAGATGCCGGCGATCATCGTCGGGACCGCCATGATCGCCACCCACGCGGAGATCTTCCGCATGTCCTCGTTGGCGAGGGCGTTCGAGCGGGCCAGGGCCGCCTGGAGGATCGAGTTGCACAGTTCGTTGGACGACTCGACCTGCTCGCAGACGCGGGCCAGGTGGTCGACGACGTCGCGGAAGTACTCCCGCATCTCCGAGGGGATCATGCGGCGCTGGGCCAGTGACGACATGGGCGACTGGAGCGGGGTGACGGACCGCTTCATCTCGATCATCTCGCGCTTGAGGTTGTAGATGCGGCCGATGTCGCGGGCGCTGACGTCGGCGAAGACCATGGCCTCGACGTCCTCCAGCTCGGCCTGCATCAGGTCCGCCACGGTGAGGTACTTGTCCACGACGTGGTCGGCGATCGCGTGCAGCACGCCGGTCGGGCCGCGGTCGAGGAGCCGGGGGTCGCCCTCCAGGCGCTCGCGGACCACCGACAGCGGGCAGAGCCCGCCGTGCCGTACGGTCACCACGAAGTCGGGCCCGACGAACATCATGATCTCGCCGGTCTCGATGATCTCGCTGGTGGCGGTGAGCACGTCGTGGTCGAGGTAGGCGACGGTCTTCAGGACCATGAACAGCGAGTCGCCGTACCGCTCGACCTTGGGGCGCTGGTGGGCCTTGACGGCGTCCTCGACGGCGAGCGGGTGCAGGGCGAAGACCTCCGCCAGCCACTCGACCTCGGGGGCGTCGGGCTCGTGCAGTCCCACCCAGACGAACGCGTTGCCGTTCTCCGCGGACGCGTTGTGCCGGCGGACGATCTCCAGGGCGTCGGGGATGCCCAGCGCGTGGATCTTCTCGCCGTCGATGTAGGCGGCGTACTCGACCAGCGAGTCGCTGGGCGGGACGCACCGGCCGACGGTCCTGACGCGGGAGGAGGCTCCGGCGGAGGCGTGCGGCACCCGTACGACGCGGGCGTGCTTGATCCGGGGAAAGAGAAGCGAGGAGCGCATGGCAGGCCTTCCCGCCCGGCCCGGGCCGTTCGCGCGCGACGCGATGTCACCTCGGTTCCAGGAGACTCGCTTCCGAGAGACCCTCTTCCAGGAGGGTTCAGGGCTCGGTTCTAAGAGAGAGGCGCGCGGTGCCCGCCGGGCAATGATGCGGAGTGGTCGAGGGTGCGCACCGAAGCCGTGCGCGTGCACGTACTGCTGGGATCGCCAGAGGACATCCCCAACCACCTCCAATCACCCTGAGAGAGGCAAAGCCGCCCAAACCTAGCACAGAAGTCGGATGCCCTCCAGGATACTCCCGGCCGCGACGGCCGTCCGCCGAACCGGGAGGACCGCCGCCCCGCGGGGGACCGATAGGCTCTCGCACGTGCGCGTTCTTGTGATTGGTTCCGGCGGGCGCGAGCACGCCCTGTGCCGGGCGCTGGCGGCGGATCCCGAGGTAACCGAGGTCCACTGCGCTCCCGGAAACGCGGGCATCGCGCGGGTGGCGACCCTCCACGCGGTGGCCCCGGCCGACCCGGAGCGGGTCGCCGGGCTGGCCGTGGAGCTGGAGGCCGACCTGGTGGTGGTGGGCCCGGAGGCGCCGCTGGTCGCCGGGGTGGCCGACGCGGTCCGGGCTGCGGGTGTCCCCTGCTTCGGCCCGTCGGCCCAGGCGGCCAGGATCGAGGGGTCCAAGGCGTTCGCCAAGGAGGTCATGGCCGCGGCGGGCGTGCCCACCGCACGCTCGCGCACCTGCGTCACGCCGGAGGAGACCGCCGCGGCGCTCGACGAGTTCGGCGCGCCGTACGTGGTCAAGGACGACGGGCTCGCGGCGGGCAAGGGCGTGGTCGTCACCGGCGACCGCGACGAGGCGCTGCGGCACGCCGCCGCCTGCGGACGGGTCGTCGTCGAGGAGTTCCTCGACGGCCCCGAGGTGTCGCTGTTCGCCCTGTGCGACGGCTCCACGGCCGTGCCGCTCCAGCCCGCCCAGGACCACAAGCGCGCCTACGACGGCGACGAGGGGCCCAACACCGGCGGCATGGGCGCCTACACGCCGCTGCCGTGGGCGCCCGCGGACCTCGCGGAGCGGGTGATGGCCGAGACCGTCGTCCCGACGGTCGCCGAGCTGGCCCGGCGCGGCACGCCGTACACCGGGGTGCTGTTCGTGGGCCTCGCCCTCACCGCCGGCGGGCCGAAGGTCATCGAGTTCAACGCGCGGTTCGGCGACCCGGAGACCCAGGTGGTGCTCGACCGGCTCGCCACGCCGCTGGGCCGGCTGCTGCTGGCCTGCGCGAACGGCACGCTGGACGGCTTCGGGCCGCTGTCGTGGCGCGGGGGCGCCGCGGTGACCGTGGTCGTCGCGGCGGAGAACTACCCCGGCGACCCGGTGAGGGGCGACGTGATCGAGGGGCTCGCCGACGTCGGCGGGGACGCCTACGTGCTGCACTCCGGGACGGCCGCCGACGGCGACCGCGTCGTCTCCAGCGGCGGGCGGGTGCTCAGCGTGGTCGGCACCGGTCCCGACGTGGCGGCGGCGCGCGCGGCGGCCTACGAGGCGGTCGGCCGCGTCCGGATGCGCGGCTCGCACCACCGCACCGACATCGCGTCGCGCGCCCTCTGATCCGCGGGCGCGGCGCCCCGGGCCCGTCCCGCGGCTCCGCTCCCCGTACGGCCGGCACGGACGTCCGCGGGACACGCCGGAGGTGCCGCGACGGGGCCGCGGGGGCGCGGGAGACGTAGCGTGGAGGAGGCATGCCCCGATGAGCAGGGGGCAGGTGCCGCCCGTCCCGCCGTGTCCCTTCCGCCCCCCGGAGGAACGATGACGCTCGACTCCCCGGTGTCGCTCGAACGGATCGGCGACACCGGCGTGCTGCGATGGCCGGGCACCTGGCGGGTGTACGTCGCCACGCGCAGCGAGGAGATCAGGGCCGACGCCGAGCGCGCCCTGACCCTGCGCGACGAGGCGGGCCAGCTCGTCTCGGTCGGCGAGGGCATCGGCACCCACCTGGCCCGCGCGGAGACCTACGCCCGCAGCAGGCACGGGCTGCGGCGCTGGCTGACCGGCCAGGCCATCGAGGGCGCCTGGTCCAACATCAACAGCGCGACCGTCATGCTGTACGGCGTGCTGCCCACGGTGGAGCTGTGCGGCAGGTGCCCGGAGGTGGTGGCGATCGGCCGGGCCTACCTCCCCGCCGACGACCCCCGCCTCGTGCACCTGCAGGCCAGGCTCGCCGCCGGCGACCTGGGCGAGGACGACAGGCCGCTGATGCAGTCGGTGCTGCGCGCCGCCTACACCGCGCAGGCCATGGAGACCGGGCGGGTCCGCAGCTTCCGCAACCTGCTGCTCGCCGGGGTGGTGATGCTCTCCCTGCTCGTGCTGGGACTGGTGGCCGTCGGCGCGATCTGGCCCGACGTCGTCCCGATGTGCGGGAACCAGGCGGTGATCCAGGCGCAGGGGCTGATGCCCGCGCAGATCTGCCCGACCGGCGGGCGCAGTCCGGGCCACGGCGACGTCCCCCTCGTCGCCCTGGTCGGGATGCTGGGCGCGGCGCTGGCCACCGCGGCCTCGCTGTCCACCCGGTCGGAGCAGTCCACCCGTTACTCGCTGGCCGTGGTGCAGAACCTCCTCAAGGCGCCGGCCGGGGTCGCCACCGCCGTGCTCGGCCTGCTGATCCTGAACTCCGGCTTCGTCCCCGGTTTCGCCGGGCTCGGCTCACAGCCGGCGATCCTGGTGTGGGCCATGGCGTTCGGGTACGGCCAGCAGATCGTCACCCGTTTCGTCGACCAGCGCGCCGACACCCTGCTGTCCGCCGCCTCCCCGCTGACCCCCGCGGCGCGGGGGACACGGGCCGGATGAATAAAATCGTTCCCCCCGGGACCGCCCGGCGGACGCGTGACCGCCACCCCGGTCCGCGCCTTCCGACTGTTCGGCCGTTCGAGGGGTAGTTCCCGCACGAAGCGGCCTGTTCAGGGACATCCAGCGGCTACTGTTGGCCGGTAGCCGCCCCGGCTGTCGCGCTTCGCCGTAGACGTACAACCGCCCCACTTGCAAGGAGCATTACGAATGGTCCGTTACCGCGTGCGCGGTGGCAATCCCCTCCGTGGAACCGCCTTCATCCAGGGTGCCAAGAACGCCGTCCTCCCCATGATCGGCGCCGCGCTCCTGGCGGCCAAGGGCCGGACCGTTCTGCGCAACGTGCCGATCATCGAGGACGTCCGCCGCGCGGTCGAACTGGCCGAGGCGATCGGCGCCAAGGTCGAGCTCCACGAGGCGGAGCGGACGCTCGTCATCGACGCCTCCACGCTGAAGAGCCCGGTGCTGCCCGCGGAGATCGCCCGCCGCTTCCGCGGCTCGGTGCTGTTCGTGCCCGCGCTGCTGCACCGCCTCGGCGAGGCGATCATCGAGGGCGTCGGCGGGTGCAACCTCGGCAGCCGCAACCTCGACTTCCACTACCTGGGCTACAAGCGCCTCGGCGCGGTGGTGGACGAGGGCGACGCCGTCATCCACGTCAAGGCCGCCGGCTTCACCGGCGCCACCCTCTACCTCGACACCCCCTCGCACACCGGCACCGAGAACCTCATCATGGCGGGCGTCCTCGGGCGCGGCACCACCGTGATCGAGAACGCGGCGCTGGAGCCCGAGGTCCTCGACGTGATCGACATGCTGACCCGGATGGGCGCGAAGATCAGCGGCGGCGGGACCGGCTTCATCACCGTCGAGGGCGTGGAGGAGCTGCAGGCCGTCGAGCACACCGTGATGCCCGACCGTCTCGACGCGGGCGTGTTCGCCATGGCGGCGGCCATCACGGGCGGCGAGGTCAACCTGGTCGGCGCCGACCTCGACCACCTCGGCGTGGTCCGCTACAAGCTGGAGCAGATGGGGGTGGAGTTCGCCGACCACGGCGCCGTCCTCCACGTGCGCCGGGACCGCCCGCTGCGCCCGATCAACGTCATCACCGACACCTATCCCGGCTTCGCCACCGACCTCCAGTCGCCGATCATGACGGTCGCCTGTCTCGCCGACGGCGCCAGCTACATTCACGAGCGCATTTTCGACGGCCGGTTCGCGCTCGCCTCCGAACTGAACAAGATGGGCGCCGACATCGAGGTCAAGGAGAACAGCGCGGTCGTCCGCGGCGCCACTCCGCTGACCGGAACGTCGGTGACGGCACACGACCTCCGTTCGGGAATCGCCCTCGTGCTCGCCGGTCTGGCCGCCGAAGGAGAGACCGTCATCGAATCGGGATATCTCATCGACCGCGGCCACTCATATCTCGCCGACCGTATGCAGGCCCTGGGCGGCGATGTGACCCGGGAGATTTCTCCCGCGTAATCGCCGGGTTCGCACCTCCCCTGAAGCCAGGATGACCTGTGTAAACGGCGGAAGTAAGGGGTTTAGCCCCGAACTTGCCTCCAGAATTGACATCAAATCAGGCGTGACATTACGGCCTTCACAAGCGATCGTTCCAAAAGAGAGCCGAAACAAACGGATGGCATGATGGGACGAACATTGGTCGAGCGGGCTGAAGAAGCTCCACGAGTGTCACGCCCGGGTGCCATGACACCGGACCTAACTATCGGTGTCGTGGGACCCCATGACCTCGTCGAGCGAGTGATGTTGATGGGACACGCGGCGGCCCCGCTGCCCTGTCGCCTGGTAGCCGCTGCGTACCGGGACGAGCAGGAGGCCTCCGACAAGGTCAATCGCCTGGGGGCGGGGGTGGACGCCTGCCTGTTCGCCAGCCCCGTCCCCTACGACCTGGCCCGGCGTTCGGGGGTGCTGACGATGCCCGCGACGTACGTGCAGCTCGGCGGCGCCGCCCTGATCGCCGCGCTGGCGAGGGCGGCGCTGGACGAGCGGATCGACCCGCGGCGGGTCAGTGTGGACGTGTTGGGCCGCGCCGACGTCGAGGAGGCCTACGCCGACCTGGGCCTGCCCGCCGGCGAGGTGCACAGCCGTGACGAGCCCGGGGCCACCGGGACGATCACGGCCTTCCACGAGCGCCTCGTCCGCCAGGGCCTCAGCAGCGGCGCGCTGACGTGCCTGCCCGCGGTGGCCGACCGCCTGCAGGCGGTCGGGGTGCCGGCGATAAGGATCCGCCCGACCTCCGCGGCGATCCGTACGGCGCTGCACACCGCGACCCTGCTGGGCGCCCACCACCGGCTGGAGGAGTCGCAGCTCACCGTGATCCTGGTGGAGGTGCCCACGCTGCGTGAGCCGGTCCGCCGGGCCGCGCCGCGCCACTGGCGGGACGAGCTGCGGCTGTCGCTGCACCGGTTGCTGGTGCAGGAGGCCAACCGGATCAACGCCGCGGTGACCCCGGTCGACGACCACAGCTACATGGTGACCGCGACACGGGGTTCGGTGGCCACGGCCACCGAGGGGTTCCGGGTCCTGCCGTTCGCGGCGCGGGTCCGGGAGGAGCTGGGTCTGGCGGTGGAGGTGGGGGTCGGCATGGGCCGTACCGCCCACGACGCCGAGTCCCATGCCCGCGCGGCCATGGCGCGCACGCAGGCGGGCAAGCAGGCGCAGGGCTTCGCGGTGGA
Organism: Streptosporangium sp. NPDC004379; assembly: GCF_042873875.1. Classification (NCBI taxonomy): domain Bacteria; kingdom Bacillati; phylum Actinomycetota; class Actinomycetes; order Streptosporangiales; family Streptosporangiaceae; genus Streptosporangium; species Streptosporangium sp. NPDC004379. The sequence goes on from NZ_JBIAMC010000013.1 coordinate 154,238, forward strand.
CCGCGAGGGCCGGGCGCTGGTCCCGGCGCCGAGGATGCCTCCCCAGGGCGGCGGGCAGCTCAAGCCGAAGGGCGTGGAGGTGCTGGCCAGGCTGGCGGCCAAGCTGGAGGGCGGGGACACGGTGGTGGACGCCGAGAGCGCGGGCAAGATGCTCGGCGTCACCCCGAGGACGGCACGGCGGTTGCTGCGCACGCTGGTGGACGAGGGACTCGCGTGGCCGCTTCCGCCGAACCGCACCCCCCAGCCGGGCCGGCCCCGCCAGCTGTACCGGCTGATCGTGGAGAAGCTCGGCGGCCACTGAGGCGGCCACTGAGGTGGCCACCGGCACGGCCACCGATCGACCGCCGTGCGGTTCGCCGAGCGGCCACCGAGGCGTCCGCCGACCGGCCGCTGCCCGGTCAGCGAGCGATCACCGAGGCGACCGTGGAACGGCCGCCGTGCGGTCACCGAGCCCCTCGCGGCCTTCCGCGGCCGGGTGGCCCCGCCCTCGTACGGCGGGGCCCCCGGGCTCCGCGGTTCACCCCCCAGGCCGGCGGCTCCCTTCCGCGCCCGGCGGCTTCCCGGGCTCCGGTGGTCCTGCCCGGCGCTCCCGTCCGGCGGCCCTGCCCGGCGCTCCCGCCCGGTTTCCGGGCTTCCCCGGATCCGGCGCTCCCGCCCCCTGCTCCCGTCCGGTGGTCCCGGAGCCGGTGGCTCCCTTCCCGGCTTCCCCGGATCCGGCGGTTCACTCCCGACCCGATGGCTCACCCCCCGCCCGGCTCGGTGTCCGAAACATATGACATGAATGTCTGAAATATGCGATGTGACGATCGGCCACAGAGGCTATTGTCATGAGTCATGAGCCGTGACACTGCTGTCAGCCCCCGGCCGCTCCTCGTGTGGGGAGCGCTGGCGATCGTGTACGTCGTGTGGGGCTCCACCTACCTGGGGATCAGGTTCGCGATCGAGACGATCCCACCGCTCAGCAGCGGCGCGATGCGCTTCCTGCTCGCCTCCCCGATCCTGGCCCTCGCGGTGCTCGCCCTGCGGGGACGGCGGGCCTTCCGGATGACCGCCAAGGAGGCCGGTGGGGCCGCGCTGGTGGGGCTGCTGCTGCTGAACGGCGGCAACGGCATGGTCGCCGTCGCCGAGCAGCACATCTCCAGCGGGCTGGCCGCGCTGCTGGTCGCCTCGGTGCCGCTGTGGCTGGTCGTCCTGCGGCTCGTCGCCAGGGACCGGCCGCGGGCGCTGACGCTCGCCGGGGTGCTGCTGGGGTTCGCCGGGGTGGCCGGGCTGTCGCTGACCGGCGGGGGCGGCCACAGCGACGGCACGGGGATCGCCGTCATCCTGCTGGCGTCGCTGTCGTGGTCGATCGGCTCGTTCCTGTCGGCCAGGATCCCGATGCCCGCCGACCCCTTCGCCGCGAGCGCGGTCGAGATGGCCGCGGGCGGCACCGGGCTGGTGCTGACCGCCCTCGCCGTCGGCGAGCGCGTGGACTTCGGGGCCGTCTCCGGGACGTCCTGGGCGGGGCTGGCCTACCTGGTCGCGATGGGCTCCCTGGTGGGCTTCACGGCCTACGTCTGGCTGCTGGGCAACGCCCCGATCTCACTGGTCTCCACCTACGCCTACGTCAACCCGGCGGTGGCGGTCGCCCTGGGCGCGATCATCGTGGGAGAGGTGGTCACCGTCCCGATGCTCGTGGCGGGCCTGGTGATCGTCCTGGGCGTGGCCCTGGTGGTCTCCACCGAGCGCCGCGGCCGGACGCCGGCGGCCGTCGAGGAGGAACCGGCGGCCGTGTAGGTGAACCCGGCGGCACGCCGGGGCGGGGCCGTACCCGCGGACCCGTCGCGGGCCCGGCGGCGCGGGCCCGCGGCGGGCCGTCAGGCGCTCCGGAACGCCTCGGCGGCGGCGAGGAAGGTGTCGTTGGCGTCGGGGGAGCCGATGGAGATCCGCGCCCCCTCCCCGGCGAACGGGCGCACCGCCACGCCCTCGGCCGCGCAGGCCTCGGCGAAGGCCGTGGTGCGCTCGCCCAGGCGGAGCCAGACGAAGTTGGCCTCGGTGACGGGCACCTCCCAGCCCTGGCCGATCAGGCTCTCGCGGACCCGGGTGCGCTCCTTGACCACGGCGTCCACCCGCTCCAGCAGCTCGTCCTCGGCCGCGAGCGAGGCGACCGCGGCGGCCTGCGCGAGATGGCTGACCGCGAAGGGCACCATCGTCTTGCGCACGGCGGAGGCCACCGGCTCGTCGGCGATGAGGTAGCCCACCCGGAGCCCGGCCAGGCCGTACGCCTTGGAGAACGTGCGCAGCACGGCGACGTTGGGCCGGGAGCGGTAGTAGGAGAGGCCGTCTGGCACGTCGGCGTCCCTGACGTACTCGCGGTACGCCTCGTCGAGGATGACCAGCACGTCCTCGGGGACGCGTTCCAGGAACGCCTCCAGCTCGGCCGAGTGGACGACCGTGCCGGTGGGGTTGTTGGGGTTGCAGACGAGCACCATGCGGGTCCGCGGGGTGATCGCCTCGGCCAGGGCGTCCAGGTCGTGCGTCTCACCCGCCAGCGGGACCCGCACCGAGGTCGTCCCGGCGAGGTCGGCCAGCAGCGGGTACGCCTCGAACGACCGCCAGGCGTAGACCACCTCGGCGCCCGGCTCGCCCACGGTCTCGAAGAGCTGCTGGGCCACCGCCACCGAGCCGCCGCCGAGCGCGACGTGCTCCGGCGGCACGCCGTACCGCTCGGCCAGGGCGCCGGTCAGGCCGGCGGCGGCCGGGTCGGGGTAGCGGTGGATCTCCGTGGCCGCCTTGGCGATGGCCTCGACCACCGAGGGCAGCGGCTCGTAGGGGGATTCGTTCGAGGACAGCTTGTAGGACCGGCCGTCGGGTGACACGACGGCCTTGCCCGCCTTGTAGGCGGGCATGGTGTCCAGGATGGCGCGGAAACGAGGCATGCTCTTACTTTAGGAGGATCGCCCGGACGGGAGAACGGCGGGCGCACGGGGCATGATCCTGGAACACTGGAGGTGAGAGGCTTGCCCGACCGGGAGGACGACATGAGCATCGCACCGCCGCACGTGGCCGAGACCTCCGATGCCGACGTATCCGAAACGGAGCCCCTGCCCTCCTGGGTGATCCCGCCCACGGGGGGCTTCACCGCCGATGACCTGGACCGGCTCAGGGGAATCCCCCCGCACACCGAGCTGATCGATGGCACTCTCGTCTTCGTGAGCCCCCAGACCCGCTTCCACGCCGTCATGATCTTCGCTCTGCAGAAGGAGCTGGATCAGGCGGCTCCCGACCACCTCCGGGTGGAGAGGGAGATGACGTTGAAGCTGGGCGAGCGCCAGCGGCCCGAGCCCGACATCGTGGTGCTCCACGCGCACGCGGCCTCCGACATGATGCGGACCTTCTACGAGGCGTCGGACGTGCTCCTGGCCGTCGAAGTGGTCTCGGCGGAGTCTGCGGAGCGGGACCGCAACAGGAAGCCCCAGCTGTACGCGGAGGCCGGCATCCCCCACTTCTGGCGGGTGGAGTACGAAGACGGCCAGCCCACCGTTCACGTCCACCAGCTCAACCCCGCAACGCGCGCCTACACCCTCACGGGCTCCCATCGTGACCGGCTCAGGCTGAGTCTTCCCTTCGAGATCGACATCGACCTGGCGGCCATCGTCAAACGTTGAGCCCCGTGGTCTTCCGGAGGGGTCACTTCAGGAAGCCGTCGTGGTCAGTCCTTCAGGGAGCGGAGCATCGGGGGGTGCAGCAGCGTCGCCGGGCCGCGGCGGTAGAGCTTGGCGGGGCGGCCGCCGTCGCGGGTGGTCGTGCGGCCGGTCGGCACCAGGAAGCCCTCGGCCCGGGTGACCTTCCGGTGGAAGTTGCGCGGGTCCAGCGGGCGGCCCCAGACGATCTCGTAGACCCGGCGCAGCTCGGCGACGGTGAACTCCGGGGGGCAGAACGCCGCGCCCAGCGGGGTGTACTCCAGCTTGCTGCGGGCGCGCTCGATCCCGTCGACCATGATGCGCCGGTGGTCGAAGGCCATGTCGCACAGCGAGGAGACGGGCTCCCAGCTCATGTGCGCCTCGGTGGAGGCCGGCAGGTCGGGGGCGAGGCCGAGGTAGGCGACGCTCAGCACGCGCTGACGCGGGTCGCGGTCGGGGTAGCCGTAGGTCTGGAGCTGCTCCAGGTGGACCGGGGCGCCGGGCAGACCGGCCCGTTCGGCGAGGATCCGCGCAGCGGCGGCCGGGAGGTCCTCGTCGAGCTGGATGAATCCGCCGGACAGGGCCCAGCGTCCTTCGTAGGGGGGCCTGTCGCGGCGCCAGACGAGCGCGCTCAGCGCCTGGCAGCGCACCGTGAGGACGACCAGATCCACGCTGACGGGAATGCGCGGAACCATGTCAGGCACGTTACACCGGTCAGAGGGCGACGCGGACGTGCAGCGCCTCGGCGGCGGGCCGTCCGTCGGGGGCGGTGACCTCGATCTCGACCCACTGGCCGGGCGGCACCTGGGTCCAGTCGAAGGGGACCCACGCCGTCTCCATCCGGGCGGGCTGGTCCGGCGGGGGCGGGTTGAGGTTCACCCCGGCCACCTCGACGACCTTGGGGGTCTCCTGCCCCTCCCACTTCAGGGTGACCTTCGCGCCCATCGGCAGGTTGTAGCCCCGGATCTCCACGCCGTCCTGGATGTCGCGCGGCCGGCGGACGGCGTCCACCGGGATGGGCCGGTTCCAGTCTCGGGTGATCTCCTCCGACAGCGACGGCGAACCGCAGGTGAAGAAGTCGCTCCACATGTAGGAGACGACCTTGGAGACGTAGCGGCCGACCTGGGTCACCGCCGCGTCGAGCCGCTTCTTGTCGGTACGGCCGCGGCTGCCGGTCCGCGCCTCGCAGGGCTCCCCCTGGGACGGCTCGAACGCCTCCACGTTGGCCCACAGCTGCACGTCGTGGCCCTGCTCGGCCATCCGATCGCGGGCCGCGGACATCTCCCGGTAGTAGTCGCGGGTCGAGCCGTGGTAGGCGGTGCCGTTGTCGGCCTCCCCGACGACCGGGCGCAGCCGCTCGTCCACCTTCTCGTCGCGCTCGTCGGGCCAGAACAGCCCGACCTTGCCGGTGCCGCGGCTGTCCTGCGGCGCGATGATGCCCACCCCGGTCCTGGCGAGCGCCTCGAACCCCCGGGCGACCTCCTTGGGCGTGGCGCTGATCGGCAGCCTCTTGCGGGCGTCGAGGTAGGGGCTGACGAGGATGGGCCTTCCCGGCATCTCCTGCTCGACGATCTCGTGCTGGGAGGCGTAGACCCGCAGCGTCGGGTGGTCCTTCGCCGCCTCCTCGGGGTCGTTGGACCCCGAGTAGCGCATGTCGCGCATCTGCACCTCGAACGGCTGGTAGAAACCGCCCAGCGAGGTCCGGTCGCCGAAGCGGTCACCGTAGTCCTGCAGGATGCGCCGGGTGAGGGTGGTCAGGGTGTTCGTACCCTGCCTGGCGGCCCGGGACTGCTGCGCCGGGTCGCGCGGAGCCAGCGGCAGGGCAGGGAAGACCTTCACCCCGAACCGGTCGCCGAGGTCGAGCAGTTCGGTGAGGCTGTCCTGCTCCGCCGCGGCGATCAGGATCACGTGGTAGCCGCGGCCCTTGGCCCTGATGTTGTCGCAGGTCGGGTCGTCGCTGCCGTCCTCGTTGACGATGAGGCGGTAGAAGACGGTCTTGCCGACGGGGATCTTCCGCTCGAACTCCGGGCAGCGGAACAGGCCGGGGCCGAACGCCTCGTCGGTGCGGTAGACGAACGTCCAGCTCACCCGGTTGCCGGGGTTGGCGGCCTTGAGGTCGCGCTCGGCCGCGGCCTCGCAGGACAGCCCGTCCTCCACGCACGGCTCGTAGCGGGGGTCGATCTCCTCGCCGGCCTTGTCGAGGACGCGGCCCTGGTCGTCGACGCGGCGGGCCTGCAGGCCCCAGCCGATCCGGATCACGGTGTCGCCGCCCAGCCGGTGGATGGCGGAGAACTGCCGCCGCCAGGTGCAGTGGTCGGCCGTGGGGATGAGCCAGTAGCCGGTCACCGCGTACGGCGTGGGCACGGCGGTGTCGAACGTTCCACAGGGATCGGTGAACTCCTCGGCCTTCGGGGCGGGGGTCGAGGGGGTCCGCGCGGGGACCGACGACGACGCGATCGGCGTCCCGTCGCCGGTCGCCTTCCCGCCGGTCCGGGGGAGGACCAGGACGACCGCCGCCACCGCCGCGAGGATCGCCACGCCGAGCAGAGCCGTGAACCAGCGCACGATCAGGACACTACCGTTCTCGTGATCAGGTGGACGTAAGCCATTTCGCCGTACAGCCCGTACAAGAGGTCAGCTCTTGACGCCGCCCCACTCCTCCAGCTGGGCCACGAAGCGGCGGGCGGAGTTCGGCCAGTGATGGTTCGCACGGGCCGCCGCATACCCTCGGGCGCCCCGGGCATGCCGTTCGCGGGGATCGTTCCGGAGGAACAGCACGGCCTCGGCGACCGCCCCCGGGTCGTTCCAGGGCACGACCACACCGCTGTTGTAGCGTTCGACCAGCTCCACCGCGCGCGGCGAGGGCGTGGTGATGACGGGAACGCCGTGGGCCATGTACTCCACGATCTTCGTCGGCATGGAGTGGCGGTAGTTGGGCTCGTCGTGCAGGAGCGACAGGCCGGCCAGCGCGCCGTCGAGCCGCTTGAGCGCCTCGTCGTTCGGCATGAAGTCGCGCCACTCCAGCACACCCTCGGCCACCGCCGCGTTCAGCGCCGGGCGGGACTGCGGGTCGGCGTAGCCGATCAGCTCGACCGCCACCCGGTGCGGCCGCAGCAGCCGGGCCGCCTCGATGGCGTCGTGCACCCCGCGCGCCTCCGACAGCCAGCCGAGGTAGACGACGCGGTCGTCGCCCGGCTCGGCCACCGCGTCGGGCACCCAGGTCTCGTTCGGGACGACCAGGTGGGTGCGGCTGAACCGGCCGGCGTAGGCGTGCTCGGCCAGTAGCAGGTGCAGGTGCCGCTCGGCCACGCCCTCGAACATGCGGGCCAGGAACCGTACCGGGGGCCGCAGGAGCGCCGGCAGCCAGGGCTTCAGCGACAGCGTCGCCGGGGTGTCCTCGTGGACGTCCCAGACCACCGGCGGGCGTCCGCGCACGCCCGCGACCGCGACCAGCAGCTCGGGGTCGTGGATCACGACCAGGTCGACCTGGTCGCGCATGCGCTTGAACACCTTGCGGGCGGCGCGCACGGCGGACAGGCGCTTGCGCTCCGCCGCCCGGGGCAGGTCGACGCCGTTCACCCACGACCGGGCCATGACGCCCCGCGCGGTGTACGGCGCGGCGTACGTGACCTCATGACCGGCATCGACGAGCGCCCGGATCTGCCGGTGCAGGATCCGGGCGTCCTCGGGGTGATGCACCACCGTCATGACGAGCACGTGCACTGCGCGCAGCCTCCGCCGTCAGAGTCGCTCGACGCGTTCACCCTCGGCGAGCACGCCTCGGGTGTCGAGCACGAGCCGGCCGTGGTCCTCGATGGTCGTGAGGTCGAAGGCGGCGTGCTGCTGCAGCAGCAGCGTCACGTCGGCCTCGGCGACCGCCCGGTGCAGGTCCTCCTCGCGCGGCACCTCGACGCCGTCCACCCGCCATTCCCTCACGTGGGGGTCGGCGAAGACCAGGTCGGCGCCGAGCTCCAGCAGGGCCCGCGCGACCGGCAGGGCCGGGGTCTCCCGCTCGTCGGCGATGTCGGGCTTGTAGGTGACGCCGAGCAGCAGCACCTTCGCGCCGTTGACGGCCTTCCTGTGCCGGTTGAGCAGCCGCTGCACGCGGGCGACCACGTACGACGGCATCCGCTCGTTGATCTCCTGGGCCAGCTCCACGAACCGGAACGGGTAGCCCAGCTTGCGGACCGTGTACGACAGGTACGACGGGTCCACCGGGATGCAGTGGCCGCCGACGCCCGGACCGGGCAGGAACTTCTGGAAGCCGAACGGCTTGGTGGCCGCGGCCTCGATGGACTCCCAGAGGTTGACCCCCAGCTCGTCGCAGAAGATCGCCATCTCGTTGACGAGGGCGATGTTGACGTGCCGGTAGGTGTTCTCCAGGAGCTTGGCCATCTCGGCCTCGCGGGTGCCGCTGACCGGCACGACCTGCTCGACGAACTGGGAGTAGAACCCGACCGCTCGGTCGCGGCAGGCGGCCGTGTAGCCGCCGACGACCTTGGGGGTGTTGCGCAGGCCGTACTTGGGGTTGCCCGGGTCGATGCGCTCGGGCGAGAAGGCGAGGTGGAAGCCGGTGCCCGCGGCGAGGCCGGAGGCCTCCAGGATCGGGCGGGCGACCTCGTCGGTGGTGCCGGGCCAGGTGGTGGACTCCAGGACGACCAGGGTGCCGGCGGAGAGGTTGCGGGCGACCGTGGCGGTGGCGCCCTCGACCGCGGACAGGTCGGGGCGGTGGTCCTCGTCCAGCGGGGTGGGCACGCAGATGACGATGGTGCGGCTCGCGGCCAGCACCGACTCGTCGAGGGTGGCGCGGAACCCGCCGGCCAGCATGTGGTCGAGGTCGGCGTCGGTGAGGTCGTCGATGTAGGAGCGGCCCGCGTTCAGCGCCTCGACCTTGGCGGGGTCGACCTCGAAGCCGACGACCCGCAGGCCCGCCGCCGCGGCCTCCTTGGCCAGGGGCATGCCGACATACCCGAGACCGATGACGGCCAGGTCGTAGACACCCACGTCATGGGCCTCCTCGGCCACGCCCGCGAGGTCGCCCCGCCCGTCGGCGTGCTCGCTTCGCTCGCTCACGGCGCGACCCTGGAATGCCGGAAACAACACTTCATGGTGGCAAAGGCTATCTCAAGTCGGCACGAGGCACGTCTAATGCGACTGAACGCCTCGTAAACAGCTGGTCATCCAGCTCACGGGGGGCGGTCATCGGTCGGTGAGGGATCGGTAGATCTCGCGGTAGGTCTCCGCGACCCGGCTCCACGTGCGCTTCGCCGCCACCTCGGCCCGTCCCGCCTCGCCCATCGCGGCACGCCGTTCGGGGTCCTCGCGCAGCGCGGCGAGCGCGTCGGCGAGCGCCTCGGGATCGCCCGGCGGGACCAGGAGGCCGGCGCCGTCGGTACCCACCAGCTCCGACAGCGCGGGCAGGTCGCTCAGCACGACCGGTTTGCCCAGCGCCATCGCCTCGACCGGCTTCAGCGGCGTGACCAGCCGGCAGACCCGCAGATCCTCGCGGGGGCAGACGAAGATGTCGATGGCCGCCTGAGCCTGAAGCGCCTCGTCCGGGCCGACCCGGCCGGGCAGGATCGCGATGTCCTGCAACCCCAGTTCCTCGACCTGCTCCAGCAGCTCGGGCCGGGCGGCGCCGTCGCCGACGAGCAGGACCTTGATCGGGGCGCCCCGGTCGCGCAGCAGCGCGGCGGCGCTGATCATCGTGCCGAAGCCCTCGTAGCCCACGATGCTCGACACCGAGCCCATGATGATCTCGCCGGGCTCGATGCCGTAGGAGGCGCGGAAGGCCGGGCCGTCGTAGGAGGCGGTGAGCAGGGAGTCGTCCACCGCGTTGGGCGCGAGGTAGATCCGCTCCCGCGGCACGCCCCGCTCGGCGATCTCGGTGGCCATGGTCTCGGCGAGGGTGACCACGGCGTCGGCCGAGCGCATGATGAACGCCTCGCGCTCGCGCTGCAGCACCTGCCGCTGGCTGCCGACCCGCTTGGGGTCGCGCGAGGCCCAGGTCTCCTCCAGGAAGCCGCGGACCTCGTAGACCAGGGGGGTGCCGGTCCGCTCGCGGGCGGCCAGCGCCACCGAGCCGTTGCGGTGGTCGGTCGCGGCGTGCAGCACCTGCGGGCGCAGCGTCCTGACCAGCTCGGTCACCTCGCCGGCGCCGCGGATCATCCGGCCGTGGCTCTCGAACGGCACCTCGCCGCCGTCGGGCAGCAGCCGGTGGTAGGGGACCCCGTCGATCTCCTCGTACGGCTCGGCGTCGGCGTGGCCCTGCATCATCGGCCAGCCCCAGCTCGTCACGACGTGCGGGTCGAGCCCGGCGGCCTTCTGCGCGGTGACGATGCGGTGGGTCCGCACGGTGTAGCCCGCCTGCGTGTACGGCAGGGCGTTGGTGACGCAGTGCAGCACCCGCCCCGGGACGCGCTCGCCCACGATCACCTTGGGCTTGGGCGGGATCGGGTTCGGCTGGATGGCGGCCAGCTCGCCCGCGTAGTACGTGGCCCTGCGGTTGATGAAGGGGTACTTGACGTACGGCTGCAGCACCGCGACGGCGTCGGTCATCCGGCCGGAGTCGAAGTGCTCCTTGGCGTCGTTCCAGGGGCCCTTGAGCACGCGCATGCCGAGCTTGCGGAACACGAACCTCGCGCGGCGCGCGGCGGGCCAGGCGACCTTGCCCACGACGGGGCGCAGCTTCGGCGGCAGGGTCTCCGCCGCGGCCTGGGCCACCCGGACCGGGTCGGACTTCACCTTGGCCGCGACGACGCGGGACACGATCACGGGGTGCTGGGCGAACCCCTTCAGCAGCCCGCCGAGACCGGCTCGGGCCGTCCTCGCGGATACCTTGGGGGACTCTGGCCTGCTGGCGTCGGATACCACGCCGTGACCGTACCATAGGCAACGTTTGACCTACTCCCGGATGAAAGGCGAGGTCAGTGAGGGACTATGCCCCCACGGAGACGGCTCCGGCCCCCGAGGACCCGCTCGTCCTGCACGTGCTCGGCGCGCGGCCCAACTTCGTCAAGGCCGCCCCGGTCGTGCGGGCGCTCGCGGGTCTGGGTGTGCGCCAGGGCATCGTCCACACCGGCCAGCACTACGACGCCCTGATGTCGGACGTGTTCTTCGCCGACCTCGGCCTGCCCGAGCCGATCGCCAACCTCGGCGTCGGGTCCGGCTCGCACGCCCGCCAGACCGCGGCCCTGCTGACCGGCCTGGAGGAGGTGGTGCTGGCGCACCGCCCGGCGCTGGTCGTCGTCTACGGCGACGTGAACTCCACGCTCGCGGCGATCCTCGTCTGCGCCAAGCTGCACGTCCCGACCGCGCACGTCGAGGCGGGCCTGCGCTCCTTCGACCGGGGGATGCCCGAGGAGGTCAACCGGGTCGTCACCGACGCGCTGTCCGACATCCTCTTCGCCACCTCGCCCGACGCGCTCTCCCACCTGTCGAACGAGGGCGTGGACCCCGCCCGGGTGCATCTCGTCGGCAACCCGATGATCGACAGCCTGTTCTCCGCGCTGGACCGGCTCGACCCGGCCCCGGTCCGCTCCCGCCTCGGGCTGGGCGAGCGGTACGCGGTGGCGACCCTGCACCGCCCGGCCAACGTCGACGACCCGGCCGCGGCCAAGGAGCTGGTCGACGCCGTGCTGGCGGTGAGCGAGCGGCTGCCGGTCGTGGTGCCGCTGCACCCGCGCGGCCGGACCCGCCTGGCCGAGGCCGGCCTGGTGGACGGCGAGCGGCTGTCCATCGTCGACCCGCTGGGGTACGTCGACTTCCTGTCGCTGGTGCGCGGGGCGGCCCTGGTCGTCACCGACTCCGGCGGCGTGCAGGAGGAGACCACCATGCTGGGCGTGCCCTGCCTGACCGTGCGGCCCAACACCGAGCGGCCGGTCACCGTCACGCACGGCACCAACCGCCTGGTCACCCCGGCGCAGCTTCCCGCCGCCGCGGACCGGGCCCTGGCCGCCGGCGCCGCGACGCCGTCGGGCGAGCTGCCGCCCCTCTGGGACGGCAAGGCCGGTCCCCGGATCGCCCGGGTGATCGAGGCGTGGCTCGGCGGGCGGAACCTGTCCCCGGCGGCGCAGAACGAACCGCGCGACGCGCTGTGACGGGTGCGGGTCGTACGGCTTCTCGGCATGCCGTGACGGGCCGTGCGGGCCGTGCCCTACGGTGCCGTGCCGGGCAGGCCGTACGCCGCGAATCTCCACAAAACGCCCGTTTGATCACGGCGTAAGCCGTACGCTGGCACGACCCCGGACGAAGGCGACCGACCCCATGAGTGAGCAGACCCCCGAAGAGCCGAAGTACCAGCGTCTCGGACCGGTCAACTGGCTGCCCGAGGAGCGCAAGGTCATCGAGCGCTACGAAGAGCGCGTCCAGGACCTGGAGCGGCGGCTGGCCATCGCCGAGGCCCGCGCCGAGTACGCCCAGTGGAAGCTGGAGTCGACGAAGGTCCAGCGCCCCTACCGGGTGGCCGAGGCGCTGACCGGGTCCCGCGGGGCCGGGGTGGTGGGTCTGCCGGGCAAACTGCGCGGCGCGATGCGGCCCGGCCGCGCGCCCAAGGCGCCCCGTCCGGTGTCCGAGGTGATCGAGGAGGTCTCCAACCGGGGACCCGTCGTGGACGTGCCGCAGGTGAAGTGGCCGGCCGGACCGGTGAACCGGCCCGACCTCAAGGTCGCGGTCATCCTCGACGACTTCTCCCGCATGGCGTTCAAGTACGAGTGGGACCAGATCGAGTTCGGGCTTCGCGACTGGCCGGAGATCTTCGCCGAGCGGCGGCCGGACATCCTGTTCGCCGAGTCGGCCTGGCACGGCAACCAGGGCCGCTGGCGCTACCAGATGACCGGGACCAACGCCCCCAAGCCGGAGCTGCGCGCGCTGGTCGAGTGGTGCCGCGCCGAGGGAATCCCGACGGTCTTCTGGAACAAGGAGGACCCGCCGAACTTCGACTTCTTCATCGACACGGCCAAGCTGTTCGACTACGTCTTCACCTGCGACGGCGACATGGTGCCGCGCTACCGCAAGGTGCTCGGGCACGACCGGGTCGACGTCCTGCAGTTCGCGGCCCAGCCCCGGGTGCACAACCCGATCCAGGAGAAGCAGGGCCGCATCCACGACGTGGTCTTCGCGGGCATGTACTTCCGCGACAAGCACCCCGAGCGCCGCGAGCAGATGGAGACGGTCCTCGACCCGATCCGCGAGCTGGGCCTGCACATCTTCGCCCGCAACGGCACGGTGGACGAGAAGTACGCCTGGCCGGAGAAGTACGTCCCGCACATCGTGGGCGAGCTGCCCTACGACCGGATGCTCGCCGCGTACAAGATGTACAAGGTCTTCCTCAACGTGAACTCGGTGCTGCACTCGCCGACCATGTGCGCCCGGCGGGTCTTCGAGCTGTCGGCCTGCTCCACCCCGGTGGTCTCCGGCTGGTCCCGGGCCATCGAGGAGACCTTCGGCGACCTCGTCCCCATCGCCCACGACGAGCTGGAGTCCTACAACAACGTCCTGCACCTGGTCAACAGCCCCGAGCTGCGCGCCCGCCGGGGGCACCTGGCCATGCGCGAGGTCTTCGACAAGCACCTGTTCACCCACCGGGTGGACCAGATCCTGGGCTTCCTCGGCCGGCCCGTGCAGCCCCGGACGCGGTCCGTCTCGGTGGTGCTGCCGACCAACCGGGCCTCGCAGCTCGAACACGCCATCTCCTCGGTGGCCCGGCAGATCCACCGCCCGGTCCAGCTCGTCATGGTGCTGCACGGCCTGGACATCGACCCGGTCGTGGTCGCCGACAAGGCCCGCATGGCGGGGGTCTCCGACGTCGTGGTGCTGGCCGCCGACGCGTCGATGTCGCTGGGCGCCTGCATGAACATGGGCATCGCCGCGGCCGAGGGCGAACTGATCGCCAAGATGGACGACGACAACCTGTACGGCGAGCACTACCTGTCGGACCTCGTCCGCGCCTTCGACTACTCCGACGCCGAACTGGTCGGCAAGGGCGCCCACTACGCCTACTTCGAGTCCACCAACACCACGATGCTGCGCATGCCGGGCCTGGAGCACCGCTACGCCTGGCTGGTGCAGGGCGGCACCTTCCTCGGCAAGGCCGAGATGTTCCGCCACTACGGCTTCGAGGACGTCACCCGGGGCGAGGACACCCGGCTGGTGAAGCGGCTGAAGGAGGACCGGGTCAAGATCTACTCCACCGACCGGTTCAACTTCGTCTACTGGCGCAGCGGCGACCCGGCGATGCACACCTGGCAGCCCGACGACCACAAGCTCACCCGCGGCGCCCAGTTCTCCTTCGTCGGCCGCCCCGACGACCACGTGATGATCTGACCCCGGCCGCCCGAGCGCCACGCACCGGCCAGGTATCCCCCGCACCGGCATTCCAGACCCTGTACACGTCCACCAGGCCGTCTGGTGACACGGGGAGGCCGTCCGCGCGGAATCCGGGCAGTGAGGACTGAGTGCGCCTCTGTATCACGGTGAGCCCATGTATCAAATCCTACCCATGGGACCCCTGCATGGGTAGGATTTGATACATGGGGCCTCCGGTGGACTCTCGGCTCGCGGCACGCATGGCCGAGATTCCTCCGACGTTCACGGCGGCGCAGGCCAGAAGCGCGACCATCTCACCACGCGATCTGTCTCTTCTCTCCTCAGCCGGGGATATCGATGAAATCTCGCGAGGCGTCTACCGGCGGGCCGACGCCCCTGAGACCGCACACCTCGACCTGCTCGCCGTCTGCCTGAGAGCTCCACGGGCCGTTGTATGTGGCGAGTCCGCCCTCGCGATCCACGAACTGATCGACGACATCCCGTCGAGCGTCCATATCGCGATCCCCCGAGGCACACATCGCCCATCGATCTCCTACCCCCCGACCACGGTCAGCCAGTACGCGGCCGAGACCTTCCTCCTCTCCGTCGAGGAGTTCGAGGCGGCACCGGGAGAAACGGTGCCCGTGTACGGTGCCGCACGCGCTGTCGTCGATGCGATGCGTCACCGCAGGCGATTCGGTGAATCGCTGGCGCTGGCGGCCCTCGGCCGCTATCTTCGCCGCGAAGGGCCCGGCGGAGTCCGTGACCTCCAAGAAATCGCCAATGACCTCGGCGCACTGTCGATCATTCGTCCCGCTATCGAGGCGGTGCTGGCCTGATGCCGAACCCCACCCGTGACACCACGGCTGGTCGTATCTACAACGACCTGCGTAACCTGGCTCGTCGCACCGGGCGGTCCACCGATGAGGTCATGATCGAGTACGTGCTCGAACGCTTCCTCTACCGAGTCAGCCTCTCCCGTCCGGTGGACGACACTTCGTCTTCAAAGGCGGCCTTCTGCTCGCTCAGTTCGGCGCACGCCGCATGACCCGTGACATCGACATCCTGGGATGTGCGTTCCGCAACGACGAAGCCGAGATCATGCAGAGAATCGCGACCATCGCCGCCACCGAAGTGGACGACGGTGTCGAGTTCGATCCCGGCTCCCTCAAGACCGTCCCGATGCGAGCGGACGAGAAATACAACGGATTGCGCCTGACAATGACCGCGGCGATCGCCCGGGCGCGCCTCAAGCTGCAGCTCGACGTCAGCTTCGGGGATCCGGTCACGCCGAATCCTCAGATCATCCACTATCCGCAGCAGCTCTCCGCGGAGAGATTTCAGATCTTCGGTTATCCCTTGGCCACGGTCATCGCGGAAAAGCTTTCCACCGCCATCTCGCTCGGCGACCTCAATACCAGGGAACGCGACTACGCCGACCTTTACCGCCTCGTCACCCTCCACGAACTCGACGGCGGCGAACTCACCACGGCGTTGACGGCGACCGCCGAGCACCGCGGCATTCCACTGCGATCGCTCACATCGTCGATCACCGATCTCGGGAAACGCCGCCAGTCACCCTACGCCGCTTGGCGACGTCGGCAAGGGGTGGCGGCGAAGGGCTACCCGGACCTCTTCTCCGACGTCGTGTCGATCGTCACGGCCTTCGCGGATCCTCTCCTCATCGGTGATGCGGCGGTCCTGACCTGGCATCCCGAGTCGAATGCCTGGTCGTGAACACCGAGTGACCCTTCAGGGGATCGACCGGGCTCGGCGGGGAGCGGTTCAGTGGCAGAGCCCGGATCTGTCACATCTCCGTGGGCACCGTGGAGCGTCCTCGGAGCCGGACGGTCCGCAGGGCGCTTCCCCAGGCGATGAGCTGGTCCAGCATGAGGGTGACCGCGTCCTCCTGGCGGGCGGCCGGTTTGAAGACGCTGAAGTGCTCGAAGTCGGCGGCCAGCGTGAGGGAGACCTGTGCGCTCACGTCGGCGACCTGCAGTTCGCCCATGACCAGGCGCAGGTGCTCCACCGCCCGGATCCCGCCGAAGACGCCGTAGCCGACGAACCCCGCCGCCTTGTTGTGCCACTCGGCGTACAGGAAGTCGATGGCGTTCTTCAACGCGCCGGGGATCGAGCGGTTGTACTCGGGCGTGACGAATACATATGCGTCGAACTCGGAGATCTTGGCGGCCCACCGCCTGGTGTGCGGCAGGCCGTACCGCCCCATCGCCGCCGGTGACGCCTCGTCCAGGTGCGGCAGGCCGAACTCCTTGAGGTCCACGAGTTCGAACCGGGCGTCGCCGCGCTTGGCCGCGAGGTCGTGGACCCACCGGGCCACGGCCTCTCCGTTGCCTCCCGGGCGTGTGCTTCCGGCGATGATCGCTACGTTCATCACGGCTTCCTTCTCATTTCGGTGAATGGTCACGGACGGGTGGTCGCCGCGTCAGGGCAGGTCGCTGTCGCCGCCCAGATTCTCGATCATCCGGCGCAGGACATTCAGAGTGACCGCGTACTCCTCCGGGGAGACGCCGTCGTGCGTCCGCTCGTGTGCGCGCAGGGCGCGTTCCTGCGCTCGCGCACGCCCGGCCCGTCCCTCCTCGGTGAGGGTCAGCACGCCTGACTCCTCGGCCAGCCACCCCCGGTCCAGCAGGTCGTCGTAGACGCCGTCGAAATCGGTCCCCTGGTCGTCGAAGGACGCCAGCCGCTCGGTGAGCCGGGCCCGGGTCCACTCCCCGGGGGCCTTCTCGACGTGGTTGAGGATCCACCAGGCCGGCTGGTTGAGCCGCTCGACCGCCAGATCCGCCCTGATGCGCCCGACCACGGTGCGGTACGCCTCGCCGCTCCAGTAGCCGATGGGCTGCGCGGTGAGTTCGTCCAGCGTGTATTCCCTCATGACAGGGCTCTTCCTCCTCGACGGGACAGGCGGAGATCACGCTAAAATCTCAACGATGCTTGAGGTCAAGCCGGAGCCGCGACGGAGTCCGCGCCGGGGACGGTGACCTCGCGACGCGCATCCGGAGATCCAACGGTCACCCGCCTGCCCGCGGCCTCGGACGAGGCCGCGCTCGCCGCCGTGCGGGAGGCCCCGGCGCGCCGAGGACGCCGGGCTCGCCGCCGTGTGAAGGCCCGGCGCGCCGAGGACGCCGCCGGCGGGCGGCGATGAGTTCCGGGCTCCCCCGCGGTCGGTATGGCGGCACATCCGCATCCCGCGGATGTGAACGACCTCCGGGAGTTCTGAATGAGCGCCGTCATCCTGCACGTCACCATGTCCCTGGACGGCTTCGCGGCCGGACCGGACGTCAGTCCCGAGAACCCGATGGGCGTGGGCGGCCTGCGCCTGCACGAGTGGGTCTTCGGGGCCGCGGACGACGAGGTCGACTCCAAGGTGATCAAGGAGCTGTCCGCCGCCACGGGGGCGGTGGTGCTGGGCCGGCGGACGTTCGACGTCGGCATCGACGTCTGGGGCGACACCCCCTTCCCCGCAGCCTGCTTCGTCGTGACGCACCGGCCCCAGGACGACCTGGCGATGCGGAGCGGGACCTTCGCCTTCGTCGGCGACGGGGTCGAGAGCGCGATCCGGCGGGCCCGCGCGGCGGCGGGCGGCCGGAACGTCAACCTCATGGGCGTCGACGTCGCCCGGCAGGCCCTCTCGGCCGGCCTGCTCGACGAGATCCACCTGCAGGTCGCGCCGGTGCTGCTGGGCCGTGGGCGGCGACTGTTCGAGGAGATCGGCGCCGGTCCTGTCGAGCTGGAGCGCACGGCGGTCGCCGCGTCGTCGCGCGTGACGCACCTGCGTTTCCGCGTCGTACGGTGACCTTTGCTGGGAGGCGGGACCTGAAACCACCGCGCGGTGACCAGCCGTGGGAGGCGGAACCAGGCACCCCACCTGCAACCACCGCACGATGACCGGACGGTGGGAGGCGGAACCAGGCACCTCGCCTCCCACCGTCCGGCCCGCGACGCCCACGGTTCGACCCTCCTTCCGGAAGGGCGGGACCACCGGCAGACTGTGGAATGAAGCATTCCGTTCTGCTATAGTTGGAACAGAACGATCCGCTCCGCAGAGCGGGTCGGTGAACCGCGAGAGAGGCACGCCGGCATGACGAGCACCGAGATCCGCCGCTTCCACATCGACGTCCCGCAGGCCGACCTCGACGACCTCCGCGACCGGCTCCGCCGTACCCGCTGGAGCGGCGAGATCCCCGGCGCGGGCTGGAGCCGGGGCGTGCCGGTGGACTACCTGAAGGGGCTCGCCGGCCACTGGGCGGACGGCTACGACTGGCGCGCCGCCGAGGCGAGGCTGAACGAGCTCCCGCAGTTCACCACCGAGGTCGACGGCCAGACCATCCACTTCGCCCACGTCCGGTCCGACGCCGCCGACGCGCTCCCGCTGCTGCTCCTGCACGACTGGCCGGGATCCTTCACCCAGTTCACCGAGGTCGTCGAACCGCTGACCAAGGACTTCCACCTCGTCATCGCCTCGACCCCCGGCGTCGGCTTCGGCGGGCCGCTCACCGCCCCCGGCTGGAACACCGGGAAGATCGCGAGCGCGTTCACCGAGGTGATGGACCGTCTCGGCTACGACCGCTACGGCGTGCAGGGCGGCGGCGGGGGCGCCTGGATCGCCGCCGAGATGGGCCGCCAGGCCCCCGGGCGCGTCGTCGGGATCCACCTGAACGGGCTGGTCACCTTCCCCTCCGAGGACCCCGCCGACTTCGCCGGCCTGACCGGGGACGAGCAGGAGCGCCTGGCCCGGCTGCAGAACTTCCGCGACGACATGATGGGGTTCAACGTCATCCAGTCCACCCGCCCGCAGACCCTCGCGTACGGCCTGCACGACTCCCCCGTCGGGCAGCTCGCCTGGATCACCGAGAAGTTCAAGGAGTGGACGGACGCGGCGGCCGAGCTGCCCGAGGACGCCGTGGGCCGCGACGCCCTGCTGACGAACGTCAGCGTCTACTGGTTCACCGGCACCGCCGGCTCCTCGGCGAACCTCTACTACGAGATGGCCCACGACCCGGCGGCCTGGGCGCCCAAGGGTCGCGGCACCGTCCCCACGGCCGTCGCCCTCGCCCGCACCACCGACATCACGATCCGCCGGTTCGCCGAGCGCGACCACAACGTCACCCGGTGGACCGAGTTCGAGCGCGGCGGCAACTTCCTGTCCCTGGAGCAGCCGGAGGCGCTGGCCGGCGACGTCCGGGAGTTCTTCTCCGACCTGCGCTGACCGGGCGGCGAACGTCCCGGTGCCCGGCCCTCCCGGCCGGGCGGTGAGCGCCCCGGTGCCCGGCCCTCCCGGCCGGGCACCGGGGCGCCGGCGTTCCGGGCCTCATCGGGACACCCGTCCCGGACGAACCCACGGCGAGGTCAACTAGGCTGGGACCACCGATCCGGAGTTCGCCGCCGATGTCGTCTGTTCGACGTTCGTCCGGCGCGCGGCCGGGCATGTCATGGGAAACGCACCCTGACCCGCCCGTCACCGCCGGATCGGCGGCGCCGGTCCCTTGAGGTGGGACCGGCCGACGGGTCCACCGGCGTTCGCGCCCGGCCGCTCACGACGGCCGCCGTCCGGGGAGGCGCGCCGTGACAGACCGGTGAAACCGGTGGTCCGGCGGCGCCCCGAAGACGGAGCATGCGGTCACGGGGTGGAACTTGTCGTCACCGTGAGCCCGTGCGCGTCCGTCCAGGAGTGAGGAAACCCGAAGCATGACCACCCCGAACACCGCCCCCGCGTCCGACGACGCCGCCGTCCCGTCCGACGCCTCCGTGCCCGGCGCCTCCGCGACCGACGGCGTCGCGACCGGTTTCGCCGATCTGGAGCTGCGGCCCGAGATCCTGCGCGCGCTCTCCGGCCTGGGCTACGAGGAGCCCACGCCGATCCAGCGGGAGGCGATCCCGCCGCTGATGGAGGGCCGCGACCTGCTCGGCCAGGCCGCGACGGGCACCGGCAAGACGGCGGCCTTCGCGCTCCCCGTGCTCCAGAGCCTCGACCCCGAGGCCGAGAGGGAGGACCCGACGGCGCTGGTGCTGGTGCCCACCCGGGAGCTGGCCGTACAGGTGTCGGAGGCGTTCCACCACTACGGCCGTGAGCTGGGCGCCCGCGTCCTGCCGATCTACGGCGGGCAGCCGATCGGGCGGCAGCTCCGCGCGCTCGACCGCGGGGTCGACGTCGTGATCGCCACGCCCGGACGCGCGCTCGACCACATCGGCCGCGGCACGCTCCGGCTGTCGAACCTGCGCATGGTCGTGCTGGACGAGGCCGACGAGATGCTCGACATGGGTTTCGCCGAGGACATCGAGGCGATCCTCCAGGAGACCCCCGAGAACCGCCAGACGGTGCTCTTCTCCGCCACGATGCCGCCGCGCATCAACGGCATCGCCCGCCGCCACCTGCAGGACCCGGTCCGGATCGAGATCGGGCGGGAAGCGCCCGCGCCGGGTGAGTCCCCGCTGGTGCGGCAGACCGCCTACGTGGTCCCCCGGGCGCACAAGCCCGCGGCGCTCGGCCGCCTGCTGGACGTGGAGTCGCCCACCGCCGCGATCGTCTTCTGCCGTACCCGCGACGAGGTGGACCAGCTCACCGAGACCCTGAACGGCCGCGGCTACCGCGCCGAGGCCCTGCACGGCGGGATGGGCCAGGAGCAGCGCGACCGCGTCATGGGACGGCTGCGCAGCGGCACGGCCGACCTGCTGGTGGCGACCGACGTGGCCGCGCGCGGCCTCGACATCGAGCAGCTCACCCACGTGGTGAACTACGACGTTCCCTCCGCGCCCGAGGCGTACGTGCACCGGATCGGCCGGGTCGGCCGGGCCGGCCGCGAGGGCGTGGCCATCACCCTCGCCGAGCCGCGCGAGCACCGGATGCTCAAGACCATCGAGCGGGTGACCAAGCGCCGGATCCCGGTCGAGAAGGTGCCGACCGTGGCGGACCTGCGCGCCCGGCAGCTGGAGATGACGCGCGCCGCGCTGCACGAGAGCCTGCTGGAGGACGACTTCGACCGCTTCCGCGTCGTGGTCGAGACCCTCACCGACGAGTTCGACATCATGGAGGTGGCCCTCGCCGCGGTGAAGCTGGCGCACGAGGCCAGCGGGGCCGCCGCCGACGAGGAGGAGATCCCCGAGGTCACCCTCCGGGCCACCGAGGGCCGGGGCCGCCGCGACGGAACGGGCCGCGACGGCGGGCGGGACGGTGGCCGGGACGGCGGGCGCGAGCCTCGCCGCGGGCCGCGGGCCGCGACGGGCGGGATGACCCGCCTGTTCGTCGGCGCCGGGCGCAGCGCCGGCGTCCGGCCCCAGGACCTGGTCGGTGCGATCGCCGGTGAGACGGGCCTCAGCGGACGGGACATCGGGGCGATCGAGATCTTCGACCGCTTCTCCCTGGTGGAGGTCCCCGACCCGGCGGCCGAGCAGGTGATCGCGGGCCTGCGGGGAAGCACCATCAAGGGCCGCCGGGCGACGGTCCGCCGCGAGCGCTACTAGGTCCCCGTTCTCCGGCCTCCGGGCCCGGGTGCGGGCCCGCGCCCCGGCACCCGGGCCGGGGCGGTGCCGGCGGTCTCGTCGGCACCGCCCTGGTCCCGGCCCGGCAGTGGACGCCCGGCCCTCGCGTCGCCTCGGCCCCGCCGGACAGGTCCCGGTCCGGCCGGTCCTCAGTCGCCGCGCCGCGCGCGGAGCAGGTAGGCGGTCAGGACCGCCGCGCCGGTCAGCGCCTGCCCGGCCAGGAACGCGCCCGGCCCGGCGGAACCGCCGGTCAGCGCCGTCGCCAGGGGCAGGCACCCCGCCACGGCCAGGTCGGCGCCGGTCAGACCCCACAGCAGCGGTCCCGTGGGGACCGCGCCGCCGCCGGTGTCGATCACCGGCATCGAATGGTCGACGGGCCGTCTGCGGGCCATCCGCAGCGCGCCCGCGGCCAGGGCGGGCGCCGCGGCCGCGCCCAGGAGCCACCACGGGCCCGCCGGGAGCGCGCCCGTCAGCGTCAGCCCGCCCAGGGCGACGGCCAGCCATCCCGCGCCCAGCAGCGCCGGGAGCAGCGCCCTGGCCGCCAGGACCGATCGGAACCCCGTCCCGAGGAGCCGGGCGAGGGCGGGGTCGTCACCGTCGCGGCGCGCGCCGGAGACGCCGGACGCCGCGGCGGCCAGCCCGCCGGCGAGCACCGCCGCCGCGGTCAGCGGGGTGAGCCCGCCGGACGCCCGCGCGACCAGGGCGGGCAGTACGGCGGCGCCGAACAGTACGGCGAGCCGTCCCGGCCGCCGGGCGAGCCTGCGCCAGTCGTGCCACGCCGTCGCCAGCGGGGCCGGCAGCGACGGCCACGGACGGGACCGCAGGCGGCGCCCGCGCCAGTGGGCCTCCTCGGCGATCCAGGTCAGCAGGCTGGGATCCAGTCCTTCTGCCGCCCGTGTCACATGCCCGGCCCGGGTGGAGGCTCCGAGCACGGATCGCGCGGGCATCGCCGCCGTCGCCGCGCGGGCCCGCCGTACGAGCAGCGCGGCCACGGCGGCGGACGCCGCGGCGAGGGCCGCGCCGTACGCGGGGGGAGCGGAGGAGACGGCGAGCAGCCACCGTCCCGCGCCGCCGAGCAGCGCGACCGCCGCGGCCGCCACCACCGTCACGGCGACGGCGGCCTGCAGCCACGAGTCCCAGGCCTGCGACGCCTGGGCCGTCACGGCCGCGGCCATGCCCGCCGCGCTCGCCGCGAGGCCGAGCGCCACCGCCGCGGCCAGCCGTACCGCGGGCTGGCCGGGCGCCCCGAGCACGGCGAGCGCGACCACTCCCAGCGCGATCCCGACCGGCACGCAGACCAGCGCGAGGACCCGCGCCGTCCGCCCCAGCACGGCCCGCCGGTCCAGCGGGGACAGCAGCAGCCAGGAGGCGTCCGGCGCGGGCAGGACGACGGGACCGGCGGCGCGGGCCAGGGCGAGGAACCCGGCGTAGGCCAGCAGGACCAGCGCGGTCCCGGCCGCCGCCCGCGACGGGTCGCGCGGGTGGCCGAGCGCGGCCAGCGCCGACGAGAGCGGCTCGGCGAGGACCGCGAGGAGCATCACCAGCCCGAATCCGGCCACGTAGCGGTCCGACCAGCTCATCCGTCCGCGCCGGGGGCGGGTGAGCGCGCGCACGGCCCGGACCGCGGCCGCGCCCTCGCTCATCGGGCCCTCCTCGCCGCGCGGCCGCCCGCCGTCCCGCCGGTACGGCGGCCCGCCCGGCGTCCGGGGTTCCCGCGGGTGACCGGACCGCCCGCGACCGGGCCGTCCGCCGGGCCGCTCACAGCCGGGCCGTCCGTCGCCGGAGCGTCCGCGACCGGGGCGTCGGTCAGCTCGACGCGGCGGGCTCCGGTGGCCTCGGCGAGCCCGGGGTCGTGGGTCGCCGTGACCACCGTCCGCCCCTCGGCCGCGTAGCCGGTCAGGAGGGCCGCCAGGCGCTCGCGGAAGCCGGTGTCGAGCCCGCGTTCCGGCTCGTCGAGCAGGAGCAGCCGGCTCGGCCGGAGCAGCGCCGCGGCGAGGGAGAGCCGCTGGCGCTGGCCGGTGGACAGGTTCTGCGGCACCGCGTCGGCGCGGTCTCCCAGGCCGAAGGTCTCCAGCGCCTCCTCGACGTCCGTCCGCGGGGAGGGATGGACCGCGCGCACCAGCTCCAGGTGCTCTCTCACCGTCAGCCCGGGGTACCAGGCCGGCTCGTCGGCGACCAGCACCACCTCGCGCCAGAACGCGGGTGTGTCGCGGGGCGGGCCGCCGAGGACGGTGATCTCTCCCTCGTCGGGAGGTTGCAGGCCCGCCAGGCAGCGCAGCAGGGTCGACTTGCCCACGCCGTTCTGGCCCGTCACGGCGATGATCTCCCCCGCCGCGGCCGTCAGTTCGACGCCGCGCAGGACCGGGTTGCCGCCGAGGGCCACCCGCAGGCCGCGGAGCGTGATGATCGGTTCGGTCACCGTTCGACCCTAGCCAGGGACGGGGTACGGCGCGCTCCGGCCGACGTGCCGCGGCGGACGCCGCCACAGCGGGACGGGGCGGGCCGCACGGCGGACGAGGGCTCGGTCCCCGCGGCCCGGACGGCGGACGAGGGTTCAGTCCCCGCGGCCCGGACGGCGGACGAGGGTTCAGTCCCCGCGGCCCGGACGGCGGACGAGGGTTCAGTCCCCGCGGCCCGGACGGCGGAGGAGGGTGGCCAGCAGGAGGACGACGGCGGTCTGGGCGAGCGCGCCCGAGGCGAAGGGCGGCGCGGGTCCCACCGTCTCGCTCACGGCGTACCACCAGCGGGTGAGCTGGGGGAGGCTCTCCCAGGTCGCGGCGTACCGCTGGTCGAGGAAGCCCGTGTCGTAGTTGGCCGCGACGTGGAAGTAGACGCCGAGCGCCCCCACCGCCAGCGCGATCACCGACAGCGTCCGGACCACGGCGACCGCCCGCCGGGAGTCGCTGAGGGCCGCGATCACCA
The DNA here is from genome assembly GCF_042873875.1 of Streptosporangium sp. NPDC004379. Classification (NCBI taxonomy): domain Bacteria; kingdom Bacillati; phylum Actinomycetota; class Actinomycetes; order Streptosporangiales; family Streptosporangiaceae; genus Streptosporangium; species Streptosporangium sp. NPDC004379. Next base: position 178,624 of record NZ_JBIAMC010000013.1, read on the forward strand.
GCCCCGCCGTCAGGAGGACCAACGCCCCCCAGGGAGGGAGCTGGTTCCACGCCTGCCAGTGCCGCTCGGCGGCGAGTTCGAGGCCGGTGCCGAGGACGCTCACCGCGACCAGGGCGAGGAGGCCGGGGCGCAGCCAGACGGACCGGTCTCTCAAGGCTGGAGCACTGAGATGATCTTGTCGATCGTCTCCTGGCCGGGGTTGTACTTGGCGAGTTCCTCGCGGAGCTTCGTGAAGTTCCGGTCGTCGGCGGGGTACGGCCGGTACTCGACGACCTCCTTCGCCCACCGTTCGGCGTTGGGCACCCCGGCGGCCCGGAGCGCGGTGGCGATCTGGCTCTCACTGGCGGTGTTCGCCGACACCTTGGCGGGCTGCGAGCTCGGGGCGCCGCTGGGGGCACCGCCGGGCGCCCCGGCGGAGGCGGAGGCAGAGCCGCCGGGCGCGGAGGTGGCCGTGGGAGCGGTCGTGCCGCTGCCCGTCGTGGCCGCGGGGGCGGGGGCGGTGGGGCCGCCCGACTGCTCTCCGCCGCACGCCGTCAGAGGGACCAGGGCGGCGAGCGCCACCGTGACCCAGATCGTTCTCCTGGCCTCCATGCGAAATCCCCCGCGTCCCCTGTGAATTCCCGGTGCGATGCCGATGCCGTGTCAATCATGAGATTGCCAGCGCCGGATCCGGAGAACCTTCGCGAAGGGCCAAGAGCGTCTGAGGATGCGGTCATCAAACCAGGGCAGGCCAGGGCAGCCCAGGCCGAGTTCGGGTGCCGGGGACACGTCCGGCCGCCGGGGCCGCACCGGACCCCGTCGCGGCCCAGGCGGCCGGTCCAGGCAGCCGGCCCCGGCGGCCGGTCCAGGCCCGGTCGCACCGGGTTCGCCTGCTTCAGGCCGGCTGGTCCAGGCCGACGGCGGCGGCGCTGGCGTCCCAGAGGGCGCGGGCCAGTTCCGGATCGCTCATCCCCCGGGGGACGGCGGCGGGGGCGCGGTCGGCGAAGTAGCGGCCCGGGTGGTCGGCGCCGTCCGGGTGGGTGGCGAGGTGGACCATCGTGCTCGCGCCCTCCTCCGCCGTCCGTCCCACGCCCGGGACGTGCATCACCAACCACATCAGGAACGTTCCCGGCGCGAAACCCGTCTTGATCACACCCGGGTGGAAGCAGGTGGCGCTCACCCCGGTCCCCGCCAGCCGCCGGGCCAGCTCCACGGTGAACAGCGCGTTGGCCTGCTTGGAATCGCCGTACTGCAGCCAGCCGTTCCACTTCCGCCGCTCACGGTCGAGGTCGGCGGGGTCCAGGCGGCCCGACCTGCCGGCCCGGGACGAGGTGGTGATCACCCGGCCGCCCACCCGGTCCAGCAGCAGGTTCGTCAGGAGGAAGGGGGACAGGTGGTTGACCTGCATCATCGTCTCGTGGCCGTCGCGGGTGAGCGTCCGCCGAGTGGTCATCACGCCCGCGTTGTTGATCAGAACGTCGATGCGCGGGTAACGTGAGCGCAGTTCTGCGGCGAGCGCCCGGACGTCGTCGAACGAGGCGTAGTCGCACGTCAGCGTGTCCGGCGTGGCGCCTGCGGCGGCATCCGGGCCGGAGGCCGCCGCCCGGCCGGCCTCCTGGGCCACCTCGGCCAGTCGTCCGGCGTCGCGGCCGACCAGGACGAGCCGGTGCCCGCGGCGGGCCAGCTCCACCGCGGCGGCCGCGCCGATTCCGGCACTGGCCCCGGTAATCACACTAATCATCAGATCCTCCACTGCGCCGAAACCTTAATCGGTGCTAGTCTCCTGTGCGATCTTCCGGAGGCGCATTCCACCCCAGATTCAGTCACGAGCCTCCACATACTCACAGGTTGGGACGAGTGGGCATGGGCTCTGGAAACCGATCCATTCGGTTCAGAATCGTCTTGCTGCTGCTCCTGCCCCTGGTGTCGCTCAGCGCCCTGTGGGGCTTCGCCCTCAACCTGACGGTCGGCGACGGTGTCGCCCTCCTGCGTTCCTACGACCTCTACCAGGGCGTCGGGGTGGCCTCCACCGAGTTAGGGCTCCAGGTCCAGGCCGAACGGACCCAGGCCTCGGTGGCGATCAGCTCCGGGGTCATCACGAGTGTGACCGGTGAGCAGCGCGGCCGTACCGACCGGGCGGTGGAGGCGTTCCAGGCCGCCGTCCTGACCGCCGACCCCGGCGGCCCGGAGACGAGCACCGCGCTGGACGGCGTGCTCCGCCAGCTCGACCGGCTCCCCGGCATCCGCGCCGGCATCGACGGCGGGCAGCGGGACCGGCTGAACGCCCTGACGCAGTACAACCAGATCCTGGACTCGGTCTTCCTGCTGTACGACCGGCTCGTCGCCGTGCCCGACCTCGGCATCTTCCGGCAGGCCGTCGCCATGCAGTCGATGGGCAACGCCCGGGAGATGATCGCCCGGGAGAACGCCCTGGTCAGCGGCGCCCTGATCGACGAGCGACTGTCCCGGCGGGAGCGGGAGGCCTTCGGCGAGTACGTCGCCACCCGCAGGTTCCTGCACACGCGCGGCCTGGCGTCGCTGGACGGCGAGCTGGCCGGGCCGTACCGCGACGTCTTCGCCTCCGCGGCCTTCAAGAGGTTCGCCGAGCTGGAGAGGGCCGTCGTCGCGGCCCCCGGCGACCGCCTCCCCGTCGAGCTGGACACCTGGAAGGCGACCGTCGACGGCCTGTCGGCCTCGCTCGACCAGCTCGGCGTCTCCGCCACCGGTGTGCTGTCCGACCGGTCCGCGTCGGTGGCCACGGGCATCCTGGCCCGGATCGCCGTCGCCGGCGGTGTCGGCCTGCTGGCGGTGATCGCCTCCATCGTCATCTCGGTCCGCTTCGGCCGCCGGCTGTCCGGCGAGCTGGCCGGGCTGCGGTCGGCCGCGCTCGACCTGGCGGACGTGCGGCTCCCGCGCCTGGTGGAGCGGCTGCGGCTCGGCGAGAAGGTGGACGTGCGCGCCGAGACCCCGCCGATCGAGACCGCGGGCGACTCCGCCGAGGTCCGCGACGTGGCCCACGCGTTCGACTCGGTACGGCGCACCGCCGTCGAGGCCGCCGTCGGCCAGGCCGACCTGCGCCGCGGCGTCAGCCAGGTCTTCGTGAACCTCGCCCGCCGCAAGCAGGGGCTGCTGCACCGCCAGCTCACCCTCCTGGACGGCATGCAGCGCCGGACGAACGACCCGGACGCCCTTGAGGACCTGTTCCGGCTGGACCACCTGACCACCCGCATGAGGCGGCACGCCGAGAGCCTGATCATCCTGTCCGGCGCCGCGCCGGGCCGGACCTGGCGCAACCCGGTGCCGGTGCTCGACGTCGTCCGGGCCGCGCTGGCCGAGATCGAGGACTACCGGCGGGTCAAGGTGACGCCGATGCCCGCCGCCTCGGTCGACGGGGCCGCGGTGGCCGACCTCACGCACCTTCTCTCCGAGCTGATCGAGAACGCCACGGTGTACTCGCCGCCGCAGACCTCGGTGACCGTGCGCGGCGACGTGGTGGCCAACGGGTTCACCGTCGAGGTGGAGGACCGCGGCCTGGGGCTCAGCGCCACGGAGTACGCGATGGTCAACGAGCGGCTGGCCAGCCCGCCGGAGTTCGACCTGGCCGACAGCGACCGTCTCGGCCTGTTCGTGGTGGGCCAGCTCGCCGCCCGGCACGGCGTCCAGGTCACCCTGCGCAACTCGCCGTTCGGCGGCACCACGGCGATCGTGCTCATCCCCCGGGCGGTGCTCGCCGAGAACGACTCGCCGCTCGCCCCCGCCGTCGCCCGCGACCCGGAGGCGCCTGCGGGCGACGCTCCCCGGGCCGTCGCGCCGTCCCCGCTCACCGCGGCGGGCGGCGCCCGCCAGAACGGCGGCCGGCCGAACGCGGGCCGCCAGGGCGGCGGCCTGCCCCGGCGGACGAGGACGACGCCCAGGCCCACCCCCGGCGGCGTCCCCGACGGCTCCCCCACCGGACGGCCGCCCCTCGCCGCGCCGACGCTGACCGTGGTGCCCGGCTCGCCCGTCCCGGAGACGGCCCCCGGGACGGATCCCGGGCAGACCCGGGAGACCGCCCGCCGGGCCGACGGGACCGGCGAGGAGCGTGCGGGGCGGGGCGCCCACAGGGCCGCCACCGCGGAGACCGCCGCCACCGCCGGGGGCACCGCGGAGACCGCCGCGGGGAGCGCCACGGAGACCACCGGCCCCCGGGAACTGCCCCGCCGGGTCCGGCAGGCCAGCCTCGTGCCGCAACTCCGGCAGGAGACACAGGCGCCCGCCCCGCCGGAACCCGCCCGGCCGGGACCCGAACCCGGCCCGCCCGCCGAAGGCCGCTCGCCGGACGAGGTGCGGGCCCTGTTCTCCGCCTTCCAGGCGGGCACGCGACGGGCACGCGAGGAGAACGAAGACTTGGCACACCACACGACAGCCGACAAGAGGGACTGATGACCGGGAAGTTCACCAACACCGGCGAGTTGAACTGGCTCCTCGACGATCTGACGAGCCGGGTGGCCGCGGTGCGCCAAGCTGTGATCCTGTCCACCGACGGCCTGGCCGTGGGATTCTCCAAGGGCCTCAGCCGGGAGGACGCCGAGCACCTGTCGGCGGTCGCGGCCGGGTTCCAGAGCCTGGCGCGCGGGGCCGGCCGCCACTTCGGCGGGGGCGAGGTGCGCCAGACCATCGTGGAGATGGAATCGGCGTTCCTGTTCGTCACCGCCGCGGGGCAGGGCACGTGCCTCGCCGTGCTGAGCGACTCCGACGCCGACGTCGGCCACATCGCCTACGAGATGGCGATGCTGGTCAAGCGGGTCGGTCCGCACATCTCCACGCTCCCGCGCCAAGGTCTCTCGTGAGCGAGCGGGACACCGGGCGCGGCGTGCCGGGCGATCGTCCCGCGATCCGCTTCCCCTGCGGCCGCGCGGCCCGCCCGCCGTACGGCCGGGCGACGGCCCGCGTCCGGCACGGCCTCCGCGCGATCCGCCCGCCGTACGGTCACCGTGCGGTCCACGGCCGCCGTGTGATCCACACGCCGTACGGCCGGCCCGCGGCCCGCGCGCCGTACGGCCACCGAGGGGAGCGGCCGTCATGACGCGGTGGATGGACGAGGAGGCCGGGCCCGTGGTCCGGCCGTACGCGCTGATCGGCGGCCGGACCCGGTCGTCCGGTGACGCGCTGGACCTGGTCTCGATGATCACCGCCTCGGGAACGGCCCCGTCCGACGGGTTCGTCCCCGGACCGGAGCAGGAGCGGATCCTCTCCCTGGTCACCACGGCGACCTCGGTCGCCGACATCGCCTCCGACCTGGACCTGCCTCTCGGCGTGGTCCGGGTCCTCCTCGGCGACCTGCACGACCACAAGCTGATCTCGATAGGGCGCGCCTCGGCGAGCGAGCGCATTCTCAAGGAAGTGATCAATGGACTTCGAGCCCTCTGACGAACCAGTCGCGCTCAAGATCCTCATCGCAGGCGGCTTCGGGGTGGGCAAGACGACGCTGGTCGGCTCGATCAGCGAGATCCGGCCGCTCCGGACCGAGGAGGTGCTCTCCGACCGCGGCATCGGCATCGACGACGTCGAGGGCGTGGAGGGCAAGCACACCACCACGGTCGCGATGGACTTCGGCCGCATCACGATCCGGGAGGGCCTGGTCGTGTACCTGTTCGGCACCCCCGGGCAGGAGCGGTTCTGGTTCATGTGGGACGAGCTGTCCTACGGCGCGCTCGGCGCGGTGGTCCTCGCCGACACCCGGCGGCTGACCGACTGCTTCCCCTCGATCGACTACTTCGAGCAGCGGGGCACGCCGTTCATCGTGGCGGTCAACTGCTTCGACGACGCCGAGCAGTACGAGGCCGAGGAGGTGCGCTCCGCGCTGGACCTCGACGAGGACGTGCCGGTGCTGCTGTGCGACGTGCGGCGCCGCGCCTCGGCCAAGACGGTCCTGGTGACGCTCGTCGAGCACTCCCTGAGGGTCCTGACGGCCGACCAGCACTGACGGATCGGGCACTCCACGAAGGCGCCGGCGGCCGGCCGGCGCCGCCGGGCCGCGCGCCCGACGTCCCGCCCGCGTGGCCGGGTCGGGGACCGGCGTGAACGGGCCCGTGGCCCGCACTCCCGTCACGGACCGCCGTTCCCGCCCGCCGCCCCACCGTGCCCGCCGCGAGGGCGCGGACGGGCTCCCGGACGGGCTCAGAGCGCCCGGAGGCCGTTGATCACTTCCTGCAGGAGGCTCTCCACGGGCGGCGTGGCGGCCGGGACCGGCGACCGCACCAGGACGAGCCCCTGGTCCAGCAGGTCGCCCAGCAGCACCCTGACGACCCCCATCGGCAGCCCGGCCTCCGAGGCGACCTCCGCGACGGGCCTGGTCCGCCGGACCAGGCCCAGCAGCCGCCGGTGCTCCGACCCCAGGTGGGCGGCGGTGGTGGCCGCCGCGCCGGTCGCCAGCACCATTGACAGCACGTCGAACGAGGCCGAGGAGGCGCGCGTGCGCCCGCCGGTGAGGGCGTAGGGGCGGACGACCGGCCCGGCCTCCTCGTCCACCCATTCGACGTCGTCGCTCATTGGCCCGCCCGGGGGGCCGTGGCCATGTGCTGGCCGACCCGGGTCACCAGGCGGGCCATCTCGTAGGCGATCAGGCCCACGTCGGCGGCGCCGGTGGTCATGACCGCCAGGCAACTGCCCTGGCCGGCCGAGGTGACGAAGAGGAACGCCGAGTCCATCTCCACCATCGTCTGCCGGACGGCTCCGCCGCCGAACTGCAGGCTGGTCCCCTTGGCCAGACTCTGGAACCCGGAGGCCACCGCCGACAGATGGTCGGCGTCCTCCTTGCTCAGCTCCCGCGAGGAGGCCATCATCAACCCGTCGTTGGACAGGATCAGCGCGTGCGAGACGTCCGCCACGCTCGTGACGAAGTCATCCAGAAGCCAATACAGCTCACCCGGCACGTGGTAAAACCCCTTCCCCTGTGATGGTCGCGCTCGTTCGCGTGTCTACGCCGGCCGCCGGCCGGTCTCCTGTTCGGTGATCGTCATCACCGTTCCCGGTCCGGCCTCAGTGCTCCTCACCCCCGTCCTCGGCCCGGCCGCGCCGCCAGCCGGCCTGGAGCGAGCTGAGCACCGCCCGCGCCTCCTCCGGCGACCGCTCTCCGGCCTGCCCGGACATGTCCGGTTCATGCGACGGCCGCGGCGGGCTCGCCCGGCGGATCCGGCGGGGCAGGCCGTTCGCCGGCGGCGTCCGCGGCGCGGCCTCCGGCGACGGCACGATCCCGGTCGGCCCGGAGGGTTCCCCGGTCCCGGCGAGCCGTACAGTCCCGGCGAACCCGGCCTTCCCGGACTGCGTCACGCCCGCGGCGGTCCCCGGCCCGGCGGTCCCGGCGGGCCGTACGGCCTCGGCCGGTTCGTCGCCGATCCCGGCCTCGGGGATCTCCCGCGGCGGCTGTCCCTCCGTATGCGGCTCTCCCAGCAGCGACCCGGGGATCAGCACGACGACCCCGGTCCCGCCGTACGGCGAGGGCCGCACCGTCACCTTCGCCCCGTACCGCGCGGCCAGCATGCCGACCACCGCGAAGCCCAGCCGGTCGGTCTCGGCCGGGTCGAACTCCGGCGGACTGGCCAGCCGCTCGTTGACCGCGGCGCGCTTCTCCGAGGTCATGCCGAGACCCCGGTCCTCGACCTCCACCGTGAAACCCCGGTGGCCGGCGCACTCGCCCCGGATCGACACCTCGCCCCCCGGCGGGGAGAAGGCCGTGGCGTTCTCGATGATCTCGGCGAACAGGTGCATCATGTCCGCGACCGCGTCACCGGCCAGGGTGGCGCCGAGCATGGGATAGATCCGCACCCGGGCGTAGTCCTCGACCTGGGCGGCGGCGCCGCGCAGCATGTCCTCGATCAGGACGGGCGAGCGCCACTTGCGACCCGCGGCTCCGCCGGAGAGGATCACCAGGCCCTCGGCATGGCGGCGCATGCGGGTGGTCAGGTGGTCGAGCCGGAACAGGTTCTCCAGCGCCTCGGGGTCCTCGGCCTGCTTCTGCATGCCGTCGAGGAGCTTGAGCTGGCGCTGCAGCAGCGACTGGCTGCGCCGGGCGAGGCTGCGGAAGGACTGCGCGACGGCCTCGCGCAGCCTGGCCTGCTCCACGGCGGCGTCCACGGCGCGGTGCTGGACGCTGTCGAAGGCGGCGGCGACGTCGTGGACCTCGGTGGTGCTGCCCAGCGGCTCCAGCGGGGGCGCCTCGGCGGCCACGTCCACCGGCTCGCCCCGGCGCAGCCTCTCCATGACGCGCGGCAGCCGCACCTCCGCCAGGTCGGCGGCGGCGCGCCGGACCCCGGCGAGCTCACGGGTGAGGTTGCGGCCGATCCGGTAGGAGACCAGCAGCGAGGCGATGACCGCGACGAGGCCGAGCGCGCCGGCGGTCCCGGCCTTGGCGAAGGTCGAGAGGGCCGCCGGCGTCGCCCGGTCGATCAGCCCGCGACCGGCCGCCGACAGCCCCTTCTGGTAGGCGGTCTCCAGGCGGTCGGTGGCGGCCCGCCAGTCGGCCTCGGCGACCACGCCGCCGGACATCAGGCGGCCCTCCATCTCGGTGAGGGCCCTCACCGGCTGCGACGAGGGGACCAGACCGGCGAAGGGGGCGCGCATCCCGGCGTCGAGCTGCGACATGCCCTCCTCCATGAGGAAGGCGCGTTTGGTGGCGAACTGCCCGAACAACCGCAGCTCGGCCGGCGTCAGACGGCGGCCCGTGGCCAGCGCGCCCGCGGCGAGCGCCCGCTCGTGGCAGAAGAAGGCCAGCGAGTAGCCGACCGTGTTGACACCGCGCATCTGCCGGGACAGGGCATGGTCGTCGGCGACGGCCGCGATGTCGATGAACCGGTAGAACGCCTCGGGCACCGGGCCGAACTCCCCGGCGAGCTCGATGGACCCGATCCGGCCGCCGTCCACCTTGGCCCGTACCGCGTCGAGCGCGTCGACCGCGGCCGTCAGGTCGGCGAACCGGGCCTTGGACGTCGTACCCAGGTCCGCGAAGCCCAGGCCGCGCCGCGCCCCGTCACGCAGCCGGGACCGTTCCCCGTCGGTGACGGCGCGCTGGGCGGCCAGGGCCGTCCGGGCGTCCTCGGAGCGGACGGCGAGATACTCGGCCGACAGCATGTGCTCGCGCTCCACGGCGTAGCTCAGCTCGTTGGCGGGCGCGATGACGGCGTCGTAGAGGTCGTCGGCCTCCAGCATGCTCACCGAGTCGCCCACGGTGACCGTCGCCGCGAACCCCCAGAGGGCGACGAGCGAGGTCAGCGGGATCGCCAGCAGAGCAGAGATCTTGAACCGGATGGACCTGCTCGATGCCATGTCACCTCAACGGTTCGGTCCCGGAGCGCGAGAACGGGAACCTCCGGACGATCTTCAGATCGCCGACGAGGATAGCATCGGACAGGAGAAATATTCTTGTCCTATTTGTGACCTGTCAGGAAACAGTCATGTTCCCGGACAAGTCAGCTAGAAGCGCCCGGCCAGCGCTCGGCACGCGGGCGGCGGCCGGCGCCCAGGCCAGCCACGCCAGCCATACGGCGAGCACCCCGAGCAGGGCGACCTCGGTGACCAGCAGCCCCCGCTCGGCCAGGCCGATCAGCACCCTGTCCCCCGGGAGCGCCACGTAGGTGAGGGCCAGCAGCCCGAACCCACCGGCCAGGGTCAGCCACTCCACCGGCCTGGCCACCGCCCGCCACCGCTCGTCCCGGCCCAGCCCGGGGGCCATCAGCGCGCCCGCCGCGGGCAGCGCGAGGAAGGCGGCGATGGAGACGTAGCGGTGCACCTGGGCGCCGAGGTCCAGCGCCAGGCCCGGGGCGACCGTCGGCACGACCGCGATCACGATCAGCGCCGCGCTCCAGGCCAGCATCAGCCGCCCGGCCGCCGCGCCGATCGGGGCACGGGCCGCCCGCAGCCCCGCCACCAGCGCGAAGGACGCGACGCCCAGGCACGCCATGGCGAACTCGGTGGCCCCGCCGCGGTCGAGCGCGGCGTACTCGCTGATCGTCAGGTTGAGCGGGTCCAGCTGCGGATCCGGGTCGATCTGACCGGCGATCGCGGCCACGACCGCCGCGGCCACACCGGCACAGGCGATCAGGGGGTAGAGCCTCTTCGACGCGAGCATGGACCCAGACTGTCCCGGGGACGCGGTTCCACACATCCGGCGGCACCCCTGATCCGACCCTGAGCGGCCCCCGAGATCCCACCCCGTGTCGCGGGTCCCGGGGACCGCCCGCCGGACCCCCGTCCAGGCCGTACCGCGGGCGGTTCCACGGGCCGGGGCCGGCCGTTCGCGGGTCCCGGCCCGTCGTTCAGGCCGTGCCGCGGGCGGTTCCACGGGCCGTCGTTCAGGCCGTGTCGCGGCCCCCGGTGTACCGGGCGCGCGCCTCGGCGTAGCGGTCCCTGATCTCCGGCACGGCGTCCGTCTCGAAGCTCAGGGAGCCGGCCCGCTCCCAGACGGGCGGCTCTTCCCCGCCCGCGACCAGCCAGGCGGCCTGCCGCGCCGCGCCGTCGGCGACGTACTCCCCCGCCTCGGGGACGACCACCGGCCGCCCGAAGACCGCCGGGGCGATCCGCCGCACCGCCTCCGACCGCGCCCCGCCGCCGATGAGCAGCACCCTGGACGGCTCCAGCCCGAGGGCGTCGAAGGCGTCGGCCAGGTGGCAGAGCATGCCCTCCACCGCGGCCCGCGCCAGGTGGGCGGGGGTGGAGGTGGCCAGGGTCAGACCGTGCAGCGTCCCGGTGGCCTCGGGCAGGTTCGGCGTCCGCTCCCCCTCCAGGTAGGGAACGCACACCAGGCCGCCCGCCCCGGGCGGGGCCTGCAGCGCCAGCCGGTCGAGGTCGGCGGGGCCGACCCCGAGCATCCGGGCGGCGGCGTCGAGGACCCGGGCCGCGTTGAGCGTGCACACCAGCGGCAGGAACCGTCCGGTGGCGTCGGCGAATCCGGCCACCGCGCCGGTCGGGTCGGCGCTCGGACTCTCCGCCACCGCGAACGCCGTGCCGGACGTCCCGATCGACACCACCACGTCGCCGGGCCCCGCGCCCACCCCGAGGGCGGCGGCCATGTTGTCGCCGGTGCCGGGGGCCAGCCGTACCGGGCCGGACGTCGCGGACGGACCCGGGACCCGCAGCTCGCCGGCCTCCTCGCGGGGGCCGAGCACGCGCGGCAGGCCGGGCACCGAGCCGAACGCCGCCTTGAGCAGGTCGGTGCGGTAGGAGCCGGTGGCGGGCGAGAAGTAGCCGGTGCCGGAGGCGTCGCCCCGGTCGGTGACGATCTCGCCGTCCCCGCCGCCCAGCCGCCAGGTCAGCCAGTCGTGCGGCAGGCACACCCGCGCCGTACGGCGGGCCGACTCCGGCTCGTGGGCCGCCAGCCAGCGGAGCTTGGCCACCGTGAACGACGCGACCGGCACGCTGCCGACCGCCTCGGCCCACCGCTCCGGCCCGCCCAGCTCCGCGACCAGGTCGCCCGCGGCGCCGGCCGAGCGGGTGTCGTTCCACAGCAGCGCGTCCCGCACGACCTGCCCGGACTCGTCCAGGCAGACCATGCCGTGCTGCTGGGCGGCGACGCTCACCGCGGCGACGTCGTCGAGCCCGCCGGCCTGGGCGACCGCCTCCTGGAGCGCGGCCCACCAGACGGCCGGGGCCACCTCGGTGCCGTCGGGATGGGCCGCGCGGCCCTGGCGGACCAGGGCTCCGGTTCCGGCGTCCCTGATGACCACCTTGCAGCTCTGGGTCGAGGAGTCGACCCCGGCCACGAGCGTCATGCCCGGTCGCCCCCGCGGACCCCGAGGAGGTGGTCCATGGCGAGCTGGCTGAGGCGGGAGAAGTGGAAGCCGCGCGCCGCCGCCGCGTCGACGTCGAAGTCGTCGTTCGCCAGGTCGGCCAGGGTCTCGCCGGGGGCCAGCGTGGGCTCGCCCAGCTCGTCGACCCGGCTCGCGGCGAGCGCCTCGGCGACCTCGGGGTCGGCGCGGAACGCCCGGGACTTCTCCTTCAGGATCAGGTACATCCGCATGTTGGAGGCGGCCGACACCCACACGTCCTCGACGTCGTCGGTGCGGACCGGCTTGTAGTCGAAGTGCCGGGGGCCGTCGTAGCCGCCGTTCTCCAGCAGGTCCACCAGGAAGAACGCGTTCTTCACGTCGCCGTGGCCGAAGACCAGGTCCTGGTCGAAGCGGGGGCCGTGCTGGCCGTTGAGGTCGATGTGGAACAGCTTGCCGTGCCACAGGGCCTGCGCGATGCCGTGGGCGAAGTTGAGCCCGGCCATCTCCTCGTGCCCCACCTCGGGGTTGAGGCCGACCCGCTCGGAGTGCTCCAGCTCGTTGATGAACGCCAGGGCGTGGCCGATCGTCGGCAGCAGGATGTCGCCGCGCGGCTCGTTCGGCTTGGGCTCGATGGCGAACCTGATGTCGTAGCCCTGCTCGATCACGTAGGAGGTCAGCAGGTCCATGCCCTCCTTGTAGCGGCTGAGCGCGGCCCGGATGTCCTTGGCGGCGCCGGACTCGGCGCCCTCGCGCCCGCCCCAGCAGACGTAGGTGGTCGCGCCCAGCTCGGCGGCCAGGTCGATGTTGCGCATCACCTTGCGCAGGGCGTACCGGCGGACGTCGCGGTCGTTGCTGGTGAACGCGCCGTCCTTGAAGACGGGGTGGGTGAAGAGGTTCGTGGTGGCCATCGGGACCTTCATCCCGGTCTCCGACAGCGCCTTCTTGAAGGCCGCGACCGCCCGGTCGCGGTCGGGCTCGACGGCCAGCAGGTCGTCGTCGTGGAAGGTGACGCCGTACGCGCCGAGCTCCGCCAGGCGGTGGACGGTCTCGACCGGGTCCAGCGCGGGACGGCTGGCGTCTCCGAACTGGTCTCGGGCCTGCCAGCCCACGGTCCACAGCCCGAAGGTGAAGCGGTCCTCCGGCCTGGGGGTGTAGTCGCTCATCGCGTCTCCTCCTATTTAATCCACATTATGGACTTAATATGGTCCGGCAGGGTGGGATCGTCAAGAGGTGGGTTCCATGGGTTCCATGACGACGGGTCGCACGACGGATCGCACGACGGGTTCCGCGACGTGCGCGACGGCCCGCGCGACGTACGCGGCGGGTCGCGCGACGTACGCGGCGGGTCGCTCGGCGACGCGGGCCGGGCGGGTTCCGTGACGGGCCCCATGCCGGGCTCCATGCCGGGTTCCGTGACGGGCCCCATGCCGGGTTCCGTGACGGGCCCCATGCCGGGTTCCGCGCCGGGCTCCGTGACGACGCGGGCCGTACGCCACGACTCGATGCGCGCCCGCAACCTCGCCGTGGTGCTGGGCGAGGTGCGCCGGAGCGGCCCGGTCACCCGGGCGGCGCTCGCCGAGATCACCGGGCTGACCAAGACCACGGTCTCCAAGATGGTCGGGGACCTGCTGGAGGCCGGGATGGTCGCCGAGTCGGCGGCGCCCCGCGACGGCGAGCGCGGCCGGCCCGGCACGGCCGTCTCCCTCAGCGGCGACCGGGTGGCCGCGCTCGGCCTGGAGATCACCGCCGGCCACCTGTCGGCCTGCGTGGCGGACCTCACCCTCGCGGTGCGGCTCCGTTGTGCACAGGCTGTGGACAACCGGTCCCGCCCTCCTGTGGAAACCATGGCCCATCTGCAAGAACTTGCCCACAGGGCTGTGGACGAAGCACGTACGGCGGGCCTGTCCGTCGTCGGCTCCACGCTCGCCGTCCCCGGGCCCGTGGACGGCGGGCTGCTGCACACCGCGCCCAACCTCGGGTGGCGCGGCGTCCGGGCCGGCGACCTGCTGGACTTCCCGGTCGCCGTGGAGAACGAAGCCAACCTCGCCGCCCTGGGCGAGCTGTGGTTCGGCGGCGGGCCCGGCGACTTCCTGCACGTGTCGGGGGAGACCGGCATCGGCGCCGGCCTGGTGGTCGGCGGCGAGCTGTTCCGCGGCGCGCACGGCCTGGCCGGAGAGCTGGGTCACGTGGTCGTCTTCCCCGACGGCCCGGACTGCCGCTGCGGAGGGCGGGGCTGCCTGGAACGGTACGCCGGTCAGGAGGCCCTGCTCCGCGCCTCCGGCGCCGCCGGGGTGCCCGAACTGGCCGACCGGCTCCGGGCCGGCGAGGCGGACGCGCTGCGCGCCTGCGAGCGCGCCGGACGGGCGCTGGGCGTCGCCCTCACCTCGGCGGTCAACCTGATGGACCCCGGGACGGTCGTGCTGGGCGGGATCTTCGCGCCGCTGTTCGAGTGGATCGCCGATCCGGTCCGCGAGGCGATGTCCACCCGGCTGGCCGGGATGCGCCGCTCCGTGCCCGAACTGGCGGTCTCCCGGCTCGGCGGCGACGCCGCGACCCTCGGCGGGGCCGGACGGGTCATCCACCGCGTCCTCGCCGACCCCGCCCCCCACCTCCCCGCCACCCGCCCGCTCGCCCCCTGACCCGCCGGGCGATCCTGAGCTTCGCGGAGGTAATCTGGTTGAAGGTTCAAATTCTTAGGAGAGAGCCATGCCCGTCCAGCGGCTCAACCACGCGGTCCTGTACGTGCGCGACGTCGAGCGCAGCGTCGCCTTCTACCGGGAGGCCCTCGGCTTCGAGGTCGTCATGGGCATGCGGGGCGCGGCGTTCCTGCAGGCCGCAGGCTCCGCCAACGACCACGACCTCGGCCTGTTCGAGGTCGGCGACCAGGCCGCCCCCTCGCCCGCCGGTCGCTCCGCCGTCGGGCTGTACCACCTGGCCTGGGAGGTCGACACCCTGGAGGAGCTGGAGCGGATCGCCGCCAAGCTGACGGAGCTGGGCGCCCTGGCCGGCGCCTCCGACCACTCCACGACCAAGGCCCTGTACGCCAAGGACCCCGACGGGCTGGAGTTCGAGGTGTCCTGGCTCGTCCCGGCCGCCCTGCTCACCGAGGAGACGCTGCGCGGACGCAGCCGCATCCGGCCGCTCGACCTCGCCGCGGAGAAGGAGCGGTACGGCGCGCACACCCGGGGCGGCGTCGGCGTCTCGACGCCGGCCTGACGGCTCGGGCCCCGGTCCCGGCTTGCCGCACCGGCTCAGGCCCCGATCCCGGTCCCGGTCTGTCGCACCTCAGCCCCGGCCCCGGCCGGGCCCCCTCGCGGTGGGACCCGTCCGGCGTCACCGCCCGGGTCCCGTCTCCGGGAGACGGCCACCCCCGCCAGGCACAGCAGCCCGCCGAGGAGGGACAGCCATCCGGGGATCTCCCCCAGCGCCGCCCAGGCCATCAGGACCACCAGCGCCGGGACGAGGTAGGTCGTGGCGCCCATCCTGCCCGCGGTGGTGCGGGCGAGGGCGTAGGCCCAGGTGGTGAAGGCCACCGCCGTCGGGAAGACGCCGAGGTACACGACGTCCAGGGTCGCCGCCAGCGGGGCCCTGGCGGCCTGCGACACGAGCTGCCCGGCGAACGGCAGGCACGCCGCCGTCCCGACGAAGCAGCCGAACGCGGTGACCTGGAGCGGTGAGGCGTGGCGCAGCGCGGGTTTCTGCGACAGCACGCCCACCGCGTACGTCACCGCCGCGGCCAGGCAGAGCAGGACGCCCGTCACCGACGCCCGCCCCTCGCCGGACATGGAGGCCCCGACCACGATCGCGCCGGTGAACGACACCGCCATGCCCGCCAGCAGGCGGGGCGGGAGTCCCTCGCCGAGCAGCCGGGCGCCGAGGAGCGCGATGAGCAGCGGGCCGATGTTCACGACCATCGCCGCGGTGCCCGCGTCGACCTCCTGCTCGCCCCAGTTCAGCGCGACCGTGTAGGCGCCGAACCACAGGATCCCCGAGACGAGGACGCCCGGCCAGGCGGCCCGCGGCGGCGGCCCTTCGCGCCGCGCCAGCAGGACGACGCCCAGCACCACCGAGCCCGCCAGCAACCGTCCCAGGGCGAGCGCCCCCGGGGAGAAGTACGGCGCCGCGCCGCGGATGCCGACGAACGCCGAGGCCCACAGCAGCACGGTTACACCGGCCGCCGCCATCGCGCGCCGGTCCAGCCGGTCCTGCGTGCCTTCCGTCCGGGTTGGCATGGTCTGTCTCATATGCGGCACCTTATGGCCCCCACTCTTCGGGCCGCGCCGAACCGTCGGCCCGCATGGAAGCCCGGGATATGGGAATGCGGATCCCTTTTGTGGTTTTTCGTGGTCGATGATGCCCGATACCGACCGTTCATGCCGAGGGGCAGGTCGAGAGCCCTTTATCGCCGTTTATGAATGTGTTGAATCGACGGGGGTAGCGGCGGTGTCACGGAAGACGCGCACGACTTTGGAGGCATCGGTGAACGAATTCCCAGCCGGGACGGGGGAGCGCTCCATGCCGGGCGACCAGCCCCACACGACGACCGAACACGCCAAGGCAGCCGTCGGAGAGGTGGCCGGGACCGCCAAGGACCAGACCCGCGCGGTCGCCCACGAGACCCGGTACCAGGCGCAGAACGTCGTCGGGCAGCTGCGTGACCGGGTCGGCGAGCAGAGCAGGCACCAGAGCCGGCGCGCCGCCCAGGGCATCCGCCAGTGGGCCGACGACCTCAGCTCGATGACCGAGGCCGCCAAGCCCGACTCCCCGGTGACCAACGCGGTGCACCATGTCGCCGGGACCGGCCGCCGCGCGGCCGACTACCTGGAGCAGGAGGGCCTGGCCGGGGTGGTCCGGGACGTCCAGAGCTTCGCCCGCCGCCGTCCTGGAGCGTTCCTCATGGGCGCGGTGGCCGCGGGCTTCCTCGTCGGCCGGATGGCCAAGGCGACGGCCGCCTCCCAGAACGACACCTCCGGCACGGCGTACCCCGGCGCCCAGGACGGCTACCGCCCGCAGCAGTACGCCCAGCCGTCGCAGCCGTACGGACAGCCCTCTGAGTCGTACACCCAGCCGACCGGCACGCAGTACCCCTCGGCCCAGCCGTACACCACGGACGGCACCTCCACCACCGCCGACCCCTACGGCTCGGCCGAGCCGTACCCGTCGTCCCCCTCGTCGGCCCAGACCCGGCCGACGACGCCGACGACGCAGTACCCGTCCGAGACCCCTCCCTCGACCCCCTGGGACGGTGAGCCACGGTGAGCTCGCCCGCCTACGAACCGGCCTCACCGGCCTACGAACCGGCCGAGCCGTCGCTGGGACAGCTCGTCGGCGAGGTCGGCGAGGACCTCTCCAAGCTCTTCCGCCAGGAGGTGGAGCTGGCCAAGGCCGAGATCCGCCAAGAGGCGGCCAAGGCCGGCAAGGCCGGCGGAATGCTCGGCGGCGCCGGGGTGGCGGGCCTGCTGGCCGCCCTCTTCGTGTCGCTGACGGTCATGTTCGGCCTGGGCGCCGTCATGCCCCTGGGCTGGGCCGCCCTGATCGTCGCGGTCGTGTGGGCCGTGGTCGGCGGAGTGCTGTACACCAACGGGCGCAAGCGGATGAGCGAGGTC
The DNA here is from genome assembly GCF_042873875.1 of Streptosporangium sp. NPDC004379. Taxonomy (NCBI): domain Bacteria; kingdom Bacillati; phylum Actinomycetota; class Actinomycetes; order Streptosporangiales; family Streptosporangiaceae; genus Streptosporangium; species Streptosporangium sp. NPDC004379. The sequence goes on from NZ_JBIAMC010000013.1 coordinate 195,950, forward strand.
TCCCCCAAGCCCGAGCAGACGGTCGAGACGCTCAAGGAGGATGCGCGATGGGCGCGGAACCTGACGAAATAAGAAGAGAGATCGCCGCCACTAGGGCGGAGCTGGCCGCCGACGTGAATCGGCTGGCCGACCGGACGAGCCCGTCGCGGATCATTCAACGGAGGACCGATCGCATGCGTGAGAAGCTCTACTCGGTGCGCGAGCGGGTGATGGGCACCCCGACCCACGCCGCTCACCAGGCTCGCTACCAGGCCGGGCACGCCGTCCACGGTGTCCGCGAGACCGCCGCCGACGCCGCCGGCACCGTCCGCGAGACCGCCGCCGGTGCCGCCGACACCGTCAGGCACGGCGCACAGCAGGCCACCGAGATGGTCCGCGAGGCGCCGGAGCAGGCGATGCGCGGCACCCAGGGCAACCCGCTGGCCGCCGGTCTGATCGCCTTCGGCGCCGGGCTGCTCGCCGCGGCCCTCATCCCGGCGACCGAGGCCGAGCAGCGGGCGGCCCAGCAGGTCAAGGAGCAGGCCGGCGACATGATCGAGCCGGTCAAGGAGGCGGTGCGCGAGTCGGCCCAGCAGCTGGGCGAGGAGGCCAAGCAGGTCGCTCAGGAGGCCGTCGGCCAGGTCAGGGACACCGCCGGTGAGGCGGCCAGGGCCACCGGCGACCACGCCCGCGAGCAGGCCCACCAGGTGACCGACACGGCCCGCTCCTCCCACGGGGTCTGACGGGCGCCCGGGAGGACGCCCGGCGAGGACGCCCGGGAGGGCGCCTGGTCAGGCGCCCGGGAGGACGCCTCATGAGTGAACGCCGTCGCCGCCGCCCTCCCCGGCAGGGGAGGGCGGCGGCGGGCAATCGTAAGCTGCGTCAAGAGAACGGTGCGCGATGATCCAGCACGACACCCCACGCCACGACGACCGGAACGCGGCCCGCGACCCCGGCACCGCGGACGGGCCGGCTCCCCAGAGCCCGTCCGAGCTTCCCAAGCGGTCGTGGTGGGGCGTGCTCAAGCGCACCGTCAAGGAGTTCCAGCAGGACAACCTCACCGACTGGGCCGCCGGGCTCACCTACTACGCGGTGCTGTCGATCTTCCCGGCGCTGCTGGCCGTGGTGTCCGTGCTTGGGCTGTTCGGCCAGAACACCACCAAGGCGCTCACCGACAACCTGAGCGTCATCGCGCCCGGTCCCGCCCGGCAGACCATCGACGCCGTGCTCCAGGCGCTCCAGGGCAACCAGGGCGCCGCCGGGATCACCACGATCCTGGGCATCGCCGTCGCCCTCTGGTCCGCCTCCGGATACGTGGGGGCGTTCATCCGGGCGGCCAACGTCATGTACGAGATGCCCGAGGGCAGGCCCGTCTGGAAGACCCTCCCGCTGCGGCTGGGCATCACCGCGGTCCTGGTGCTCCTGATGGCGGCCGGCTCGGTCTCCGTCGTGTTCACCGGGTCGCTCGCCCAGCAGACGGGGAGGCTCCTGGGCATCGGTGAGACCGCCCTGACCGTCTGGAGCATCGTCAAGTGGCCGGTCCTGGTGCTCGTCGTGGCGCTGGTCCTGGCCCTGCTGTACTGGGCGGCCCCCAACGTCTCCCACCCCGGTTTCCGCTGGATCACCCCCGGCAGCCTGCTGGCCGTCGTGCTGTGGATCGTCGCGTCCGCGGCGTTCGCGTTCTACGTGGCCAACTTCGGCTCCTACAGCAAGACCTACGCCGCCCTGGCCGGGGTCATCGTCTTCCTGATCTGGCTGTGGATCACGAACATCGCCGTGCTGCTCGGCGTGGAGTTCGACGCCGAACTCGCCCGCGAGCGCGCCATCGAGGCGGGCGTCCCGGCCGACGCCGAGCCGTACGTCGAGCCCCGCGACACCCGCAAGTTCGACGAGGAGGAGCGCGCGGAGGTCCGCAGGTTCGAGAAGCGGGAACGCGACTGACCCGGCGCGCCCCGGCCGGTGGGAAGGTATGGCGGCCCGTGCCGGTCCGTTGACCGTCCGGTCCGCCGGAAGGGGTACGGGTTCCGTATGCGCGAGGAGCACAGCGAGGAACACGGCTCGGGACAGGGCGGGGAACACGGCGCGGACGAGTTGTCCGTCGGTGACGAGGTCACCTGGAACAGCCACGGCTCCACCGTTTCGGGGAAGGTGGAGAAGAAGATCACTGAGAGGACGGAGGCCGCCGGGCGCGTCGTCGACGCCTCACCCGACGAGCCGCGGTACCTGGTCCGCAGCGACGAGAGCGGCAGGAGCGCCGTGCACCGGCCGTCGGCGCTGCGGAGGAGGGGCTGACATGGTCGCGGACCGGGAGCGGATCTCCGCCGAGTTCGGCGAGGCGGTCAACATGACCGCCGCCGAACTGGAACGCTGGCTGCGCACCTCCGAGTCCGAGGCCGCCGGCGACAGGTCAGGGGGCGGCGAGTCGACGGGACACGAGTCCGGCCGCCGCATCACCGAGATCCTCCGCAAGAAGAAGGGCGACCTGTCCGACGACGACTACGCCCACATGCGGAAGGTGACCGGGTACGTCCACCGTCACCTCGCGCAGCGCCCGTCGGGGGACGTCACGGACACCCGGTGGCGGCACTCCCTGATGAACTGGGGCCACGACCCGCTCAAATGACGCCCGCCGCCCCTCGACGGGCCGCCGTTCCTCGCCCGGACAGGCTTCCGACGGCACGGGCTTCCGACGGCACGGGCTTCCGACGGCACGGGCCGGGGACACGGCCGCTCGTGCGGCGTGTCCCCGGCCCGTGCCGGTCCCCGGGACGGCTTCGCCCGGGGCGTCAGCGGACGCCGCCGCGCCTGCCGTACACGCTGGCGATCAGGAAGACGCCCAGCGCGGCCACGACGACCTGAAGGATCAGTTCGATCCAGTCGATGCCGCTCGTCGTGCCGACCCCGATGGCCCTGGCGATCCCGGAGCCGATGAATGCGGCGATGATGCCGATCACGACCGTGAGCCAGATGGGGATGTTCTGCTTTCCCGGCAGGATGAGCCGGCCGAGAGCGCCGATGATGGCCCCGATGATGATGGCACTGATGATGCCGGTGACTGTCATGTCTCACACTCCCCCTGATCGCACGGCTTTTCCGCCGTACGCCCCCTGGAAGCCGTATGCCCGGCGCGGAAAGAACGACACATAAGACAGATCCTTCATTTAAATAATCCTTATTGATTAATCGCTTTTTCCACTCCATACGGCACCACGACGGCACGCGGTGGGAACGGCGGGCGCGGCGGGCCCCGAGGGCCGTGACGGGTCCCGCGCCAGGATCCTGAGGCCGCGGCGGTATCACCGTTCGACGCCGGGCACCCGCCACCCCGATGATTCAGGTGTCCGCGACGACGGGGACGGCGGCGGCGCCGTACCCTCACACGACAGGGGGCCGGTAACGATGACCGGGACGTTCACCGCCATCGCCGGGAGGACGCTGTCCTTCCCCGACGGCTTCGTCTGGGGGGCCGCGACCGCCGCCTATCAGGTCGAGGGGGCGGCGGAGGAGGACGGCCGCGGCAGGTCGATCTGGGACGTCTTCGCCCACACCCCCGGGCGCGTCGCGGGCGGCCACACCGGCGACATGGCCTGCGACCACTACCACCGCTACCGCGACGACGTCCGCCTGATGCGGGAGCTGGGCCTGGGCGCCTACCGCTTCTCGGTGGCGTGGCCGCGGATCCAGCCGACCGGCTCCGGCCCCGTCAACACCGCCGGGCTCGACTTCTACGACCGTCTCGTGGACGAGCTGCTCGCGGCCGACGTCTCCCCCTACGTGACGCTGTACCACTGGGACCTGCCCCAGGCGCTGGAGGAACGCGGCGGCTGGACGGACCGCGACACGGCCCACCGGTTCGCCGACTACGCGCGGATCGTGCACGACCGGCTGGGCGACCGCGTCGGCACGTGGATCACGGTCAACGAGCCCTGGGTGGCGTCCGTCCTCGGGTACGGCATCGGCGCGCACGCGCCGGGCCGCGCGTCCTGGCGGGACGCCTTCCACGCCTCCCACCACCTGCTGCTCGCCCACGGGCTGGGCGCCCGGGCGCTGCGCGACGCGGGCGCCCGGGAGATCGCCCTGACGCTGAACCTCGCCCCCGTGACGACCCCCGGACGGCTGGACGACCCCGAGGCGGCGCTCTCCGCCGAGGACGCCGCGGCGGTGGACCTCGTCGACTGCCTGATAAACCGGCAGTTCCTCGACCCGGTGCTGCGCGGGGAGTATCCCGCCGCCGTCCTGGACGTCATGGAGCGGGTCGCCGGCCTCGGGCACATCCGCGACGGCGACCTGGAGACCGTCAACCAGCCGCCCGACCTGCTCGGGGTCAACTACTACACCCCCTGCGTGGTGAGCGCCGAGCCGGGCGAGGCGGCCAACCCGGCCTATCCCGGCACCGAGGGCATCCGGTTCGGCGACTCCTACGCCCCCACGACCGCCATGGGCTGGCCGATCGTCCCCACGGGCCTCACCAGCCTGCTCGTCCGCCTCGCCCGCGACTACCCCGAGGCCGGTCTGCTCGTCACCGAGAACGGCGCCGCCTTCGAGGACACGGTCTCCGGCGAGCACGTGCACGACGCCGACAGGACCGCCTTCCTGGAGGGCCACCTGCGGGCCGCGCACGCCGCCGTCGACGCCGGAGCCGACCTGCGCGGGTATCTCGTCTGGTCGCTGCTGGACAACTTCGAGTGGGCCGAGGGGTACGGCAAGCGCTTCGGGATCGTGCACGTCGACTTCGTCACCCAGCGCCGGCTGCCCAAGGACAGCGCGCTGTGGTTCCGCGACGTCATCCGGAACAACGGGCTGCGCGCCGGGCGGGCCCGGCGTCCCACCCTGGAGGAGGTGGCCGCCCGGGCGGGCGTGTCCAGGTCGACCGTCTCCCGGGTGATCAACGGCGAGGCCGCGGTCAGCCCGGAGTTCCGGGAGGTCGTCATGAACGCGGTCACCGAACTCGGCTACGTGCCCAACTCGGCGGCCCGGAGCCTGGTGACCCGGCGCACGGAGTCGATCGCGCTGGTCGTCCCGGGCGGCGCCCGGGCGGGGGACCCGCTGTTCGCCGCGGCCGTGGACGCGGCGGGCCGGGAGCTGGAGCGGGCGGGCAAACGGGTCACGCTCATGTTCGCCGGCTCCCCCGCGGACCGGAGCCGGGTGGAGCGCCATCTGTCCGCTGGGCACGCGGACGGAGCCCTGCTGCTGCCCGCCCGGGTCTCCGATCCGCTGCCCGGCGCGCTGGCCGGGACGGGCGTCCCCGTCGTGTCTCTGGGCAGGCCGCCGGCCGCGGTGGCACTGCCGTACGCCGGGACCGACGACGCGGGCGGGGCCGCGGCGGCGGTCGGGCACCTGCTCGGCCGGGGACGGCGGCGGATCGCGACGATCCGCGGGCCGGTGGACCTCGCCGCCGCGAGGGACCGGTTCGACGGCTACCGGGACGCCCTGCGGGACACAGGGTTCCGGTCCGCCGACGCGGTCGGCGACCTCTGCCGCGCCTCGGGGGCCGCCGCCATGCGCGAACTGCTCACCGCGGACCCGTCGCTGGACGCGGTCTTCGTGGCCGGCGACCTGATGGCGGCCGGCGCCCTGCACGCGCTGCGGGAGGCCGGGCTGCGGGTGCCCGAGGACGTCGCGGTCGTGGGGTTCGGCGACGACGAGGACGCCGCCTACACCGTTCCCTCGCTGACCACGGTGCGCGTCCCGTGGGCGGACCAGGTCCTGGCGGCGGTGCGCCTGCTCCTGCGCCAGATCGGCGGCGGCCCCTCGTCCTCGATGATCCTCCCCACCGAACTGGTCGTCCGGTCCTCCTCCTGACCCCCGCCGGCACGGCGGGCCGCCCGGCGCGGCATCCCGGGGCCCGGAGCGGCGGTACGGCGAGGCGGGCCGCGACGCCACGGCGGGGCGGTCCGTCCTTCCCTACCCTTGACCGGGACAGGGGTGGGCACCGGCGGCCCGATCGTCCATCGTGTGAGGTGACGATGACGGAGTCGTCGGTGAGACCGGCGGCGGGCACCCGGCGAGGTGCCGCGAGCACGCGGAGGCGGGAATGGAAGACCACGGCGTCACGGGAGCCAGGGTGGAGATCGAGACCACCGTCGGCCTGCCTCCGGAGCGGTTGTGGGACCTCATCACGGACGTGCCGCGGATCGCCGACTGGAGCCCGGAGTGCGAGCACCTGGCCTGGCTGGACGCCGACGACGCCGCGCCGCGCGTCGGGGCGCGGTTCGAGGGGCGCAACCGCCGCCAGGACCGGGTGTGGACGGTGACGTCCGTGGTCACCGAGGCCGACCGCCCCCGCTCGTTCGCCTGGTCGGTGCTCGACCGCGCGGGCGACCCGGAGCGCCCCTCCTCCCGGTGGCGCTACGACCTGGAGCCGGCCGAGGAGCCGGGCCGGACCGTCGTGCGCCACAGCTTCGAGCACGGCCCCGGCAACAGCGGCCTGCGCGAGATGATCCAGGGCAACCCGGAGATCGCCTCGGTCATCCTCGACGTACGGCTGGGCGAGCTGCGCAAGCACATGACCGAGACCCTGGACGCGATGACCCGCGACTGAGCGCCGAGGCGCCATCGTCCCGAGCCCGTCCGGGCGTACCCGGGACCGCCGGGCACGTCCGCCGGAACCTCAGGCGTGCCAGGGACCGCCGGATCCCGGACGTGGAACGCGCCATGTCCGGGGTTCCGGCGTGCCTTTCACGACGGGTTTCAGCCTCCGCTGAAAAGCCTGTTCCGGTCTTCCCCGGCGTTGCTAGCGTGCCCCGGAACTCTCCGTCCCGGCACCGCCGCCGGCCCGTGCCGCGCGGCGGCTCACGCGCGGGACGGACCGGGAAACGAGGAGAGCAGTGTGCCGAAGGAAGACGACGATCGCCGGGAGAGCCGGCACGTGGGGATGCCACGGCGCGTCGCACGGGTGATCGCCCCGATCGTGATCGCCCTGTCGGTCGTCCCCGCGACGACCGCCCAGGCCGGGGCGGTCCCTCCCGCCCAGCGGCACACGAGCACGACGACCGCGACGGCGGGCGGCTCGGTGACCGTTCCGGCGAGCGCCGACACCTACGTCGTCCAGGAGCAGCCGGCCACGGCCTACGGCTCGGCCACGAAGATCACGGCGGCGAACTGGGCGAGCTGGCATTCCGAGGCGCTCGTCAGGTTCGCCGTACCGGCGACCCCCAAGGGGAAGACGATCACATCGGCGCGGCTGCAACTGGATTTCGCCAAGCTCGACCAGCAGCCCGGCGAGGTCCGCCTGAACACGGTCGCGGACGACTCCTGGTCGGAGGCCACGACCTACAGCGGCAGGCCGGCCCTCGGCGCGGCGGCCGGCAAGGCGCAGATCAGCTCGCAGGGCACCGAGACGATCTCCGTGAACGTGGCGCCCGAATCGCTGAGGGGTTCGAGCACCGTCTCCTTCGCGCTGACCGATCCGACCTCCGGCTCCGCGGCCTCCTTCCACAGCCGTGAGCACGGGGCCGACGGCCCGCGCCTGGTCATCGGCTACGGGGACACCGCCGCCGCAACGTCCCTGTGTGGCGCGTCGATCGGCAAGGAGGCGAACGAGACGCAGCAGCAGGCGTTCGACCGGATGAACAAACTCTTCGGCGGCCTCGACATGGTGCGGATCTTCTACACCGGCCTGCCCGACGCCTGGCCCGGGAAGCTGAACGTCGGCACCCGGCCGGTCGTCGTGTCGTTCAAGGGGAACGCGAAGGACCACCTCAAGGGAACCTACGACGCCCGGATGCGGGCATGGTTCGCCGGCGCACCGCGCGACCGCGATGTCTACTGGGTCTACTACCACGAGCCCGAGGACAACATCCGCGACGGTGAGTTCAGCGCGTCCGAGTACAGGGCCGCGTGGAAGCACCTGAGCGCGCTCGCCAAGGCGGCGGACAACCCGCGGCTGCACGCCACCATGGTCCTGATGCAGTGGAGCCTCACGGACGCGTCCGGCCGCGACTGGCGGGACTACTATCCCGGGGACGGGGTGCTCGACGCGCTCGGCTGGGACGTCTACAACCATCCCTCGGCGGCTTCCAAGGGTGTCTACACCGAACCGGCGAAACTGCTCGCCGAGATGGTGCGGGTCAGCGAGAGCGTGAACCTGCCGTTCGGCGTGGCCGAGATGGGCTCGGCGATCGCGAAGGGCGACGACGGCACGCGGCGCGCGGCCTGGATCCGCGCGATGAACACGTACCTGAAGGACAGCGGTTCGCTGTGGAATCTCTGGTTCAACGTGAACTGGCCGTCGGGTGACTACCGGCTCACCGACCCGGCCGGCATCGGCGCCTGGAAGGACTTCTGCGCGGAGAGCTGAGCGGTCTCCCCATGGTCTCCGCGCGGTGAGCCGGGAACCGGTCCGGGGTGCGCGCCGGGCCCGCGTCGCCGTACGCGGGCCCGGCGTCCGGCCGGGAGCACGCCGCCGCGGTCACCGCGTCTGAGGGCCGTACGGCCTGGGAGTGCCCCGCGGCGGCCGTCGCATCGAGGACCGTACGGCCGCGTCGGGACGTGCGGCGGCCGTACGGAACCCCGTGGCGGTCAGCGGACGGCGGCCGCCGCGAGCCGCGCCGCGGAGGTGCCGAGCCCGGTCGGCGCGAACGGGAAGCCGGTCGTGGCGGTGAACCGGTGACGGAGCAGCTCCGCCTCGGTGTACCGGGCGCACCGGCGGTGCCACTCCAGGATGCCGGACATCCACTCCTTGAGGTCGTCGGCGTGACGGGTGAGGATCCGGCGGGCCGTCTCGTCGAGCTCGAAGTCGTCGAACAGGGCGGGAAGCCCCTCGGCGACGATGTGCTCGAACTGCCGCATCCGCGCCTCCATCAGGTCGGCCACGACGTCCCGGGCGATGAGCCGGTCCACCCCGAGGAAGTGCTCCACCACCACGACGATGTTGTGGAACTCGCCCTCGAACTCGACCTCCTTCTGGTAGGAGAACAGGTCGTTGGTGAAGCAGGCGTAGTCCTGCGCCGCGGTGTCCAGCTCGCGCATGGTCCGCGTCCGGTAGATCTCCTCGGGCACCGCGTCGGAGTGCGCGAGCCGGGCCAGGCTCATCGTCATGTCCGACCCGAACGTCCTGCGGCGCATCTCGATGTAGTCGACCGGGTCGGGGACGCGGTTCTGGGCCTGGTTGGCCAGCTCCCACAGCCAGCTGGAGGTCATGTCCTCGACCGCCCGGCGGAACCGCCGCCGGTGATCGGCCGTCATCGGCCCCGCCGTACGCCGCCACAGGTCCGCGAGGCCCGCCTCGATCGGGTTCACCGGCTCGGGGACGGCCTCGCCGTCGTCCAGCGGCATGAACAGGCGCAGCCGCTCGTCGCAGAGCTTCGCCGCCGCGAGGTCGCGGGTCGCGCCGAACACCACGGGGAAGTAGTCGTCGCCGTACGTCCCCCAGGCCAGCCAGTCGGACGACAGGTCGAGCTGCCCGGGGGTCGCGTCGGCGTGGATCATGGCGGCGCAGTGCGGGAAGTCGAAGCCGCGGAAACGCCGCTCGTCCCATATCCCACCGGCCTCCACCCCCGGCACGGAGTCGAACATGCCCATCCCCCTGGCCCAGCCGACCGCGTGACGCCGGGCGGCGTCCAGGTGGGGGCTGGTACGGACCGCGTACGGCATGGGCAGGGCGGGCAGCGGCAGGTGCCCCACCGGGCGGAACGGCGCGAAGGAGTGCTGACGCGCCCGGGTCCGCAGCCCGAGCCGTCCCTGGGAGGGCGCGAGCCTGGCGGCGGAGGTGCCGAGACCGGCCGGCCCGCCCGGCACGGCGGCCGGGACGGGTGCGGTGGGGCCGGATGCGGTTCCCGGGTCGGGGACGATGAGCCCGGAGGCGACACCGGAACCGGAGCCGGCACCCGGGCCGGAGGCGCCGGAGGCGGGGACGTCGGAGGCGGTGGCGGTGGCGGTGGCCGTGGCGTCGTTCATGTAACGGCTGGACCGCGCGTGCCACTCGTGCCCACCGGACTGCCAGTCCTGAAGCCCCTTGACGTAGGCCGCCACCGCGACCGCCTCGGACGGGGACGCGGAGTGCTCGGACAGCAGCGACGGGACCTCGGCCAGCGCCGTGTTCTCGAACTGCTGCAACCGCGAGGTCAGCAGGTCGTTGACCAGCTCGGCGGCCTCCTGAGTGGAACAGCCGAAGAACCGCTCGAAGACCAGCACCGCGTTGGAGTTCTCGCCCTCCTCCTGGACCTCGCGCTGGTAGGAGAACAGGTCGTTGCGCAGGTGCACGGCGTCGGAGAACGTGTCCGACAGCACCCGCATCGGCCTCGCCTCGGCGAAGGCTTCGGGGATCTCCGCGCCGGAGGCGTACTCGACGAGGTTCGCCGACCACGGGGCCCCGCCGACCCGCCTCCTCATCTGGACGTACTCGATCGGGTTGGCGATCCGGCCGCGGTCGATGTTGTCCAGCTCCCACATCGACTCGACCATCAGGTTGTGCGTGCTGGTGACGAAGCGCCGCCGCCACCCCTCGGACATCGCCGGGACCGTGCGCTCCCACAGGTCGGCGAGGCCCGCCTCGGCCGGGTTCGCGGGCTCCGGCGGCGTCTCGCCGCCGGCGGTCATGAACAGCTCCAGGCGGTCGAGGTACGCCTTGGCCCCGGTGAGGTCACGGGAGTACTTGAAGTGCTCCAGGAAGTGGTCGTCGAAGAAGAACACCCAGACGTACCAGTCGGTGACCAGGTCGAGGGTGGGGCCGTCACAGTCGGGGTGGGTGTAGGCGCACATCAGCGCGTAGTCCATGCGGGCCAGCGCTTCCTCGTCCCAGACGACGCCGCCGCCGGGCCGGGGGGCGTCGAGCATGCCCATCCGCCGGGCCCAGTCCGTGCTGTGCTCCCGGGCGCGCTCCAGATGGGGGCTCAGTCTCGCCGGGTACGGCATGTAGAAGTCGGGCAGCGTGAAAGCCTGCATGTGGGCGCCTACTCTCGTGCTCCTGGACCTTCGCCCGGCGGGCCGCGCTCGCCTCCGCCCGGACATGACCTATCACTGACGGTAATGAGACTGACACTTTACGCGCCCGGCCCGCAAGGAGGTACGGGAAATCCCGGCCGGACAGATGAAACGGTCAGACGAGCCGGGCGGACGGAACGGACGGGTGATCCGGACGGGTGGAACGGGCGGACGGCAGGAGCCCGTCCGCCCGGCCCCGGCGAAGGGGTGCGGAGCCGTACGGCGCGGGAGTCCCGGGACCGCCCGGCGAGGTGGCCCCAGGACCGTTCGAAGGGCCCGGGACCACCGGGTCAGCCGGCGCGCAGTTCCTCCGGACGGACCCAGCGGCGCAGGATCGGCCGCGCGGCCCCCGCCACCAGCACGGCGGCCAGCACGCCGATCCCGGCCATCGCCGCCGCCGCCACGACGGAGGCGGCCAGCGCGCCGGGTCTCCGAAGGTAGAGGTCGGCCAAGGCCAGGATCGTGACGCCCGTCCCGGCGACCGCGCTGACCACGCACACCGGCAGCGCCGCGATGAGCGCCTGCCGGGTGAGGACCCGCCCCAGCGCGGGGACGGGGACACCGGAGGCGGCCAGGACCGCGAACGACCTCCGGTGGTCCAGCAGTTCCTCGGCCTGGTGCACCACGAGGGCGCCGGCCGAGGTGACCATGGCCGCCAGCAGGGCGAGGTACATCAGCGTGTAGGCCGTCGCCTGGAAGGCGGTCAGCTGATCTCTTTGGAACACGGTGAGCGTCTGGTTGGCGGCCACGGCCGCGCCGAAGAACACCGTCAGCCCGACCACCGACAGCGCGCGGGCCCACGCCCGGGGGTCGGCCTCGACCATCCGCGCGGCCAGCAGCGTCTCGGGCGCCGACGTCCCACGCCCGGTCCGGCGGGCGGCCGTCCGCCCGGCCCGGCGGGCGGCCCTCCCGACCAGCCACGCGGTGGCCAGCACCAGTCCGAAGAGCAGCAGCACCGCCCCGGCGGCGATGGCCACGGCCGCGCCGTACTTGCCCCCGAGGAGGAAACGGCCCCTGCTGAGGAGCGCGGACGCGAACAGGGCGGCGCCCAGCGCGACGAGCCCGAGGTCGCGTGCCCTCGGTCCCCGCGGCCGGGCCCGCCGTACCACGCCGAGCGGGGAGGCGATCACGTGCCGGCCCGCCAGCAGGCCGGACCACACGCCGCCGAGCACGACCGCGGCGAGCACGACCGGCGTCCAGAGCAGCGGACGCACCGGTACGACGTCGCCCAGCGACCATCTCGCCACCAGGGCGGCGAGCAGGTAGACCGCGACGCCGAGCGATCCGCCCACCAGCGCCGACCGTCCGCTCTCGGCCGCCCCGACGAGCCGTACCTCGCGTGGGGTGGCCCCGGCCAGCCGGAGCGCGGCCAGCCGCCGTTCCCTGGCCGCGGTCGTCAGGCGGCTCACCTGGTAGAGGAACGCGACGGCGGGTACGGCCAGCAGCGCCAGGGTGAGCGCCACCACGAGCCGCGGCTCCTTCTCGGTGAGGACGCCGAGACTCCCACGCCGCTCGTCGAGCCGGAACGCCGTCAGGTGCAGTGCCAGGCACAGCAGGACGGTCGCGAGCGCCGCTCCCGCGGCCATCAGGCGTCCGCGTGTCCGCTCGCGGCTGGACCTTCCCCGGCTGAGCATCCGGATCACGGTGATCACCGGCTCACCCCGCCGGTCGCCGGCGCTCCGCCCGCGGCCTCTCCCGGCGTCTCCGCCGGTTCCTCTTCCGGCGCCCTGTCCGCCGGCGTCTCCCGCGCCGAGGCGGTCGCGCCCGCGACGACCCGGCCGTCCCGCAGCGCGATCTCCCGGTCGGCGTAGGCGGCCACCCGGTTGTCGTGGGTGACGACCACCAGCGTCGCCCGGCTCTCCCTGACCGCGCCGACGAGCTCGCCCATCACCCGTTCCCCGGCCAGCGAGTCGAGCGCGCCGGTGGGCTCGTCGGCGAAGACCACCCGCGGTTCGGCGGCCAGCGCGCGGGCCACCGCGACCCGCTGGAGCTGGCCCCCGGACAGCTCCGCGGGCCGCTGCCGGGCGCAGCCCGCCACGTCCAGCCGCTCCAGCCAGGCACGGGCGGCCTCCAGGGACTCCTGACGTCCTCGCCCGCCGAACAGCAGCGGCAGCACGACGTTCTCCTCCGCGGTCAGCTCGGGCACCAGTTCGCCGAACTGGAAGACGACGCCGAAGTTCTCCCGGCGCAGCCTCGTCCGGGCGTCCTCGTCGAGGGTGTCGAGACGCCGCCCGGCGAACAGGACCTCCCCGGCCTCGGGGCGGACGATCCCGGCCAGGCAGTGCAGCAGAGTGGACTTGCCGGAGCCGCTCGGGCCGGTGACGGCGACGACCTCGCCCTCCCCGATCTCCACGGACGCGCCGTCCAGCGCCGTGGTCCGGCCGAAGGACTTGCGCAACGCTCGCGCCTCAAGCATCGGTCTCTCCCATCAGCACGGTGTGCCGTTCCAGCGCCGTCTCGATCCATCGCAGGTCGGCGTCGAGGTGCTGGAGCGCGTAGTCGGCGGCCAGCACCTGGGCGGGCGGCCCCGACGCCTTCTGAGCGGTGAGCTCCCGCATCCGCGCCAGGTGGGCGGCGCGCTGCCTGAGCAGGTAGTCCTCGGCCGTCCCGCCCGCCAGTGTCGCCACCACCACCCGCGCGAACAGCGGGCTCGCGACGTACGGCGCGGGCGTCTCGGTCTCCGCCAGCCACCGGTCCAGCTCGGCCCGCCCGGCCCCGGTGATCGTGTGGACCGTGCGTTCCGGGCCGCCCTCCTGGGCCGTCCCGGTCACCTCGGTGAAACCGTCACGCTCCAGCCGCTGCAGGGTCGCGTAGACCTGCCCGTAGGCGAGCGGTTTGGCGCCGGGGAGACGTTGGTCGTGTTCCTTCTTGAGTTCGTAGCCGTGCTTGGGCCGCTCACTGAGCAGCCCGAGCAGGACATGTCCGGTCGACATGATCGCGACTATACATTCACTGTATACATTGAGCGAATAGTTTCCCCCGACGCGGCCCGGCAGCGGTCCGTCCGCCCGTGGGTCCTCCGCCCGTGGGTCCTCCGCCCGTGGCTCATCCGCCCATGGCTCATCCGGGCACGGGCCATGCCCCGCCGTCCGGCCGGATCGGCGGGCATCCGGGTCGGCGGGCGTCCGGCCATGTCAGCGGGCGCCTGGTGGTGTCACTCCTCCGCGAGGGCCAGCAGCTTCGTGACGGTGTTCCAGTTGCGCATCGTGGCCTGCGTGTTCGACCGCTTCTCCAGCAGGGGCGGCAGCTTCGGACGGCGCAGGCCGTCCGGGAAGTACACGTAGAGCTCGCGCCTGCCCACCGCCATCTCCTCCGGCGCGTACTCGGCCGGGTCCAGGGCAGCGAGCACCTTCCGGTCGGGGGCCTCCGGCAGGAAGAACACCCCGAACCTGGCCGGATCCCGTACCTCCAGCGGGTTCTCCTCGACCACGGCGCGCAGTTCCACGGCCGTCCGCACCATGACGGCCACCGACAGCCCCAGCTCCGCGGTGATCCGCCGCTCGATCTCCGCGGCGACCCGCTCGGGCCGCCTCTCCGCCTCGGGCCGCCTCTCCGCCGGGACGAACAGGGCGTTCCCGCTCCGGAGATGGGTCCGCACGCCGGTGTGGCCGAGCCCCTCCAGCAGTGCACGGAGATCGGACATCGCGACCGTGGTCGCGGGGCTGACGTTGATGCCGCGCAACAGCGCCACGTACCGCATCGGACCGCCTTCCTCTCGAAGAGCTCGCGGGCGACGCTACCGCCCGTACCTGCCGCCCGACGTCAGGTTCCCCGGAACCGGCGCGGCACCGGACCTCCCGGCGCCGCCGCCCGCGGGCCTGTCCCGACGGCTCGTCCCGTGCCCGCCCTCCCGTGGGCCCCCCGCGGCCGGGCGGGCACGCCCGCGACGCTCAAGCGCCGGTCCCGGCACCGGTCGCCGGCCGGTCTCCGCGCCGCCGCGGGGCCAGGAACGTCCCTGCGAGCAGCGCCCCGGCCAGGACCAGCGCCGCGTTGACGAGGACGGCGAGCGAGACGCCGGACAGGACGGCCGCCGGCCCGGTCTCCCCCAGGACGGCCGTCCGGGCGGTGACGACGGCGCTCATGACCGGGATGCCCAGGGTGATGCCGACCTGCTGGGTCATCGTGGCCAGGCCGGTGGCCATCCCCTGCTCGGAGTCGGGCAGACTGGACGTGGCGGCGACCATGAACCCGACGATCATCAGCATGTTGCCGACGCCGCCGACGAAGGTCGCGGCGAGCAGCAGCCAGATCCAGGAGCCGGAGGCGCCGAGCGCCACCAGCGAGAGGGTCGCCGCGGCCTGGACGACTCCGCCGCCGGCGATCGTCGCGCGGGCGCCGAACCGGCCGACCACCCTGCCGCCGAGGGTCCCGCCGAGCACGGTGCCGACGCCCAGGACCCCGAACGCCAGGCCGGTGGCCATCGGGGAGTAGCCGAGGACCTCCTGCAGGTAGAGGGTGAGCAGGAAGACGAGCGAGGTCTCGGTGGCGAAGGCGACCAGCCCGGCGGCGTTGCCCCAGACGACGCTCCGGCGCCGCATGACGGCGGGCGGCACCAGCGGCGCGGCCGAGCGCCTCTCGACGAACCAGAATCCGATCAGCAGCGCGCCCCCGGCGGCCAGCGCGGCCACCGTGAGCGGAGAGGCCCAGCCCGAGGCGCCCGCCCGGGTGAGGCCGTAGACCAGCAGGAGCAGCCCGCCGGTGACGGTCACGGCGCCGGGCAGGTCGAGTCGCGGGCGCTCGGACGGCCGTGAGTCGTCGATCACGGACGGCGCCAGGGCGACGACGAGCGCGGCGACGGGAACGTTGACGAGGAAGGCCCACCGCCAGGAGAGCAGGTCGGTGAGCAGGCCGCCGAGGATGGCCCCGGCGGTGAACCCGGCCGACATCAGCGCGCCGTTGAGCCCGAGGGCCCGTTCCCGCAGCGGCCCCTCCCGGAACGCCGTGGTCAGCAGGGCGAGCCCCGCCGGGGTGACGGCCGCGGTGGCCAGCCCCTGCAGTACCCGGGCGACCAGGAGCACCCCGGGCGAGGTGGCGAAGCCGCCCAGGGCGGAGGCCAGGCCGAGGACGGCCATGCCCGCCAGGAACAGGCGCTTGCGGCCGACGAGGTCGGCGATCCGGCCGAACAGCAGCGTGAATCCGGCCGCGGCCAGGGCGAAGGCGGTGGCCACCCACTGGAGGTCCGCCAGGGAGAAGCCGAGGCCCGCGCCGACGGCGGGCAGCGCGACGTTCAGGATCGAGAAGTCCACGGCGATCATGAACTGGGCGCCGAGCAGCAGGGTCAGCACCAGCTTCTGCCGTCCGGTCATGCGGACCGTCCGGCCGGGTTCACTTCGGTCGGGTTCACTTCGGTCGGGTTCGTTCCGGTCGGGTTCGTTCCAGGCGGGGGCGGATCGAGGGGGCTCGTTCTGGTCGAGAGCGGCCCTGGCGGGTTCGTCCCGGACGGGCGCGGACCGGACGGGCCCGCTCTGGGCGGAGGCGGCTCGATCGAGCGTGGACATGGGGATCCTCCTGAGAGCGTGGCAGTTAACGGGACAAGAGTTCCGTTAGAATGAGAGAACGGTAACAGACGACCATCCCGTAATGGAACAGGAGTCCCGTTATGACCGCTGGACGTATGGAAGCCCGCCAGGTGGAAGCCGGACGCACGGAAGCCGAGCACACGGAACCTGGACGGATGGAAGCCGGCCGTACGGAACCCGAACGCGCGGAAACCGGGCGCACGGAAACCGGGCGCACGGAAGCCGACCGGGTCGAGCCGGGCACCGTACGGCCCGGCGGACGGACCGCCCGCGTCCGGGCGGCCGTGCTGCGGGCGGCCGGGGACGCCCTGGCGGAGCACGGCTTCCACCTGCTCGACCTCGCCGACGTCGCCCGCCGCGCGGAGGTGGGCAAGACGACCGTCTACCGGCGCTGGGGCACGCCGACCGGCCTCGTCACCGACCTGCTGGCCGACATGGCCGAGCAGTCCCTGCCCCGCACGGACACCGGCTCGCTCGCCGGGGACCTCAGGGCCAATGCCCGGCTCGTGGTGAAGACCCTGACCGATCCTCGCCAGGGCGCCCTGTTCAGGGCGGTGATCGCCGCCGCCGCCTGTGACGGGCGCACCGCGGAGGCCCTGCGCCGCTTCTACGCGACCCGCATCGGGGAGTGGGCCCCGTGCGTCGTCCTGGCCGTCGAACGCGGGGAGCTGCCGGCCGGCACCGACCCGGCGGAGGTGATCCGCGCCGTCTCGGCCCCCCTCTACTACCGGCTGCTGGCCAGCGGCGACCCGCTCGACGACGCCGCGGCCGACCGCGCCGCCACGGCCGCCATGGCGGCGGCACGAGCGGGGGCGTACGTCACCGCCTGAACCGCCCGAGCCCCCTGAACTGTCCGAGCCGTCTGAATCGCCTGAACCGCCTGAGCCGTCCGATCCGCCCGACCCACCTGAACCGCCCGACCCACCTGAACCGCCCGAGCCGCCCGAGCCGTCCGAGCCGCCCGGCCGTGCCGGCACGGTGGCGGGTCCGCATGACCGCGCACGTCGCGGACTACGCGGATCCGCGTACGGCGATGCCTCCGGTGAGCGGACGACCCGCCCCGGGCCGCGCGGACACACTCGGCGCATGCCGACCGCTCTCCTCCGCGCCTTCCGCGTACCCGATCTCCGCAGGAAGCTGCTCTTCACCCTGGGACTGATCGCCCTGTTCCGGTTCGGGCAGATCCTGCCCTCGCCCGGTGTGGACGTGACCGCGGTACGGCGATGCCTGAGCGGCACCGGCGGCGGGCTGGTCGACATGCTGCAGCTGTTCAGCGGCGGGGCGATGCTGAAGCTGTCGGTCTTCGCCCTCGGCGTCATGCCGTACATCACCGCGGGCATCATGATGCAGTTGCTCACCGTGCTGATCCCGCGCCTCGCGGAGCTCAGGAAGGAGGGGCAGAACGGGCAGGCGAAGATCACCCAGTACACGAGGTACGCGGCGGTGGCGCTGTCCGTGCCCTACGCCGCGACGATCACGGCGACGGCCCGCTCCGGCCGGATCTTCCCCACCTGCCGGCAGCCGCTGCTGCACGACCAGGGCACGATGACGGTCGTGGTCATCACGACCGTCATGGTCGCGGGCACCTGCGTGATCATGTGGCTGGGCGAGCTGATCACCGAGCGGGGGATCGGGAACGGCATGTCCGTCCTGATCTTCACGCAGACCGTCGCCGTCTTCCCCTCCTACGTGTCGAACATCTTCCGGCTCAGCCCGTTCGCGCTGGCGGCGATGCTGGTGGCGGGGGTCTTCCTGGTGGCGGCGGTGGTGTTCGTCGAGCAGGCGCAGCGGCGCGTCCCGGTGCAGTACGCCAGGCGCATGGTCGGGCGCAGGATGTACGGCGGGACCTCCACCTACCTCCCGCTCAAGGTCAACCAGGCCGGGATCGTCCCCGTCATCTTCGCCTCCTCGCTGCTCTTCCTGCCGCAGCCGGCCGTACAGCTGACGGGCGGCACCGGGCCGGTCGCGGAGTGGGTCTCCCGCTATCTCGTCTCCGGCGACCACCCGGTCCACATGACGGCGTACCTGCTGCTGGTCGTGGCGTTCACCTACTTCTACGTGTCGATCACCTTCGACCCGGACGAGGTGGCCGGCACCATGAGGCGGTTCGGCGGATTCGTGCCCGGCATCCGGCCGGGCCCGCCCACCGCCGGCTACCTGCGGTTCGTGCTCTCCCGGCTGACCGCGCCGGGGGCGGTCTACCTCGGCGTGCTGTCGCTCGTCCCGATCATCGCCTTCGTGGTGCTGCGCGACCCGGCGACGCAGCAGAACTTCCCGTTCGGCGGAACGACCGTGCTCATCATGGTCGGCGTGGGCCTGGAGACCGTGAAGCAGATCCAGGCCCAGGTCGAACAGCGCGACTACCGCGGGTTCCTCCGCGACCGCGGAGCCGGAGCGTCCCGGGACGGCGGAGCCGCGGGAGCCGGGACCGGCGGGCGATCCCGGCGGACCGGGCGCCTCCGGGCCTCCGGAGGTCTCAGGGGACCGTCAGACCGGACCTGACCGCGAACACGACGAGCTGGGCCCGGTCGCGGGCCCGGAGCTTGACCATGGCACGGCTGACATGGGTGCGCACGGTGTCGGGGCTGATGACCAGCTCGCGGGCGATCTCGTCGTTCGACCGGCCGGTGGCGACCCAGGCGACCATCTCACGCTCCCGGGGCGTGAGGGAGTCGAGGCCCTCGACCGGGCCGGCGCCGGGGCGGCCGAACAGGCCGATGACCTTCCTCGTGACGGACGGCGAGAGCAGCGCCTCACCCGAGGCGACGACCCTGATCGCGTGGGCCAGCTCCTCCGGGGCGCCGTCCTTGAGGACGAACCCGCTGGCTCCGGCCTGAAGCGCGGCGAAGACGTGCCGGTCGGTCCCGAAGGTCGTGACGACGACCACCCGCGTGCCGTCGAGCGCGGGGTCCGCCGCGACGGCCCGCAACGTGTCGATGCCGTCCACGCCCGGCATGCGGATGTCGAGCAGGAGGACATCGGGCCGGGTGTCGGCCAGCAAGCGGAGGGCCGCGGCGCCGTCGGCCGCCTCGCCGGCGAACTCCAGGTCCGGCTCGCGCTCGATGAGAGCCCGCAGCCCCATGCGCACGACGGCCTGGTCGTCGGCGACCGCGACGCGGATCGGACCGGCGGGCGCGTTCACACGTCCCCCCGCGGGTCCGCGCCGTCCGCCGGGAGACACACGCCGTCCCTGGGGAAGCGCGCGACCACCCGGAAGCCGTCGCCCGGGAGAGACCCCGCGGCGAACGTGCCGCCCGCCTCCGCCACCCGGGCCCGCATCCCGGCGAGCCCCCGCCCTCCGACCACCCGGACCGTGCCGGGACGAAGGCCGGGACGCGGGCCGGGACCGGCCGTCCGCGCCGAAGCGGGATCCGCGTGATCGCCGGGGGCGGCCGTCGGGACGGACCCGGCCGCGAGGGCGGGACCCGTCACGTGACCGGGACCGGCGGGCCCGGCGGGGCCGCCTCCCCGGTCGGCGACCTCCAGGACGAACTCGTGCGGCCCGTCGGCGAGGCGGATCAGGGCTCCACCGGGGCCGGCGTGGCGCATGACGTTGGTCAGCGCCTCGCGCGCCACCCGGTAGACCGTCTCTTCGAGCCCCGCGGGGACGTACGGCTCTGCCGGCTCGACGTCCACCGGCAGGCCCGCCGCCCGCACCCCGCCGACCAGCCGGAGCAGGTCGTGGTCCGCGGGCTCGGGGTCCATGAGGTCGAGCGCGGAACGGAGCCGGCCGAGTGCCTGCGCGCTGGTCGAGCGGATCGCCTCCAGTGACTCGCGGACCCGCTCGGGATGCTCGTCGAGCATGAGCAGCGCCACCCCGGCCTGCATGGCGATGGTCGCGAAGCCGTGCCCGGCGGCGTCGTGCACCTCGTCGGCGATGCGCGCGCGTTCCGCGGCGACCAGCTCCCGCGCCCCCGCCTCCGCCGTCGCCGCCCCGGTGTCCGGTCCGGCGGCCGGTCCGTTCCGGGCGATTCCGGCGCCCGCCTCCCGGCCCGCCGCCTCGGCGCACGGCCGGGGAAGGAGACGGTCCGGCTCCGCGGCACGGGGACGGTCCGGCTCCGCGGCCACGGGTCGCCGGTCCGGCTTCACCAGCGGCGCCGGCCGCGCCGGGGCCGCGGCGAGCGCCCAGCCCGCCGTACCCGCGCCTCTCGAAGCGCCCGGGGCGGTGCCCGGGGCTCCGGAGACGCCCGGGACGCGCGCACCGGACGCCGGGTCCGCCGCGATGTCGGTGCTGAGCTGCCGCCCGCCCCCGTCGCGCACCGCGGCGAGGCCGGCGGACGGCCACGGGATGGCCAGCCAGCCCGCCCACGCCAGCATCAGGACGACCGGCAGGTCCCGCACCCGGCCCAACCGGAGCAACGCCTTCGCGGCCGCGGCGAGGGAGTCGCGCCGACGGCCCTCCGGATGCGTGTGCTCGGTCACCGTCCCCCCAGAACATGTGCGTACGCGCCGATCCTAACCAGCTCCGGACGATCGCGCCCGGGATCGGTGCCTCCATTTCCGATGGAGACTCTCGTACAAACCATCGAATACCGCGTGGATTCATGTGTAGATTGCCGGACGTAATCCCCGCGAGAAAGGCAGCCGCGCATGCCGTCAGCTCTCACACTCACCGTCGACCAGGCCAGGCGGCTCGCCGTGGGCGCGCAGTGCCTCGCGGGCCCCGGTCCCATGAGCATGGAGCAGGTCCTGCGGCGGCTGCGGTGCCTCCAGCTCGATCCCATCGACGTCGTCGCCCGGAGCCACCTGCTGGTGCTGTGGAGCCGCCTGGGCTCCTACGACCGGGCCGAGCTGGACACGCGGCTGTGGAAGGAACGCAGCCTGTTCGAGTACTGGGCGCACGCCGCCTCGATCGTGCTGACCGAGGACTATCCGATCCACCAGGTCATGATGCGGGGCTACGCCACGGGCGACTCCCCTCACGCCCGGAGGGTCCGCGACTGGATGACCGCCAACGAGCGCCTGCGCCTGCACGTCCTGGAACGGCTGGACGAGGCGGGCCCGCTGCCGACCGACGGGTTCGACGACATCGCCGAGGTGCCGTGGCAGTCGAGCGGCTGGACCGCGGGCCGCAACGTGGAGCGCATGCTCGACTTCCTGTGGCGGCAGGGCACGGTGATGGTCGCCGGACGCGACGGCCGCCGCCGGCTCTGGGACCTGGCCGACCGCTGCCTTCCCGGCTGGACGGAGCGGGAGCCGCTCTCCGCGCCCGAGGCGGTGGCGCGGTCGGCCGAGCACGCGCTGCGGTCACTGGGCGTGGCGCGTCCGGCGGACATCGAGCAGCACTTCGTGCGGGACCGCTACCCCGACCTGCCCGTCGCACTGGCCGCCCTGGAACACGCGGGCCGCGTCCACCGCGCCCGCATCGGCTCCGCCGGCACGGAGACCTGGTACGTCCACGACGACGCCCTCCCGCTCCTGGAGACCCCGGCCGACGGATCCTCCCGCACGGTCCTGCTGTCGCCCTTCGACAACCTCGTCTGCGACCGCGCCAGGACCGAGCGCCTGTGGGACTTCGTCTTCCGCACCGAGATGTACGTCCCCCGCGCCAAGCGCCGCTACGGCTACTACGTCCTGCCCGTCCTGCACGGGGAACGCCTGATCGGCCGGATCGCGCCGCGCTTCGACCGGCGCTCCGCCGTACTGACGGTGGAGGGGCTCTACGCCGAGCCCGACGCCCCCGCCTCGGCCGCCGAGCCGGTCGCCGAGGCCGTCGCCGCCCTCGCCGCGTTCCTCGGCGCCCGGACCATCACGTACGGCGGGCCGGTCCCGGACGCCTGGCGCACGGCCCTGCACTCCCGCTGAGCCCCGGACCCCCGCAGCCCCGGACGCCCGCTGAGCCCCGGACGCCCGGTACAAGGCCGGACGCCCGGTACAAGGCCCCGGCGGGTGGACGCCGGGGCCGGAGACGAGCCGTCAGGGCTTGACCGTGTTGACGATCTCCTTGGGGTCGGAGAAGTCGAAGAGGTAGTCGATCTTCAGGTCCTTCTCGTCGAGGACCTTGTCGGCGGGCGGAGCCAGGACGGTGACCGGCATGCCCCAGTCGGTGTAGCGGGTGTCCGTCCTGAAGGTCATCGAGACCTTCTTGCCCATCCGCATGGTCTCGGTGCTCATCATGCGCTGGGGCAGGCCGTCGCCGTTCGTCCAGAGCCGCCAGGAGATCGACCTCTTCGCGGCCTCGCGGCCGAGCTCGCCGGGGAGGGCGGGGTAGGACTTGGGGGACGCCTTGGACAGCTGCCCCAGGCTCACGGTGCCCCGGTAGAGGAAACCGCCGGAGGCGGGTTCGCGCTTCGCGCCCTTCAGCATGGTCTTGAGGACCGTCGGCTCGAACACGTTGACGGTCTGGCTGCTGACGGCCTTGAGGTCGGCGGGGGCCTTCGTGCGGACCCACTCCTTGCTCTCGGGCAGGTTGCCGTACGTGCTGTTGGAGACGTAGAGCTTGCCGTCCACGGCGGTCACCGAGGACGGGGTGAAGAAGTCGAAGGACGACTCCGCGCCCTCAAGGGCCTTTGTGAGCTCCGGGTCGGCGACGATCTGCCAGGTGCCGTCGAAGGCGACCGGTCCGGAACGGCCGAACTGCAGCCTGGCGTTGTTGCGGATCCGTATCGAGGTCTTGTCGATGACGACCCGCGTGACCTCGGCGAGCTGGACGCCGTGCCCGTCGCGGAACTGCCGCTTGACCGCCTGCACCGGGTCCGGAGAACCCGCCTGCGCGGCGGCGGGCACGGCGGCGACCGGCACGGACGCGATCAGCGCCGCGACGGTTAGGACAATCCATCGCCTCATGAGGATTCGTCCCTTTCTGGAGGGGTGGGAGAGCACCAAAGGGGCCATCATTCCAAAAGGGGATGAATGTTGCACAGGATATATGTGATGAAATAGTGCAGATTTGCCGGAATTGTCCGGAGAGGGTGGCGACCCGTGGAAAAGCAGCCGTGTTCCTCGCCGGACGCGCCGTCCCGTCCCCGCCCGCCCCTCACCCGGAGGGCTCACCCATCGGCTTCCCGGCCTCGCCGGATTCGTCGGCCCCGCGGGCTCCGGCCCCCCGTGCCGTCGCCCCCGCCGCCCGCCGGGCGAGCCGCCTGCCGAGGCGCTGGGCCGGGGCCTCGACCAGCCGGTGGGTCAGGTAGGCGAGCGGCACCAGGACGAGGAAGAACAGCGGGAGGTTCGGGACCACCCGCAGCAGGAGCGGATGCAGCAGGTAGAGGGAGAAGCTGATCACCCCGAGGTGGGTCAGCCAGTGGGGGAACGACCTGCGCCGCAGCGCGAACCCGGCCGCGAAGAAGGCCGCGGCCAGCAGGAGCGCCGGGGCCCAGCCGGGGTCGTCCTTGGCGAGGAACCCGCAGGCCAGGACCGTCAGCACGGTGGCCACGGCGGTGCGCCACCGGATCGCCCCCCGCTCCGCGCGGTACACGGCCGTACCGGCGAACATCATGGCCAGGACGATGAGGCCCTGCCACGCGCCGACCCGGCTGCCGAGGACCACCAGCGCCAGGCCGAGGACCCCGCCCGACACCGCGGCGACCGTGGTGCCGTTGACGCCGGTGACGCCGGTGACGCCGCCGCGTGCCCCGCCCCGCCCGCGCACCGACATCGCGATCGCCGCGACGACAGCCACTCCGAGCAGCGCGGCCACCAGGTCGGCGCCCCCCTTGATGGCCGGGCGCGGCAGCAGGAGCCCCAGCGGCACCGCCGCCAGTGCAAGGACGACCGCGACCACGGCCGAACGGTGCGCCTGCCGTACGGTGAACAGCCCCGCCGTCAGCAGGTAGAACGTCATCTCGTAGGAGAGCGTCCACATCACGCCGATGACGGCGGGCACGCCGAGCAGCTCCTGCAGCATCGTCGCGTTCCCGAGGACGACCAGCGGCAGCGGGCGGCTGCCCAGCCCCGGATGGAGGTCGAACGCCCCGGCGGCGGCGAGGAGCAGCGCCAGGACGACCGCGACGGCCAGCAGGGGAAGGAGGCGGAAGGCGCGGCCGATCCAGAAGGTCCGCAGGTCGCCGCGCCGTTCCAGGGAGGCCGGGATGATGTAGCCGCTGACCATGAAGAACACGAAGACGCCCCACGTGCCGACGTCGATCCTGCGGTCCACCTCCGCCCAGAGGTCCGGCAGGAACGTCCAGCCCGAGTGGTGCAGCGCGACGGCGAGCGCGGCGGGCCCGCGCAGGGCGTCCAGCCAGGCCAGCCGGGCCTGCCGGGAGGATTTCGGGGGCATTCGCCCGACTTTAGGCGACGAAAGCGACCCCACCGTACGCTTCGGAGCACCCCGCCACGCGAGAACACGTCAGCGGACGAGAGCCGAGAGCCCGTTCAGACCACAGGACTCCAGGCGGACCCCGTGCGTACGTTCAGGCCGCGGACCTCTGTCGGACCCCGCGCCTGTTCAGACCGCGGAACCCCCGGCGGACTCCGGTGAGCCCGGTCAGGCGGCGGACCCTCCGGCGGACCCCGCGCGCCGCAGGGCCTCGCGGGTCGCGGCGACGGCGGCCGCTCCGGCCACCTCCACGGGCTCGGTGGTCCGCAGCGCGCGGCTCAGGACGAACGCCCCCTCCAGCCCCGCCACCATGGAGATCGTGAGCTCGCGGGCCACGTCGTCGGGAACGCCCGCGGCGGCGAAGCGCTCGGTGCCGGCGGCGATCCAGGCGGAGAAGACGTCGGCGGTAGCCCGGCGCAGCGGTTCGCTGGTGCTCGCGACCTCCAGCGCGACGGTGGCGATCGGGCAGGCGTCGGCGTACCCGGTCTCCACGAGCAGCCGGGCGGCTCCGGCGAAGAAGTCACGGACACCGGCGACCGGGTCCGGGGCGGCGTCCATGACCGCGTCGAACATCTCGACGTACGTTCCGCCGGACCGGCGGATGACCTCCTCGCCGAGCTGCTCCTTCCCGCCGGGGAAGAAGTGGTAGATCGAGCCGAAGGGGGCCTCGGCCGCGGCCACGATCTGCTTGAGGCCGGTTCCGGTGTACCCGTTGCGGCGGAACAGCTCGGCGCTGGCGCCCATGATCCGGTCCTTGGTGCTCGCCACCTTGGTCCCTCCCCCTCGTCGTCACGGCCTTCCGATCGTACGCTACTCTCTCGCTAGAGCGATCTATCAACTAGCTTCGCCGGGAGCGGCCATGCCTGAGATCGAACTGTCCGCCGGAATCATCGAGTACGAGGACACCGGCGGCGACAAGCCGGTCATCGTCCTGCTGCACGGCCTCACCATGGACGGCTCCCTGTGGCGGAACGTCGTCCCCCACCTGCGCGCCGACCACCGCTGTGTGCTTCCGGTCCTGCCCCTGGGCGGCCACCACCGGCCGATGCGTCCCGACGCCGACCTCTCCCTGCGCGGACTCGGGCTGCTGGTGGCCGAGTTCCTGGAGCGGCTGGACCTGCGCGACGTCACCCTGGTCTTCAACGACTGGGGCGGCGCGCAGGTCCTGATCGCCGAAGGGCGCGCCGACCGGGTGGGCCGGCTCGTGCTCAGCGGCTGCGAGGCGTTCGACAACTACCCGCCCGGCGTTCCCGGCCGCATCATCGCCGCGGCCGCCAGGATCCCAGGCGGGCTCACGGTGGCCATGCGGTCGCTGCGGGTGCGTCCCCTGCGCAGGATGCCGGGAGGCTGGGGCTGGATGTCCAAGCGACCGGTCCCCGCCGACGTCATGGACGCCTGGTTCCGCCCGGCCCAGACGCGGCCGGAGATCAGGCGCGACCTGCGGAAGTACGCCCTGTCCACCACTCCGCGGCACACGCTGCTCGAATGGGCCGACCGGATGCGGTCCTTCGACCGGCCCGTCCTCGTCGTCTGGGCGGCGGAGGACCGCGTGATGCCGCGGGACCACGGCAGGCGGCTGGCCGAGCTCTTCCCGGACGGCCGGCTCGTCGAGATCGAGGACAGCTACACCCTGATCCCGGAGGACCAGCCCCGGGCGTTCACGCGCGCCGTCCTCGACTTCCTCCGCGACACGGCCCCGGCTCCCCGCCCCGACCGGGCCGCGGGCTGACCGGCGAACGGCTCCGGGCGGCCGGGATACTTGCGGCCGCCCGGAACGTTCTGTCACCCCCGGCGGCTACGCTCCGCTGATGGTCACCGAAACCGATCTCGAACTGGACGACGGGCGCGTCCTGCACGTGTACGACACGGGTGCGCCCGACGGCGGTGACCACCTCACCGTCTTCTGGCACCACGGCACGCCGAACATCGGCGCGCCCCCCGAGCCCCTCTTCCCGGCCGCGGAGCGGCTCGGCCTCCGCTGGGTCTCCTACGACCGGCCCGGGTACGGCGGATCCACGCCTCTCCCGGGCCGGGACATCGCGTCGGCCGCCGCCTGCGTCTCGGCCGTCGCCGACGCGCTGGGCATCGGCCGGTTCGCGGTCATGGGCCACTCCGGCGGCGCACCGCACGCCCTGGCGTGCGGCGCGCTGCTGCCCGACCGCGTCCTGGGCGTGGTCGGCGTCGCGGGAATGGCGCCCTTCGACGCCGAGGGGCTCGACTGGTTCGCGGGCATGGCCCCCTCCGGCGTGGCGTCCCTGCGCGCCGCCTCCGAGGGGCGCGAGGCGAAGGAGCGGTACGAGACCTCCGGAGCCGACTACGATCCGGAGTTCACCCCGGCGGACCACGCGGCGCTCTCCGGCACGTGGTCCTGGCTGAACAAGGTGGTCGGCGCGGCCGTCGAGGACGGCCCGGGAGCGCTGATCGACGACGACCTCGCCTACGTCGCCCCGTGGGGCTTCGAACCCCGGCGGGTGCGCGTGCCGGTCCTCCTCGTGCACGGCGGCCGGGACCGGGTCGTGCCCGCCGCGCACGGCGAGTGGCTCGCCCGTCGCTGCCCCTCGGCGGAGCTGTGGCCGCGCCCGGACGACGGGCACATCTCGGTGCTCGGCTCCGCCGAGTCGGCCCTGGAATGGCTCCGGACCCGCACCGGCTGACCGGGATCCGCCGCTCCGGCCCGCGTCGGCCGGCCGGGATCCGATGTTCGGGATCAACGCGGCTGACCGGGATCCGCTTCCCCGGGCCCACGCCGGCCGGGGGGCGATGCGTGGACCCCGTCCCGGGCCGCCGTTCCGTTCCGTCGTCCCGGAGGGAGAGGGCCTCGGTGAACTCCGCGCCCAGCCGGTCGCGCGACCGACCGTTAAGCCCAGGACTACATCCTTTGCCCGGTACCGCACGCGCCTGTGAGTCTCGGCGCATGACGACGCGCCCGACGCCGGAGCCCCACCGGGAGGGTCACCGGATGATCCTGTTGCTGGCCCTGGCCTGCGGCGTGGCCGTGGGCAACATCTACTTCCCCCAGGCGGTCAGCCCGCTGATCGCCTCCGGTCTGCACGTGCCGCCGGGTTCGGCCGCCCTGGCGGTGACCGCGGCCCAGCTCGGCTACGCAATGGGGATCTTCCTGCTGGTTCCCCTCGGCGACCGGCTGCCGCACCGCCCGCTGATCGTCACCCTGTTCGGCCTCACCGGCCTGGGTCTGCTCGCCGCGGGACTCGCCCCCTCCCTGCCGCCTCTCATCGGCGCCGGGGTCCTCGTCGGCGTCACGACCGTGGCCGCCCCGGTCATCGGGCCGATGGCGGCCGGCCTGGTGCCGGAGAACCGTCGCGGCGTGGTCTCCGGGACGCTGCTGAGCGGCTCGATCGGCGGCATGCTGCTGTCGCGCACCTTCGGCGGCTCCCTCGGCGAGTGGCTGGGGTGGCGGGCGCCCTACCTGCTGGCCGCCGCGCTCGCCCTGCTCCTCGCGGCGGTCCTCGCCCGCTCGCTGCCCGTGACGGTCCCCGCGACGCGCCGGCCGTACCCGGAGCTGCTGGCCGAGCCGCTGCGCCTGCTCCGCCGCGAACCCGAGCTGCGCCGCTCCTGCTTCTACCAGGCGACCGTCTTCGCCGGCTTCTCCGCGGTCTGGACGAGCCTCGCCCTGCTGCTCACCGGTCCCGTCTACGGCCTGGGCCCGCAGGCGGTCGGGATGTTCGCGCTGGTCAACGCCGTCACCATGGTGTGCACACCGGTCGCGGGACGTCAGGTGGACCGGCGGGGATCCGATCCGGTCAACCTCGTCTGCATGATCGGGGTCATCGTGTCGGCCGCCGTCCTCGCGGCGGGGAGCCTCGGCGGTGTCGCCGGCCTGGTGGCGCTGGCGCTGGGCACGCTGCTGCTCGACGTCGCGATGCAGTCCGGCATGGTCGCCAACCAGACGCGGATCTACCGGCTCCGCCCCGAAGTGCGGAGCCGGCTCAACACCGCCTACATGACCTGCGCGTTCCTCGGCGGCAGCGCGGGCTCCTGGCTCGGCGCCCGGGCCTGCGAGAGCCTCGGCTGGCCGGCCGTGTGCGCGCTCGTGGCTCTGCTCGCCACGGCGGCCCTGATCCGTCACCTGGCGGCCCTGAGGAGACGAGACGCCGGACCGGCGGCCTCGCGGCCACCGCGCCCGGCGTCGGTCCCCACCACGCCGGCGCCGGCCCCTCCCGGACCTGCGTCCCATCGGCAACCGCACCCGGCACCGGTCCCTCCCGGGCCTGCGTCCCTTCGGATACCGTGCCCGACGTCCGTCCCTACCGGGCCGGAGCCCCTTCGGGCACCGCGCCCGGCACCGGGGCGTACCCGGCGGCCCGGCTGGTGAAGGTCCCCCGGCCCCGGGTGCGGCCGCGCAGCGCGGTCGCGTAGCCGAACAGCTCGGCCAGCGGCACGGTCGCGGTGACCGCCACCGTACCCGCCCGGGTGACCGATCCCGACACCCGGCCGCGCCGGGCCGCCAGGTCGCCCAGCACCCCGCCGACGGCGTCGTCCGGAACGGTGACCGTGACCTCGGCCATCGGCTCCAGCAACGTCATCGCGCAGGCCCTCAGCGCCTCCCGCAGCGCGAGCCGGCCGGCCGTACGGAACGCCATCTCCGAGGAGTCCTTGGGATGGGTCGTCCCGTCGGTCAGCGTCACCCGCAGGCCGGTCACCGGATGACCGCCCAGGGGGCCCTCGGCCAGGGCGTCCCGGCAGCCCGCCTCGACCGCCCGGACGTACTCCTTCGGCACCCGCCCGCCGACGACGGCCGAGCGGAAGACGAAGCCCGCCGTACCACCGTCGCCGCCGCCGCTGGAACCACCGGAGCCGCCGGAGCCGTCCGGGGCGCCGATGCCGCCGGGTTCGCCCGGGGCACCGGGGGCGCCGTCCGGGGCGGAGCCCAGCGGCTCCACGCCGAGGACGACGCAGGCGAACTGACCGGCGCCGCCGTCCTGCTTGACGTGCCGGTACGACAGCCCGGACACCCCGCGCACGACGGTCTCCCGGTAGGTCACCCGCGGCCTGCCGACGCCGACGGCCAACCCGTGGGCACGGCGGATCTTCTCCACCGCGACCTCCAGGTGCAGCTCGCCCATCCCCGACAGCACCGTCTGACCGGTCTCGGGGTCGGTCCGGACCGACAGCGAGGGGTCCTCCTCGGCCAGCCGGGCCAGCGCCGCCGCGAGCCGGCCCGCGTCGGCCCTCCCGCGCGCCTCGACCGCCACGGAGACCACCGGATCGGCCGTCACCGGCGGTTCGAGGACCAGCGGGGCCTCGGGAGCGCACAGCGTGGCCCCGGTGCGGGCCGTCTTCAGCCCGACCACCGCGACGATGTCCCCGGCCACCGCCCGGTCCACCTCCGTGTGCCGGTCGGCCTGCACCCGCAGGATCCGGCCGATCCGCTCGGTACGGCCCGCGCCCGCGTCCAGCACCACGTCCCCCTTCCGTACGGTCCCCGAGTACACGCGCAGGTAGGCCAGCCGCCCGGTGGCGGTCGAGCTCACCTTGAAGACCAGCGAGGCGAACGGCGCCGCCGGGTCGGCACGCCGTACCTGTGCCGCGTCGTCCGCGGCGGACGGCGTCGCCTGGCCGACGGGCCGTGCCGGTGTCGTACCGTCCGGTGCCGATGGCGTCGCCGGGCCGGTGGGTCGTACCCGTTCCGGATCGTCCGAGGCGGGCGGCGCGACCGGGCCTACGAGCCCTACCCGCGCCTCACCACTGGAGGCGCCCCGTACCGGCGGCACGTCCAGCGGCGAGGGCAGGTAGGCCACGACGGCGTCCAGCAGCGGCTCGATCCCGCGGTTGCGGTAGGCCGACCCGCACAGCACCACCACGCCCTCGCCGGTACGGGTCAGGTCGCGCAGCGCGGCGGCGAGGGTCTCCCCGGAGATCGCGGGCTCCGCGCAGAACTCCTCCAGCGCGCCCGGATGCAGCCCGGCCACCGCCTCCTCGAGGAGCCGGCGGCGCCGGTGCGCCTCCTCGCGCAGACCGTCCGGCACCGGACCCTCCACCGGGCCCTCCCCGGCGGCCTCGCGGTCGCCGGGCCAGACCAGAGAGCGCATGCGCGGCAGATCGACCACTCCGGTGAACCCGTCCTCCCGCCCGATCGGCAGCTGGACCACCAGCGGGGTCACGCCCAGCCGGTCACGGATCGCCGTAGCCACCGCGTCGAGGTCGGCGCCGGCGCGGTCGAGCTTGTTGACGAAGGCGATCCGCGGCACGCCGTGCCGGTCGGCCTGCCGCCACACCGACTCGCTCTGCGGCTCGACCCCCGCGACGCCGTCGAACACCGCGACCGCGCCGTCGAGCACCCGCAGCGAGCGCTCGACCTCGTCGGAGAAGTCGACGTGGCCGGGGGTGTCGATGAGGTTGATCCGGTGGCCGTCCCAGGCGCAGCTCACCGCCGCGGCGAAGATGGTGATCCCGCGGTCGCGCTCCTGGGAGTCGAAGTCGGTGACGGTGGTCCCGTCGTGCACCTCGCCACGCCGGTGGACGGCGCCGGTGGCGTACAGGATCCGTTCGGTGATCGTGGTCTTCCCCGCGTCGACGTGGGCGAGGATGCCCAGGTTCCGGACGCCGGTCAGCGGTTCGGTGAGGTGGTCGGTGAGATGAAGGTGCGGGTTCGCACGCATGCCCATGGCTCCTGAATGGATTTCGGACAGGACAGCGCGATTAATGACAAAACGCCCAAGCCTAGATCAGGCGAGGACCCCTTCCCATGGAACCGCCACGCCGGTGCACGCCCGAGGCGTGCCGCACCGGAGCACAGCCGGACGACCGATCCGGCTTCGTAAGGGCACCGCCGTCGCGATGCCGTACCGGGGCACGGCCGCTGGTGAGGCTTCCGGCTCTATGCGGGCACCGTACCGGGGCACGCCAGGACGGCCGGTTCGCCGTCCGGCGGAAGGGGGTCAGGCGTTCGTCACGGACATCCGGCGCCGACCGCGCGGCCGACGCCGGGAACCGTCGAAGACACCAGAATCACGTCGTACCGTGACCGTGACCGTGACCGGGGGACGATCCCGACGGTGCGGTGATGGTGACGCACGGCCGGTTCCCCTCTCATTCGTCAAGGCACGCGCCGCGGTGCGCGGCAGCGTTTTCCCGACGAATGTAGCCAACCGGCCAATCCCAGGAAACCGGTTTTCCGAGTGGCGCCGTACGACCGCGGACGTCCCGGCCATGGACCCGCGCGACCTGGCCGGGACGGTTTCCTTCGGAGGCCTCGTACGGCGCGGCGGGCCCGGTGGGTCGCACGCGGCCGTCCCACCCGTCTCAGGCCGACGACGCGGGGCCGGACGGTGCGCGTGTGGTGGTGGCGGCCAGGTGCCGCAGCTTCTCCTCCGACGCGGAGCCGGGCTCGGCGGCGAACAGGTCCATCCCCTGCAGCTCGGGGTCGCCGGGGAGGCCGACGAGTTCGGCGGACAGCCGCAGCTCACCCACGAGCGGATGGTCGAGGACGTAGTCGCGGTGCGTCGCGACGGCCACGTGGTGCTCGTGCCACAGGCGGCCGAACTCGGGGCTCCGCCGGCAGATCGCGTCGACGTGCTCCATGACCCGCGGGTTCGTGGGATACCGCGCGGCCAGGACACGCAGCTGGGCCACGTGCTCGCGGGCGAGCCGCGGCCAGCCCTCGCCGTGCATGCGCCGGATGTCCTCGTCCAGGAAGATCAGATGGGCGATGGTCCTGCGCTCCTCGGGGAGCGCGGCGAAGTCGGCGAAGACGGCGGCGGCGAGCCTGTTCCAGGCGATGACGTCGGCGTGCCGTCCGAGGACGAAGGCGGGCGTGAGGACCATGGAGTCCAGCAGCCGCTGCAGCCCCGGTCGGAGCGGGACCTGCGGGACGTCTCGGCACCGGTGCGCGGGGTGGGCCAGCGCGTGCAGGTATCCCCGCTCGTCCCCGGTGAGCCGCAGCGCGTCGGCGATGGCGTCCAGCACCTCGGCCGAGACGTTCCGGCTGCGGCCCTGCTCCAGCCGGGTGTAGTGGGTGACGCTCACCCCGGCGAGCATCGCCAGCTCCTCCCGGCGCAGCCCGCGCACCCGCCGTGTCCCGGCGCTCCGGTACGGCAGGCCGGTGTCCTCCGGACGCAGCCGCGCCCTGCGGGACTTGAGGAACTCGCTCAGTTCGGCACCACGATCCACGATCACCCAGCCTAGGCAGAATTTGACCAGTCAGAGCACGGACCTGGCTGGCGGCCGGGGCCCCGAGCAGGCTGTCCGGCATGCGACCTGTGATCCCTCTTGTCCTCCTCGGCTTGGGCAGCATGACCACAGCCCTGGACTTCACCATCGTCTACGTCGCGCTGCCGCAGATCGCGCGTGACGTGGGGTTCTCCCCCTACGCGCTGCAGTGGGTGGTCAGCGCCTACGCGGTGCCCTTCGGAGGCTTCCTGCTGCTCGGCGGCCGCCTGTCCGACCTGCTCGGCAGGCGGCGCATGTTCGTCCTCGGCCTGCTGCTGTACGGCGTCGCCTCGCTCCTCGGCGGCCTGGCCACCGCCCCGGCCCTCCTGGTCGGCGCGCGGGCGCTGCAGGGACTCGGCGGCGCGGTGCTGATGCCGGCGACCCTGTCGCTGGTCGTCACCATGTTCGAGGAGGGGCCGGCCCGCAACCGGGCGATGACCGTGTGGGCGGTGTGCGGCGCCGGTGGGCTCAGCCTCGGCGCACTGCTCGGCGGCGTGCTGACCGGCGCGTTCGGCTGGGAGGCGGTCTTCTTCGTCAACCTGCCGCTGACCGCGGCCGGCGCCGCCGCGGCGTTCGCCGTCCTGACACCGGACGGCCCGCGACGGGCGGGCGGGTTCGACCTGCCCGGCGCGCTCACCGGCACCGCGGGCGTCACGGCGCTCGTGTTCGCCATCGCGCGCGGCGCGGAGCCGGGCCCGCTCTCCCCCGAGGTCCTGGCGTCCCTCGCCGCCGCCGTGGCGCTGCTCGCCGCGTTCTTCGTGATCGAGGCGCGCAGCCGCAACCCGCTGATGCCCCTCCGGCTGCTGGCCAACCGGCACACGAGCGCCGCCGCCGGAGCCATCCTGGTCTACGGCCTGACCCTGCAGTGCGTGCCGTACTTCCTCACCCTGCATTTCCAGGACGTGCTCGGCTACGACGCCCTGCGGTCGGGCCTGGCCTTCCTCGGGCCGACCCTGGGGATCACGGCGGGCAACCTGGCCGCCGAACGACTGATCCCGCGCGTCGGGACGCGCGGCACGCTGGTCCTCAGCGTGCTCGTGGGAGCGGCCGGCACGGCGGTGCTGGCGTCGAGCCTGTCCGCCGACGGCTCCTACCTCGGCCTGCTGGCCGGGCTCGCCGGTTTCGGCCTGGGGTCGGGGTTGTCGTTCAACACCATGTTCATCGTCGCCTCGACCGGCGTGGCCCCGCACGAGCAGGGCGCGGTCTCCGGCCTCTCCTCCACCGTCCTGCAGGCGGGCGGCAGCGCGGGCCTGGCCGTACTGGTGGCCGTGGCCGGTCGCGACACCGCCGGCCTGACCGGGCACGCGCTGCGCGCCGCCACCGCCGACGGGTTGCGATCCGCCCTCTTCACCGCCGCGGCCCTCGCTTTGATCGGCGTGGTGGCCGCGCTGGCGATCCCCCGGACCGCCGCCCGGGAGGCGGGTCACCGCGTACCGTCCTCGTAGTCCTCGTAGCTGATACAGCCTCGGCCTATGTCCAGACGCGTGTCTCGTTGACCTGCTCTTTCTCCCGCAGGGCTTCGGACAGGTCGACTCCGGCGCGGTTGGCGATCGACGCGACGTAGATGAGGACGTCCGCGAGCTCGGCGCCGACGCTTCCCGTCAGGCTGGTGGGGTCGATCGACAGGGAGGTGTGCTTGCGCACGGCCTTGCACACCTCTCCGGTCTCCTCGCTGAGCTTCAGACACTGCTCGATGATCGTGCTGTCGGAGAAGCCGCGTTCCTTCTCCATCTCCGCGACATACCGCTGGAGCGTCTCCAGCGACGGAGAATGCGTACTGGGAAGAGGCTGCATGGTGATCCCGGATGTGACGGGTGAGAACGCCGCCACGCTAGCAGCACCGCCTGTAGCCCCTCACGAAAACCAGGCTTCCGCATGCCGCGAAGCGCGCCTCAGCCCGGGACGCGGTGAAGACCGGACCGCAGGATGGCGGCCGCGGCGACTGCGACGCGGGCCTCGGTGTGGCCGGCGTTGACGATGCCGCGCAAAGCGTCACGCTCCCGGAAGCGCAGCGTGGCGGCGGCGAGCTCCATCAGGGGACCGGTGCCGGTTCGGCGTAGACCAATTCGGCGATCCGGCGGGCCGCGCCGGCCAGGTCGGAAGCGGGGGCGTTCTCAACAGGGATGCCCGGTTCGGGGCTCCAGTAGACGACCTCGCCGTTGTAGCCGGTCCACACGGTCAGTGCCTCGCCGATGAGCAGGTGGGGCCGGCTGTCCTCCCGGATGAGCCGGGGGAAGATCTCGTGGTCGGTGAGCCTGGTGCGCAACCGCTGAAGGGTGGCGGTGGCCAGGCCCCATCGGGTGATCTGCTGGAGCCGGTCGCTCGCGGGGGTGCCGGGTGTCGGAATCATGCTGGTGCGGGTCCTCTCGTGCGGTGAGAGCGGATGAGGGAGATGAGCGGCCCCGGGGTCTTCCGGCGGGGAACGCCGGTGATCGTCTCGGGGCCGCCTCCGGCGGGCGTCGGGCGGCCGGGCCGTGTCGGGGGCGTGGGCCACGGCCGGTACAGAGCCCCGCCAGAGCTGGAAGTCAAGAGCCGTCGGCCGGACGGGGCCGGACGAGTCGGACAGGTGTTGAGCGGGGTGGACGGGGTCGTCCGGGTCAGACGGGTGCGGCTCCGGCGGGCTTCGTGAGCGTGTCCAGATACTCCCGTTGACGGCGCAGGCTCGGGTTCCGGCCGAACAGCTTCGCCAGGAGGCCGGCGGCCCCCTCGGGGTCGGTCGAGGGGTGGCGGACCATGCCGCCGCCGTCGAACCAGCGGAATGCGTCCGGGACGCTCCAGACGAGCAGGCCCGGTGCGAGGCTCAGCGTGTAGTGGCCGCCGGACGTTCTCATGACGTCACCGTCCGGCGTCGCCACGCCGTGGCCGTGCAGGGCCTGGCGAAGCAGCCGCATCGCGTCGGCGGGGGTGGCGGAGGCGTGTGGCGGCTCGGGGAGGCCGTGGAGGCCGCGCCGTTCATCCGCTCGGTAACGGGTCATGTACCGATGGTGATGGCGCGGGAGATGGACCACCAGGGACGCGATGTCCCGCCCTCTCACTCGCCCGCCGGAGGAGGAGGACGCCCTGCCCCACCCGCCTTGAGGCGAGCGGGACGCGGGTCTACCGGGTCAGGTGGAGGGAGCGCACCAGCGACCGGACGGAGGGCGACGGGCGCGTCTCCTGCTCCCGGATCTCGGCCACCAGGGAACGGGCGACGCCTTGGTGACGGAACCACACCGGCGACAGCGCGTGCGCCTCCTGGAGTCGTTCGACGGCCGCCTGCCGGTGCCGGGCGTCCAGGTGTGCCTGGGCGACATCGATGAGATGACGACCGTAGGAGATGCCTGAAAGATCGCCGGGCCGGACGCGGCCGGCCGCGTTCAGTGCCTTGTCCGCCTCCTTCCGTACGGCGTAGACGTGCGTGGCCTGCATCGCCACCGTTGCCGGGCCGAACGCGGTGTTGTAGACCGGTGTCCGCCGACCGAGCCGTTCGGCACCCGCGGAGGCCAGCGCGATGTAGTCCGCGACCTCCCGGCCGGCCGCCGCCGCCGGGGCCAGGGCGGTCATCAGCAGGTTGCCCCACGCGGCCACGTGAGCGGCCGGAGCGGAGAACGACGGCTCGATCCGGGCCGCCATACCGGCGGCGAGCTCCTCGGCTTCCCTGGTTCGGCCCTGGTGCAGCAGCACCCATGAGTACGTGGCGTGCAGGGTCATCCACAGCAGCTCGTCATCGCCGCCGTGTGCGACGGTGATGGCCCGCTCCGCGCCGATCGCCGCCAGGTCGTCCCGTCCGAGGTGCACCATCACGCTGGCCGCCAGGTCATAGGCCATGGCCAGCGGATACACCGCCGCCGCGCCGTACGCCGCGTGGGACAGCCGCGCCTCGGCGATCAGTCCGGGAAGCCGGGCGATCAGGGCGGGGAAGTCACCGGCCCAGTAACGGCGGCAGGCGTCGTCCACCGCGGCCCGCACGTCCGCCACCGGCGTGGGCTCCCCGTCGTGGCCGTCGTCCACCCCGGGCAGCAGGGACGCCGACAGCAGGGCGTCCCGCAGCTTCAGGACGCTGGCGCCGTCGCGTTCGCCGCCCATGCGGTCGCGTTTGCCGGTCAGCGCCGACAGGTCCACGTCCAGCGCGTTCGCCAACCGCATCAAGGTGGTCAGCCGCGCCGACTCCCGGCGGCCCTGCTCCAGCTTCGCGACGATGTCCCTGCTGACCCCGGCCCGTTCGGCGAGCTCCTCCTGCGTCCAGGAACGGTCGCCACGGATCTTCCTGAGCCGGTCTCCGATGGTGCAACCGTCGTCCATGGGCTCCGCCTCCCCCTGGTGATGTCGCGTTTCCAGGCTAAGCCGCGGACCCGCTCATTGACAGGCGTTCCCGGGTGGAAGAGCCTGCTCATCGCCATGCCGTCGGGACCACCGGGCGTCGGCCTCCAGCACGGTCTCCGCCCCGGTGGAACGAGGCCGGGGCGGAGGCCGTGCCTCGTCACAGTTCGCCGCGGCGCCAGGCGTCGGCCTCCCGTGTGGACTCGTCCGGCGCGGGAGGCCGCACGCAGCCGGTCCACCGGTCGAGCAGCCGCGCGAACTCCTCGGCGACCTCGCCGGTGACGGTCTCGTGGACGTGGAACCAGGTGATGAGCGGCGCGGCGAGCGGGTCGCCGGAGTCGCATCCCGCGCACAGCACGACCGGCACGTGGCCGCGCACCGCGGATCCGCGGGCGTTGGTCCAGCCGTGGCCGACCATCACCGACAGCAGGCCCTCACCGTCGCAGCGCGGGCACACCGGAGGCTCCACGACCGAGACGACCTCGACGGGGCGGCTCACAGGGCGATCGCGTCCGACCCGAACAGCGCCTTGACGTCCCCGGCGAAGGACGGGGCCGCGTCGACCTGGTAGTCCGGCAGCGCCATGACCACCGTCCGGCCGGTGTGACGGCGCAGCCGTACCTGCACCGGCACCTTGCCCTCGTGTGTCTTGAGGATGTTGCGCAGCTCCTCGACCAGTTCGGCGGTGACCCGCTCCTCCCGCAGGAAGATCGTGACGGGCGGTCCGGAGTCGCCGGCGGCGATGGAGACGTCGATGACGGTGAGGTCCTGGGCGAAGATCGAGATCGCTCCGTCGCGGTTGTTGACCTGGCCCCCCACCGACACCACGGCGTCCTCCCGCAGCATCGGCCCGTACAGCTCGTAGTTCTTGGGGAAGAACAGGCACTCGACGGCGGAGTCCATGTCCTCGACCACGACGATCGCCCAGAGGTTCCCGGCCTTGTTGACGCGCTTGTCGACCTTCGTGATGAGACCGCAGACCCGGACGTCGCCGCGTTCCCGGCCGCTGTCGAGCAGTTCGACGATCGTGGTGTCACGGTTGCGCGCCAGGAGGCGCTCGGTTCCGGCGAGGGGGTGGTCGGAGACGTACAGGCCGAGCATCTCCCGCTCGAAGTCCAGGCGCGTCTTCTTGTCCCACTCGGTGTCGGGGACGGTGACGGTGAAGACGTTCTCCTCGGTGTCCTCGGTACCGCCGAAGAGGGAGTCCTGGCCGTTGGCCTCGTTCTTCTTGATGTCGATGACGGAGTCGACGGCCTGTTCGTGGGTGAGCAGCAGCCCCTTGCGGGGGTGGTCGAGGGAGTCGAAGGCCCCGGCCTTGATCAGGGACTCGATGACGCGCTTGTTGCAGACCTGCAGCGGCACCTTGCCGAGGAAGTCGTTGAAGTCGGTGTAGCCGTCCTTCTCCTGGCGGGCCTTGATGATGCCCTCGACGACGTTCTCGCCGACGTTGCGGACCGCGCCGAGACCGAAGCGGACCTTGTCGTCGCCGACCGCGGCGAACGTCAGGTCGGAGTCGTTGACGTCGGGCGGCAGGACCTGGATGCCCATCTTGCGGCATTCGGCGAGGTAGATGGCGGCCTTGTCCTTGTCGTCGCCGACGCTGGTGAGCAGGGCCGCCATGTAGTCGGCGGGGTAGTTGGCCTTGAGGTAGGCCGTCCAGTACGCGACGAGGCCGTAGCCGGCGGTGTGGGACTTGTTGAAGGCGTAGCCGGAGAACGGCAGCATGACGTCCCACAGCGCCTGGATCGCCCCGTCGCTGTAGCCGTTGCCGCGCATGCCCGCCTGGAAGTTGACGAACTCCTTGGCGAGGATCTCGGGCTTCTTCTTGCCCATGGCGCGGCGCAGCAGGTCGGCGCCGCCGAGGGTGTAGCCGGCCAGCTCCCGGGCGACCGCCATGATCTGCTCCTGGTAGACGAGCAGGTGGAAGGTGGATCCGAGGATCGGGTCCAGGGCGTCCTTCAGTTCCGGGTGGATCGGGGTGATCTCCTGGCGGGCGTTCTTTCGGTGGGCGTAGTTGGTGTGGGCGTTGGCGGCCATCGGGCCGGGCCGGTACAGCGCGAGGACGGCGGCGATGTCCTCGAACCGGGTGGGCTCCATCAGCTTCAGGAGCTGCCGCATGGGGCCGCCGTCGAGCTGGAAGACTCCCAGGGTGTCGCCGCGGGCCAGCAGCCTGTAGGTGGTCGCGTCGTCGAGGGGGATCTCCTCGGTACGGATCGTCACGCCGCGGTTCTGCTCGATGATCTTGATGGCGTGGTCGATGATGCCGAGGTTGCGCAGGCCCAGGAAGTCCATCTTGATCAGGCCCATGGACTCGCAGGACGGGTAGTCGAAGCCGGTGATGACCACGCCGTCCTTGTCCCGCATGTGCATCGGGATCAGGTCCAGCAGCGGCGCGGACGACAGGATGACCGCGGCGGCGTGCACGCCGGTGCCGCGGATCAGGCCCTCGATGCCGCGGCCGGTGTCGATGACCTTGCGCACGTCGACGTCCGACTCGTACAGGGAGCGGATCTCGCCGCCCTCGACGTAGCGGGGGTGCTCGGGGTCGAACATCTTCGCCAGGGGGACGCCCTTGCCCATGACGTCCGGCGGCATCGCCTTGGTGATCTTGTCGCCCATCGCGAAGGGGTAGCCGAGGATGCGGGAGGCGTCCTTGACGGCGGCCTTGGCCTTGATCGTGCCGAAGGTGTTGACCTGCGCGGTGTACTCGTTGCCGTACTTCCGGGTCACGTAGGACACCATGCGGTCGCGCTGGCGGTCGTCGAAGTCGAGGTCGATGTCGGGCGGGCTGATGCGCTCGGGGTTGAGGAACCGCTCGAACAGCAGGCCGTGCTCCAGCGGGTCCAGCTCGGTGATGCGGGTCGCGTAGGCGACGATCGAACCGGTCGCCGACCCCCGGCCGGGTCCGACGGCGATGCCGTTGTCCCGGGCGTACTTGCAGATGTCGGCGACGACGAGGAAGTAGGAGGAGAACCCCATGGGGCCGATGACCTTCATCTCGGTCTCGTACCGCTCCCACACCTCGGCGGGGACCGGGTCGCCGTAGCGCATGACCAGGCCCTGCTCGACCTCCTTGCGCAGCCACGACTCCTGCGTCTCCCCCTCGGGCACGTCGGGGTACTGCGGCATCCGGTCGATGTAGCCGAACACCTCGTCGTAGTCGCCGACCATCTCGGCGACCAGCAGCGTGTTGTCACACGCCTCGGGCAGCTCGGTGAACAGGCTCCGCATCTCGGCGGGGCTCTTGACGTAGTAGCCCGACCCGTTGAACCGGAACCGGTTCGGGTCGTCCTTGTTGCGGCCCACGCCGACGCACAGCAGGCTGTCGTGGGCGTCGGCCTGGTCCTCGGTGACGTAGTGGGAGTCGTTGGTGGCCAGCAGCGGGATGTTCAGCTGCTTCGCCAGGCGCAGCAGGTCCTCGCGGACGTCACGCTCGATGTCCAGGCCGTGGTCCATCAGCTCCAGGAAGTAGTTCTCCCTGCCGAAGATCTCCTGGTAGCCGGCCGCCGCCTCGACGGCCTGGTCGTACTGGCCGAGCCGCAGCCGGGTCTGCACCTCCCCCGAGGGGCAGCCGGTGGTGGCGATGATCCCCTCGGAGTGCCGGGCGACCAGCTCCCGGTCCATGCGGGGCTTGCCGTAGTAGCCCTCGAAGGAGGCCAGGGACGACAGGCGGAACAGGTTGCGCAGGCCCGCGACGTCCTTGGCCCACATGGTCATGTGCGTGTACCGGCCACCGCCGGAGACGTCCTTGCCGCCCTCGCCGTCCGCGACGCCGGTCTCGGCGCGTTTGCCCCAGAACACCGGCTTCTTGAAGGAGCGGGCGGCGGGCGCCACGTAGGCCTCGATGCCGATGATCGGCTTGATTCCCGCCTTCTTGGCCTCGCCCTGGAACTCGTAGGCGCCGAACATGTTGCCGTGATCGCTCATGGCGATGGCGGGCATCTCCAGCCGCGCCACCTCCTCGAACATCCGGCCGATCTTCGCCGCACCGTCGAGCATCGAGTACTCGGTGTGGACATGCAGATGCACGAAAGATTCGGTCACCTGTTCCCCTTTTCTCCAGGCCGGCCGCTGTTCCCGAGCCCCGGAGCCTACGCCTCCCGCCGCCCCGTCTCCACCCTCCGGCTCGCCTGACCCACCGGTGGACGCGAGCCACGTCTCCCCCACCGGTACGGCACGAGCAACTCTTGCTCTACCCGATCTGACCTGCGGTTATCTATCGGGGCGGGGTGGGCGGCGTGTGGCGGGCCCGCCGCGCTCACAGCACCCGCCCGGCTCCCGGCAGCCGCCGCACCAGGTAGGCGAGGCCCCGGCACAAGCGCCCGTACGGCCGCGCCGGGCCGTCCTCAGCGGGTGACCGTGCCCAGGGACTCCACGAACCTGGCGAGAAGGCGGGCGAACTCGGCGCGGTCCGCGGCCGGCCAGCCACTCATGGCCTCGGCGTAGATCCGCTGCCGGAAGGCGTGTATCTCCTCCGACAGGCGGCGTCCGGCCGGCGTGCGCACCAGGAGTGCCCTGCGGCCGTCCGCCTGGTCGGCCTCCCGCCGTACCAGACCCGCCGCCACGGCGGCGGCGACCAGCTTGCTGGCGCGTGGCTGGTCGATGTTCAACGCGGTGGCCACACCGGTGACGGTCACCGCGTCGCCCGCGTCCTCGGCCGCCTCGATGACGTCCAGCACTTCGGCGCCGGCCACCGGCGCGGCGGTCGCCGCCGTCTCCGGGCCGCCGCCGGAGCCGGCCTCCCGGCGGTCGGCGGCGAGCCGCGCCAGGGTGCGCCGGCTCTGGCTGCGGCGGATGGCCACCATGGCGCGTTCGACCGTCTCGATGTGATCGTCACCGTTGCGCTCCACGGTTCAGAAGCATATGCTCTCGCGCAGTTAGTTGTTAAAGTACATGTATATGTGAAAGGACATTCTCATGGAACGACCCATCGGCTACTGGCTGAAGCACCTCGACCGTCTCATCGAAGCCGCGGCCGAACAGGCCCTCGCCGAGGAGCGGCTCACCCGGAGGCACTGGCAGATCATGAACACCCTGCACGGGTCCCCGCAGACCCCGGGCGGTCTCGCCGAGACGTTGCGGCCCTTCTGGGGCCCCGGCTCGGTCACCCTGGAAGACGTCACCGGCGAGCTGACCCGCCGCGGCTGGCTCACCCTGGACGGCTCCGGCCGCCACGCGCTCACCCCGGACGGCCGGGCCGGTCACGCCATGGTCCGGGAGAAGATGAACGGCGTCCGTTCCACCTTCCTCACCGGTCTCACCGAGGCGGAGTACCTCCGGACCGTTCAGTCCCTGCGGCACATGACCGGCAACCTGGAGCGCGCCGCCGGGGGCGTCAGCCGCCCGGGGTGATGAGACGCCTGCCCAGCCGCTGCGCCGGGGCCTCCACGAAGCGCCAGGTCAGCGCGCTGAGGCCGAGCAGCGCCGCCACCACGCCGGCCAGCGCCGCCAGCCGCGCCCCCAGCGGTACGGCCGCCGGCTCGGGCCAGAACCACTGGACGCCCTCCAGCAGCAGCGGGTGGAGCAGGTAGACCGAGTAGCTGACCAGCCCCAGCCAGGTCAGGACCCGGGGCATCCGCCGGTGCCGCAGCGCCATCGCGGCGACGAAGGTGAGCCAGGCGGCGGCCTCGGCCGTCTGGGTGCCGAGGTCGCCGCGGGCCAGCCAGATCCCGGCCGCCGGCACCAGCGCCGCCCAGCCCGCCCGGCTCCAGGGGATCTGGCCCTGCTCGGCCCGGTACAGCGCCGTTCCGGCGAACATGGTGGCCAGGATCAGCAGCCCCTGCCAGGGGCCGGGGTAGCTCTGGTTGACCGCCAGCAGTCCCAGCACGACGGCCCCGACGACGATCGCGCCCGCCCGCCGTACCGTGCCTGAGCCCGCGAGCACCGCCGCCAGGCCCGCCGTCAGCGACGCGGCCACCACCAGTGTCACCGTCAGCATCCGGCCGGAGCCACCGGCCGAGAGGAGCGCGACCGGCAGCGTGCCCGCGCCCGCCACGGCCGCCGCGGTGAGGGCGAGGGCGTACGCGGTGCTCCGCCGGTGCAGGCCGAGGGTGAACATCGCGGTCAGCAGCAGGTAGAACGCCATCTCGTACGACAGCGTCCACAGCACGTTGACCAGGTTCGGCATGGCCAGCAGGTTCTGCAGCATCGTCAGGTGGCCCACCGTCAGGGAGAGCGGTCGCGAGCCCCACCAGACGTGCAGTTCGTCCCAGCCCATCGCGGCCAGCAGCGCCATGCCCGCCGCGCACACCACGAGCGGCGGGTACAGCCGGAAGAAGCGGGAGACCCAGAAGGCGCGCACGTCGCCCCGCCGTTCCAGCGACGCCGGCACGATGTAGCCACTGACCAGGAAGAACACGGTCACGCCGTACCATCCGGGCTCGAAGACCGCCTTGACCGGCATCCGCGCCCCGGGCAGCAGGGGCTGGAGCGTGTGCTCGAAGACCACGACCAGGGCGGCGAGGCCGCGGAGGGCGTCGAGCCAGGCCATGCGCCGTCCGGCCTGCCGGGACACCGCCGGAACAGTGAGCATCCGACGATGCTAATGATCAATGCCCGGAAAATGGGTCGATGCTCAGAAATAACGACCGATGAGCACCTTCGGTCACCGTGACCATGGATCAACCGGTATGCCGTCCTGTCCGAGCGGCCGACGGGAGCGGGAGCGGGAGCGGGAGCGCGTCAGGGCGTCCAGGCCGGGTCCCGGCCGATGACGCCGAGCAGGCGGTCGAACGGCGGGGCGTCGTCCGGGACGGCCACCGGCGGCCCGAAGGCGCCGCGCTGCCTGCCCGTCTCCACCATCCGGTCGGTGAAGTCCAGCGCCCGCGCGACCGTCCCGGGGTCGGGCTCGTACTCCCGGCCGACGGCCCTGGCCAGGTCCCAGCCGTGCACGACCATGTCGACGAGGTACATGTGGGCCAGCACGTCCATCGGCAGGCCCATGCCGGGGCTCGTGCCCTCCCACGCCTCCGGCCGGGACCAGGCCGCCAGCGTGCGCTCCGCCCTCTCGGGGAAGTCGCCCGCGTACGGTCCCCGCTCGGTCCTCGGCCCCCCGTGGGCCAGCGACTCGAACATCTCCGCCACCCACTCCAGGTGGTTGATCAGCTCCCTGACGTCGAACTTCTCACACGGCGTCGGCAGCCCGAGCTGCTCGGGCCCCACCTCGCGCACCAGTCCCGCGGTCCGTTCGGTGGCACGCCTCATCAACGGCATCATGTCGTCCATGACAGCCAGCGTGCCCCATTCGCCCGAGGCGCGGCTTGTAGAAACGCGACAGCGCGGCTGGGTCGACCCGTACGCGGGACTCGACGCCTTCGACTACGTCCGGCGGGCGCCGTCACCCGGGCTCGCGGCGTACGTCGAGCACTTCTGGGTCGTCACGTGGACCGATCTCGCCGAGCCGTACGAGCAGCGCATCGTCTCCCACCCCACCGTGAACATGACGATCACCGATGACTTCCACCGGATCGCGGGGGTGATCAGGGGCGGGTTCTCCTACACGATGCGGGGCGGCGGCCGCGTGCTCGGCACGCGTTTCCGCCCCGGCGGCTTCCGGCCGTTCCT
Organism: Streptosporangium sp. NPDC004379; assembly: GCF_042873875.1. Taxonomy (NCBI): domain Bacteria; kingdom Bacillati; phylum Actinomycetota; class Actinomycetes; order Streptosporangiales; family Streptosporangiaceae; genus Streptosporangium; species Streptosporangium sp. NPDC004379. Next base: position 240,659 of record NZ_JBIAMC010000013.1, read on the forward strand.
CGACGGCCCGGTGTCCCGGCTGACCGACCGCTTCCCCGGGATCGGTGAGATGTACGGCGCGGCGGGCGAGACCCTGGTCCGGCGCGTCCTGACCGAACCGGACATCCCGGCCGCCGTCGCCCTCGTCGATGACTTCCTGCTGGGGCTGGGACCCCGCCGGGATCCGGTGGCCGAGGAGGTCGCGGCGCTGGTGGCGACGGCGGAGAACGACGTGTCCATGACCCGGGTCGACGCGCTGGCGGCCAGGGCCGGGCGGTCGGTGCGCTCACTGCAGCGGCTGTTCCGCGACTACGTCGGCGTCGGCCCCAAGTGGGTGATCCGCCGCTTCCGGCTGCACGAGGCCGCGGAGCGGGTCTACCGGGGCCTCGACCTGGCGACGCTGGCCGCCGAGCTCGGATACGCCGACCAGGCCCACCTGACCCGCGACTTCACCGCGGCGGTCGGCATGTCGCCCGCGGCCTACGCCCGGCTCGGCGGCACGGGTCAGCCGGCGTCCGGGACGTAGGTCAGGTTGAGCACGCCGGACCGGAACGTCTCGGACTCGACCAGTTTCAGCCTGTGGGTCGGAGTGTCCTCGAACAGCCGCTGACCGTGGCCGACGGCGATCGGGTGGACGAGCAGTTTCAGCTCGTCGAGCAACCCGTTGGCCAGCAGCCACCGCACGGTCGTCGCGGAGCCGGACATCTGGATGGTGCCGTCGGTCCGCTCCTTGACCTCGCGCAGCCTGGCCGCGACGTCGCCGGAGACGACGGTGGTGTTGCTCCACTCCGCCTCCCGCAGGGTGTTCGACACGACGTACTTGGGGGTGCCGTTGATGAACTTGGCGAAGTCCTGGTCCTGGTCCGTCGTCGTCCAGTACGCCGACCACTCCTCGTACAGCCTGCGGCCCATCAGAAACGCCGTCGCCTCCTGCATGCCCGCCCCGATCGCCGCGCCCATCTGGTCGTCGAAGTACGGGGTGTGCCACTGGTCGGGCGACTCGATCACGCCGTCCAGCGAGATGAAGAAGTTGGAAACGATCTTGGCCATTGCGCTGTTCCTTCGTCGTCAGGGGCACGGGAGGGGCCTCGCGTCCGCGGACCGGGGCGACCGGCCCTCCCTCCTCGCCGGCGTCGGCGGCGGAACCGTCCTCCGCCGTGACCGTGGCTGTGAAAAGGAGATTAGACGGGCGCGGGGCTCACATCTTGTACAGAAGCGACAGCGGCTCCGACGGGCTCCGGGCGCTCAGCTGCGTGGCGGTCCGCCCGATGTAGCGGGACAGCGACCGCGCCAGGTGCGGCTGGTCGAAATATCCGAGCCGGTGGATGACGTCGTGCACCGGCACACCCTCCAGGAGCAGGACCGCCGCCCGGCGGGCGCGGCCGATCTGCCGCACGGAGCCGGGGGTGAGTCCGGTCGCCGCCGCGAAGCGCCGCTGTACGGTCCGCTCGGACACGTCCGGCGGGGCGCCGCGGAACACCGCGGCGACGATCGGGTCACGGACCAGGACGCCCTCGCGCACCATCCGCCGCACGAATGCCTCGGCGTCGTCGTAGCCCGGAACACGCCAGGTGGAACCCTTCAGCCAGAAGGATCCGGGGGTCGCGTCCGGGATCTCCGCGGAACCGCCGACGAGCCGGCTGGCCGGGAGGTGCGGCATCGAGGTCCCGAGCGAGAAGCTGATCCCGAAGAACGTGGCCTCCTCGGGCACGGGGGCCGGGCACGCCCGGGGCTCCGGTCCCTGAACGGCCGCGCTGAACCGGCCGCGGTGCTCCCAGAAGACCAGGTCCCAGTGTGCGGTCGCGACCGAGGTCATCGTGTCGACGCCGTGGCTGGTGCTCCGCCACACCCGATCGATGTACGGCGAGTCGGACGGCCGGTCCTCGATCTCCAACCCCATCCGAGCCGTTCCTCCACCCTGTCGACGCCGACGCGGTCGGACATGAGTGTGGCACGGGACCCGCCGGCTCGCCGTGCCGCCCGGTGGACCGGAGGGCACGGCGAGCCGGCGAGGGGCCGGTCGGAGAATGTGTCAGGAGAGGGTGCAGGGGGCTCCGTTGAGGGTGAACGCGGTGGCCTTGCCGGCGTCGCCGGTGTGGGTGGCCTGGAAGCCGATCTCGGTGGAGGCTCCGGGCGCGAGGGAGCCGTTGTAGGTGACGTTCGTCGCGGTGACGCGGCCGGTGGCGGGGGTGTAGGTGGCGTTCCAGCCGCCGGTGATGGTCTGCCCGCCGGGGAGGGTGAAGGCCAGGGACCAGCCGTTGACCGCCGAGGTTCCGGTGTTGGTGACGGTGAGGTTCTCGGTCAGCCCGTTGTTCCACGCGTTGACGGTGGCGCTGACCCGGCAGGCGCCGGGAGGCGGCGGCGTGTCGCCGGGCGTCGGGGTCACCGTGGGAGTCACCGTCGGGGTGGCCGTGGGAGTCGCCGTCGGGGTCACCGTCGGAGTGGGTGAGGACGTGGGCGTGGTGCCGTCGAGGCCGAGGAAGGAGATGGCGTAGGCGAGTTGCCCGTTCATCGGCAGGGAGTGGCCGACGCCGCTGATGCTGATGCCCTCGACGGTGGCCTGGGTCGTGGTGTTCCCGTAGCGGGTACGGGTCCAGGACGACTGCGGGTGGTCGGTGAAGGCGGGGGTCTGGGACAGGCCGTGGAGGTTGGTCCACTGCTTGATCTCTTCACCGAAGTTGGGGTAGGCCAGCGTGGTGTCCGTGGTGCCGTGCCACAGCTGCATCCTCGGGTAACGGCCGGTGTAGCCGGGATACATCGCCCGCGCCTGGTCGCCCCACTGCTGCGCGGTCTTGATGAGGTTGCCGCCGGAGCACTGGCTGTTCCACAGCGAGCCGTTGGTGGTGGCGAAGCATCCGGCCGGGACGCCGGAGAAGGCCGAGCCGGCGGAGAAGACGTCGGGGTACTCGGCGGCCAGGACGTTGGTCATCATCGCGCCGGAGGAGAAGCCGCTGACCACGATCCGGGCGGGGTCGACGTTGTAGCGCTGGCGGGCGTAGGCGACCATCGACATGATGCCGGTGGAGTCGCTGCCGCCGTCGCGGCGCAGCGCGGCGGGGGTGGACACGTCGAAGCACTTCTCGCTGCGGGTGGCCTCGGGCAGCACGATGATGTAGCCGTAGCGGTCGGCGGCGGTGACGTAGTCGTGCCCGTTTCCGTTGAAGATCGCCGAGGCCGTGCCGGTGCAGTAGTGCACCAGCACCAGCAGCGCCGGCCGGGGGGCGACCCGGTCGGGCACGTAGAGGTACATGTTCAGGTTGGTCGGGTTGTTGCCGAAACCGGTCACCCGGGTGAGGGACGCCGCGGCCACCGGTTTGGTCGCCATGAACATGCCCGCGATCAACAAGGGCAGGGCGACGGCTGCCAGCACGACCCTGAATGTTCGTTTCACGCCAAGTCCTCTCTTCGTCAGATGGGTGGAGAGGGTGGTGGTGGGCGGAGCAAATACGACGCGGGGAAGCGCGTCAAGGGCCCGCGGCCCGTCGTACCGGTGTGCGCGGCGGCCGGACGGGGCTCATCTCGCGTTATCGGGTGAGCCGAGCCCGGACAAGGCGGACGCGCCGCTGAAAATTTCACCCGCGACGCCCTGGAGGGCATGAGTCCACGCCGTACCGTCCGGCAGGGAAGCACGGCGAAATCCCAGGAGAAGAGCCGGACATCGGAACACTCGTGGAGCCGAGACCCAGAATGCGTTCCGAAAGTTTCAAGAAGGTGTTGACAAGTTTCAAGCACGTTTCCAAACTGAGTCCCCAGGACGGCCCCGCGGGTGGTGGTACGCAGCGGGGGCCACCGTCCGCGACGCCCGGCGGTGCACGGTTCCCCGTGAGGCGATGGGACGCGGCGTCGGTCCCGCGGGGTCTCTCCCCGCTCCCCCTTTTCCCATGATCCGGTTTTCTCGTGATCCAGTTATGGAGGCTCAAGGCATGGGCGCAAACGCCACACCCCCGCCCGGAACCCGGAGACCCCGCGGCGGCCTCCGCCGGGCTCTGATCGCCGGCGCCCTCGGCGTCCTCGGCACGGTCACCGCCCTGACGGCGGTACAGGCTCCCGCCGGCGCCGCGGAGAACACGCTCGGCGCGGCGGCCGCGCAGAGCGGGCGCTACTTCGGCACCGCCATCGCCGGAGGCAAGCTCGGCGACTCGGCGTACACCACGATCGCGAACCGCGAGTTCAACATGGTGACCGCCGAGAACGAGATGAAGATCGACGCCACCGAGCCCCAGCGGGGCCAGTTCAACTTCTCCAGCGGAGACCGCATCTACAACTGGGCCGTCCAGAACGGCAAGCGGGTCCGCGGGCACACCCTGGCCTGGCACTCACAGCAGCCGGGCTGGATGCAGTCCCTGTCCGGATCCACCCTGCGCCAGGCGATGATCGACCACATCAACGGCGTGATGGCCCACTACAAGGGCAAGATCTACGCCTGGGACGTGGTCAACGAGGCCTACGCCGACGGCAACTCCGGCGGCCGGCGCGACTCCAACCTGCAGCGGACCGGCAACGACTGGATCGAGGTCGCCTTCCGCACCGCGCGGAACGCCGACCCGTCCGCCAAGCTCTGCTACAACGACTACAACATCGAGAACTGGACCTGGGCCAAGACCCAGGGCGTCTACAACATGGTCCGCGACTTCAAGCAGCGCGGCGTGCCGATCGACTGCGTCGGCTTCCAGAGCCACTTCAACAGCGGCAGCCCCTACAACAGCAACTTCCGCACCACCCTGCAGAGCTTCGCCGCCCTCGGCGTCGACGTGGCCATCACCGAGCTCGACATCCAGGGCGCCTCGGCCACGACCTACGCCAACGTGACCAACGACTGCCTGGCCGTGCCGCGCTGCGTCGGCATCACCGTGTGGGGCGTGCGCGACAGCGACTCCTGGCGTTCGGGCGACGTTCCGCTGCTGTTCGACGGCAACGGCAACAAGAAGGCCGCCTACAGCTCGGTCCTCAACGCCCTCAACTCCGCCTCCCCGAACCCGAGCCAGACGCCCACCGCGACACCCACCGTGACGCCCACCGACCCGCCGCCCGGCGGTAACGGGCAGATCAGGGGCGTGGCCTCCGGCCGCTGCGTGGACGTGCCCAACAGCAGCACCACCGACGGCACCCAGGTCCAGCTCTGGGACTGCCACGGCAACGCCAACCAGCAGTGGACCTCCACCTCCGCCGGAGAGCTCCGCGTCTACGGCAACAAGTGCCTCGACGCCGGCGGCACCGCCAACGGCGCCGTCGCCCAGATCTACTCCTGCTGGGGCGGCGACAACCAGAAGTGGCGTCTGAACGGCGACGGCACCATCGTCGGCGTCCAGTCCGGGCTCTGCCTGGACGCCACCGGATCGGGCACGGCCAACGGCACCAAGCTCCAGATGTACTCCTGCCACGGCGGCAACAACCAGAAGTGGACCCGGACCGGCTGACCTCGCTCACCGACCGGCCCTCGTGAGGGCCCCCGCGGCGCGGTACGACCCGCCGCGGGGGCCCTTCGGCGTGAAAGTTTCACCCTCGGTTGACGGGCGTGAGGCGGCCCCCCACGATCATGTTGCCTCCGGGTCAGGGGAGGCGTCGAATGAAGGCCGCTATCACATTGAGGTGTCCATCGATGCCAAGACCTCTGTTACGGGCCGCGTCCGCCGTACTGCTGACGCTGGCCGCGCTCCAGGCGCCCACGGCGTACGCCGACGAGGCCGGCCCGGTCGCGGTGACCGTCAACGCCCGCGCCGCGCTCGCCACCGTGCCCGAGACCGCCGTCGGAGCCAACCACGCGATCTGGGACTCCCGGCTGGGCACCGACGAGACCGCCGACCTGCTGAAAGACGCCGGCGTGAAACTGCTGCGCTATCCCGGCGGCTCCTACTCCGACATCTACCACTGGGCCGACCACACCGCCCCCGGCGGCTACGTGGCCCCCGGCACCGACTTCGACACCTTCATGCGCGGGGTACGGCGCACCGGGGCGCAGCCGATGGTGACCGCCAACTACGGCACCGGCACGGCGGCGGAGGCCGCGGCCTGGGTACGGCACGCCAACGTCGACAAGGGCTACGGCGTCAGGTACTGGGAGATCGGCAACGAGAACTACGGCAACGGCCACTACGGCGCCGCCTGGGAGGCCGACGACCACGCCGACAAGAGCCCGGCCGAGTACGCGCGCAACGTCGTGGCCTACTCCGACGCGATGAAGGCCGTCGACCCGACCATCAAGATCGGCGCGGTGCTGACCACCCCGGCCAACTGGCCCGACGCCCTGACCGCCGACGGCGACGCCGGGAGCTGGAACGACGTCGTCCTGGCCACCGCCGGGTCGAAGATCGACTTCGTGATCCTGCACTGGTACCCCGGCTCCTTCGACAGGGCCGACCAGGTTCCGGACATGATCCAGCTCACCCGGAAGCAGATCGCGAAGCACGTGGGAGCCGGATCCGAGCGGATCGGCATCGCGATGACCGAGTTCAACACCGGGTCGAGCGACCGCGGCACGACGACCCAGCCCGGCGCCCTGGCCGCCGCCGACGCCTACGCGACGCTGCTGGCCAACGGGGTGTTCACCGTCGACTGGTGGAACGTCCACAACGGGATCGGCAAGGTCACCGAGGTCGAGGGGCACACCGACTACGGCGACTTCGGCCTGCTGTCGAGCGGGTCCTGCGCCGACGGCGGCGTCTGCGAACCGGCGGCGAACACGCCCTTCGCGCCCTACTACGCGCTCCAGATGGTCAGCCGCTTCGCCCGCCCCGGTGACCGGTTCGTCCGGGCCGCGACAGACCAGGCGAAGGTCACCGCGCACGCCGTACGGCGCCCCGACGGCTCGCTGGCCGTCATGCTGATCAACACCTCGTCCGACACGTCGTACCCCGTCGCGATCGACTACTCCGGGTTCGGCCCGGCGTCCGGGGCCCCCACCGTGCTGACCCACGTCAACGGCGCCACGAGCATCACCACCTCGGCCACGGGCGGCGCGACCGGCCGGACGCTGCCTCCCCTCTCGCTGACCACGATCATCGTGCGTCCCGCCTCCACCCAGGCGGGTCTGCCGGGCGAGCCGGGACAGCCGTCGGCCTCGGGCGTGACGGACCAGGCCGCCACGATCTCCTGGTCCGCCGCCTCCGCCGGCGCCCGCCCGATCGTGAAGTACGAGGTGTACCGCCAGAACGGAGCCGTCAGCGAGCAGATCGGCGAGACCACCGGCACCTCGCTCACCGCGCGCAACCTGAAGCCGGGCACGCGCTACACGGTCAACGTGCTCGCCCGTGACAGCGGCGGCGGGGTCTCGCCCCCCTCCGCGCCGCTGACGTTCACCACCGGCACGCCCGCCTCCGGCTCGTGCTCGGTACGGCTGACCAAGCAGTCCGACTGGGGCAGCGGCTACGTCGGCTCCATCGACATCACCAACAACGGCGCACCGGTCAGCGGCTGGACCCTGGCCTTCGGCTGGCCCAGGGCGTGGCAGAGCCTGGGCAGCGGCTGGAGCGCCGTCTGGACGCAGAACGGCCAGGACGTCAAGGCCGTCAGCGAACCCGGCAACGGCTCGCTGGCCACCGGCGCGACGGCCACGATCGGCTACGTCGGCAACTACAGCGGCCCGAACGTGCTGCCCGAGGTCTTCACCCTCAACGGAACCGTCTGCACGACCCGATGACGACGCCCGGGGGCCGTCCGCACGGACGGCCCCCCAGGTCCTGCATCACCACACGGACGGCCTGCGGGCCGCCGCCGGTCTCAGTGGCCGTGCCCCCCGTGTCCGCCGGCGTTGTCCGCGCGGGCGGGCAGGAGCAGGGCGGTGACGATCACGACCACGGACAGCACCGCGCCGATGACGAAGGCCATCCGCATGCCGCCGAGGGTGGCGAGGGCCTCGGTGGCGCCCGTGGCCCTCAGGGCGTCGGCCCGCGCGCTCATCACGGTGATCACGAGCGCGGTGCCGAAGGCCGCGGCGACCTGCTGCAGCGTGCTCAGGATCGAGCTGGCGTGGGAGTAGAGGTGCGGGGGGACCGCTCCGAGCCCGAGGGTGAACACCGGGGTGAAGGTCGCGGCCAGGCTCACCATCAGCAGCGCGTGCAGGCCGAGGAGCTGCCAGAACGGCATGGTCATCGTGACCTGGGTGAAGCCGGTGAGCGTGAGCGCGATGCCGATCGCACCGGGAATGACCAGGACCCGGCCGCCGAACCGGTCGAACAGCCGGCCGACGACCGGGCCGAGCAGCCCCATCGCCAGGCCGCCCGGCATCACGAGGAGCCCGGTCTGCAGGGGGCTGAGCTCGCGGACGCTCTGCAGGTACAGCGGCAGCAGGATCATCGAGCCGAGCATCGCCATGAAGGACACCGACATCAGGATCAGCGCGACCGTGAAGGTGCGGTGGCGCAGGGCGCGCAGGTCCATCAGCGGCGTGGTGTGCTTCTTGGGAGGCTTCACCGGCGACGCGCTGCGCAGGTCCGCCGGCTGCGCGGTGTGCTCCCTGTGGAGGTCCTCCGGCGAGGCACTGCGCTTCTGCAGCACCAGCTGGCGGACGACGAAGACGATGATGGCCACCAGACCGGCCGCCACGGTCGCGGCGGCGACGAAGGCGTCACCGCCCTCGAACAGGCTGAGCCCGTAGACCAGACCGCCGAAACCGGCGGCGGCGGTCACCACGCTCAGCCAGTCGACGGTGCTGTACTCGGGCTCCCCGACGTTCTTGAGCCGCGCGAGGCCGCGCCACGTGATCAGGGCGGCGATGGGGAGAACCACGGCGAACAGCAGCCGCCAGGACCCGAACTGGAGGATGAGTCCCGAGACGGCCGGGCCCATCGCGGGCGCGACCGAGATGGCCAGGGACATGTTGCCCATGACCCGGCCCCGGTCCTCCTCGGGCACCACCTGCATCAGCGTGGTCATCAGCAGCGGCATCATCACCGCCGTCCCGGAAGCCTGGACGATGCGGGCGCCCAGCAGCACCTCGAACGTCGGCGCGGCGGCGGCCAGTGCCGTGCCGAGCAGGAACAGGCCCATCGCGACGGTGTACGCCTGGCGGGTGGAGACCCGCTGCAGGAACCATCCGGTGATCGGGATGACGGCGGCCATGGTCAGCATGAAGGCGGTCGAGAGCCACTGCGCGGTCTGCGCGGTGATGCTCAGCGCCTCCATCAGCTGGGGGATCGCATTGACCATGATCGTCTCGTTGAGGATGACGACGAACGTGGCGAGCACCAGCAACCGGATCACGGGCGGGGTGCGCCCCGAAACAGGCCGGGGGCGATCCGGAACGGCCTCCGCGGGCATGGCGGGAGAGTCGAGCTGGGGGACGGACACGATACCTCGATCAGGGTCGTCGGACATGATGTCGTCATGGCCGGCACCCCGGCCACGGGTCTCGCAAGAAGTCGCGGTCATGTAAAGAGTGACCGATGCCACCGACAAAACTCATCGACCGTGTCCAGCATTCCGGCAGACGATGTGAGATGTCACCCGGTTTTAACCGGCGGGTGACGGTGACCGGCCGGGAAACGACGACCGGCGGGGAAGGACCGACCGGCAAGGGAACAGTGACCGGCGGGGAAGAACCGACCGGCCGGAAAGCGGCGACCGGCGGGGAAGGATCCACCGGCCGGGGAACGGTGGCCGCCCTGGCAGGCGGGCCTCACCGATCCCCGGTGTCCGGAGCGGCGGTACGGGCTCACAACACGGGCCCGCGGTACGGGCCGGCCTCAGATCCGGGTCATGGTGGTCTCGTACCCGCCCCCGCCGGGGTAGACCCACCCGCCGGTGGCCGTGTCGCCGTCGGCGCTGAAGGTGCCCCGGTAGTAGGCGGGACTGCCCTTCGCGCCGCACCAGATGGTCAGCTCGTCGCCGATCAGCTCGTAGACGTAGTCGAGGGTGTCGCCGGACGAGCCGTAGAATCGCGACACCACTTCCGTACCGGCCGGCTCGCCGAACGGCCGCAGGTTACCGATCACCTCCAGGCCGGTGGCCGACTCGCCGGACTGGCTGAGATCGACGTGCTGGAGCAGGAAGAACCCGCCGGGCATCCACTCGTACCGCACGGTCCCCTCCGCGCCGCCGGTGATCGCCCAGGTGCCGACCAGGCGGTCCAGAGCCTTCAGGCCGGCGCTCGGCTGGTAGTTCTCGGACATCTCGTCTCCTCGGTGAGTCGTGGTGAGTGCTCGCCGGTACCTCGGAGGCGGCCTGTCCGCCTTGACACGCATCTGATGTGATCTGAATCACAGTCGGATCGCGTCGAATTCTCCGGCCCGGCCACGAGGTACCGGTGTGATCCGGTCGAGGAGGAGGTCATGACCGCCGTCGCCGCACCCGGCGGCCTCCGCTCCGCCTGATCCTGCGTACATTCACTGGGAACGAACAGGGAGGATTCCCATGAAATACCTGCTGCTCGGCTACACGCCGGCCGCCGCCTGGGACGCCGCCACCCCCGACGCGCTGTCCGAGGAGGCGATGACCGCCTTCGCCACGTACCAGAGGTTCGAGCGGGAACTGATCGAGACCGGCGAGTTCGTCACCGGCGTGGGCCTCGGCCACCCGGTGGTCAGCACCACGGTCCGCAGGACCTCCGACGGCGTGGTGGCGACCGACGGGCCCTTCGCCGAACTGAAGGAGGTCCTGGCCAGCTTCGCCGTGATCGACGTGAGCGGCCGGGAGAGAGCCGTGGAGATCGCCTCACGGATCGTCGAGGTGCTGGGCGAGCCGATCGAGATCCGGCCGATCATGGGTGAGGAGTTCACGGCGTGAGCGCGGACGTCGAGCACCTGCTGCGCGTGGAGGCGCCGCAGGTGCTCGGCGCGCTGACCCGGCGTTTCGGCCACTTCGACGTCGCCGAGGACGCGGTTCAGGAGGCGCTGCTCGCCGCGAGCCGGGCATGGCGGGTCGACGGCGTGCCGGACGACCCGCGTAGCTGGCTGATCCGGGTCGGCTACCGGCGGATGGTCGACCTGCTCCGCTCCGAACAGGCCCGGCGCCGGCGCGAGCGGGAAGCCGGGGCGGCCGACCAGGCCATGTGGGAACCGGCCCGCCGGCCGTCCCCGCCGCGGGAGACCGATGACAGCCTCACCCTGCTGATGCTCTGCTGCCATCCCGTGCTGAGCCCCGCCTCCCAGGTGGCGCTCACGCTGCGCGCGGTCGGCGGCCTGACGACCGCCGAGATCGCCCACGCCTACGGGACGACCGAGAACACCATGGGCACGCGGATCAGCCGTGCCAAACAGCGGCTGGCCGGCGCCGGCGCGCGCTTCACCCCGCCGGACGACGCCGACCGCGGCAGCCGTCTGGCCGCCGTGACGCAGGTGCTCTACCTGATCTTCAACGAGGGGTACACGGCCTCCGCCGGCGAGGAACTCGCCCGCGTCGACCTGACCCACGAGGCGATCCGGCTGACCCGCATGCTCCACGCCTCCCTGCCGGGCGACGCCGAGGTGACCGGGCTGCTCGCGCTGATGCTGCTCACCGAGTCGCGGCGCGCCGCCCGCGTCCGCGGCGCCGACGAGCTGGTGCCATTGGACGAGCAGGACCGGACACTGTGGGACGCCGCCCTAATCCACGAGGGCACCGAACTGATCGACGGCGTCTGGAACCGGCACGAGGTGGGCCCGTACCAGCTGCAGGCGGCGATCGCCGCCGTGCACGCCGCTGCCGTGTCGCCGGAGCGGACGGACTGGCCGCAGATCGCGGTGCTGTATCTGTGGCTCGAACGGCTCACCCCGACCGCACCGGTACGGCTCAGCCGGGTGGTGGCGGTGGCCCGGGCGTACGGTCCGGGCCGGGGGCTGGCGCTGCTCGACGACCTCAACCGGCGTCACCGGCTGGACCGGGACCCGCTGACCCGGCGCCGGGAACGCGCGGTACGCGCTCATCTGCTCCAGATGACCGGCGAAACGGCCGGCGCGGCGGCGTTGTACCGCGAGGCGGCCGCTCTGACGGACAACCAGGTCGAACAGCGGTACCTGCTCGACAGGGCCGACCGTCTCGGCTGACGGCCCTGTCCGGAGGGCCGGTGCCATCAGGCGCCCATCCCGGTCCCCTCGACATCACCCACGGCCGGATGACGCCGACAGCGTGTCGGACGACCGGGCCGGGGCGCCGCCGGCCCCGCGGGAGGCCGGGCCGGGGCCCCGCGCCACGGCGTCGCCCCCGCGGGCTCCGGGGCGCGGACCCGCGACGGAAAGCAGGATGCAAGCGGACTTCGCACAATGACCGGCATGGAAGCCTCCTCCCCCGGCCGCCGCGGCGTGCCACCCCTCCGGCTCGCCGCCGGAGCGGCCTTCATGCTCCTGATCGTCACGGGATGCGGCGCCGGCGCCGGTTCCCTCGGGGACGACCGGTCCGCCCCGGAACGCGTGCCCGTCACGGTCACCGCCGAGGCTCCCCAGACCACCCAGACCACCCGGGCCGCCGAGTCCGGCCGCCCTCCGGAGAACGACGACCCGGCCGGGACGGATGACCCGGCCGGATCAGACCGGACGGATGACCCGGCCGGGGCCCGGACGGATGACCCGGCCGGGGCCCGGACGGCGGTGCAGCCGGGAGGGGTCCTCACCGACGGCGGCGTCGTCGCGGCAGAACTCACCCGGGCCGGGCAGCGGGACAGGTTCGCCCTGGACCTGGGCGACGCCAGGGAGTTCTACGTCACGGACATGACCGGCGACGACATCCGGCTCCAGGTGTACTCCGAGGTGGACGGCCGGCCGGTGGGCCCGTCCGACATCGCTTTCAGCTGGGGCACGTCCGTCGTCAAGCTGACCAAGGCGGGCAGGCACCGGCTGGAGGTCTTCGGGAACACGAACGTCGTCGGGCCGTACGGTTTCCGGATCGCGACGGTGAAGGTCCGCACGTTCCCGGCGGCGATCGGCCTGCGGATCGGCGAGGGCGGCCCGGACGGCGCGGGGCGGCTGGACGTCCCCGGGCGCATCGACCGCTTCGAGTTCGACGCGGACGGCGCGTCGGCCATCAAGGTCCTCGGCGGGACCGGGGCGTGCGAGGCCATCGAACTGGAGCTCGTGGACGCCGCGGAGAGGAACGTCGCGAGCCCGCGGCAGCCCATCCCCCTGTGCGGATACGAGGCCGACATCCCGCTCTCCGGCGGGGACGGCCGGTACGCGCTCGTGGTCAGGTCGGGCTCGGCGAAGACGGGACCGTACTCGTTCCAGATCGCGCGGGCGGGCTGAACACCGGTCCGGCGCCGGTCCGACGTCGGACCGGTGTTCAGCCCGGCGTCGGACCGGTCCGGGACCGGGCTCAGGGTCTGCCCAGGATTCCGCGGTACTCCAGCCCGCCCCCGCCCTCCTGACCGACGAAGTCCAGCGTCGCCGGGTCCTTCAGGGTGAGGGTCATGTCTCCCCCCACGCACTGGTCCCGCTGCACCCGGGTCAGGTCGAGCACGTTCCCGGCCCTGACCTGGGTCAGCGTGACCTGCTGGTCGCACGCGCCGGACCGCCACGTCCCCGCCGGCCGGTCGCCCGGCAGGGTGAGCGTGACGTCGACGGCCTTCCGCCGGGCGTCCTGCGAGACGACGCGGCCGGTCCACGTCCCGGCGAACGCCTCCGGGACTCCCCCGCCCGGCCGGGCCGAGGCCGGGACCGAAGGCTGCGACGGCGGCGTCGTGGACGTCGTGGACGTCGTGGAGCGCGACCGCTCGTCCGCGACCGGGCGTGACGGGTCCGACCGCCCGTCCGCGGCCGAACGCGATCCGGTCTTCCCGCCGGTCCCGGCCTGCGACCCCGCCGCGTCACCGCCGGGGGAGCCGCCGAGGACCCCGGTGGCGTACAGCACCGCCGCCGTCGCGAGCACCGCGACGGCACCGGTGACCGCGATCAGTACGGCGGGCCTCCGCCTGCGCCGGGGCGGCGGCTCGCCGTACCGCGGCGCTGGCTCACCTCGCCCATGGACCGGCTCACCATGCCCGGGGACCGGTCCGCCATGCCCGGGGACCGGTCCGCCGTGCTCCGGCGTCGTCTCCCGGTCCGCCCAGCCGCCCCAGCCGGCGGGCAGGTAGGCGGTGGGCACCGGGCCGACCTCGGGGACCGTGACGGTCGGGACGCCGGGCTCGACCAGGCGGATCATGAGCGTCCGGGCGGAGGGGCGCGCTCCGGGATCCTTGGCCAGGCAGACGGCCAGCGTCTCCCGCAGCGGCGACGGAACGCCCGTGAGGTCGGGCTCGGCGGCGAGGATGCGGCGGAAGATCGCGGCGACGGTGTCGCTGCCGAACGGCGCCCGGCCGGTGGCGGCGTAGACCATGGTCGACGCCCAGGAGAACACGTCGGCCGCGGGCGAGCCGTACACGCCGTTGAGCTGCTCGGGGGCCATGTACGGCGGAGTTCCGGACATCGACGATGGCATCGTGCTCGCGTCGAGCAGCTGGGCGATACCGAAGTCGACCACCCGCGGGCCGTCCGGGCCGAGCAGCACGTTGGCCGGCTTGAAATCCCGGTGGACGACCCCCGCGCTGTGGATGGCGGCGAGCGCGGTGGCCGTCGCGACCGCCAGGCGGTCGAGGTCGCCTCCGCGCAGGGGCCCTCCACCACGCACCCGTTCCTGGAGGGAGGGACCCGCGACGAACTCGCTGACGACGTAGGGGTCAGGCCGGCCGGTCTCCGCCGTCAGCACCCGGGCCGTGCAGAAGGGGGCCACCCGCAGCGCCGATCGCAGCTCCCTGGCCAGCCGGCGGCGCGCGGCGGGATCCGAGCCGCTGCGCAGCACCTTGATCGCCACCCGTTCGCCGGACCGGCTCCGTCCTTCGTAGACGATGCCCTGCCCGCCCTCGCCGAGCCGCCCGACCACCTCGAACTCCCCCAGGGCGCGCGGGTCTCCCGGCTCCAGCGGACCAGCGGGCATCGGCTCCTCCACGCGCGGGGTCGTCCCCTCACCCTAGCGACGCGGAACCCACCCCACCACGGTCCCGTCGAGGCGACGGCCGGGGGCCCGAAGTGGAGGACGCGGCCGAGCATCGAGCACCGAAGTGAACCGGGTTTGGATGGAGCGTGCAGGTTAATATCACTTTCACCCTTATCTTTCAGCTCAGGCACCCTGACGTCGAAGCAGAAGGACGAACCCCCCATGAGACGATGGGTCGTGCTGGCGGCCGCCGTACTGACCGGGGCCGCGCCGGTCGCCACGAACCCCGCCGCCGCGCAGGCGGACGCCCCCGACCCGGCACGTGCGATCAAGCGGCAGCTACGCGGCGAGCACGGCGTACGGATCTCCGAGACCGACCGCTTCCACTACGGCGCGAAGTCGACGGTCTCCGGAAGCGGGACCCGGATCGCCGGCAGGCTCCGGCTCGCCCCGTCGGGCCCGGTCGCCGCGGACCTCACCTGGCGGGATCTTCCCGCGCCGAAGGCCGGGAAGCCCGCGAAGCCCGGGAACCCCGGTAAGCAGACCTCCCACCGCATGATCCGCGTCGGAGAGAACACCTACGACGACGCCGCCCACTACCCCGGCGGGCCGGTCCCGGAGGGCAAGAAGTGGATCCGGTTCCCGGCGAAGCACCGGGGAAGCGCCAACCGGGACATGGCCCGGGACGCCAGCCTGCAGCCGATCGACCTGTACGACACGTCCCTGATGAAGACCCTGCTGAAGTGCTCGAAACGCGAACGCGTCTCCGGCGGCCTCCTCTACCGGGGCACCCTGAGCCGCAAGGAGCTGGGCAGGCTCTCCGGAGGCGCCTTCGTCGACTGGACCTCGGGACGGCTCGTCGGCGCGAAGAGCAAGGGGAAGGTCTCCTGGCGGCTCTGGACCGACCGGACCGGCCTTCCTGAGCGCCTCGTCACCACCGACACCGTGGGAGAGGGAAAGAACGCCCTGGTCAAGCGGAGTGACACCCGCTACACCGGCTGGGGGACCCGTCTCGTCATCACCGCCCCGCCTGCCGACGAGGTCATCGACGAATCCGACCTGCTGGAGTACGTCCGCGAGCGGAACGAGCCCATTCCGGAGGACTCCGGCAACACCTGACGCGTCCCGTCCCACCGGACGACGGTACGGCACGCCGTACCCCCGTTCGGCCGCCCCCCGAGACCGAAGCCGGCCGCACCGGGACCCGCGACGACACCTGACCGGCTGACCGGCGGAGAGCGGATCAGCCGGTCAGGGGGTCGCCCGATCAGGCGGTCGCGTGATCAGGTGGTCGGGCGGTCAGGGGCGCTCGCCGAGGGCGTCGGTCCAGCCCATCGCCTCGTAGGCCACGGACCGGATCGGCTTGGCGGCATCGTCGAGGGCCTCGTCGGCCAGCAGCCGGCCGGTCTCCGGGTCGACGACGAGGCGGAACCCGGGCACCCGGTCGGAGGCGTATTCGGGATCCCCCTCGGCCGTTCTCATCACGATCGCGGCACCGTGGCGCCCGAGCGGGTCGGTCACCTTCCTCACTGGCCACGTCCTCGGCGGTATCGCGTTCGGTCCGCATGAGCGCGTAACCGAGCACGCTGCGGTAACGCCTCTCGTAGAGGTCGGTGAAGCGTTCTTGGGGATCGTCCACACCGAGTTGTCCCTCTCCGGCCCCGTCGATTACCGGTCGTACGGAAAACACGTCACGGCCCGGTGGCAGGATGTGGAGCCCGTATCCACTCGATGGAAGAGGATCCCGGACATGGCCGTCATCCACCACACCACCCTCACGCCGACCAAGCTGGAACTGCTGACCTCTTGGCTGCCCTCGCGGCCGTGGTACTCCGGTGGAGTGAGCGAACCACGGCTGACCAAGGCCGGCGGCTTCCGGCTTGACGATCCCCGGGGTGAGGTCGGGATCGAGTTCATGGTGGTCACCGACGACTCGGCCACCCACCCGGCCGGTTACCTGGTGCCGCTCACCTATCGCGGTGCCCCGCTCGACGGGGCGGAGCACGCCCTCATCGGCACCATGGAGCACGGCGTGCTGGGACGACGCTGGGCCTACGACGGCTGCCACGACCCGGTGCTGCTCGACCGGTTGTCGGCTCTGATCGAGGGTCGGGCCCAGGCGCAGAAGCAGAGCGTCAGCGACACCCCCGACCCGGAGGTCACCCGCTCCTACACCGGTGACGGCCTCGCCCCCGCGGACCTCACCGCCACCGCCACCGACGACCGGGAGGGCACCGACCTGCCCGCCCCTCCGGGCATGGCCCTCCGTCTGCACCGGGTCCTGCGTCCCGCTCCGGACGACGCGTCTCTCCTCCCGCCGGAAGCGGTCGGCCACGTCGCGGGCGTCTGGGACACACCGGACGGCGCCCGCGCGCGGGGCCTGTTCGTCGTCCTGCACGCCTAGATCTCAGTGAGGGGCGAACCTCCGAGCGGGTGACCCGCACGGAGGCCTTCCCGCCTCCGCGCGGTCGGGAGCGGCAAGAGGGCGGCGTCACCGTACCCGCCTGCCGTACAGCGCTTTCCCGGACGTGACCTGAGCCGACGGAGACGAGCCGGGCGCAGGTCACTCTCCCGGTCTCGCCGCGGCGGGTGAGGCGCGGGAGGACGTATGCGAGATGCTCCGGGACCTTGAGTGAACACCGTGGGCGCTGTTAGCTTCACTCGGTGGATGACATGCCCGCGCGGACGGAGGCGATCGAGGACTTCGCGGCGACGCTGCGAGAGCTTCGCAGGTCGGTCGGCAACCCGCCCTTCCGGGAGATGTCCGGCCGGTCGGGGGCGATCTCACACACGACACTGCACGAAGCCGCGAAGGGTAACCGGCTCCCGAGCTGGGAGACCACCGTCGAGTTCGTCAAGGCGTGCGGCGCGGACCCGGCGGCGTACCGCGAACGCTGGGAGAGGGCGAACGCGGCGGTCAGATCGGTGAGCGCCGGAGATCCCCCGAGCCGCACGGACGCCCCGGGAGCCCGTCCGTCCGACGGGCTCGAAGCCTCCGCCACGGACGTCGCGGAAGGCCGTACCGCGCGCGGCGCCACCGGGTCGCAGGCCCCGGCGCCTGCCGGTGAGACCCCGGTGTCTCCACCCACACCGCCGCCGCCCGATGAGACCGCGGGCGACGTCCAGGCGGTCTCCTCCACGACGGGAGACCGGAGACGGTTCCGGCCGGCCCGCCCGGCCGCGCTCGCGGCAGCGGTGGCGGCCGTCGTCGCGGTGGCGGCGGTCTTCATCGCGGTCGCCGTCAATCGCGGCTCCGGGACCGACGGGGACGACCTGAACCCGTCCGAGAGCTCACCGGAGACCCGGTTGTCGGCGACCGACTGCCCGGTGCGCGCCACCAACCCGCCGTGGAGGCCGGCCGCCCACGAAGGTGACTCGGCGAAGTTCATCGGGGACATCACGCTGCCCGACTGCACGCGCGTCGGCCCCGGCCAGACCGTGACCAAGGTGTGGCGGCTCAAGAACACCGGGACCGTGCCGTGGAAGGGGTATTCGCTGCGCCGCCTCGGCCTGCCGCAGCGACCCGACCAGTGCCGGACCCTCTCCGACGTGCCGATCAAGGACACACGGCCCGGAGAGATGGTCGACATCCAGACCGACATCACCACGCCGGGGAAGCCCGGCCTGTGCTACGTGCGGTTCAAGATGATGGACGGTTCGGGGCAGGTCGCATATCCCGGAGGCCGGCCGATCAACTTCCAGGTCATCGTCGGCTGACGCCTGATTCCCCGCCGTGCGGGGCACGACGGGGAATCAGAGGCACGACGGGGAATCAAGGGCGGACGGCCTCCCGGGGCTCAGGAGCCGAGAACGATCCCCCTGTAGTAGTACTTGAGAATCCTGGAGTAGCCCCAGCCCGCCCTGGCCTTGTCACGGGAGCCGGTCTGCGACATCCAGTCGCCGGTGACCCAGTCAGAGCACTTCGTGGACGTGGAGCAGTACTGGGCCTTGAAGATCTCCCCGTTGCGCGTCATCCGGGTGCCCCATGTCGCGTCCACCGCGGCGTTCGTCGCCGCCGTCGCGGAGTTCGGCTTGTACATCTGGCTGGACGTGCTGTCGGTGACGTCGTAGCACTGGCCACTCGGCGTCTTCTTCGTCGACTTCAGCGCCCAGCGCCAGCCGAAGTTCTTGACCGCGATCGCCCCGGCCCTGAGAGACTCCCTCGGCCAGTACGACGGCCACTCGTTGGGCAGGACGTTCTTGACGTAGGTCCTGAAGTCCACCCGCTCAACGCGGTTGAGGGATTTCCGGTAGACGAGGATCGTCGTGGGCATCCTGGTGTGCGTGCCGTCGGTCTTGCACCCGGTCGGCGGCGCGGAGCCGCTCATGAGCCGGTGGGAGGCGTTCTGGTTCTTGAGGCCGGGCTTGAGGTCGCCCTTGGCGCCGGACGCGAAGTCCTGGGAGCCGCCGCCGTAGTTGCTGTTGAAGTAGACGCGGACCGTCTTGCCGGTACGGTTCCAGACCGAGGCGGCGGAGTTCTTGACGCACTTGCCCTTGCCGGCGCCGGGGCCCTTGAAGTCGAAGCAGGAGGGCTGCTTGGTGCCGTAATCGGCGACGGATCCGGTGAAGTCGGACAGGGATCCCTGGTTGCCGCTGTTGAAGTAGTAGCAGAACTCGCCGGGCTCGCAGACGCCGTTACGGGCGGCCGCCGAGGCGGGAGAGGCGGCGGCGAGCACCGCCCCGCCGAGCACCATCGCGGTGGCCGACGCGGTGAGGATCCTGTTGAGCGTCTTCATGGTGTTCTCCTTCGTGTCCGTGCAGGTGGGGTTCGATCTGTTCGGTCGGGGTTCGGGACGGTCAGCGACGCCGGTACTCCTCCCAGGTGCGGATGGTCACCTTCGGGCCGTCGTCCGGGCCGCGGCCGGAGAGGCCGTTCAGGCCGAGGTAGTAGTCACCGGTCTGGTGCTGGGCCTGGCTGGAGAGGTCGGTGTCGTTGATGGCGGCGGCGTGGATGTGCCACGGCCAGTCGGCCTGGTCGGGGCTGCGCAGCCATGCCGCGAAGCCGACACGTCGCAACGTGCGGACGGCGGCGGTGCGGGTGGCGGAACTCATCCCCTTGACCGAGATGTCGACGACGCCGCCGCCGTCGTGGGTGCCCGCGGACGTGGGGTCGCCGCCGGGGTTGTACGACCCCTGCAGCAGCACGAGGTCGCGGCCGAGCAGCCGCTCCGCCTCGGCCAGCATGCTCCGCGTGCGGGTGTCGACGACGAAGTCACCGTCGGGCACCCGGGCACCCGGTGCGATGGCGTGGGTGACCGTGAAACGGCCGGCTCCGAGCTTGGTGAGCGACGTCTTGCCCGGAAGGCCGTTGGCGGCGAGACCGCTGAAGCCGAGTGACCTCTGGAACTTCGCGAAGGCGGTGACCGTCGTGGTGCCGAAGTAGCCGTCCACCCACTTCGCGTCGAGCATCTTCCGGTCGCGCAGCGCCCGCTCGATGAGGAGCACGCCGGCCTTGGCGCCCGGAGTCACCGTGTCGTCAGGCCGCCGCGGGTCGATCTGGGCCGCCTTGACGACGGCTTCCATGTTCACGCTCGGAAGAGCCCTGGCGTCGGCCGCCCGCGCCGCCGGCATCCCGGACACTCCGGTCAGGCAGGCGAGCAGGGCGGCCGCCGTGAAGGCGGTGGCGCGTGGAGGCGGCTTCATCGTTTCTCCCGGTGTGGATCCGCCGCCAGGTGGTCCCTGCGGCGAATCCACCGTTTCGGAACGCTCAAGCCGTCCACAACGAGATCGTGTTGTCAGCCTGTTCGACGATGCTCCGTACAGGCCGTACGCGCCATCTGACAGGTGATCCCAACGTCCCTGATGAAGACCCTGCTGAAGTGCTCGAAACGCGAACGCGTCTCCGGCGGCCTCCTCTACCGGGGCACCCTGAGCCGCAAGGAACTGGGCAGGCTCTCCCGTCTCGTCATCACCGCCCCGCCCGCCGACGAGGTCATCGACGAATCCGACCTGCTGGAGTACGTCCGCGAGCGGAACGAGCCCATTCCGGAGGACTCCGGCAACACCTGAGTCGCTCCACCGTGGCCGGTGCCCGGCCGGCCTGGATGACGTCGCCCCGGAGGACGGACGCGGCCGCTCGCTACCGGGTGGGCCTGGTCGTCTTCCTGGCTTCGGGGGCCGGAGAGGGCGGCAGGACGCCGACGCCGGCACGGGCCTCGAAGACGAGCTGGGTCTGCGTCTGCCGTACGCCGGGATGCACGGTGATCCGTTCGAGGATCAGGTCACGGAGGTCCTGTGGGGTGGCGACGGCGGCATGCACGAGGAAGTCGTCGTCACCGCTGACATGGAAGACCGCCAGGACGCCGGGTGTCTCGACCAGCCGATCGAACAGGGTGCGGACCGGGTCGCGGTTGTGGCCGCCCAGCCGGACCCGGATGATCGCCTGCAGCGGACGGCCCAGCGCGGCGGTGTCGATGTGCGCGTGGATGGCAGTGATCACACCGGAAGCGCGCAGCGCGCGCACCCGGTAGGCGCACGTCGACTCGGCGACACCGACCTGAGTCGCGAGTGCGGCGTTGGTCAGGCGGCCATCCCGGGACAGGGCCGCCAGGATCTTCAGATCGGTGCCGTCGAGCTGTGGATCCTGCGGTACACGTCGCGACATCGCGCCTCCCGTTTGCGGATTCCGCACCAACTATCCGGAAACAGGCCGCCTTCCACAACACATCTTGAGAATGATCGACGATTCCCCGACAGTCGGGCCATGACATCCCGTTCTCTTCATCCCGACACCGTCGCCGTACACGCTGGGCGTGAGGATTTGGCGGATCTCGGGGTGCACGCGCCTCCGATCGATCTCTCCTCGACCAACCCGCTGCCGGACATCGAGACCGGAGGACACGCCTACGAGACGTTGGCCTCCGGTGGTGATCCGGAGGGAACGGCTGTCTACGCCCGGCTGTGGAACCCGACGGTGGCGCGGTTCGAGGCGGGATTGGCGAGATTGGAGCACGCGGAGGCGGCGGTCGCCTTCTCCTCCGGCATGGCGGCGCTGACGGCGGCGCTGCTCGCGGCGACGCGGGAGACCGGGCGACGCCATGTAGTGGCCGTCCGCCCCCTGTACGGCGGCGCCGATCACCTGCTGGCATCGGGCCTGCTGGACGTCGAGACGACGTTCTGCGAGGGCACGGGAACGGCGGTGACCGCGGCGATCCGCCGCGACACCGCGCTGGTCGTGCTGGAGACTCCCGCCAACCCCACGCTCGACCTGGTCGACATACGTTCCGTCGTGACGGCGGCGGACGGGGTGCCGGTGCTGGTGGACAACACGTTCGCGACGCCCGTACTGCAGAACCCGCTCGGGTTCGGCGCCGCGATGGCACTGCACAGCGCGACCAAATACCTGGGCGGGCATGGCGACGTGGTGGCGGGTGCGATCGCCTGCGACCGGGAGCGCGCCGCGGCACTGCGCCGGGTACGCGCGATCACCGGTGCGCTGCTCCATCCGCTGGGCGCCTACCTGCTGCATCGCGGGCTGGCGACGTTGCCGGTGCGGGTACGCGCCCAGCAGGCGAACGCGCGCGCCGTCGCCGCCTGGCTCGCCGACCACCCGGACGTGGCCCGCCTCCACTATCCCGCCGATGACCATCCGCTGGTCGGGCGGCAGATGAACGGCACCGGCGCGATGCTGTCGATTGAGTTGCGCGGCGGATACGACCAGGCCGCCCGCCTCACCTCAGCCGTCCGGGTGTTCACGCACGCGGTGTCGCTGGGCGGCGTCGACTCCCTGATCCAGCACCCGGGCGCGCTCACCCACCGTCCGGTGGCCTCCGACGCCCGCCCCACCCCGGCCCTGGTCCGCCTGTCCATCGGCCTGGAGAACCCTGTGGACCTCATCGACGACCTGGACCGCGCCCTGTCCGTGAACCGCCGTACTCGCACCCACCGTTCGGCGATCAGGTCCCGGACCCCGGATCTCCAGACCTGACCTCCTCCGGGACGAGTCATACGGCTCGCACGGCGACGGAGTCCCCGCCCTGGCGATGGTTCGGGGAACTTCGACGAGCCGTACGGCTCGCACGGCGACGGGATCCCCACCTCGGCGATAGTTGTACGCCGTTCCTCGCCCCGTATCGTCCCCACCAGTGACCCCGGCCGTACGAGAAGGGGACGGCATGACCGACGACGTGGTGCGACGCGTTTTCCAGGTGGTCGACTCATTCGACCCCGACGAGTTCGCCCGGCTGCTGACCGAAGACGCCACGCTGGTGTTCGGCAACGCCGAACCGCTGGCGGGACGCGAGGCCATCGTCGCCGGACTACAGGCGTTCTACTCCACCATCGGCGGCCTGCGGCACCGGATCGTCAGAAGCTGGCAGGTGGACGCCGACGTCATCGCCGAGACCGAGGTGACCTACCGGCGGCTCGACGGCAAGGACACCGGCGCCGTGGCCGTGTCGATCTGGCGCACCCGCGACGACGGCCTGATCACCGACTACCGCATATTCGTCGACCTCGCCCCCGTCTACGCGGCCTGAGGCTCCGGCGAAACCACGGAAACTCATACACCACCTCCGTGGACGCAACCTAGGCGGGTCGCGTCCAGCGAAGTGGTGTATGAGCCGCCCTTCGCGTGATCCTGTTTCTGCAGGTTAAGCGGTGAGTGTCTGCGGGAGAGGACTCTGTTGCGGTGTGTCGCCGGCCAGCAGGCGCATCCGGCACTTGGCCAGGATGTCCAGGCCCATGTAGCGGCGGGCCTCGGTCCACTCATCGGTCTGCTCGGCCAAGACCGCACCGACGAGACGGACGATCGCGCCGCGATCGGGGAAGATCCCGACCACGTCGGTGCGGCGCCTGATCTCCTTGTTCAACCGCTCCTGGGGATTGTTGGACCAGATCTGCCGCCAGGTCTCCTTGGGAAAGGCCGCGAAGGCCAGGAGTTCCTCGCGGGCGGCGTCCAGGTGCTCGGCGGTGGCCGGGTACTTCGCTTCCAGGGCGTCGATGACCCAGGCGTGCTGGGTGCGGACCTGCTCGGCGGTGGGCTGGTCGAAGATGGTCCGCACCAGCGTCGCGACCCACGGCTGGGCCGATTTGGGGACCGTAGTCAGCAGGTTGCGCAGGTAGTGGGTGCGGCAGCGCTGCCAGGACGCGCCCGGCACGGTCGCGCCGATCGCCTCGACCAGACCATGGTGGGCATCGGAGATCACCAGTTGCACCCCACTCAGGCCGCGGGCGACCAGGCCGCGCAGGAAGGCCAGCCAGCCGGCGCCGTCCTCGGCCGCCGACACCTCCAAGCCGAGGATCTCCCGGCGGCCATCGGCGTTGACGGCGGTGGCGACCAGGACGTGGACGTTGACCGTCCGGCCGCCCTCGCGGACCTTCTGGGTCAGCCCGTCCAGCCAGACGAAGGCATACGGCCCGGCGTCCAGGGGCCGGGTCCGGAAGGCCTCCACCTGCCCGTCGAGAACTTTGGCCATCTGGCTGACCTGGCTTTTCGAGATGCCGGTGATGCCGAGCTGTTCGACGAGTTTGTCGATGCGGCGGGTGGAGACCCCGAGCAGATA
>NZ_JBIAMC010000014.1:0-166440 GCF_042873875.1 Streptosporangium sp. NPDC004379
GACGGCATGTCGATCGAGATGCGCGACACCGACGAGGACGTCTTCCGCGCCGCGGAGGAGCTCGGCATCGACCTGTCCCGGCGCGAGCCGAGCAGCGTCGAGGAGGTCTGACGACCACGGAGGACCCGGTCGTGCCGTAGGGCGTCCGGCCGCCGGTGGGGCGGGCACGCGCGATGTGCCCGCCCGGCTCGCGGAAGGCTCCAGGACCCCCGGCCGACGGGTTCCGCCGCGGCGGGGACCGGCCGCGCGGAACTCACGGTTCCCCGGGACGACCGGTCCCCGCCGGGGCGGGACGGCCGCGCGGCAGCAGCAGCGCGGCCAGCGCGCCGATCCCGCACAGGGCGGCGGTGATGAGGAAGATCTCGCCGTACTCGGTGTGCAGGGCCGCCTTGACCTGGGCCTCGTAGGCGGCGAGCCGCCGCGCGTAGACGGCGGGGTCCACACCGAACGGCAGCGGCGTGTCCAGGTCCGCGGTGAGCGACTGGAACCGGTGGAACCCCCAGGCCGACAGCGCCGCGATCCCCAGCAGCATGCCCATCATCCGGGCCACGACCACCGCGGCCGACGCCACGCCGTGCCGGGCGGCGGGTACGGCCCGCAGGACCGCCGAGGAGACGGGGGCGATCACCGCGCCGAGGCCGAGCCCGGCCACGACGAGGTCGGCGTCCACCCGGAGACCGGCGGAGGCCAGGTCGAGCGGCCACCCGCCGATGCGGAGGTAACCGGCCGCGGCCACCGCCAGCCCGGCGACCGCCACGGCGCGCTCGCCGTACCGGCGGACCAGGGGGCCGCCCAGCAGGGCGGCCACGCAGAGCGCGACCAGGAAGCGCGACAGCACCAGCGCGCCGTCCAGCGCGTCCAGCCCGAGGAGGGTCTGCGCGGTGAGCTGCGCGTCCACGAGGGTGACCATGAGCGCCGCGCCGGTCAGCGCGCTCACCCCGAGCGTGGCGAAGAACGGCGTGCGCGCCACCCCCGCCAGGTCGAACAGGCGGACCCTGGCCCGTCGCTCCCAGACGGCGAACCCGGCGGCGGACGCCGCCCCGGCCGCGATCGTGACCGGCCCCCACGGCGGCAGGACCGACCGTCCCGGGTCGGGGTTGTACAGGCCCGCCACGAGCAGGCCCAGCGCGAGGGCCAGCAGCAGCCCGCCGGCGAGATCGACCCGGGCGGCCGGGGGCGCGGCGCGGTCGCGGGGCGGCACGGCCCGCCGTACGGCCAGCGCGGCCACGGCGGCCAGTGGGACGTTGATCCAGAAGATCGACCGCCAGCCGCCGAGCGGGACGGCGCCCAGCCGCAGGGACACCGGGACCGCGGCGGCGAGGGCCGCGCCGTACAGGGGGCCGAGCACGCTGCCGAGCTCCTGGGCCGCGCCGAGCGCGCCGAGGGCGAGCGGCCGGTCGCGGTCGTCCCACAGGTCGGCGACCAGGGCCATGGTGACGGGCAGCAGCGCGCCGC
Source organism: Streptosporangium sp. NPDC004379 (assembly GCF_042873875.1). NCBI lineage: Bacteria > Bacillati > Actinomycetota > Actinomycetes > Streptosporangiales > Streptosporangiaceae > Streptosporangium > Streptosporangium sp. NPDC004379. The sequence continues at coordinate 1,456 of NZ_JBIAMC010000014.1, forward strand.
CCGCGACGCCCTGCAACGCCCGCCCGGCCACCAGCCAGGGGACGGTCTCGCCCAGCGCGGTGACGACCGAGCCGGCCGCGAAGCCCGCCAGGCACAGGTGGATCAGCGGGCGCCTGCCGTACCGGTCGGACAGGCCGCCGAGCAGCGGCATGGCCGCGACGTAGCCGAGCAGGAAGCCGGTGACGATCGGGGTGGCGCGTTCCAGGTGGTTGAGCGGCACCCCGGCGTCGCCCGCGACGTCCACCAGGATGGTCACCACGACGTAGGCGTCCAGGGCCGCCAGCAGCACGGCGGCGCCGCCGACGCCGAGGGCGGTGCGGCGCCGGACGGTCCGGGACGCGGTGGAGGGGGCGTCGGGGGGAGCGGGGGCGGTCACCGGGTCACCCGGCCGGCGCGGTGATCCGCACCGGCGCGCCGTAGTCGTGGAAGGCGACGGTCACCTTCCCGCCGTCCATCGGCAGGTCGGCCTTGAGCAGGCGGCCGGTGGCGCGGTCGATCCAGAGCGTGCCGTTCACGTCCTGGCCGAGGCCGGGGACCATCGTGACGAGGATCCGATGGGGGAGCGTGGCCGAGACCCGGTAGGCGTCGGAGCCGTCCACCTTCTCCGCGGCCTCCGTCCGGGGGTTCACCGCGCCGGACATGAGCTGGACGACCCCCCGGTCCGGGTCGAGGATGGCGGACGGGTCGTAGATCGTGGCGAGCTGGCCGCGTGACATCTTCTGGAAGCCGCCGGTGACGCCCTTGAAGTGGACGGTCTCGCCGAGGAGGACGAACTGGATCTCCTGGAGGGTGCCCATCAGATCGAGCTGGATGGTGCCGTCGGCGTCGCCGGTGCCGCTGAGGCGGCCGGTCGCCTTCTTGACCGGGACGGCGGGGCTGCCCTCGGTCTCCAGGGAGAAGGCCACGGACGTGACCGCCCGCATCGCCTCCGCCGACTTCCGCACCAGCTCCGGCCCGCCGGGCAGGCTCGGCCCGCCTCCGCCGCTGCACGCGGCGGTCAGGGACAGTACGGCGAGCACCGCGGCGAGCACCGCGGCGAGGGGGATCCGGCGACCAGGCATGGCCGGATAGTAACGACCGCGGGGACGCCGGACGATGCCGGAGCGGTATCGGTTTCGCCTCCTCCGGCTCCCGCGCGGACGTCCTCCGGGACGGGAGCGCTCCCAGCGGGACATGGCCGGAGGAGCCGGAGGGGGGACCGTTCCCGGAGGGCCCGGAGCCCGTCAGCTCCCGCTCGCCGTCCGCAGGCTCTTGAGGTGCTCGACCACCGGGGCGTACGCGGACTCCAGCGCGTGCAGCTGGTCGTCGGTGAGCAGGTCGATGAAGTGCCGCCGCACGCTGGCCACGTGGTGCGGGGCGACCTTCTGGATGGTGGCCCAGCCGTTCCCGGTCAGCACGGCGAAGGTGCCGCGCCGGTCGTCGGGGCAGTTCTCCCGCGTGACCAGCCCGGCCGCCTCCATCCGGGAGATCTGGTGGGAGAGGCGGCTGCGTGACTGGATCGTCGCGCTCGCCAGGTCGCTCATGCGCATCCGGTGCTCGGGGCTCTCCGACAGGTTGACCAGGATCTGGTAGTCGTTGATGGACAGCCCGAAGGATTGCAGCTCGCGATCGAGACGGTGTTCCAGCAGCCGGTAGGCGTCGAGGTACGCGCGCCAGGTGCGCTGCTCCATGGAGCTGAGCCAGCGGGTCTCCTCGTCGGTCACCGGCCGTTCACCTTCTTCCCCCGTCACGTGGGACGGCTCCGGCGAGGTGCCTGTCGCGTCCGCCGTACCGGTTCGACTCCCCGTTCATGGATCAGAACTTACCGGAAAACGGCGGAACGCCCTTTCCCCGGACCGGGAACGCGCCACACCGGCGCGGCGGGCGTCCTCCACGCGGTCCTGCGCGGTCCTGTGCGGCCCCGGGCGATCATGTGCGGTCCCGCGCGGTCCCGTCCCCGGGCGGTTCCGTCCCCCGAGCGACCGGCGGGGCGGCCGGCGCTCGGACGGGCGGCTCTCAGACGCCGGTGCCCCAGACGCCGGTGACTCAGACGCTGGTGACGACCTCGTCGTAGGGGAGGCGGGGAAGGCGGCCGAACCAGGCGTTCTCTCCGGGCCTGCCGATGTTGACCACCGCCATGACGGTGTGGGCGTCGTCGAGGAACTCCTTGTCGATGCCGTCGGCGTCGTAACCGGCCATCGGCCCGGCGGCCAGGCCGGCGGCGCGGACTCCCAGGATGAAGTAGCCGACCTGCAGGGCCGCGTTGAACGTGGCGGTGCGGGCGCGGACCGCCTCGTCGGCCGCGAACCGCTCCCTGGCGCCCGCGGCGTGCGGGAAGACCTTCGGCAGCTCCTCGTGGAAGTCCAGGTCGGCGGCGAGGATGGCGACCAGCGGGGCGGCGGCGGTCTTCGCCTGGTTCCCGGGCGCCATCAGGGGCACCAGGCGCTCCCGGGCCTCGGCGGAGCGCACCAGGACGATGCGGAGCGGCTGGCCGTTCATGGCGGTCGGGGCGTACTTCACCAGGTCGTAGATCGCCCGCATCTGCTCGTCGGTGACCGGCTCGTCGCTGAAGGCGTTCGCCGTACGGGCGTCGCGGAAGAGGAGGGCCTGCGCTTCGGGGGCGAGGACGAGTGACATATGTACTCCTAAGCGGCTGATGTCCTTTTCTCTCCGCAACATAGGTGAAGATTCAACTATTCCCGGTGTCTCGTTCCCCGGCTCGGAGGGAGGTTTCATCCTCCGGAGGGGAGGAACGAGACACCGGCGTACAGCGGCCGGACAGCGGAGATCCCAGTGAACGACCCCGAAGCGGACAGGAACGGCCCGGAGAAGCCCGACCCGGAGAAGTCCGGATCGGAGAGCCTCGGCACCGTCATCGTGGCCGGTCTGGCCAACCTCGCGATCGCCATCGCCAAGCTGGTCGCCGGCCTGATGAGCTCCTCGGCGGCGATGATGTCCGAGGCCGCGCACTCCGCCGCCGACACCGTCACCGAGGTGCTGCTGTTCGTCGCGGTCCGCCGGTCCGACAGCCCCCCCGACGCCAGGCACCCGTTCGGGCACGGCATGGCGGGATTCTTCTGGGCGCTGATGGCGGCCTTCGCCACCCTCATCGGCGGCGCGGGCTTCTCGATCACCCACGGCGTGCAGGAGATCATCCACGGCGAGGAGCTCGCCGACCTGAGGGTCTCCTACGCCGTCCTCGTGATCTCGTTCGTGATCGAGTCGGTCTCCTTCTTCAAGGCGCTGTCGCAGGTGCGCTCGGAGGCCGCCCGGGTGAGGGTGAGCCCGCAGCGCTACGTCGCCCGGACCTCCGACACCGCGGTCAAGGCCGTGCTCTTCGAGGACGCCGCCGCGCTGGCGGGCCTGGTGATCGCCGCCTGCGGCCTGCTGGCCTACGAGATGACCGGTGACCCCGTGTGGGACGGCGTCGCCTCGGTCGCCATCGGCCTGTTGCTGCTGGGCGTCGCCGCCCACCTCATCCGTGCCAACGTCTCCCTGCTGATGGGCCAGGCCGCGCCCGAGCGGCTCAGGAAGGAGGTCGAGCGGGAGATGCTCGCCCAGCCCGAGGTCGAGGACGTGGTGGAGCTGCTGACCATGATGCTCGGCCCGTCCGAGGTGATGGTCGCCGCGCGCGTCGACTTCTCCGACGAGAGCACGGGGGCCGCCCTGGAGCGGGCCGCCGACCGGGTGGAGGAGCGGCTCCGCGAGCGTTTCCCGTCGATCTCGCACGTCTTCCTCGACCCCACCCCGGGCAGGTCGTCCCACGACCACCGCCGGGCGGCGGACCAGGACTCCTGAACGGCGGGGGCGGCGGATCGCGGAGCCCCGACGGCGGGGCGGCGGTGCCGGGGTGACGGTAGCGGGCCGGATCGGCGCAGGCCGGGCCCCGGGGCCGGGGCGGGAGGTCCCAGGTGGCCTACTCGTCCTCTCCCGAATCGTCCGCGGAGTCGTCTCCCCAGGCGTTCCCGGAGGGGCCGGGGGACGGCGCCACGGTCCTGCCCTGGGGGTCGGTGACCAGCTCGTCGGCCGTGCCCATGACCGTCGTGTCGTCGACCTTCCAGTTCCCGCCCGTCCTGACCAGGTCGAGCCGCAGGTAGGTGCCCAGGAGCCGCCGGGTGCCCGCGGTGCTGGTGACCGTGGAGTCCACCACCGTGATCGCCCTCGCCCGGTCCGGGGCGACCCCGGAGACGTAGACGTCCCGCACCGATGCGGCCGAGCGCGCCCGCATCGAGATGATCGCCTCCTTGAGTCTCCCGAAGGCCTCGTCGTAGGCCCTCTCGAACCGCTCGCTGGAGGAGGCGCGGACCCGGTCGCGGCAGACCCGCAGGTCCGCGTAGTCGTAGGTCTGCAGCGCCACGGCGAACTCGCGCGCCCGCCCCGCGACCGCCGCGCGTTCGGACTCCTCCTGCCGGAGCCGGTCGGCGGTCCTCCACTGGATCGCGGCCGTCAGGGTGGTCGCGAGCATCCCCGCCACGGCCGCCGCCGCGACGACGCCGGCCCGGCGGGTGACCGTCCGGCCCGGAGCCTCCGGAGCCCCCGGAGTCCCCGGGCCCCTGCCCGCCTGGGCCGCGGCCGCATGACGGGTGGCCGGGTGGACGGAGGGCGTCCCGGCGGGCCGGGCCGCCGGGCTCGGCTGGGTGGGGGGTCCCCCGTCGCCGGAGTCCCCGCCGCCCGTGGCCCCGGCGCCGTAGGGGGTTCCCTCGGGAGCCCCGCGGTGGTCCGGGGCCGCCTCCCGGGGAGCCCCCTCGTCCGGCTGCCGAGGCGCCCGGCTCAACTGCTGCTCCTGATCACGGCGGCCCCGCTCCCGATCGCGGCGGTGCGGCGACCGGCGGGCGGCCGGGCTCGCCGTATCGCCTCCGGGCCCCGTACGGCGGCCCTTCACGGCGAGTCTTCCCTGACGGAGTGTGTCCGGAACGTCGCCTAACGTCCCTTTTGGTATGTATTGCTCAGTCGGGTCGGGCGGCCATGACCCTCCGCCCGGCCGCCGGGACGTCCCTGACCGGACACCCCCGCCCGGTGCGGCCGGGCGGGGGAGCGGTACGCGGTCAGGCGGAGAGCGCGGCCATCCAGCCTTCGATCTCGTCGGGGTGGCGGGGCAGCCCCGCCGACATCAGCCGGGCGCCGTCGGCGGTGATGACGAGGTCGTCCTCGATCCGCACGCCGATGCCCCGCAGCTCCGGCGGCAGCGTCAGGTCGTCCGGCTGCAGGTAGAGGCCGGGCTCGACGGTGAGCACCTGCCCCTCCTCCAGCACGCCGTCCAGGTAGACCTCCGCGCGCGCCCTGGCGCAGTCGTGGACGTCCATGCCGAGCATGTGGCCGCTGCTGCACAGCGTGTAGCGGCGGTACAGGCCGCTGCCGGGCTCCATGGCCTCGTCCGCGCTGATCTTCAGCACGCCCCAGTCGCGCAGCCCCTCGGCGATGACCCGCATGGCGGTCCGGTGGAAGTCGCGGAACCGCGCCCCGGGCCGCAGCGCCTCGATCGCCGCGCTCTGGGCCTCGTAGACCAGCTCGTAGACCTGCCGCTGGACCGGGCTGAACCGCCCGGAGATCGGCAGGGTCCGGGTGACGTCGGCGGTGTAGAGGCCGTCGGTCTCCACGCCCGCGTCGAGCAGCAGCAGGTCGTCGGGGTTCAGCCGCCCGTCGTTGCGGATCCAGTGCAGCACGCACGCGTGGGCGCCGGAGGCGACGATGCTCTCGTAGCCGACCGCGTTGCCCTCCAGGCGGGCCCGCAGGCCGAAGATCCCCTCCAGGTAGCGCTCGCCACGCCGGTGGTCCAGCGCCGCAGGCAGCGCCCGCACGACGTCCTCGAAGCCGCGCACGGTCGCGTCCACCGAGAACTGCAGCTCGGCGACCTCCCACTCGTCCTTGATCAGCCGCATCTCCGACAGGAACGTCTCCAGCTCGGCGTCCCCGTCGTGCGGGGCCACCCGGGCGTCCACCGAGGCGTCCACCCCGCGCAGCACCCGCGCCGGGCCGGCGAGAGCGTCGCCCAGACGGTCGATCGGCGCGCAGTCGAGGAGGTAGAGCGCCTCGGCCTCGGCGAGGTCGGGGCGGCGGCCCACCCAGAACTCCCCGTAGCGGCGGTCGCGGTAGAACTCCTGCCCGGCCGTCCCGGAGGCCGAGCGCGGCGACCGGGGGCGCAGGAACAGCGTCGCCTCCCCGGACGGGTCGACCACCAGGACGTCGTCGGGCTCCTGGTCACCGGTGAGGTGGGTGAACGCGCTGTGCGGGCGGAAGCGGTAGTCGCTGTCGTTGCTGCGGACCTTGAGCGTGCCGGACGGGATGACGAGGCGCTCGCCGGGGAACCGCGCGGCGAGCGCGGCGCGTCGCTTGGCCGTGTACGCGGCCACCGGCAGCGCCGCCACGTCGTCGCGGCGGCTGTCGGCCCAGCCGGTCCTCATGAACTCGGCGAGGGCGTCGGATACCGGCAGGTCGTGGCTGCCGGTGTTCAGCTTGTCGGTCATCGGATCCCCGGGGGCGAAGGCTTGTGATATTTCACACACTACAGTCGGGAGGAAGGGTCCGCATCCCCGGCGCGGAGACACGGCCGACGTCGGCCACGGGGATCCGGCGGCCGTGCCGCACGGCCGCGCCGCCGCGACGGGGAGGCTCGGCGGGAGCTCGCCAGGACGGGCGCGAACAGGGTGTACGGGCTGGGCGCGGGCGGAGGCTCAGCCGGGGATCCCGCCGGGACGGGGCACGGGCGGAGGCTTAGCGGGGAAGCCCGCCGGGCAGGAAACAGGAACCCCCACCCAGCCGAACACCCAGGTGGTCTCGATGCTCATCGGTGCGCTCCTCGCCAAAAAGGGAAATCAGGTGGTCACCGTCCGTCCCCGTTCGACGGTGACCGAACTGCTGGCCGTACTGGCCGACAACAACATCGGAGCCGCGGTGGTCTCCGAGGACGGTTCCTCGATCAGCGGCATCGTCTCCGAGCGCGACGTGGTCCGCGGCCTCGACGACCGCGGCGCCGCCGTGCTGGACGCCCCCGTGTCGGCCATCATGACCACCGAGGTCCGCACCTGCGGCCCCGGCGTCAAGGTGGAGGACCTGCGCCAGACCATGACCACGCACCGCATCCGGCACGTGCCGGTGGTGGCGGACGGCCGGCTCGCCGGGATCGTCAGCATCGGCGACGTGGTCAAGAGCGCCATCGAGGCGCTGGAGACGGAGAAGGCGCACCTGGTGGACTACCTCCACCGCTGAACGGATCCACCCGGCTTCCGCTCCCCGTCCCACCAGGCCCGCCGCGTCGCCGGGCGGGCCCCGCGCGGCACCCGGCGGCGTCCTGAGGGGCGTCGGCGGGGACGTCCGAGGGACGCCGATGGGGCCCGGCGCCGGGTGCCGGGCCCCACGGACCGCCGTCGCGCGCCGTTACCGGACGGTTATCCTGTCGACCTCGATGGTGAGGCCCTTCACCTCGGGCGTCGAGGTGCCGGTGGTCACCGTTCCCGTGCCCGTCGCGACCCCCTTGACCTTCATCGTGTAGGTGAGGGTGCCGCCCGGGGCGCCGGGCGTGCTGGTCACCCGGAGGTCCCGCGTCGGCGGGCCGCCGATCTGCGACCCGGCCGTGCCCTCGGAGTTCTCGGCGCCCACGGTCAGGCCGTAGCCCGCCGGGGTGTCACCGGGCAGCCGGTCCGGGTCGTAGGCGTAGGTGATGTCCTCGGTGCCGTTCAGCCCGATCCACTGCTGGAACACCTTGGTGTCGGTGGTGCCGTAGAGGTTGACCCGCCATTCGACGACGAGCCAGTCGTCGACGCCGTCGGTGAGGGTCGCGACGTAGACGCCGGGCGCGCCGGTGCCGTCCAGGTCGGTCCAGTAGGGGGCGAGCACGTTGTTGGGAGCCGCCGGGTCGGGCAGGGACTGCGGGACGGGGTCGATGTCGCCGGAGCCCGAGGTGCCTCCCGCGACCGTGTAGCCGTCGGAGACGACACCGATCCGGGTGTAGGTCCGTCCCGCGTACGTGAACGCCGGGACGGTGAAATTGAGCGCCTGCTCGTCGCCGATCGGCGTCGGCGCGATGCCGAAGGCGTCCAGCGGCAGGTACGGCGCGGGCCCGGTGCCGGGCGATACGACGGGCCTGTCCGGCTGCCTGCCCGCCAGGGTCGTCTTCGCCGTGGCGATCTGGGAGCCGGCCTTCGTGGCTCCCGTGACGCCGTTGAGACGCAGCTTAGCGTCCAGCGTGCTGACCGCCGTGACCTCGGTGTCGTTGAGCGTGTCGTTGCGCACGCTCACCGTGCAGGTGGATTCGCCGGTGTCGCGGGCGATGGTGTCCGGCGTGCAGGTCTGGTCGACCGGGACGGCGCCCTCCCTGCGGAAGAACGCCACCGGCAGGTGCAGGTCGCGGCTCCCGCCGACCTGCTTGAGGTCCACCTGGCCGAAGTACTGGCCGTCGGGCAGGTCGGGGGCGGTGACCACCACGGTGATCTTCGCGCTCTTGCCCGGCTTGACGATGAGCAGCGGCGGCAGCACCGCGATGTCCGCCCCGCTGACGGTCCTGCCGGTCGCGGTGTAGGTGAGCGTCCTGTCGGTGACGTTGGTGACGGTCCGCTTGGCGGTGATGAGACCCGGCATGGTCGGGGCGTTCACCGACGGCAGGTTGAGGTCGATGCGGTTCCGCTCGTCGGTGGCCGAGGCGGCGAAGTTCTCCGCGGTCTCGTCCAGGGTCAGGCCGGGGTCGCCGGCCCTGGTCAGGTCGATGCGGCCGCCGCCGAGGTCGAACGGGTCGGCGGGGGTGACGCGGTCCTGTTTGGTGACCGACGTCCTGGCCGTGGTCTCCAGCGCGGACTTGACCTGGCCGGGGGTCCAGCCGGGGTGCAGCGCGAACACCAGGGCCGCGGCGCCCGCGACGTGCGGCGACGACATCGAGGTGCCCGCGATGGCCTGGTACAGCTGGCCCGCCGGGCCGCCGGCCGGGTCCTCCGGCGTCGGCGTCTGCCCCGCCAGGATGTGCAGGCCGGGCGCGGTGACGTCCGGCTTGAGGAAGTCCCCGCCCGGTCCGCGGGAGGAGAACGTGGTCATGACGTCGCCCTGCCAGGTGGTCTTGGCGCCCTGCGGGAACGCCGCGGTCGCGCCGGGGTTGGCCGACAGGAAGGCCAGCAGGGCGTCGGTCTCCGGCTTGTCGATGTGGACCGTGGGCAGCCAGTGGTTGTCGGTCATCACGTCGAGCGGGGTGGTGTTGTAGAGGATCATCCCCGCCGCGCCGCCCTGGCGCACGTTGAAGCCCTTCAGGACCCGGCCGGGGCCGCGCTCACAGGCGACGATCTTGCCGGTGAACAGTCCCGGGGGAGCGGGGGCCGTGCACAGGGGGTTGGAGTACGGCGGAGCCGAGGCGAGCACGACCGGCAGCGGGGAGTTCACCCCCGCCGTGATGGAGGCGCCCCTGAGCTTCGCCGTCGCGCCGCCCGTGCCGGTCAGCGTGACGGTGGACTGGAACGTCCTGGACTGCGTGGAGGCCGCCACCGTGGTCACCCACGGGCCGCGGTGGTCGGTGGTCCCCGCGCCGGGGCCGGAGTTGCCCGCCGAGGCCGACACGAACACGCCCGCGGCGTAGGCGTCGAGGAAGGCCAGTTCCACCGGGTCGGTGTAGGGGGAGCCGCCTCCGGAGATCGAGAAGTTGATCACCCGGACGCCGTCCAGGATCGCCCGGCCCACGGCCTGCGCGGAGTCGGAGGGGAAGCAGCCCTGCACCCCGCACACCTTGTAGACCGACACGTGCGCCGCCGGGGCGATCCCGTGGATCGGGCCGCGGCTGATGCCGAGCGGGGCGGCGTCGGCCGCCGGGCCGCCGGCCGAGGTGGTCGCGGTGTGGGTGCCGTGGCCGTTGGAGTCGCGCGCGCTGTCGGGGTAGACCTCGCCGCCGATCACCGCGTTGTAGGTCTCCAGGAACGGCGCGCCGCCGATGAGCTTGTTGTTGCAGGTGAAGGGGTCGGCGGCCAGGGTCAGCGGATTGTCCCCGAAGTCGCAGACGCGCGGGGTCCCGTCCTTGGTGGGAGGCGGGGCGGGCAGGTCGCCGGGGTCGGCGAACTGGGGGTGCTCCGGCCAGGCGCCGGAGTCGAGGACGCCGACGACGACGCCCTTGCCGGAGGAGGAGCTGCCGCCCAGTCTGCTGTAGATCGCCGGGGCGCCGATGAAGTCGGAACTGGAGTCGGTCAGCGGTTTCTCCGGTTTGTCGTTCTGGACCGCGGCGACCCCGGGCAGCCTCAGCACCTCGGCCGCCTTGTCGGCGGGGATCCGCAGTGCGATGCCGCCGTAGACCGTCCGCAGCCTCTGCCCGGCCCGGGCGCCCGGCACCTTCCTGGACAGCTCGGCGAGGAAGGCGTTCTCCACCCGCTCGATGTGCTTCTCGTACTTCCTGGCGGTCGCGCTCCTGACGTCGAGTGCCCTGCCGGTCTTCGAGGGACTCGTGGCGGGAAGCCCTTCGAGGTCTCCCTGGTAGGCGGCGTAGGAGTCGTAGTCGAGCTTGACCATCACGTTGACGGGGGCGCTCGACGCCGACCTCAGCAGCGTCGTGTCGCTCCGGGCGAGCCTGCCGGTCGCCGACTTGGCGCCCTGGACCGGCTCGCCGCCGGTCAGCGGGGTCGCCGTCCATTTCTTCGGAGCCGGCGTGGGAGCGGGATCCGCGTTCGCCGGCGGCGTCATCGCCGCGACGAGCCCGAGGCCGGCGGCGAGCACCGCCGCCCGCCTGATCCCGGGCAGCTGCGGGGTACTGGGCAAGGAGACCTCCCTGTGGGGGGACGCATGAGCGCGTCACCCCGCGTGGAGGCCCCAGGTCACCCGGCCGTGCCCGGCCGCGGGCATGGCGTCAGGAGGTCTCGGCCCTCCCCGTTGGGTGACGAGCGATCGACCGTCCGTGAGGGCGGCCGACATGACTGGGAGACTAATCAGCGGCCATTTGCTTGGCTAGGGACGGAAATTGCCACAATAAGCGTCCTGCTTGGGCAAGTCTGATCGCATGATCACCGGCGCCCCCGCGGGGCCTCCTCGCGGAGACCGGTGTCCGCCGTACCGGTGCCGGGGCCGGCCGCCGCATCGGCGGCGCGGTCGTCCGCCTGGCGGGTGCGAGCGCGATGCCAGCCCAGCGCGGCCGGCACGCCGGCGACCGTTCCCGCGATCCCCGCGACGGCCAGGGCGCCCGTCATCCCCATCCGCTCGGCGAGCAGGCCGCCCGCGAGCATGCCCAGCCCCTGTGCGGCCACCAGCGCCGACGACGCGATTCCCAGCACCTGGCCGCGCCGTTCGGTGGGAGTGATCCGGACGAACTCCGCGTTGGCGGTGACCTGGTACGCCCCCAGCAGTCCGATCAGCGACCACAGCGCCAGGGAGGTGGCGACGCCGGGGAGGAACGCCGACGCCAGCAACGGCAGGCTCGCGGCGCACGCGAGCGGCCCGAGCCACCGCAGCCGGGCCGGGGTCGGCACGAACCGGGTGAGCAGGAACACTCCAAGCACGTTTCCCACCGGGATGGAGGCCATGAGCAGCCCCACCACCGCGGTGCCCTGCCCGAGCCCGGCGGCGTAGGGGCTGGCCAGGGCCTCGGGGACGACCTGGAATCCGGCGAGCATGGCGAGTGCCAGCAGGCTCCGCAGACGACGGTCACCGACGAGCAGGCGAAGCCCGGCCGCGGGGCCGTCCCGCCCCGCCCGTCCGCCGGAGTCGCGGGTCCCGGTGGCGGGCCGGAAGCGCACCCCCCGGAAGGCGATCAACGCGGCCGACACGAAGGTCGCGGCGTTGATGAGGAGCGATCCGGTCGTTCCCGCCGCCGCCACCAGGACGCCCCCGGCCGCGAAGCCGGCCAGCGTCACGATCTGCGAGGTCAGATGCTGGATCGCGATGCCGGCCTGGTAGGCGTCCTTGGGAAGGATGTCGGGGGTCATCGCCATCTGGGCGGACACGGCCGGCGATTCGAGCAGCTGCGAGGCGAAGAGGAGCGCGCACAGGACCGGGAGCGGGATCGACGGCACGGCGACCAGCGCGATCAGCACGGCCCGCGCCAGCCCGCACACGACGATCAGCCGCCGGCGCGGGTACCGGTCGGCCAGCCCGCCCAGCAGCGGGCCGCCGATGAGCGCGGGGAGAAGGGTGAGGGCGTAGACGAGGGCGGTCACGGCGGCCGAGCCGGTGCGCTCGAAGGCGAGCACCGCCAGGGCCACCCGTCCCAGCTGGTTGCCGGCTCTCATGATCGCCACGGCTGTCCACAGCGCCCGGAACTCGGGCACGCCGAAGGCCCTCCGGAAGCCGCCGGCGTCGGCGATGGCACTCAACTCTTCGTTCTCCTGCCTGGGGTTCACGGGCCGCCGTACGGGAGCCGTACGGGAGCCGTACGGGAGCCGTACGGGAGCCGTACGGGAGCCGTACGGGGCCCGTGTGAGAGGGGGAAGGCGTACGGAAGGCGGCGTCCGCGCCGGACGCCGCCTTCCGCCGGGTCGCGTCACGGATCCGGCGGGTCGCCCGCCCGTCCGTCCCGCGGCCCGGACGGGTTCATCGGATCAGGTCCGGACGAAGTCGCGCATGCCCGCCTCCCGCGGGTGTTCGCAGGTGTCGTGTGTCCGGGTTCCTGTCAGTGCCACTCGAAGTCGCGCGTGGTCACCTCCCACGGGCTCCGCAGGTGTCGCGTGGCTCCCATGTTCCGGTCAGTACCAGTCGAAGTCGCGCATGGTCACCTCCCGGTGGGTTCCGTCGGTGTCGGGCGGGTTCCGTCAGCCCCCGTCCCAGCCGCGCGTGATCACCTCCCGTCGTCGCGAACCGGCCGGTGATGCCTCGCCGGTGGTGAGCGGCCACCGGGTCATCGTGCCGAGGCCCTCCGGCGCCCCCGTGCGTGGCGAAACGGAGGGCTTCGACGGGTTCTTTATGGCAGAAAGGGTTGATACGTGAGCTATGCGCGAACTACACGTTCTCCTGCCGCTCCAGCTCAGCGCGTATCCGCCGGGCGTCGGCCCTCGCCCGTGCCGACGCCTCGGGCTCTCCCCGCCGATCGTGGATCTCCGCCAGCAGTTCCATGGCCTCGGCCCGCAGTGAAGGGGGCGCGGGCCGCGAGAAGAGCGGCAGGACGTGTTCGAGCGTCTCCGCCGCCTCGGCGGTGTGCCCGGTGCCCAACCAGGCACGGGCGCTCGCCACGCCGACCCTGCAGATCATCGGCGTGATCCCGCAGCGGGCGGCCTGCTCGGTCGCGAGATCGAACTGGACGCGTGCCTCCTCGTGGTCGCCGAGCTCGGTGGCCACCTCCGCCAGGCCCAGCCGGGCCCAGCTCGCCCCCGCGATGTCCCCCGCCGGCTCCACCGCCCGGACGACCGACAGGTAGGCCGTCCGCGCCTCCTCAAGCCGTCCCAGCTGCCGGTACGCCTCACCGAGCCAGTACAGCGTGGTCATCCGCGGCCAGTCCCCCCGCCCCCGCGCCGCCACGGCGTAGGCCTCCTCCAGGTACGGCAGAGCCTCGTCGAGGCGGCCCCGGGTCAGGTGTATCTGGCCGATGCAGCGCAGCGCCAGCGCCTCTCCGGCATGGTCCTCCTCCACCCTGAAGACCTCACTCAGTTCCTGGTAGCGCTGGAGGGCGGCGGCGTGCTCCCCCCGGACACGGTGCAGGTACCCGAGGTTCCGCCCCGCGTCGGCCGTTCCGTGCCGGTCCCCGAGCTCACGGAAGATCGCCTCGGCCTCCCGGAGCAGCGCCTCGCCCTCGACCAGGGCGCCGAGCATCACGCGCATGTCGCCGACGGCCGTGGTGACCACCGCCTCGGCGCGTCTGTCACCCGCCTCCCGGGCGGCCTCCAGCGAGATGGAGAGCAGGGCCTCGTACTCGCCGGTGTAGGTCTGGGCGTCGTAGAGCCAGCTCGTCATCAGGGCGATGCGCCAGCACTCGTCGAACAGCCGGTACGCCGACGTCTGCCGGATGAGGCCGGAGAGGGTGGACCGCTCCGCGTCCAGCCAGGTCACCCCGTGGGCGGCGGCGAGGGCCAGACTCCGGGCATCGACCTCGACGGCCAGTTCCTCGCCGCACCGGGTCCAGTAGTCGCGGCCCCGGTTGGCGGCTCTGGCCTCGGTGGTCAGCCGGAGCAGATACCGGGCGGCCGACGCGACCACGGCCGCCGCGCCGGCGTCGTCCTCCTCCTCGGCCATCCGCTCCCGGCAGTAGACGCGCACCAGATCGTGCATGCCGTACCGGATCTGCCCGGTGCGGTCGACGCCCTCGACCCGCAGCAGATGGACATCCGTCAGGCTCTCCAGCGTCTCCTCGGCCTCGGCCGGGCTCTCCCCGCAGGCGGCCGCGGCCAGCCAGGCGGTGGCCTGGTGGACGTCGAGGAGGGCCAGCCGTCGCAGCAGCCGTCGCTGCGGCACGCTCAGCCCCCGATAGCTCAGGTCGAGCCCGGACCGGACGGCGAGCCCGGAGTAGGAGAGCTCGTCCAGGCGGCGCCGTTCGTCGGCGAGGCGCTCGACCATCTCCCCGATGCCGCGGTGCGGCCGTGCGGCCAGACGCGCCCCCGCGATGCGCAGCGCGAGAGGCAGGCCCTCGCAGAGGCGCGCCAGCTCACGGGTCTGCGCGCTCTCCGCCGCGACGCGTTCCGCCCCCGCCAGCCTGCCCAGCAGGACGACCGCCTCGTCGCCGCCGAAGGGTCGCAGGTCGAGCAGCGTACGGGCCCCGAGACCGGTGAGCCTCCTGCGGCCCGTCACCAGCACCGCGCAGGTGCCGGTTCCGGGGATCAGCGGCTGCACGTGGTTCTCGTCCGTCGCGTTGTCGAGGACCACGAGCACGCGCCGTTCGGCGAGCAGGGTCCGGTAGAGAGCCGCGCGCTCGTCGCGGCTGTCCGGGATCGCCCCGGTCTCGACGCCCAGCGCGCGCAGGAAACCCGCGAGCACCTCCTCCGGTTCCATCGGGTAGGTGTCGGCGCCGCGGAGGTCGACGAAGAGCTGGCCGTCCGGGTAGTGCTCGCGGACCCGGTGCGCGACGTGGACGGCGAGGGTCGTCTTCCCCACGCCGGGCGGACCGGTGATCACGCAGATCCCCGGTGCCGTCTCCTGCGGTCCGGTCATGCCCCGGACGGCGGTGGCGATCTCCTCGTCCCGCCCGGTGAAGTCGACGGTGTCCGCGGGCAGCTGGGCGGGGACGCCGACCGGCGGCGCCCCGCCCGAGCCCGCCGTGACGGCCGTCGCCGGGAGGTCGAGAGAGGGATCGCCGCGCAGGATGGCCTCCTCCAGCTCGACCATCGCGTGACCGGGGTCCAGCCCGTGCTCCTCGACGAGCCTGCCGCGCAGGTCACGTGAGAGGTCGAGAGCCTCGATCCGGCGTCCGCTCCGGTAGAGGGCCAGCATGAGGCGGGTGCACAGCCTCTCCCGCAGCGGGTGGCTGTGGGCCAGCTCCCGGAACTCGCTGATCACCACGTCGTGCCGCCCCAGGGCCAGCTCCGCGTCGATCAGGTTCTCGACGCAGGCGAGCCGCTTCTCCTCCAGGTGCAACCGGGCGGGTTCCACGTAGGCTCCGGAGGCGTCGCTCAGCGCGGGGCCGCTCCAAACCCCGAGGGCGCGGCGCAGCAGCCGGGCGACCTGCGCGGGGTCCCGCTCCGTCCGGGCCCGCCTCTCACAGTTCTCGAACACGGCGAGGTCCAGGTCCTCCGTGCCCGCGCGCAGCAGGTAGCCGCCCCGGACCGACGCCACCTCCTCGATGCCGAGCCCTCGCAGCTCGCCGCGGATCGCGTGGATCCCCGAGTAGATCTGGGCGCGGGCCGACGACGGCGGCGCACCGCCCCAGAGGGCCTCGACCATCGCCTCCAGCGTGACGACCAGGTCGGCGTTGAGCAGCAGGAACCCGAGGAGCCCTCGGCGCTGGGACCGGCCGAGCGTGCTGACCCGTTCGCCGTTTCCTGCTCTGACCGGCCCCAGAACGGTGAATCTCATCAGTTCCCCCGCCACCGAATCGCTGAGACCAACAGGGAGCGGTCTCGTGAAGTCCGCTGTTTGCGATCATTCCAGGCGAGGCCCGATGTGGGGCCATTATGTCCCCGCGGGGGTACATCGGGGCGGAATCCGTGGCGCCCGCCGGACGGGGCTGCAGGCCGTACGGCGGGGCGAGCCGTACGGCGGGGCGGGCGGCGTGGCCCGGCCGGCGCCGATCGGCACCGGGCGACGCCGGACGGCCTGCGGGAAACCGGGCGCGAGGCCGTAGCCTGAGGGGTGCCGGAGCCCAGGAGGGCGTGACCGGCGTCGAGGGCCGCCCGGCGGAGGGGACACCGTGAAGCTCAAGCTGGACCTGCACCCGATCTTCAACCGCGGCGGCGAGATCGACAAGGCGCTGCGCGGCATCATCGACGAGGCGATCAGGAAGAAGGCCACCGAGGTCGAGATCATCCCCGGGAAGGGCTCCGGCCAGCTCAAGAAGAAGGTGCTGCGCTTCCTGGAGCAGAAGGAGATCAAGGCCCTCTACCACCGCATCGACAAGGACTCCAAGAACCACGGCCGGCTGTTCGTCTACTTCCGTCACAAGTGACGCGCTCCCCGGGGCACGCCGGCGGAAGGTTCCGCACCCCACCGACGTCCTGACCGGTCCGCCGGCCCCTCCCGGGCCCGCCCTCTCGCGGGCCCTCCGGGACCGCGCCCACCCCACACCCCTGGCCTGGAGCTTCGATGATCGCTTTGTCCGCGGACGGCGTCGGCGTCGTCCTCGACCTCGCCGGCCCGCACCCGCGCGTGTCGCACTGGGGCGCCTGCCCGGGGCCGCTCACCGGGCTCCCGCCGATGCCCGGCCAGGACGTGGTGCCCGGCCAGGGCGACGGCTGGTTCGGCAGGCCGGTCCTGTCCGGGCGTCACGACGGCGGCTGGCGTCCACCCCGGTTCACCCTGGCCGAGACCGTCGTTGCGGACGGGAACCGTGTCGAGACGCTCGCCACGGATCCCGGCTGCGGGCTGGAGCTCACCACCGGGATCGAGCTGACGCCCCAGGGCGTGCTGCGGATGCGGCACACGCTCGTCAACACCGCCGCCTCGCCGTACACGCTGGACCGCCTGGCCTGCCTGATGCCGCTGCCCGCGCAGGCCGGGGAGGTGCTCGACTTCGCCGGCCGCTGGGCGAGGGAGCGCTCCCCGCAACGGGCGCCGCTGCGCCAGGGCGTCTGGTCGCGGGAGAACCGCCGCGGCCGGACCTGGTTCGACGCCGGTCCGCTCGTCGCCGGCACCCCGGGGTTCGGGTTCCGGACCGGTGAGGTGTGGGCGGTGCACGTCGCCTGGAGCGGCGACCACGTCCAGTACGTCGAGCGGCTCCCCGAGGGGGAGACCGTGCTCGCCGCGGGCGAGCTGCTCGAACCCGGCGAGGTCCGGCTCGGCCAGGGGGAGTCGTACAGCACGCCGTGGGTGTACTTCGCGGCCTCCGACGCCGGTCTGGACGGGTTGAGCCGCCGGTTCCACGCCATGCTGCGCGCGCGGGAGACCCATCCGAGGTCGGCGCGCCCGGTGACGATGAACACCTGGGAGGCGGTCTACTTCGACCACCGCGAGGACCGCCTGCTCGCGCTCGCCGACGCCGCGGCGGAGGTGGGGGCCGAGCGGTTCGTCGTCGACGACGGCTGGTTCCGCCATCGCAGGAGCGACGACGCGGGCCTGGGCGACTGGTACGTGGACGAGACCGTCTGGCCGGACGGCCTGCACGAGCTGGTCCGGCGGGTGCGCGGGCACGGCATGCAGTTCGGGCTGTGGTTCGAGCCCGAGATGGTCAACCCCGACTCCGACCTGGTCCGCGCCCATCCTGACTGGCTGCTGGCCGACCCGCGGCGGTGGCCGCTGCCCCGGCGCAGCCAGCACACCCTGGACCTGGCGCGTCCCGAGGTGTACGCCTACCTGCTGGAACGGATCGGCGGCCTGGTGGCCGAGTACGGCATCGACTACATCAAGTGGGATCACAACCGTGACCTGGCCGAGCCCGTGCACGAGGGCGTGCCCGGCGCCCACGCGCAGACCGGGGCCGTCTACCGGCTGCTGGACGAGCTGCGCGCCCGGTTCCCGGGGCTGGAGATCGAGTCGTGCTCCTCCGGCGGAGGCCGGGCCGACCTCGGCATCCTGGAGCGCACCGACCGGATCTGGGGCTCGGACAACATGGACCCCGTCGAGCGCCAGCACATCCAGCGGTGGACCGGTCTGCTGCTGCCGTACGAGCTGATCGGCTCGCACGTCGGCTCCTCTCCCTCCCACCTCACCGGGCGCGTCACCACGCTCGGGTTCCGGGCCGCCACCGCTCTGTTCGGACACGCCGGGGTCGAGGCCGACATCACCGCGTGGACCCCGGCCGAGCGGGCCGCGCTGGCCGAATGGATCGCCCTGTACAAGGAACTGCGCCCGCTGCTGCACACCGGTGAGGTGGTGCGGGCCGACCACCCCGACCCCGCCGCGTGGCTCCACGGCGTCGTCGCCCCCGACCGGAGCCGGGCCGTGTACGCCTACGTGCAGCTGGAGACCACGGTCGTGGAGCGGACGGCGCCGATGAGACTCCCCGGACTCGACCCCGTCGCCGAGTACGCCGTCGAGGCCGTCCCCGGCGAGGTGTCCGGAGAGCCCGGCCGCCATCCCGGCTGGGCGTCGGACCGGGTGCGGCTCACCGGCCGCGCCCTCGCGACCATCGGCCTGCCCGCCCCGCGGTTCGCCGACAGGCCGGGCTCCGCCTTCCTGTTCGTGTGCCGCCGCGTCTGAGCCGCGGGGGAGGGCGAAGGGGGTCCGTGCCGGAAGCGGACGACTCCCCGCCGGAGATGTACGGCGGGCCGCCTGGTGTGTGAGGCGGCCCGCCGTTGAACGCCACGCGGGCGCGCGCGGACGCCCGCGCCTCGCGCCGGGCGGCGGTCAGGGGATGCGGGGGATCATCCGCTCCATGCCGTTGATCCAGTTGTCGCGCAGGGCGCTCACCGCGCCCTGAAGGTCGCCCTCGGCCAGTCGCTCGGCGATCCGGCGGTGCTCCTCGGCGGCGCGCGCCGTGGGGGTGGCGTCGCCGGACAGCAGGTGGGTGTAGCGGCGCATGCCCGCCTTGACGCTGGTGATCAGGTCGATCAGCCGTTCGTTGCCGCAGCCGCTCAGCAGCAGGTCGTGCCATTCGTCGTCGTGACGTTCGATCTCCTGGCGCGCGGCGACGTCGGCGGAGAACTCACGGGCGAGCCGGAGCAGCTCGGGGGCGATCTGGCGCAGGTGGGCCGGGTCGGAGCTCTCCAGGGCCAGCGCCTCCAGGGCCGCCACGATCGCGCACAGCTCCCTGAACTCCTTGCGGCTGACCGGGGCGAACCTGAAGCCCCTGCCCTGGTTGCTCTCCAGCACGCCCTCGCCGGCGAGGGTGATGAGGGCCTCGCGCAGCGGGGTGCGGCTGACGCCGAGCTCTCCGGCCAGGACGGCCTCGTTGATGTCGGTTCCCGCGGCGAAGTCGCCACGGTCGAGCCGGAGCATCAGCTCCTCGCGGATCTGCTCGCGGAGGGGGCGCCGCTCGATCGCCATTGCACTCCTTGCGTTGATCTTCCCTCAAGCCTAGCGGCTTGACGGCATTCAGTACACTGCACTATGAATTCTGCATACAAAATATTACATGTCACAGATTGGAGTTTCGGGTGGGGCTGACCAGGGTTTCCGGTCTGCTGTTCGGCGGTGACTACAACCCCGAGCAGTGGCCGGAGCACGTCTGGGAGGAGGACGTCCGGCTGATGGCCGAGGCGGGCGTCAACATGGCGACCGTCGCCGTCTTCTCCTGGTCCCGACTCGAACCGCGTCCCGGGGAGTACGACTTCGGCTGGCTGGACCGCGTCCTCGACCTGCTGCACGAGCACGGCGTCGCCGCGGACCTGGCCACCGCCACCGCGACCCCGCCGCCCTGGCTGGTCCGCGACCACCCCGAGGTGCGGCCGGTGGACGCCGCCGGGACGCGCCTGGAGTTCGGCTCCCGGCAGGGCTACTGCCCCAGCTCGCCGGTCTTCCGCGACGCCGCCGTCCGGCTGGTCCGCGCCATGGCCGCCCGGTACGGCCGGCACCCCGCCCTGGCCCTGTGGCACATCGGCAACGAGTACGCCGACCACGTCCTCGAATGCTTCTGCGCCGAGTCGGCCCGGCACTTCCGGAGCTGGCTGGAGAACCGCTACGGAACCGTCGACGGGCTGAACGACGCCTGGGGCACCTCCTGCTGGGGCCAGCACTACACCGCGTTCGGCCAGGTCGAACCGCCCCGCAGGGCCCCCGGCCCGGTCAACCCCGCCCAGGTCCTCGACTGGCGCCGCTTCTGCTCCGACGCACTGCTGGAGTGCTTCGAACTGGAGAAGGCCGTACTGCGCGAGGTCACCCCCGACGTGCCGGTGACCACCAACTTCATGAGCATCCTGCACGGCCTGGACTACTGGAAGTGGGCCGCCGCCGAGGACGTCGTCAGCGACGACGCCTACCCCGACCCCGCCGACCCCGGGTCGCACGTGGCGGTCGCGCTCAGCTACGACCTGATGCGCTCGCTGAAGCGGCGGCCGTGGATCCTGCTGGAACAGGCCGCGAGCGCGGTGAGCTGGCGGGAGGTCAACGCCCCCAAACCGCCGGGCATGATGCGCCTGCACAGCCTCCAGGCACTGGCCCACGGCGCGGACGGCGCGATGTTCTTCCAGTGGCGGCAGGCCCGCTACGGCCCGGAGAAGTTCCACTCCGCGCTGCTCCCGCACGGCGGCACCGCCGCCCGCGGCTGGCGGGACACCCTCCGGCTCGGCGCCGACCTGCGACGGCTCGCCGAGGTCGCCGGGACCGGGACGCGCGCCGACGTGGCGCTCCTCCTCGACTGGGACAGCTGGTGGGGCCTGGAGGCCCCCGAGTCGATGCCGTCGAACCGGCTCGCGCTCAAGGACCTCCTGCTGTCGTGGTACCGGCCGCTGCACGCCCGCGGCGTCGCGGTCGACCTCGTCCCCGCGGGCCGCGACCTGTCCGGCCACCGGGTGGTCATCGTCCCCAACCTCTACCTGTGCACCGAGGAGCAGGCCCGGAGCCTGGCCGCCTTCGACGGGCACCTCGTCGTCGGCCCG
Organism: Streptosporangium sp. NPDC004379; assembly: GCF_042873875.1. Lineage (NCBI taxonomy): Bacteria > Bacillati > Actinomycetota > Actinomycetes > Streptosporangiales > Streptosporangiaceae > Streptosporangium > Streptosporangium sp. NPDC004379. Next base: position 22,434 of record NZ_JBIAMC010000014.1, read on the forward strand.
TTCAGCGGCGTCGTCGACGCGGCCGACCGGGTGCACGACGGCGGCGCCCCCGGCCCGCTGCGCGAGCTGCTCGGCCTGACGGTCGACGAGTTCTGGCCGCTCCCCGACGGACAGGTCCAGCGGGTCCGGCCCGTCACGGGGACAGGGGCGCCCGCGGCGGCCGTGCCGGCGCGGACCTGGGCCGAATGGCTGCGCGTCGAGGACGCCGAGGTGCTCGCCCGCTACGAGGGCGGCGACCTCGACGGGCAGCCCGCCATCACCCGCCGCGGGCGGGCCACCTACCTCGGCTGCCTGCTCGACGACGTCACCCCGGTGCTGTCGGAGGTCCTGGCCGCCGCGGGCGTCCGGCCGGTGGCCGACGTGCCCGAGGGCGTGGAGGCCACCCGCCGGGGCCCGTACCTCTTCCTGCTCAACCACGCGACGACCCCCGCCCGGGTGGACCTCGCCGAGTCCGGGACCGACCTGCTGACCGGCCGCGAGCTGCGCGGCCGGATCGAGATCCCGGCCCGCGACGCGGTGGTGCTCCGCACCGGCGCCGGGCCGACCGAAGGAGAACGGTGACACACCCCTACATCCCGAACGCCGAACCGGGCGTGCGGGCCGAGATGCTGGCGGCCGTCGGCGCCGCGAGCGTCGAGGAGCTCTACGCCGCCATCCCGGCGGACCTGCGCCTGGACCGGCCGCTGGACCTGCCCGAACCTTTGCGCTCCGAGCACGAGCTGGTCGCGCACATGCGCGGGCTGCTGGGCCGCAACACCGACACCACCGAGGCGCTCAGCTTCCTCGGCCACGGCTGCTACCCGCACCACGTGCCGGCCGTCTGCGACGAGATCAACGGGCGCGGCGAGTTCCTCACCGCCTACGCGGGCGAGCCGTACGAGGACCACGGCCGGTTCCAGGCCCTGTTCGAGTACGTCAGCATGATGGCCGAACTGCTGGAGATGGACGTCGTCAACGTCCCCACCTACGACGGCTACCAGGCGGCGGGCACCGCGATCCGGATGGCCGTCCGCTACACCGGCCGGTCGAAGGTGCTGATCAGCGGGGCCGTAGCCGCCGACAAGATGAGCAAGCTGCGTGACTTCCTCGACCACGACGTCGAGCTGGTCGTCGCCCCGGTCGGGCCGGGAGGCGAGATCGGCGACGTGGAGATCGACGAGACCTTCGCCGCGATCTACCTGGAGACCCCCAACGTCTACGGCGTCGTGGAGACCCGGGGCCGCGAGCTCGCCGACCTCGCGCACGCCGCCGGAGCGCTGCTCGTCGTCTCCGCCGACCCGATCTCGCTGGGCGTGCTCGCCCCGCCCGCCGCCTACGGCGCCGACATCGCCTGCGGCGACATCCAGTCGCTCGGCATGCACCAGGCCCACGGCGGCGGCCACGCCGGGTACATCGCCACCCGCGACGAGGAGCGCCTGGTCGCGGAGTTCCCCTCGCGGCTGTTCGGCCTCGCGCCGACCGAGGTCCCCGGCGAGTACGGCTTCGGCGACGTCTTCTACGACCGGACCTCCTTCGCCCACCGCGAGGAGGGCAAGGAATGGGTGGGCACCGCGGCCTCCCTGTGGGGCATCACCGCCGGGGTCTACCTCGCGCTGATGGGCCCCGAGGGCATGCGCGAGCTGGGCGAGACGATCCTGGCCCGCACCCGCTACGCGATGGAGCGGCTCGCCGCCGCCGGCGCCCGGGTGCTGCACCCCGAAGCGGTGCACTTCCGCGAGTTCGCGATCGAGGCGCCGTCCGCGGACGGCCTCCTCGCCGCGCTGCGCGGGCACGGCATCTTCGGCGGCGTCCGCCTGGACGACCGCACGCTGCTGGTCTGCGTGACCGAGCGGCACTCGAAGGACGACATCGACCGGCTGGCGGCAGCCGTACGGGAGGGACTCGGCGTGAACGGGACCAGCGAGGGCGCCGCGGGCGCCGGGACGCCGGCTGCGGGGGAGACGGCGTGAGCGGGCACGCGGGCGAGCCGTTCGCCGAGCTCCCGGTCGCGCCCAAGCCGCGGCTGCGCCGGTTCCACCAGGCCCGCTGGGACGAGCCGATCATCTTCGAGCAGTCGCGGCCCGGCCGGCGGGGCATCGCCGTACCGGCCCCGGGCGTGCCGCCGGTGGAGCTGCCCGACACGGTACGGCGGGCCGAACCGCCCAGGCTGCCGGAGATGTCGCAGCTGCACGTGCTGCGGCACTACGTCCGGCTGTCGCAGGAGAACCTGGGCGTCGACCAGGCCATCGCGGTCGGCCAGGGCACCTGCACGATGAAGTACAGCCCGAAGGTCAACGACCGCTTCGTCACCGATCCCAAGGTGGCCGAGCTGCACCCGCTGCAGCCCGACGACACCGTGCAGGGCGTGCTGGAGGTCTACTGGCGGCTGGAGCGGATGCTCGCCGAGATCTCCGGCATGCACCGGGTCTCGCTCCAGCCCGCCTCCGGGTCGGCCGCGATCTACGCCAACGTCGCGATGATCCGCGCCTACCACGCCTCCCGCGGCGAGGGGGAGCGGCGTGACCAGGTCATCACCACGCTGTTCTCGCACCCCTCCAACGCGGCCTGCGCCAAGACCGCCGGGTACGAGGTCATCACGCTGATGCCGGACGAGAACGGATACCCCGACATCGAGGCGCTGCGCGCCGCCGTCGGGCCCCGCACCGCCGCCCTGATGATCACCAACCCCGAGGACACCGGCATCTTCAACCCGCGCATCGCGGAGTTCGTCGAGCTGGTGCACGAGGCGGGCGGCCTGGCCTGCTACGACCAGGCCAACGCCAACGGCCTGCTCGGCGTCACCCGCGCCGCGGACGCCGGGTTCGACCTGTGCCACTTCAACCTGCACAAGACCTTCTCCACCCCGCACGCGAGCGGGGGACCGGCGGCCGGCGCGAGCGGCGTGTCCGAGGCGCTCGCGCCGTTCCTGCCGGGGCCGACCGTGGAGTACGACGGCTCGCGCTACCGTCTCGACGCCGACCGGCCGCTCTCCGTCGGCAAGACGCGCCCGTTCCTCGGCGTCACGCCGAACGTGGTCCGCGCCTACGCGTGGATCATGGCGCTGGGCGCCGCCGGGCTGCGTGAGGTCGCCGAGATCGCGGTGCTCAACAACAACTACCTGATGCACAAGGTCCTGCAGATCAAGGGGGCCTCGGCGCCCTGGGGACGCAGCCGCCTGGAGCAGGTCCGCTACTCCTGGCAGGAGCTGTCGGAGGAGACGGGCGTGCACTCGGAGGAGATCGGCGTGCGCGCCGCCGACTTCGGCGTGCACTACTGGACCAGCCACCACCCCCACGTGGTCCCCGAGCCCTTCACCCTGGAGCCGACGGAGTCGTATTCACAGGAGGACCTCGACGAGTACGCCGCGATCCTGGCGCACGTCGCCGACGAGGCCCGCCGCGACCCCGAACTCGTCAAGGGCGCCCCGTACAACCAGACGGTCCACCGGATCGACCCGTCGTCGCTGGACGATCCCAAGCGGTGGTCGCCCACCTGGCGGGCCTACACCCGCAAGCACCTGTCATGACAGCCGACCGGCCGGGCCCCTCCCGCGTCGCCGCCGAGCCCCCCGGCTCCTCCCGTGCCGCGGGCGGAGCGGGGGGAGCCGAGCGACCCGCGACCCGCGCGGCCTTCACGGTCGGGCTGGTCGTCAACCCCGTCGCGGGGATCGGCGGCCCGGCCGGGCTCAAGGGCAGCGACGGCGCGGGCGTGCAGCGCGAGGCCCTCGCCAGGGGAGCCTCCCCCCGGGCGGGCGAGCGGGCCGCGCTGGCCGTACGGGCGCTGCTGGCCCGCCGCCCGGACACCAGGATCGTCACCGTCGCGGGCCCGATGGGCGAGGACAGCGTCCGGGCCGCCGGCGGCGTCCCCGAACTCGTACGGCGGGCCCCCGGCGACCCCTCCTCGCCCCGGGACACGACGGCGGCCGTCGAGGCGATGCGCGACGTCGACCTGCTGCTGTTCGCCGGAGGGGACGGCACCGCCAGGGACGTCCTCGACGGCTCGCCGTCCTGCCCGGTGCTGGGCGTCCCGGCGGGCGTCAAGGTCTACTCCGGGTGCTTCGCGGTCAGCCCCGCCACGGCGGGGACCACGGCCGCCGAGTTCGGACGGGACACCGGCCTGGCCGGGAGCCAGGGGAGCCCGGAAGGTACGGAGAGCCGGGGGAGGACCATCGCCGCCGAGGTGGTGGACCTCGACGAGGACGCCTACCGGAGCGGCCGGGTCAGCCCCCTGCTCTACGGCACCCTGCGCGTCCCCGCCGCCCGGACGCGGCTGTCGGGCCGCAAGATCGGCTCCTCCGCCGCCGCCCCCGGCTCGGCCGAGGCGATCGCCCGGGAGGTCAGGGCACGGATGCGGCCCGGCGTCCGCTACGTCCTCGGCCCCGGCGCCACCACCATGGCCGTGGGACGGCTGCTGGGCCTTTCCACCACGCTGCTCGGCGTGGACGTGGTCCAGGACGGCGGGTTGGTCGCCGCGGACGTGACCGAACGGCGGCTGCTCGATCTCGTCGACGGGCACGACACCTGCGCGGTCGTCTCGGTCATCGGCGGGCAGGGCTTCGTGCTCGGCCGCGGCAACCAGCAGATCGGCCCCGCCGTACTCAGAAAGATCATGGCTTCCGGGGGGCTGCTCGTCCTGGCCACCCAGCAGAAGCTCGCCGGTCTCGGCGGCCGGCCGCTGCTGGCCGACACCGGAGACCCGGAGACGGACGCCCTCGTCGCGGGCCACGTCTCCGTCATCACCGGATACCGCGAGAGCGCGGTGTACCGGATCCGACCCGCTACCGAGGAGAGCTCAGCATGACCGCCCTGACTGACAAGGTCGCCATCGTCACCGGCGGCGCCTCCGGCATCGGCCGGGCCACCGCACTGCTCTTCGCCCGCCAGGGCGCGGCCGTGGTGGTCGCCGACATCGACGGCACCGGCGCCGCGACGGTCGCCAAGGAGATCGAGAACGAGGGCGGCCGGGCCGTGGCGGTCGAGACGGACGTGGCCGCCGAGGCCGACTGCGCGCGGGCCGTACGGACCGCGGTGGAGACCTTCGGCGGGCTGCACGTGTTGTTCAACAACGCCGGCATCATCCGCCGCACCACCGTGCTGGACCTGCCGGTCGACGAGTGGGACCGGGTCATGGCGGTCAACGTCAGGTCGGTCTTCCTGATGTGCAGGCACGCCATCCCCGCCATGAAGGACGGCGGCTCGATCGTGAACACCGGCTCCGGCTGGGGCCTGAAGGGCGGCGGCAACGCCATCTCCTACTGCGCCTCCAAGGCCGCCGTGGTCAACATGACCCGGGCCCTGGCCATCGACCACGCCAAGGCCGGGATCCGCGTCAACTCCGTCAACCCCGGTGACACCGACACCCCGATGCTCCGCGACGAGGCCCGTCAGCTCTCGGAGGACTGGGCGGCCTTCGCCGCCGACGCCGCCGACCGGCCGATGGGCCGCGCCGGATCCCCGGACGAGATCGCCCAGGCCGTCCTCTTCCTGGCGAGCGACGCCGCGAGCTACGTCACCGGCGCGGCGCTGGTCGTCGACGGCGGCGGACTCGCCTGACCTGCCCCTTCGCAAGGCGCCCTGTGCGGCCCAACCCCTCGCAAGGCACCTCGCCTGATCCGTCCCCTCACATGACGCCCCGCGTGACCCGCCGTTCCGCACGGCGTCCCGTGTGACCCGTCACCCCGCGACGCACCCCGTACGACCCGTCACCCCGCAAGGCATCCCGCGTAACCCACCCCCCGCGAACCCCCAGGAGGCACCCCGTGTCCTTCCCTCCGACCAAGAAGATCCTCGCCGCGGCCCTCGCCCTGACCGCGGCCCTCGCCACCGCGTGCAGCGGCGGCGGCGGTGCCGGCGGCGGCCCGGCCGCCGCCGGGAAGGTCACCGTCCGCTGGTCGACCTGGGGGTCGGCCGAGGACGTCGCGCTCTTCAAGACCTTCAACGACGACTTCATGAAGCGCCACCCGGACATCGTGCTGAAGATGGAGACGGTCCCCAAGTACGAGGACTACCACCCCAAGCTCCTCACCCAGCTCACCTCGAAGACCGCGCCCGACGTCTTCTTCGTCGGCGACGACAACATCGGCAAGTTCGTCGCCGCCGGGGTGCTCGCCCAGCTCAACGACCGGCTCGCCGGCCCCGCCAGCAAGAGCAGGCCCGAGGACTTCTTCGAGGGCGTCTACGGCGGCGCCAAGAAGGACGGCAAGATCTACGGCGTCCCGAACGACACCAACCCCGAGGTCCTCTGGTACGGCAAGAAGGCCCTCAAAGAGGCCGGGATCACCGAGGACCCCGCCGAGCTGAACGCCGCAGGCAAGTGGACCATGGCCAAGTACCTCGACATGAACGCCAGGCTCAAGGCCGCGGGCAAGGCCGGATCCATCTTCTGGAACTGGTACGGCTCCACCTACAGCGTGATCGGCGGCTTCGGCGGCAAGGTCTGGGACGGCGGGAGGTTCGTCGCCACCACCGACCCCAAGTCCCGCGAGGCCCTGCAGACCCTGGCCAAGGGCTACGCCGACAAGACCTTCCTGTCCGCCGACGTGCTGCCCGCCAGCAACGGCCCCAGCACCCAGTTCCTGCGCGGCAAGGCCGGCTTCTACGCCGGCGGCCGATGGGTGATCGACGTGGTCAAGAAGGGGGGCGACCAGGCGAACTACGACGTCGTGCCGTTCCCGTCGCAGACCGGCGAGCCGATGCCCGCCGCGGTCGCGGCCTCCTACCTCGCGCTGAACAAGGACTCCCGCGTCCCCGACGCGGCGTTCACCTTCCTCACCGAGTTCGTCAGCAAGGAGGGCCAGCTCCTGCGGCTCAAGAGCGGCGGCGCGGTCCCCTCCATCAAGGGCGCCGAGCAGGTCGTGCTGGAGGGCGGCTACCCGGCGCACGCCCAGACGTTCCTCGACGTGCGTGACACCGGCTTCGCGAACTACCCCGAGGAGGTCGCGGTGCCCGGCCTCACCAAGGACATCAACGACCTCCTGCTGAAGGTCTGGACCGGCAAGGTCGCCTTCGACCAGGGCATGACCGAGCTCCAGTCCCTCGTCGACGGCAAGATCGGATAACGGCCGTGGGCGTCGTCACCCCGGCACGCCCCACCGCGAGGACCCGGCCCGCACGCGCGGCGACGCGCGTGCGGAACCGGGACGGCTGGTGGGCCGCGCTCTTCCTCGCCCCGCAGGTGCTGGGCCTGCTGGCGTTCCTGGTCTTCCCGCTCGGCTTCGCGGTCGTGCTCGCGTTCATGAGATGGGACGGGCTCGGCGAGAAGTCCTGGGTCGGCTTCGACAACTTCGCCGCCCAGCTCACCGACCCCGAGTTCGGCACGGCCGTCTGGAACACCGTCAAGCTCGCCCTGCTGACGGTCCCGGCCGGCCTGGCGCTCGCGCTGCTCGTCGCCCTCGCGCTGAACAACGTGCGGGGGAGGACCTTCTACCGGGTCGTCTACTTCCTGCCCGTGGTGACCAGCTCCGTCGCGGTGGCCGTGATGTGGCAGGTCATCCTGGCCGGCGGCGACTACGGCGTGCTCAACAGCACCCTCCACGCCTGGTTCGGGATCACCCCGCCCGACTGGCTGGAGGACCAGGGCTGGGTCATCGTGGCCATCGCGGTCGTGACCATCTGGTCCTCGCTCGGCCTCAACGTGGTCATCTTCCTGGCCGGGCTGCAGACCATCCCGCCGTCGCTGACCGAGGCCGCCCGCATCGACGGCGCGGGCCCGGTCCGTGTCCTCCGCTCGGTGACGCTGCCGATGATCTCCCCGACGATCTTCTTCTCCACCGTCGTCGCGGTGATCAGCTCGTTCCAGGCGTTCGACCAGATCTACGTGCTGGTCAACCCCGACCACAACGAGGGCGCCCGGACGATCGTCTACCAGGTCTACGACCTGGGCTTCCAGAAGTTCGAGTTCGGGATGAGCAGCGCCGCCGCGCTGATCCTGCTCGCGCTGACGCTGCTCGTCACCTTCGTCCAGTTCGCGGCGCAGAAGCGCCTCGTCCACTACGACTCCTGAGGGGAGGCGTCGATGGCTGTGATCCCTGCCTCTCCCGGTGCCCATCCCGGCTCCCGCCCCGGTCCCCGCCGTCTGGGACAGGTCGGCCTGCACGTCGCGCTCGCCGCCGGCGGGCTGCTGATGCTGTTCCCGTTCGTCTGGATGCTGCTGACCTCGTTCAAGGGCGCGCACCAGATGCTCAACGCGCCGCTCGACTGGCTGCCGAACCCGTGGCGGGCGCGGAACTACCCCGACGCGTTCGGCGCGCTGCCCTTCGCCCAGGCGTACTGGAACAGCTTCTACATCGCGGCCCTCAACGTGGTGCTCACGCTGGTCACCTCCGCGATGGCCGCCTACGCCTTCGCCCGGATCCGCTTCCGCGGCTCCGGCCTGCTGTTCGGCCTGTTCCTGGCGACCCAGATGGTCCCGGCGCAGGTCACCGTCGTCCCGCTCTACCTGATGCTGGCGGAGCTGGGCTGGGTCGACTCCCACCTGGCGCTGATCGTGCCGGGCTTCGTCAACCCGTTCGCGGTGTTCCTGCTGCGGCAGTTCATCCGGGCCGTGCCCATCGAGCTGGAGGAGGCCGCCCGCCTCGACGGCGCCGGCCGCTGGACGATCTTCTGGCGCGTCGTGCTGCCCAACGTCCGGCCGGGCATGGGCGCGCTCGGCATCATCGTCTTCCTGGCGAGCTGGAACAGCTTCTTCTTCCCGCTGATCTTCCTCAACTCGCCGGAGCTGGCCACCGTGCCGCTGCTGGTCAGCCAGTTCGCCGGGCAGCACGGCGCCACCGACTACGGCCTCACCCTCGCCGCCTCGGCCATCTCGGTCATCCCGATGATGATCGCCTTCCTGATCGGCCAGCGGCGCATCCTCAACAGCATGGCCATGTCCGGCCTGGGAGGACGCTGACGATGCTCGACCTGCGAGTGACCCCCTTCACCGAGCGCGGCTCCCGGCTGCTGGTGCTGGCCGACCCGGACGGCTCGCTCCGCGTCGCCCGCGCCGAGTACGAGACCCGGCTGTCGGACACGACCGTGCTCACCGGGCTGCGGCTGTTCTCCGGCGACCGCGAGCTGCCGGTACGGCGGGCCTTCCCCGACCGGGTCTCCTTCGGAGCCGGGGTGGACCTGGTCTTCGCCGACCCGGAGACGCTGGTGCTGACCGGCTCGGGGGCGCGGGCCGTCTGGGACGGCGGCTCGGGGGTGATCGACGGGACCCTCGTGCTCACCGGCCGGGCGGGCCCGTACGACGCCGGGGAGCTGCTGGCGCGGGCCGGGGAGCGCCGCCGGGAGTGGTTCGCGCGGATGCCGGCCGTACCGGCGGAGCTGCGGGAACGGGCCGAGCAGGCGTGGTGGACGCTCGGGGTGAACCTGCTGCCCATCGCGTTCGCCGGGGGCCGCGAAGGCGTGGTCCCCTCCAAGCTGGGATATGTCGGCATCTGGAATTGGGACTCCTACTTCCACGCCGTCGCCCTGCGCCACGCCGACCCGAAGCTCGCCCGCGACCAGCTCCGCATCCTCCTCGACCACCAGCGGCCCGACGGCCTCATCCCCGACGTGGTCCACGACCGGGGCGTGCTCGCCGAGACCACCGACCTGCCCCGCTCCGACCACGACCGGCTCGCCCAGCACGTCGGCGGCCCCGCCACGCCGGGCGAGCCGATCGGCGGCGTCGTCCCGGTGACCAAGCCGCCGCTGACCGCCTGGGCCGCCTGGAAGATCCACGAGGCCGCCCCCGACCCCGGCTTCCTCGACGAGGTCTACCGGCCGATCGCCCGCTCCCAGCGGTGGTGGCTGACCGCCTCCGACCCCGACGGGGACGGCCTCGCCGAGTACCTCCACCCGTACTCCTCCGGCCTGGACGACAGCCCCGTCTGGGACCACGGACCCCGGGCCGAACCGCCGGACCTCAACTCCTACCTGGCCCTCCAGTTCGACCGGCTCGGCGACATCGCCGAGGCGCTGGGCCGTACGGCCGAGGCCGAGGAGTGGCGGCGGCGGGCCGCCGGGCACGTCGAGCTGCTGGTCGCCCGCCGCTGGAACGGCGACCGGTTCGTCACGCTGACCAGGTCCGCGTCCGGTGTCGCGGCCGAGGTCGCCACCCGCACCCCGCTGGAGCTGATGCCCCTGCTCACCGGCCGCCTGCCCCGGCAGATCGCCGAACGCCTGGTGGCCGACCTGCTGTCCCCGGCCTTCTGGGGCGAGCGCCCGGTGCCCACCGTCGCCTTCGGCGACCCGGCCTTCGACCCGGACGCCATGTGGCGCGGCCCGGTCTGGCTCAACGTCAACTACCTGCTGATCGAGGGGCTGCACCGCTCCGGCTTCGCCGCCGAGGCCGAGGAGCTGACCGGGCGGACCCTGGACATGGTCAACGCGGGCGGCGGGCTGCACGAGTACTGGAACCCGCTCACCGGCGCCCGCGCCCGCGGGGCCACCACCGGCTTCGGCTGGTCCGCCGCGCTCTTCCTGGACCTGGCCCACCGCCGGGCCCGGCCGTGAGGCGACCGGCGCGGTGACCGTCCCGCCGTACGGCCCGATGAGCCGTGCGGCGGGACGCGTACGGCCCGATGAGCCGTGCGGCGGGACGATCCGTACGGCGAGGCGGTCCACGTGGCGGTACGGGGTCAGGGTCAGGGCGCGCCGTCGACCAGGGCCGGGAGCGCCGACAGCGGCGTGCCCTCCGTCGCCGCGCCGACGACGAGCGCCTCGACCGCGTACAGGAACCGGTCCACCAGATCGGGCGGCATGGTGACGGTGTCCGCGGTCAGGCTGACCCCCAGGACACCGCCCTCGTCGTCGACCAGGTGGACGCAGAACCCGCAGTTGAGCCGCTCCACACCGGGCGGACGCCGGATAAGGGTCTCCGCGCGGGCCGCGACCGCCTCCCGGGGATCCTCGGGCGCGTCCCGCCCCAGCGGGTCGGCGGCCCGCTGGTCGTTGAAGCAGCAGCCGGGGAAGACCGGGAGCCCGCGCTCCCCGCTGACCTCCTCCACCATGCGGTACCACTCGGCCTGGTCGTAGCGGGCGTGCCGGTAGGCCTGGAGAGCGCGGTGCCTGGTCCCGGCGAGCAGGTCGTCGAACGTCGCCGCTCCGGTCGCCCCGGCGTCGAGCACGAACAGGCCGAGCTGGCACAGGGAGGTGACGAGCGTCCTGCTCTCCGGGGCGAACCGGTTGTTGACCAACGGGTTGACCGCGACCGTACGGTGACCCGAGACGGCCGAGACCAGCGCCGCCACCGCGGTGAGCAGGACGGTCGCGGTGCTGACGCCGTGCCGCCCGGCGAGCGTCCTGGCCGCCAGGTCGATCGCCCGGGACACGATCACCGCCTGCTGGAAGCGCGGGCTCCCGGGGGCTCCCCGTACCTCGGAGAACATCGTGTGCGGGATCGCCCGGTAGTGGCCCGCCCAGTACCCGAGCGCGGCGGCGCTCCCGCGCGCCGCCCGCCCGCCCTGGGCGGCGACCAGGTCCATCAGCTGGTACGGCGCGGGCGGCGCACCGCCCCTGAGCAGGAGCCGCAGGTCACGGACGACGACGTCGGCGGCGAAGGCGTCGGCGGCCAGATGGCACAGCACGAGGACCACGTGGCTGACGACGCCGTCGCCGGTCACCAGGCCGGCGCGCAACGGCAGGTCCTCGGCGTAGGAGAACCGGCGGCCGGCCAGTCGTTCACGGAGCGCCTCCGCCACGGCCCCGGCGCCCTCCAGCGGGGCTTCGGCCACCTCGACGGCGACGGCGCCGCGGGCCTCCACCGTCTGCAGGGGATCGGCCGGTGGAGAGGCCGCGTACGAGAGGCCGGTGTGCGAGGAGCCGGTGTGTGAGGAGCCGGCCCGCTCCTCCAGGCACAGGCGGCTGCGCAGCGCGTCGTGCCGGGCCAGCAGCCGTCCGATCGCCGCCACCGCCGCGTCGGGGCCGATCCGCCAGCTGCGCGGCAGCCGCACGATCCTGGGCACGTTGTAGTAGTGGTCGCCTTCCGGGCCGACGTCGCGGATCGCGCCCCAGATGGCCCGCTGTCCCCAGGCCAGGGGAACCGTCCCGGTCCGCTCCGTGGCGAAGCGGGCCTCCAACGAGGCCGCGGTGGCGGGGTTCACGGGCGTCTCCTCGACGTCGATCATGATCGGGGTCCGGGGAGACGGCTTGGTGGGAACGCTCCCAGTTCTGGGCAGGCTAGAGACAGCGCCGACGCCCCGTCAAGATTCACCGGCGCGGCCGCGGGACTCCGGCGGCCCTTGACACACCGGGCAGGAGAGCCCGTCGATTCGCAGGTCAGAAGGGTCATCCCCTGGTCGGCGGGCTTTCGGGCAGGGTGGCCGCGGCCACCCGCGCCCCTGCTTTCCCGAATCCTTCCCCTCCCTTGGCGCAGGCCCGACCGGGGCCGCGGAGGGCCGCACTACCGTTGAGGGCGATAAGGGCCCGACGACGGAAGGCCGCAGATGACGGCAGCCGATTTCGACAGCCTCCGGGGCCCGGCGGACGACGGCCGGTACCCGCCCATCGCCGACCACGGGCTGATCGGCGACCTGCGCACCGCCGCGCTCGTGGACACGCGCGGCACGATCGACTGGTACTGCTTCCCACGCTTCGACGCGCCGAGCGTGTTCGCCGCCCTCCTCGACGCCGACCGGGGCGGGGCGTTCGAGCTGGCCGCCGACGTGCCCGCGAGGACCAGGCAGTTCTACTTCCCCGACACCAACGTGCTGATCACCCGGTTCATGGCCCCCGACGGGGTCGGGGAGATCCACGACTTCATGCCGGTCGCCGCCGACACGCACGAGATCGACCGCCACCGGCTGATCCGCCGGGTGAGATGCGTACGCGGGACGCTGCCGTTCCGGGCCCGGATCGCTCCCCGGTTCGACTACGGCCGCCGGTCCCACACCGTGGACCTGCGCGAGGGCCGGGCCGTCTTCACCTCGCCGTCGCTCTCGCTCACCCTGACCTCCAGCGCGCCTCTGGAGACCGACGGCCGCGACGTGCTCTCGGCGTTCAAGCTGACCGAGGGCGAGTGCGCGGTCTTCGCCCTCGACCGGTACGGCGAGGGCGTCGAGACGCGGGCCTGCCCCCTCGCCGAGGCCGAGGAGGAGTTCACCGCCACGGTCGCCTACTGGCGGCGCTGGGTCTCCCGGTCACGCTACCGGGGCCGCTGGCGGGAGATGGTGCACCGCTCGGCGCTGACGCTGAAACTGCTCACCTACGCGCCGACCGGCGGCACCGTCGCCGCGGTGACCACCAGCCTGCCCGAGCGGATCGGCGGCGAACGCAACTGGGACTACCGCTACGTCTGGATGCGCGACTCGGCGTTCTGCATGTACGCGCTGATCAGACTCGGCTTCGACGAGGAGGCCGCGGCGTTCATGGGTTTCCTTTCCGAGCACGTCAGCTGCGGCTGCGACGGCGAGGCGGGCCCCCTGCAGATCATGTACGGCATCGACGGCCGCACCGACCTGCCCGAGGTCGAGCTGCCCCACCTCGCGGGCTACCGCGGCTCCGCGCCGGTCCGGGCCGGGAACGCCGCCGCGGGCCAGCTCCAGCTCGACATCTACGGCGCCCTCATCGACTCCGTCTACCTCTACGACAAGCTGTGCCGGCCGATCTCCAGCGACCAGTGGGAACAGGTCTGCACGCTCGTCGACTGGGTCTGCGCCAACTGGGACCGGCCCGACGAGGGCGTCTGGGAGACCCGCGGCGGACGCCGCGACTTCGTCTACTCGCGGCTGATGTGCTGGGTGGCGATCGAACGCGCCATGCGGATGGCCCGCCGCCGCGGGCTGCCCGCCGACACGCAGCGCTGGCAGCGCACCCGCGACGAGATCTACCGGCAGATCATGCGGCGCGGCTGGTCGGACCGGCTGGGCGCGTTCGTCCAGCACTACGACGGTGAGGTCCTCGACGCCGCCGTGCTGATGATGCCGCTGACCAAGTTCATCGCCCCCACCGACCCAAGGTTCCTGTCCACCCTCGACGCGCTGCGCCGTACCCTCGTCGCCGACTCGCTGGTCTACCGCTACGACCCCGTCGAGAGCCCCGACGGCCTCAGCGGCGAGGAGGGCACGTTCTCGATCTGCTCGTTCTGGTACGTCGAGGCGCTCACCCGCGCCGGACGGCTCGACGAGGCCCGGCTCGCCTTCGAGAAGATGCTCACCTACGCCAACCACCTCGGCCTGTACGCCGAGGAGATCGCCATGACCGGCGAGCAGCTCGGCAACTTCCCGCAGGCGTTCACCCACCTCTCCCTGATCAGCGCCGCCGTCAACCTCGACCGCGCCCTCGGCTGACGGCCCGTCCCGCCGTGGGCGGCCGCCCGGCACGCCGGCGTCTACGGCCTACGCGCAGACGCGCGACCCAGGCGACACCGCCGCCGGGGTGACGATCTGGACATCCCGTACGACCTCCGAGAGGGGCGTGTCCAGGGCGTACGGCTTCGCACCCAGCGAGACCGTCCCCTCCCGGCCGCAGGCGAAGGGCAGCGTCATGACCATGACGTCCGCCACCTGGACGGCGATGTTCACGGTGTCGCCCTCCGGGCCGAGCTGAGCCAGGATCCAGCCGATCGTGTCGGACGCGACCGCGCAGACGTAGACCACCTCGCCGACGGCGTTGGCCGGCGCCGAGACCAGCCCTTCCGCCTGGAGCGGGTCACGTAGCGCCCGGCTCAGAGCCGCCTGAACGTCCTTCCGCTCCTGGGCATGCCCGTCAGCGGCCAACCGGAAGACGAGTTCCCCGCCCGCGACCTCGTGGTGGCGCTCATGGTGCTCCACGATGTCGAAGGGGCCGGGCCGGTCGAAATGGAAACCCAGGACGTCCTGCAGATCGGCGTGGAGCTCCTCCATCGTCGGGCGACCGTAGACGAGGCCCGGCGCCTGCGGGGACGACGCGTACGGATGAAGGCCACCCGCCTCCAGCCTGACGATCAGGTGAATGACATCATCTGTCACTGCGCCACCTTCAATGCTTCGTCCCTGCTCAGCCCTACCTGCTTGACCAGTATGTCCCTGACCACCCCCGGAGCGATACTGTCTCCGTGATGGAATGCGAACGTCAGCTGCGGTCTTCCCTCACAGGCGAGCTTTCGATGTGATCCCCTCCGGGCGATCTCCTTGTAACCGAGGGCGAGGAGGATGCGGAGCATCTGCTGCGCCTTGAGAGAGGGAAACGGGTTCGGCACGCGTCGACACCTCTCGGGTAGGACCGAACAGGCAGGAGCCTATACCGGTCCTCTTCGAGCCCGGGCTGATTCGCGGTACATCCGAAGTCAGCGCACCGCCTCTGCGGGATCGGCTGAACCGGATTCACGGAAACATCAGGCGGGGGCCCGCGAGGGTGGGGAGGGCGAAGGCTACGGCCTTGCCGGGGGTGGCGGTGGTGAAGGCGGTGGCTGGGTGGACGTGACAGTGGCCGCTGGAGAGGCGGTGGACCAGCAGCAGGCCCCGGCCGTTCTCCACGAGCAGCGGCGCGTCGATCTCCTTCACCAAGCGCAGCAGGCCCAGGACGACGGCGACCTCGTGCGCGTCGGGGTCGCCGTCGACGACCTCGCACCAGGCGGGCACCCCGTTCAGGCTGAAGATCCTCACCTCGTACGGCGGGCGGGCGTGCCTCTCGGCGTTGGCCGCCAGTTCCGCAACGACGAGTTCGGCGTCGGCGACGGCGTCACCGTCCAGGCCGGCCTGCCGGAGTACCTCCCGTACGACCTCGCGGGCCCGGCGCGAGGCGGAACCGGGCGGGAGCGCCCGGACCAGCACCCGGACGCGGCTCCCCTCCGCCGCGACGGGTGATGGCTCGCCGGGTCCGGGACGGGAGGGCGGGAACGGTGAGGGGCGGCCGGGGGTGCCCGGGGGGATGCTGCCGTCTGGCCGCATGGACACGACTCCTTCGCTGTCGGATGATCGTGGACAGCAGGAAACGCCCTGGGACGGCGGCAGGGAACGCCGCCACCTGCTCGTCGTCGGTGATCTGGGGGCTCCGCCGTCGGCGCTGGTCGCTTGCTGGTCGTTTCTCGTCCGGGCGATGGCGCGGGCCTTCCCCGGCCATCACAATGAGTAGTCGAAGAACTACTCATAAGGAGTGTCCGTGGTTGAGGAGCTGCGGTGCGGGGGGCGTCCGGAGCTGGCGCGGGCGCGCAGGCGGCTGGGCATGAGCCAGGAGCAGGCGGCCGAGGCGGTCGGGGTCTCGGTCACGACGTGGGCGCGGTGGGAGCGCGGTGAGCAGGGGGTGCGGGCCTGCTACCGGGCGAGGATCGCCGCCGTGTTCGGGGCGGAGCCGCATCGGGTGGAGGAGTGGATAGAAGGCTGGGCCCTGACGGCGACATCATCGTGTCCGGCCGCCGACAGCGCGGGCGGCTCGCCGATGGCTACCGTGAAGGCCGCCGCGCATCTGTGGAGGTTGGAGATGGACCCGTCCCGGCGTCACCTGCTGGCCGCGCTGCCGTTCGTGCCCTCGGCGCTGGGGGAGTGGCTGTTGGCGTGGCAGTACGGTGGTCCGGTCGCGTCGGTGGCGCGTCTCGGGGCGGGACCTGTCGTGGGACTCGCCGACGTGGCCAGGATCAACGAGGCTCGCAAGGCGTTCGTGCAGATGGACCGCCGATTCGGGTCCGGACTGGTCCGCCCGGTGGTGATGCGCTATCTGAACGAGAACGTCGCTCCGTTGCTGCACGGGCGGTATGACGACGAGGCCGGGGCCGAGTTGATGAGCGCGGCGGCGGGGATGAGCTGGCTGGCGGGCTGGACGGCCTTCGACATCAGTCGGCACGGCGAGGCCCAGCAGCACTTCGGCCAGGCGCTACGGCTGGCCAAGGCGGGGAACGACCCACTGACCGGTGTGTGGGTACTGGCCACGCTGACCCGCCAGGCGATCCACCTGGAGCAGCCCACCTGGGCGGTGTGGCTCGCCCGCGCGGCGGCGGACACCGCGCGCCGGGCTGACGCGCCGCCGCGCGTCATGGCGTTGATCCTCGTCAAGGAGGCGTGGGCGACGGCCTTGGAAGCGGGCGAAGCGGAGACCGCCGACCGGCACACCGCGAGGCGGGTGGAGCGCCTGCTCGCCGAGGCCGAGAGCGCCTACACGCGGGGGACCACCGACCGCGATCCGGAATGGGCCGACAGGTTCGAGGAGGCAGAACTGACCGGTGAGGCCGGGAACTGCTGGCGTCTGCTGGGCGAGCACCGGCGGGCGGCGGAGTGGGCGGAGGCGGCTGTGAACGCCTTCGGTGAGCGTCTTCCTCGATCGGCTCAGCTCAACCGGATTCACGCCGCCGAAGCGTATCTGGAGATGGGTGAGGTGGAGCAGGCGCTCGCCAGTGCGCGGTCCGCCGTTCCGATGACCAGAACCCTCACCTCCGCCCGTCCGGCCGATCTCCTCCGGCGGTTCGCCGGGCGGCTGGAGCCGTACGGTGACAGCGTGATGGTCCGGGAGTTCCGCGACCACCTGCGCGTCGAACTCGCCGCCTGATGGTGACGATGCGGGCGAGCGCCTCCCGTCGGGGCCTGACCTGCTTCCTGACCGGCTTCGGGTCCTCAATCACCTCGGACGTCAGCCGCCCGGGGCGGTGAGGGACGACGCGGCGGAGCGGATGAGTTCGGCGCGGGAGGTGATGCCGAGCTTCGTGAAGATGTTGCGCACGTGGTAGTCGACCGTGCGGGGGCTGACGAACAGCCTCGCCGCGATCTCCCGGTTGGTCGCCCCCTCGGCGACGAAGCGGGCGATCTGCAGCTGCTGGGCGGTGAGCACCTCCCCGATGGAGCTGCCCGGCCCGGACACCGGCTCACCGGCGGCCCGCAGCTCGGCCGCGGCCCGCTGCCGCCAGCGCGCGGCGCCGAGCCGTTCGAAGACCTCCGCCGCCTCACGCAGGTGGTCGCGCGCCTCCTCACGGTGGCGACGGTGGCGCAGGTACGCGCCGTACAGCAGCGCGGTGCGGGCCCGTTCGAAGTCCCGCTCGCCGCGCGCGTGCAGTTCCAGGGCCGCCAGGTAGTGCTCGCCGGCGTCGCGCTCCGGGGCCAGCAGCGCCCGGCACCGCTCCACCAGGGCCCGCGCCCACGGGCTGCCGACGGTCTCGGCCCAGGTGCGGAACGCCTCCAGGGCGCGGGCGGCGCGCTCGCGGTCGCCGTCGCGTACGGCGGCCTCCACGTAGTGCGGGGCCGACAGCAGCGTGATGGCCCCGTGGCCGAGGCCGGCGTCGGCCCGGCTCATCCGCGTCAGGCGTTGTGCGGCCTGGCCGTACCGGCCCGCCGACAGGTCGCTGAATGCCAGCGCCCAGGTGGCCACGGCGGCGGCCAGGCCGATGCGGTGCTCGCGGGCGCGGGCCAGCGCGGCCTGCGCCCGTTCCCGGCAGGCGTGCTCGTCGCCCTCGATGGCGGCGTGCAGCGCGAGGAGGGCGTGCAGGTGGCAGACGCAGTTGAGCTGCCCGGTGTCGGTGGCCAGGCGCAGCCCCTCCAGCGCGTTGGCTCCGGCCATGCCGAGCCGGCCGGTCCACAGCTCGCTGTAGACGAGCAGTTCCAGGGCCTGCGGGACCGCGGTCACCGCGCCGCGGGCGCGGGCGAGTGCCACCGCGCGGGAGGAGAGCGCGTGCGCGGCCTCGTCGTCGCCCAGCATGAGCGCCGCCGTGCCGGCCCATCCCAGGGCGTCGGGGTCGGCGACGAGTCCGGCCGCGTCCACCACCTGGCGCAGCGGTCCGACGGCCCGCGGGAGGTCGCCGGAGGCGGCCTCGGCCAGCGCGGCCAGGTAGGCGCGCATCAGCGCGGCACGCGTGCCCGGCGTGTCGCCCAGGGAGCCCGCCCGGCGGGCCGCGGTGGCCAGCCGTACGAGGTCACCGGCGTAGGAGGCGGCCTCGGCGGCGCCCATCAGGGCGCGCAGGGCCCGCGCGGGGTCGGGCAGGCGCGCGGCCGACAGCAGTGACTCGTAGGCGGTCCCGGTGGCTCCGACCCGCAGGCCGATGACCCCGGACAGGAAGGCGATCTCGTCGGGATCCCCGGTCTCCTCCGGCTCACCGGGGCCCGCCGCCCTCTCCGGGGCGGTGTCTCCGGTCCTCTCCGGGGCCGGGAGGCCGGGGTCGTCGCCGGACGGACGCGCGGAACCGGCGTCGGCGTCGGCGCCGGTCGGCCGGCCGGCGCGGTCCAGCAGGTGGACCGCGAGGTCGGTGTGCCCGGCCTGCCAGCGGTCCCACGCCGCCGCGACGAGGCGCCGCCCGCGCTGGGCGGCGGCCGGGGTCAGCTCCGCGGCCCGCTCCAGGGCGACGGCCGCGGCCGCGTAGCCGCTGCGCACCCGCGCCCGTACGGCGGTCGCCTCCAGTTCGGCGGCCAGGCCGGCGTCGGGTTCGAGCGCGGCGGCGGCCCGGTGCCAGGAGCGCCGGTCCGGCGGCCCGGAGGTCTCGGCCAGCACCTGGTGCGCCCACCGCCTGCGGGTCAGGCCCGCCCCCTGGTGGACGGCCGAGCGCATGAGCGGGTGCCGGAAGCGCACGCCCGCCTCCGAGAGCTGGACCAGCCCCGCCGCCTCCGCCGCCTCGATCGCCGAGACGTCGATCCGGGCGTGGGCGGCGGCGCGGACCAGGGTCGCCGCGTCGATCTCCGACTCCACCGCGGCGAGCAGCAGCAGCGTCCGCGTGTCCTCCGGGAGCGCCGCGACCCGGTCGAGGTAGGCGCGCTCCAGGCCGGGGCCGACCGGCAGCGGCCGGGGGAGGGCCGTACGGCCGGCGAGCTGGTCGGGGGTGAGTCCGTCGACGATCTCCCGCAGCGCCAGGGGATTGCCGCCGGTGTGCGCGACCAGCCGGGCGCACACCGCCTCGCCGACCGGTCCCCGGGCGCGCTCGCGGACGAGCCGGCCGGCCGCCTCCGCCTCCAGCCCGCCGACCTGTGCCGTCGGCAGCCCCTGGAACACCGGGGGGTGGTCGGGGCGGCGGGCCGCCAGCAGCGCCACCCCCTCCGCCTCCAGCCGGGCCGCGGCGAAGGCGAGGGCGTCGAGGGAGGGGGCGTCCATCCAGTGCGCGTCGTCCGCCACGGCGAGGACGGGGCCGCGCTCGGCCGCCTCCGACAGCAGGCTGAGCACCGCCACCGAGATCAGGAACCGGTCCGGCGCGGGGCCCTCGGCCCGGCCGAGCGCGACCGCCAGGGCCCGGCGCTGCGGCTCGGGGAGCCCGTCGACCAGCGGGGTCAGCGGGCGGACGAGCCGGTGCAGCGCGGCGAAGGGCAGCCGTGACTCCGACGGCACCCCCCGGGCCGCCAGCACGGTGAAGCCCCCGGCGCGGGTGGCGGCGTAGTCGAGCAGCGCGGTCTTCCCGGCCCCGGGCTCGCCGACCAGCACCCGCACGCCGCTGCGTGAGGCGGCCGCGGCCCGGACCAGGGCGTCGAGGTCGGCCCGTTCTCGTTCGCGGCCGTGCAGATCGGGGGGTGTGATGGCCGTCACACCCCATAAGTTACTTGCCAGTCACATCCGTGTGAATAGGGGACGGCCAACGGGTCCCCCGGTGAGATCACCGGTTCGGAGAAGACCGGTGATGTCACCGGTGCCCCGGAGCCGCCGTCGACGGACTCTTTCGTCGGCGCCGCCGTGTTCGGCGGGCCGTACGAAGGAGGAGAAGCCCATGCGACGACGGCTGTGGCTCGCCCTGGTGGCGGGACTGGCGATGATCGTCCCGTTCGTCCCCGCCCCGGCCCAGGCGGCCGCCCCCGACCCCGTCATCTTCGTGCACGGCTGGGCGGGGGCCGCCTGGAACTGGGACGTCATGAGGGGCGACTTCCAGCGGGACGGCTGGCCCGCCGACCGGCTGTTCGCCTGGGGCTACAACTCGGCGCAGTCCAACGTCACCACCGCGAACCAGCTCGCGGACTTCGTGAACCAGGTCCGCGGCCGGACGGGCGCCCAGAAGGTGGACATCGTCACCCACTCGATGGGCGGCCTGTCATCGCGCTGGTACCTCAAGTTCCTCGGCGGCGTCGACGCCGTCGACGACTGGGTGTCCGTCGGCGGCCCCAACCACGGCACCAACGCCTCCTACCTCTGCGACCTGCTGATCGTCTCCTGCGCGGAGATGAACTACCACTCGTCCTTCCTGGACCGGCTCAACGAGGGCGACGAGACGCCCGGCGCGGTCCACTACGGCGCGTTCCGGTCGTGGTGCGACGAGATCATCAACCCCGACGACAGCGTGAAGCTGGACGGCGCGACCAACGTCAACGTCGGCTGCATCGGCCACCTGTCCCTGCTGCTCTCCTGGTCGGTCTCCCAGCAGGTACGCGACTTCGTCCGCTGACGATCCGTACGGCGGTCCGGTACGGCGGGCGGGCCGGGCCGCCTCCACCGGTCACCGCGCCCGGCGTCCCGGCGCGGTCCGGAACCACCGCGACCGGGCCGCGCCGGTCCCCTCAGAGCTTGCGGAAGGTCCTGGCCTCCTCGGCGGCGGCGACCACGTCCTCCAGCGAGGCGCCGGAGCCCGCCGAGACGACCGCCGCGATCGCGCCCTCCACGAACGGCACGTCCGCGATCACCACGCCGGGACCCTCCATGAGCCGGGCGGTCAGCACCGAACTGCCCAGGTCCGGGATCAGGACCACCCCGTCGCCCCGGTCCACCTCCTCGATCGCCCTGGACACCAGGTCGGGGCTGGTGCCGAGACCGCCGTCGTCGGTGCCGCCGGCCCCGGCCAGCGGCACGTCCGCGCCGCCGATCTGCCGGGCCAGCCGCACCAGCTCGTCGGCCAGTGGGCCGCTGTGGGAGACGAGGACGACGCCGACCATCACACCGGTCCTTCCTGGGCGGGCCGGGAGGGTTCTCCCGCCGTCGGCCCGGACGGGTCTTCCGCCGCCCGCCGGGACGGTGAACCGGACGGGTCTTCCGCCGGCCGCCGGGACGTCCCCTCCGCGGCGGACCCGGACCGCCCGTCCGGGTCGCCCGCCGTACGGGACACCGCCGCGTGCAGCGCCCGGACGATGAGGGCGGTGGACGCGGCGCCGGGGTCCTCGTGCCCCACACTGCGCGGGCCGAGATAGCTGGCCCGGCCCTTGCGGGCCTGCATCGGGATCGTGGCCTGCGCCCCGGCCTCCGCCGCCTCCGCCGCCGCGCCGACCGCCTCCACCGGCGCCCGCCCCTCCTGTACGGCCTGCGTCAGCGCCCGGAGCGCCGGGGCGAGCGCGTCCACCATGGTCTTGTCGCCCTCGGCGGCCGATCCCAGCCTCCGGATCCCGGCCAGCCCGGCGGCCAGGGCCTCGTCCAGGTCGGCGAGGGAGACCTCGGGGGAGTCGCCCAGCGCCTTGCCCGCCTCCCGGAACGCCATGCCGTACAGCGGCCCGGACGCCCCGCCGACCTTGCGGATCAGCGTGTTGCCCACCAGGGACAGCAGCGCCCCCGGGGTGTCCGGCCGGCCGCCGGCCAGTGCCTCGGCGACCGCGGTGAAGCCCCGGTCGAGGTTGGCCCCGTGGTCGGCGTCGCCGATCGCGGAGTCCAGCGCGGTCAGCCGGTCCCGGTCGGCCCGGACCGCCGCGGCGATCCCCTCGACCCACGCGGCGAAGAGGGCGGCGTCCAGGCCGCCGGTCGCGCCGGCCGTACCGGTGGCACCGCCTATACCGGCCGGGCCGCTCATGCCCCCCGTGCCGACCGGGTCCGTCGTGCCGGTCGTGTCGTCCGTGGCGTTCGTGTCGCTCATCCCGTCGGCGTTCCCCGTGCCGCCCGTGTCACGCGCGCGGTCGTCCGGCCCGGTCACGTCAGCGGCCCCACCGCAGCGCAGGCGTCTGCACCGGCGCGTCCCACAGCCGGGTCAGCTCCGGCGTCAGCAGGCAGGCCGTCACCGAGAAGCCCTGCATGTCGAGGCTCGTGACGTAGTCGCCCACCAGGTTGCGCGACGGCGTCGCGCCCTTCTCCTCCAGGTAGGCGGCCACCTCGGCGAAGGCGACGTACAACTCGATCAGCGGGGTGCCGCCCATGCCGTTCACCATGACCAGGACGTCCCCTTCGAGGGGCATGTCCTCGTGGAGGGCGTCCATCGCGACGCGCACCAGCTCGCGCGCCCCGCGCATGGCCGACCGGGTGCGGCCGGGCTCCCCGTGGATGCCGATGCCCAGCTCGACCTCGTCGTCGCCCAGGTCGAAGGTGGGCACGCCCGCGGCGGGCGTGGTGCAGGCGCTCAGCGCGACGCCGAACGACCGGCTGCGCGCGTCGACCTCCTCGGCCACCCGCCGCACCTCCGCCAGCGGCGCGCCCTCCTCCGCCGCGGCTCCGGCGATCTTCTCGACGAAGACCGTGGCGCCGGTTCCCCGGCGTCCCGCCGTGTAGAGGGAGTCGCGGACGGCCACGTCGTCGTCGACCACCACGGTCGCGACCTCCACGCCCTCGTCGGCGCACAACTCGGCGGCCATGCCGAAGTTCAGGACGTCGCCGGTGTAGTTCTTCACGATGTGCAGCACCCCGGCCCCGCCGTCCACGGCGGTACTGGCCGCGATCACCTGGTCGGGGACGGGCGAGGTGAAGACCTCACCGGGGCAGGCGGCGTCGAGCATGCCGTACCCGACGAAACCGGCGTGCAGCGGCTCGTGTCCCGAGCCGCCGCCGGAGACCAGGCCGACCTTGCCCGGACGTGGTCCGGAGGCGCGCGTCACGAACTGGTTCTTCACATCGACCCGCAGGTCCGGGTGCGCGGCGGCGAGCCCGCGCAGCGCGTCGGCGACCACCGAATCGGCACTGTTGATGAGCTTCTTCACATCCCGAAGATCTGCCCGTTCGGCGGGGAGGGCAAGCGCCGCGACCGGAAAACCTCGGTGTCCGGGGCCGGAACGCGGTGTGGTTGGGTTGAATCTTGTGAACGTCATCGAGACGCTGGGACTCGCCGGGGTCGGGGCGCTGGCCGGGGTGGTCAGCACGGTGGTGAGCCTGGCGTCCGTCGTCTCCTACCCGGCGCTGCTGGCGTTCGGGCTGCCCCCGCTGACCGCGAACGTCACCAACACGACCGCCCTGGTCTTCACCGGCCTCGGAGCGGCGGCCGGGTCGCGGCCCGAACTGGCCGGGCAGGGCGGGCTGGTGCTGCGCATGGGCTGGGTGACGGCGCTCGGCGGCGCCACGGGTGCGGCCCTGCTGCTGCTCACGCCGTCGCGGACGTTCGAGGCGATCGTGCCGTGGCTGGTCGCGGTCGCCTCGCTGACGCTGATCCGCCCGCCCCGGCTGCCCGGCCTGGCCGCCGCCACCCGCCCCGGTACGGCGGGCGGCCCTCCCGGCGGTTCTCCCGACAGCCCGTCCGATGACCCGCTCGCCGGTCCAGTCGGCGCGTCACCGGGCGACGCGGGCGGTCCCGCGGGCGGCCCGCCGTACGGCGTGTCCCGCGACGCGGAGGCGGGGGAGCGCTGGCCGGTCCGGGCCGCGCTGTTCGCGGTCGCCACCTACATCGGCTACTTCGGCGCGGCCGGCGGGATCGTCATGTTCGCGGTGCTCACCGCCGTGCTCGACCAGTCGCCGGTCCGGGTCAACGCCGTGAAGAACGTCGTGTCCTCCTTCGCCAACGCCGTCGCCGCTCTCGGCTTCGCGGTCTTCGGGCCGGTGCAGTGGTCGGCGGCGGTCCCGCTGGCCGCGGGGTTCCTGGTCGGCGGGCGGATCGGCCCGGTGATCGCGCGGCGGCTCCCCGGCGCGTCCCTGCGCGTCGTCGCCGCCGTCTGCGGCCTGCTCGTCGCGGCCAAGCTCGCCCTCGACGCCTATCTCTGAACGGCCGCCCCGGGCCGGGGACGACACGGCGCGGAGGGATGGCGGAGGCCTCCGGCGTGTAGGAGGATCCGACCAGGCCATCTCCCGACCTCGGAGGCGTCATGTCGGTGCTGCGGAACCTGGTGGAGAGCATCCGTAACGGCGGGATAGAGGTGATCGACCTGACCGCGCCGCTGTCGTCCGAGACGCCGATCCTGCGGCTGCCGGAGCCGTTCGCGAACACGGTCCCGTTCACGCTGAAGGAGATCAGCCGCTACGACGACCGCGGTCCCGCCTGGTACTGGAACGACTTCACCACGGGCGAGCACGTCGGAACGCACTTCGACGCGCCCGTCCACTGGGCGACCGGCAAGGACGGCGAGGACGTCTCCCAGGTGCCGCCGGAACGGCTCGTCGCCCCCGCCGTCGTGCTGGACGTCGCGGGCGAGGCGGCCGGGAACCCCGACTTCCTGCTGGAGATCGGCCACATAGAGGCGTGGCAGAAGGAGAACGGGCCGCTGCCCGACGGCGGGTGGCTGCTCTACCGCACCGGGTGGGACGCCCGCTCCCACGACCAGGAGAGCTTCCTCAACGCCGACGAGACCGGCCCCCACAGCCCCGGGATGTCGGTGGAGTGCGCCAGGTGGCTGGCGGAGGAGACCCCGATCGCCGGGATCGGCGTGGAGACCGTGGGCACCGACGCGGGCGCGGCGCACGGCTTCGACCCGCCCTTCCCGTGCCACTCGTTCCTGCTGGGCGCGGGCAAGTACGGCCTGACCCAGCTCCGCAACCTCGACCGGCTCCCGGTCACCGGCGCGGTGGTCGTCGCCCCGCCGCTGCCCATCGTCGGCGGCTCGGGCAGCCCGGTGCGGGTGCTGGCCCTGGTCGAGCGGTGAGCGGCGGCGGGACCGTCGCGGAGACCGTCGGCGCGGTCCTCGCCTCCCTGGGCGTGGACACCGCGTTCGGGGTGGTCGGCAGTGGCAACTTCCACGTGACCAACGCGCTGGTCGCGCACGGCGTGCGGTTCGTCGCCGCGCGCCACGAGGGCGGGGCGGCGACCATGGCCGACGCCCACGCGCGGATGACGGGCCGGGTCGGCGTGCTCAGCGTCCACCAGGGGCCGGGGCTGACCAACGCGCTGACCGGCGTCGCCGAGGCGGCCAAGAGCCGGACGCCGCTCGTCGTGCTGGCCGGTGAGGTGACCGCCCCGCGGTCCAACTTCTTCGTGGACCAGGCCGCGCTGGCGGCGGCGGTCGGAGCCGTCCCGATGCGGGTCGGCTCCGCCGCGGACGCCGCGGCCCTGACGGCCGAGGCGTTCCGCGCCGCCCGCGACGGGCGCCGCACCGTCCTGCTCGGCCTGCCGCTGGAGGTACAGGCGCTGACCGTCTCCGGTCTGCCCGGGGTGGGGGACGGGGAGACCGGCGGCTCCGGGACCGCCGGTTCCACTCGATCCGCTGATTCCGTCCGATCCGCCGGTCTCGCCGGGTCCGCCGGTCTCACCGGCGGGGCGCGCCCGCTCCCGGCCGGACCCGACCCGGAGGCGGCCGCCCGGCTGGCGGAGATCCTCGCGGGCGCGCGGCGGCCGGTGTTCGTGGCCGGCCGGGGAGCCCGTACGGCCCGGCGCGAGCTGGAGGAGCTCGCCGAGCGGGCCGGTGCGCTGCTCGCCACCTCCGCCGTCGCCAAGGGTCTGTTCCGGGGCAGCCCGTGGGACCTGGACGTCAGCGGCGGCTTCGCCTCACCCCTGACCGCCGAACTGATCCGCGACGCCGACGTGATCGTCGGCTGGGGATGCGCCCTGAACATGTGGACCACCCGGCACGGCGCGCTCGTCGGCCCGGACACCGTGGTCGTCCAGGTGGACCTGGATCCCGACGCCCTGGGCGCGCACCGCCCGGTCCGCCTCGGGGTGACCGGCGACGTCGCCCGCACCGCGCGGGCCGTCGCGGACCTGCTCGCCGACGGGGCCGGGGCCCGCCCCGCGCCCGTCGTGGCGGACGGAGAACCCGGCGGGACGCGCGCCGTGCCGGAAGGGGCGGGGCCGCGTGCCGTACGGCGGGAGCCCGGGACGCGCGCCGTGCCGGGCAGGGCGGGGTACCGGTCGGAGGCGCTGGCGCTGCGGATCGCCCGGGAGGTCCGCTGGCGGGACGTCCCGTACGCCGACGAGAGCGGCGACGGCCGCATCGACCCCCGGACCCTGACGATCGCGCTCGACGACCTGCTGCCCGTCGAGCGCGTCGTCTGCCCCGATTCCGGAAATTTCATGGGATATCCGGCGATGTTCATGGACGTCCCGGACGAAGGGGGCTTCTGCTTCACCCAGGCGTTCCAGTCGATCGGCCTCGGCCTGGCGACCGCGATCGGTGCGGCCCTCGCCCGGCCGGACCGGCTGGCGGTGGCGGCGCTCGGCGACGGCGGCGCGCTGATGGGCGTCTCCGAGCTGGAGACGGTCGTACGGCTCGGCCTGCGCATGGTGGTCGTGGTCTACGACGACGAGGCGTACGGCGCCGAGGTGCACCATTTCGGACCGGACGGCCATCCCCTGGACACCGTGGTCTTCCCGCCGACCGACATCGCCGGCATCGCCCGGGGTTTCGGCTTCGAGGCGGTCACCGTACAAGCCCCCGGAGACCTCGCGGCGGTGGCCCGGTGGCTGGACGGCCCGCGGGAGCGGCCGCTGCTGGTCCACGCCCGTGTCACCCGGGCGCGCGGCTCGTGGTGGCTGGAGGAGGCGTTCCGCGGCCACTGAGGCGGGCCCCCGGGTCCGCCACGGGTTCTCCCGGTCCGCCACGGGGTCCCCGGTCCGCCACGGGGTCCCCGGTCCGCCACGGGGTCCCCGGCCCGTCGCGGGTCCCCGGTCCGCCGCGGTCCTTCGGCCTGCCCCGGTCCCACCCCGTCGCGGGACCGGGGCAGGCCGGTGAGCGGGGAAGCTGAGGTACGGTTCAGCCATGGCTGAGATCGTGTATCCCCCGGTCATCGGGGCCGCGCGGACCATGTTCCGCGCGCTGGATTTGAAGATCCGCGTCGAGGGCGCCGAGCGGATACCGAGGACCGGGGGCGCGGTGCTGGTCAGTAACCACATCAGTTATCTGGACTTCATCTTCGCCGGCTTCGCCGCCCTGCCGGCCAAGCGGCTGGTCCGGTTCATGGCCAAGAAGGAGGTCTTCGACCACAGGATCTCCGGCCCGCTGATGCGCGGCATGCACCACATCCCGGTGGACCGCGCGGCGGGCGCCTCGGCGTTCGGGGCGGCCATGAAGGCGCTCAAGGCGGGCGAGGTCGTCGGCGTGTTCGCCGAGGCCACGATCAGCCGGTCGTTCACCGTCAAGGACATCAAGAACGGCGCGATCCGGATGGCCGTGGCCGCCGGGGTGCCGGTGATCCCGGTCGCCCTGTGGGGCACGCAGCGGCTGTGGACCAAGGGCCGCCCCAAGAAGCTCCTCCAGCGGCACGTCCCGGTGACCATCCTGGTCGGCGAGTCGATGCATCCCAAGCGCGGTGACGACTACGACGCCGCCACCGCCGACCTGCGCACCCGCATGACCGAGCTGCTCGACCGGGCCCAGCGGAACTACCCCGAGCAGCCCCAGGGCGTCTGGTGGCAGCCCAGGCACCTCGGCGGGACCGCCCCCACCCCGGAGGAGGCCGCCCAGATGGACGAGGCCGAGGCCAAGGAGCGGGAGGCCCGCCGCCAGGCGTGAGCCGGAGGGCGGGCCGCCACGACCGCCCGCCCCCGGAGTCCCGCCGCGTGGAGGACGCGCGGCGGGACTCGCGAAGGACGCGTGGAGGACGCGTGGCGGGACTCGCACGGGGAGGACGCGCGCCGGGAACGAGCCGGAGGGCGGCCCGCCGCAAGCCGGAGGCAGGTGATCCGCAAGCGGCAGGGTGCACCTTTCCGTTCCATGAACGACGCGCTGGAAAACCTCCTCGACGCCATGGAGCCCGGACCGGCCCCGGGTCCCGGGCGCACCCCCGGACCCGTCGGCATGACCGTGCTCCTGGTCTGCTGGCTCGCCCTGGGCCTGATGCCCTTCGTCTTCGCCGTGGACGACCTGGAACTGGCGACAGGCCGGACCGGCACGCCGGGCACGCTCACCGTCGTCTCCTGCGTGCCGCTGGGGGAGGGGCGCTACGACTGCCGGGGGAGGTTCACGCCCGACGGCGGCGGCGCGGCGATCGCGGTGACGGCCTCGCCCGACTCCACCGCCGGGGACGTCAGGCGCGCCCGGCTCGCCCCCGGGCGCGACCGCGCGGTCCCGACCGGGACCGCGGGCCTGCTGGCCGCGCTGACCATGCCCTTCCTCGGCGCCGGTGTGCTCGCCTTCCTCCCCTACGTGGCGCTCCACGCCCTGCGGATACGGCGGGGCCGCCGGGGCGCGGTGATCTTCGGGGCGCTCCTGACGTCCGTCGCGGTGGCGGGGATGGTGGCCGGAATGGTGGCGTCCTACTCCTGATCGGGGGCCGGCCGTGCCTTTCCCCGGATCCGGGACCGTTCCTGATCCCGGGGGGGCCGGTCGCGCTTCTCCCCGGATCCCGGCCTGTTCCTGATCCCGGAGGACCGGCGGCCGGTGGTCAGAGGCGGTCGGCGACGCGTTCCAGCAGGGGGAGCGCCTCGGCGAGCAGGCGCCGTTCCCGGTCGTCCAGGGCGTCGCCGAGCGCGCGCTCCAGCCGTTCGGTGACGGCCTGGGTCCGGCCGTCGTGGGCGCGCGTCCCGGCCTCGGTGAGCCGGCTGACGACCTTCCGGCCGTCCCGCGGGTCGGGCTCGCGGGCGATCAGGCCACGCCTGGCCAGCGCGCCGAGCGTCGTGCCGATCGCCTGGGGGGTGACCTGCTCGGAGTCGGCCAGCTCGGCGGAGGTCGAGGGACCCAGGCGGTGCAGCCGGGACAGCACGGCCAGCTCGGTGAAGGTGAGGTCGCTCGCGCTGTCGGCGACGCCGTACAGCTGCCTGATCCGGCGGGCGATGCGGCCGACGGCGATCCTGAGGTCGCGCGCCGTGTGATCCGGCCGGCCGGAATCCGCCGGGGTGTCGTCCATCATGATGCCAAGGTTAGCTTTATCAATCTGACTTTGCTACTTTCGCGTCATCCCGGTATCCCCCGGTATCCCCCCGGCATCCACGGCATCCATCGAAAGGACACGCCCGTGTGTTACGACGCTGACGCCACCCCGCCGGTCGCCTCCACCGGCACGCCCGTCACCTCCGGCCCGCTGACCCTGACCTCCGCCGACGGCACCCGCCTCGCCGCCTACCTGGCCGTCCCCGAGCGGCCGGCGGGAGCCGGGGTGGTGGTGATCCCCGACAACCGGGGGCTGGCGCCCTTCTACGAGCGCCTGGCCGTACGGCTCGCCGAGCACGGCCACCCCGCGATCGCCTACGACCACTTCGGCCGCACCGCGGGCCCCTCCACCGAGGGCCGGGGCGACGGCTTCCCCCGCATGGAGGACTATGCCGCGCTCACCCGGTCCCGGCAGCAGGACGACATGACCGCCGCCCTCGGCCGGTTGCGGGAGTACGGCGGCGCCCAGGCGGCCCTGGGCTTCTGCATGGGCGGGCGGCTGGCCTTCTTCGCCTCCGAGCCGCGCTTCGGCCTGGCCGGGGTGGTCGGCTTCTACGGCCACCCCGGCATCGCCGGCCCGTACGGTCCCGGGCCCGCCCAGCACGCCGCCGACCTGTCCGCCCCGGTTCTGGGCCTGTTCGGCGGGGCCGACGAGGGCATCCCGGAGAGCGCGGTGAAGGAGTTCGGCGACGCCCTCACCGCCGCCGGGGTGGAGCACGAGTTCGTCGTCTACCCCGGCGCCCCGCACGGGTTCTTCGACGTCAGGGACGACGAGCACGCCGGCGCGTGCGCCGACGCCTGGCGGCGCGTCCTCGCGTTCCTCGACCGGGTGGGCTGAGCGCGCCCCGCCCGCCGACGACCCCCTCGTGGGAGCGCTCCCGTGACAGACTGGGCGTGTTCCGAAGATCGAAGGGCTTGGCCGAGAACCCGTACCCCCGAGGAGATCCGATGACGGAACCCGTCGTCCTGCCCGCCTTCCCCGCCCCCATGCACTGGCTGCACGAGCCGGTCGCCTACGAGGTGGTGGGAGAGGACGCCCTTTCCATCACCGCGGGGCCGAAGACGGACCTGTTCTGCGACCCCGGCGGCCCCGGCCGCTTCGACGACGCCCCCGCGCTGGTCGGCCGCCTCGACGGAGACTTCACCCTCGGCGCCCGCGTCCGGCTCGACCTGCTGTCCACCTACGACGCGGGCGTGATGCTGCTGTACGCGGGCCCGGACCACTGGGCGAAGTTCTGCCTGGAGCTCTCCCCGCAGGGCAGGCCCACGGTCGTCACCGTGGTGAACCGGGGGGTGTCCGACGACTGCAACGCGTTCACCGTCGAGGGCGACGACGTCCGGCTGCGGATCTCCCGGCTCGGCTCCGCCTACGCCTTCCACGTCGCCGTGGGCTCGGACTTCTGGCAGCTGATCCGCTACTTCGCGCTGGACGGCGACCCCGAGGTCGGCTTCCAGGCCCAGTCCCCGACGGGGGAGGGCTGCACCGTGCGGTTCGAGGACGTCCGCCACTCCGCCGGCCGCCTGGCCGACCTGCGCGGCGGCGTCTAGCGGCCGGGAGCCCGGCGTCCACGCGCCGTCGCGGGCACGGCGGCCGGCCCGGCGCTCCGGCGGCCGGACGGCACCGCGAACCCCTCGCCGGGAAACAGGCTGGAAAATCAGCGACCCGCTGTGGGAGGCTTCGTGGCCGTCGCATCAGGGTGAGACGGAGGAGATTCGCATGTGGCGGCAGACCGACCCAGGGGAGGCGGGTTTCGCCCCCGATATGGCCGACCGGTTCGATGCCCTGGCCCGGAAACATCCGCCTGGCCCGCACGGCGTGGTGGTGGTCCGCCACGGCGCCCTGGTGCTGGAGCACTACGGCAGCGGCCCCGACGTCTCCTGGAACACCCCGCTCGGCACGGTCGACTTCGGGCCGGAGACCCTGCACGACGTCCGCTCGGTCACCAAGAGCGTCGTCGGGCTGCTGTACGGCCTCGCCCTGGCCGACGGCCTGGTCCCCGGCCCCGGCGAGCCGCTCCTGGCGGGGTTCCCCGAGTATCCCGACCTGGCCGCCGACCCCCGCCGCGCCCGGCTGACCGTCGGGCACGCGCTCACGATGTCCCTCGGCCTGCGGTGGGACGAGAGCGCGCCGTACACCTCTCCGGAGAACGACGAGATCGGGATGGAGCTGGCGCCCGACCGGATCCGCTTCGTGCTGGAGAGACCGGTCGTCGAGGAGCCGGGCCTGCGGTGGGGCTACAGCGGCGGCGCCGCCGCCCTGGTCGGCGCGCTCATCGCCCGGGGGACCGGGCGCCCGCTCGCGGACTTCGCCCGCACCGCGCTCTTCGAGCCGCTCGGCGTCGGTCCCTTCGAATGGATGACGGGTGCGGACGGGGTCGCCTCGGCGGCCTCCGGCCTGCGGCTGACCCCGCGCGGCATGGCCAGGATCGGCCAGGCCGTGCTCCGCCGCGAGGTCGTCCCCGAGTGGCTCGGGGAGATGCTGCGTCCGCGGGTGCCGGCCTGGGAGGGGACCTCCTACGGCTACCTCTGGTACGTCGCCCCGGACGGGGCGGTCTCGGCCATGGGCAACGGCGGGCAGCGGATCTTCGTCGTCCCCCGGCTCGACCTCGTCGTGGCCGTCACCGCGGGCGACTACAACGGCGCGGAGCAGGGCGCGCTGCCCCTGGCCGTCATGGAGGACGTCGTCCTTCCGGCCTTGGACGCCTGAGGCGGCGGGCGGGCTCGCGCTCCGGCGCGGATCGGAGGCCCTCCATGGATCTGGCGGGGAGGCCGCGGGCCGCTTCTGAGATGCTGGAAATCGCGGGCCCGTCCCCGGGGCGGGCGCGACGGCCCGGCACGGATCGGAGGCTCTCCATGGATCTGGCGGGGAGGCTGAGGCGGTGGTGGGGGGTGCGCGCCGACGCGTGGCGCACCCGGCTGTGGCCGATCCCCGTCGCGGGAGTGGCCCTGGCGGCCGTGCTCGGGGTGGTGCTGCCCCGCCTCGACGCCCGCCTCGACGACGAACTGCCTCCCTGGATGACGGCCTACCTGTTCACCGGCGGGCCGGAGGCGGCACGCACGGTGCTGTCGGCGATCGCGGGTTCACTGATCACCGTGACGTCGCTGACGTTCTCCCTGACCGTGGTCACGCTGCAACTGGCCAGCAGTCAGTACTCCCCGCGCCTGCTGCGGACCTTCGTCCAGGACCGGTTCGTCCACGTCGCGCTGGCGCTGCTGCTGGCCACGTTCGTCTACTCGCTGACCGTGCTGCGCACGGTTCGCGCGTCCGCGGAGGACCGGTCGGCGTTCGTGCCCCAGCTGTCGGTGACCGTGGCGTACCTGCTCGCGCTGGCCGGCGTGATCGCGCTGGTGGCCTTCCTGGCTCACCTGGCCCGGCAGATCCGGGTGGAGTCGCTGCTGCGCGTGGTGCACGCGGAGGCCGACGCGACGATCGCACGCAACCTGCCGGAGGAGGACGGGGGAGAGGACGAGGGGACGACGGTCCCGTCCGGCGTCCCGCCGATGCGCACGGACCAGACGGTGCCGTTGTGCGCCCGGTCGTCGGGTTTCCTGACCTCCGTCGACGAGGAGGAGCTCCTGGCCGCCGCGGTCGACGCCGGCGCCGTGGTGCTTCTCCGGCACTTTCCCGGCGACTCCGTGGTCGCCGGCATCCCGATCGCGGCGGCACGTCCCCTCGACGAGGGCGCGGCGCTGGATCCGGAGACCGTCGGGGCGCTGTCCGGACGCGTCGCGGAGGCGGTCGGAACCGGCTACGAGCGCACCGCGGCCCAGGACGTCGCGTTCGGGCTGCGGCAGATCGTCGACGTCGCGCTCAAGGCGCTGTCACCGGGGATCAACGACCCGACCACCGCGGTCCACGCCCTCGGCCACGTCGCCGCGCTGGTGTGCGACCTGGCCCGCCGTGACCTGGGCCCCCGCCTGCTGCGGGACGACTCCGGCCGGGTGCGTGTCGTGCTCCGGCGCCCGGGGTTCCCCATGCTCCTCGACCTGGCGATCACCCAGCCCCGCCGCTACGGCACCGGCGACCCCGAGGTGCTGGCGCGGCTGTTCACGATGCTGCGCGAGGTCGCCTGGTCCACCCACCGGCCCGAGCACCACCGGGCCGTCGCCGACCAGCTCGTCCGGCTGTGCACCACCGCCGACACCCAGGGGTACGACCGCGAGGAGGCGGCGCGGATGGGCGCCCTGGCCCGGTCGGTACGGGAGGCGCTGGCCGGCCGCTGGCCGCCGGATGCGGGCTTCTGACCGGCCGGCCCGGATCGTGACCAGGCGGCCCGGACCGTGACGGGCCGGGTATCACGGCGCGGTGCCGTGCCCGGCCGGGCTCCGCGGCGCCGGACCGTGACGGCCGCTCCGGAACCCGGCCGCGCCCCGGGCCGCGGTCCCTACCGCTCCCTGGCCCGCTTCTGATGGCGGTCGGCCCTGGCGTGGGTCCAGCCCATCGTGTCGTCCATGATCCTGATGGCCCTGCCGACCGGGATCATGAGGATCACCGCGGCGAGGCAGCCCCAGAACAGCGGCATGTTCCCGATGACCAGGGCGAGGCCGCCGGCCGCGAAGAAGACCAGGAAGGCGCCGACGAACACCCAGGAGATCGGGCGGCCGTGCGGGCGTCCCCGGCCGGAGACGGGCCTCGGTTCGCTGCGCGGCACCGGCCTGAGGGCCGGCGGCGTTTCCCCGGAGGCGTCCGGCGTGTCCCGGGGACCGTCCGGCGTGCCGTCGAGGGCGCGTGACGTGTCCCCGGAACCGTGCGGCGCGTCCCCGGGGTCGTACGGAGTCTCGTCGCGGTCGCGCCGCGGGTCGTCGTTCATGGGATGCTCCTGGACTGCGTAGACGGTGGTCGCCGGCCGCGGCCCCCTCCGGGAGGGCCGCGGCTCCGCGCGGTTCCGGCTCACCCGGCCCCGGCGCGCCGGGCGAGCCAGGTCAGGCCGGCCAGGCCCGCCGCGGCTCCGGCGGCGGTCACCAGGCGGCGGTGCTCGGAGACCCAGACCTGGGGGCTGCGGGAGTGCGAGCGGGAGTCGAAGCGCCCGTGCGCGCCGTAGTCCTTTCCGCTCTCGTCGTCCGCGGGCTCCCACAGGTTGGCCGGGCGTCCGGCCCTCCGGTGCTCCGGCGTCTGCTGGGAGGAGAAGCCCGTCCTGGCGAGGTACCTGTCGAGCAGGGCGGGCGCCACCCGGTCGGCCAGCAACGTGGCGGCCGTCATGGCCCCCACCCAGAACTCCTTGCGCTCGGGGTGGTCGGCGGCGAACACGATGGCCCGCGCCGCGACCTCCGGCTGGTAGATGGGCGGCACCGGCTGCGGGCGGTTCGGCAGGCGGGACAGCACCCAGTCGAACTGCGGGGTGTTGAGCGCCGGCAGCTGCACCATCGTGACCCGCACGCCGCTCCTGTCATGCATCAGCTCGCAGCGCAGGGACTCGGTGAACCCCTTGATGGCGTGCTTGGCGGCGCAGTACCCCGACTGCAGCGGGATCGCCCGGTAGGCCAGCGCGGAGCCCACCTGGACGATGGCGCCCTCGCCGCGGGGCAGCATGCGGTCCAGCGCGGCCTTCGTGCCGTACACGTAGCCGAGGTAGGTGACCTCGGTCACCCGCCGGTACTCCTCGGGCTCGATCTCGGTGACCGGGGCGAAGACCGTGCTGAACGCCACGTTCACCCACACGTCGATCGGGCCGAGCTCCTCCTCCACGCGCCGGGCCGCCTCCTCCACCTGACGGTGGTCGGCGACGTCCACGGATATCGGCAGCGCCTGCCCGCCGGCCGCCCGAACCTCCTCGGCGGCGGCCTCCAACCCCTTCTCGCCGCGGGCGAGCAGCGCCACCGAGTCTCCCCGGGCGCCGAAGGCGCGGGCCGCAGCCCGGCCGACACCGGCGCTCGCGCCGGTGACGACCACGGTCCTGGGACTCTCCTTGGTCATGTCTCATCACCTCGCCGGTTCTCGATACCCGGAGAGGACGGGCTCATACGGGATCGAGGCGTCCACGAGGTCCAAGGCCGGTCCACGAGGTCCGGGAGGTCCGGGAGCGTACGGGATCGAGGGGCCGAAGCCGGAGGCGGCCGCGGGGATCCCGGCACGCCGTACCGCTCCCACCGGAGCACGCCACGCCGGGACATTCGCATAAACAGAACCGGGTTTTGTCCAACCATTGCATCCTGCGTGAGTCGTCGCCCACGGAGTGGATACGGATTAAGTGGTGGAATACCAGCCTGAAGAAGGGTGGCGGGAACCATGACACATTCGCCACTGGGAATGGAGCAGCATCCCGACATAGCCGAGATGCGTGCTCGTTACGACCGCGCGACCCAGACACCGCTCGCACAAGTCGTCGGTGGGCTGACCTTCCTGGCCGGTCTCTACCTGGCCATCTCACCGTGGATCGTCGGCTTCAACGGCCGTAGCACGATCACCATCAACAACCTCGTCACGGGTCTCGCCGTGGCGGCGCTGGCGGTCGGGTTCACCTCCGCCTACGGCCGCACGCGCGGGGTCGCCTGGGTGACGCCCATCATCGGCCTGTGGACGATCATCGCCCCGTGGGTGGTGTCCCCGCACACGGCTCCCGCGTCCGTCATCGTCAGCAACGTCATCATCGGGGTCATCCTGCTGCTCTGCGGGTTGGCGGAGATCGGGATCGGCATGCGGACGTCACGCCACAAGACGTGACGCCGGATCACCGGGCCGCCCGGGAGGACGGCCCGGTCTCCGGCGAGGGAGTGGTCAGGACAGGAAGCCGGTGAGGGCGTCGAGCCAGCGATCGGGCTGGTCGACGTGGGCCATGTGCCCTGCCTCCTCGATCACCACGGCGCGGGCGGCCGGCATCACCGCCGCCGCCTCCTCCGCCAGGACCGCGGGGAACGTCATGTCCTGCCTGCCGTGCAGCAGGAGCACCGGGACGCCGAGGTCGCGCAGCCGCCGTACGGCGTCGTCGGGACGGGCGGACGGCAGGACGCCGGCCCGCCAGGGGCGCATCCACTCCGCCGAGAAACGCACCTCCGCCAGGCGGCCGAGGTAGCCCGGCAGTGCCTCCGGGCGCCAGACGTCCGTCGCCGCGGAGGCGACCGCCGCCGCGCGGGTGAGTTCCGGTCCGGACAGTTCGGGGTCGGACCACACGTCGGCCTCCGCGGCGAGCCGTTCCTCCCGTTCGCGCCACCCCGCGAAGGCGTCCGGAGGGACCGGCGGGACGCTACTGGAGGCGATCACCAGCCTCCGCACCCGCCCGGGTGCGGCGAGCGCCAGCCGCTGCGCGAGCAGCCCGCCGTAGGAGAACCCCAGCACGTCGGCGCGGGGGCAGCCGAGCGCGTCCAGCAGGGCGACCAGGTCGCCGGCGACGGCGTCGGGGGTGTAGTGCCCGTCGTCCATGCCCCGCGTGGAGCGCCCGCAGCCCCGCAGGTCGGGCAGGACGACCCGGTGCCGCCCGGCGAGTGCGCCCAGGGGCTCGCGCAGGTACGTGTGGTCCCAGTCCGGCCCTCCGTGGACCACCAGCAGGGTGCGATCGGCGGGACCCGGGGTCCGCGCGGTGAACAGCTCGACCACGGGGTCCGCGGACACGGCCACGAGGCTCTCGGTGAACATCCCGGCAGTATCCCGGCCACCGTGACCGATCACCAAGACGGCGCGGAGGGACGGGGAACGGACACGGTTCCCGCCGGTCGGGAGTGACGACGCCCTTGGCGGGGGTGCGTGAGGAAGACCTGCGGAAACCGAGAGAAGTATAGTTATCAGAACTGCGCTTCTCTTGGTGAGGGTGGATGCGTAAGCCTGCCGACATGTTCGACCGCGACCGCGAATGGGCGGCGCTGACGAGGTTCGCGACCGACGACCAGCCGGGCGCCACGCTCGGCGTCGTCTCGGGCCGGCGCCGCCAGGGCAAGAGCTTCCTGCTGGAGGCCCTCTGCCAGGAGGCCGGGGGGTTCTACTTCTCCGCGCAGGAGGCGACCGACGCCGAGTCGCTGGCCCTCATCGGGAACGCGCTGACCCGCCACCTCGACCCGACGGCCCCCTTCACCCCCTCCGACTGGCCCACGGTGATCGACGTCCTGCTCCGGATCGGCCGTGACAGGCCGGTGCCGGTGGTGATCGACGAGTTCCCCTACCTCGCCCGCGCCAACCCCGCCCTGCCGTCGATCATCCAGGCCGCCTACGCCCCGCGCAGGCCGGAGCGCACGACCTCACGGACCCGGCTCCTCCTGTGCGGTTCGGCCATGTCGTTCATGGGCGGCCTGCTCTCCGGAAACGCGCCGCTCCGCGGGCGGGCATCGCTGGACCTGCGGGTGAACACCCTCGACTACCGGCTCGCCGCCGGGTTCTGGGAGCTGACCGACCCCCGGCTGGCGCTGCTGGTCCACGCCGTCGTCGGAGGCACACCGGCGTACCGCACCGAGATGATCCGCTATGACGCGCCCCGGGACCTGGACGACTTCGACGACTGGGTCGTCAGGGCCATCCTGTCCCCGGGCAGCCCGATGTCCCTGGAGGCGAGGTATCTCCTCGCGGAGGAGCCCGACCTGCGCGACGGCGCCCTCTACCACTCGGTGCTCGCCGCCATCGCCGAGGGCAACAGCGGGCGCGGCGGGATCGCCGGTCACGTCGGCCGCAAGAGCAACGAGCTCTCCCACCCGCTGACGGTCCTGGAGGACGCGGGGCTCATCGCCCGCGAGACCGACGCCTTCCGGAGCAACCGTACGGACTTCCGCATCAAGGAGCCGCTGCTCACCTTCTACCACGCGATGATGCGTCCCTTCTGGCCGCAGCTCATGCGGGCGACCGCCACTGACCGGATCTGGAGGAACGCCGGGCAGAGGTTCATCGGCAACGTGGTGGGACCTCACTTCGAGCGGGTCTGCCGGGACTGGACGCTGCACTTCGCCGAGGACCGTTTCGGCGGCTGGCCGTCCGAGGTGACCGCCGGGACCGTGAACGACCCGGCGGGCCGTACCACCCACGAGGTGGACGTCGCGGCCGTCGGCCACGCGGACGGCGGCAGGCCCCCGCTGCTCGCGATCGGCGAGGTCAAGTGGGGGCAGATCATGGGTGAGGGGCATCTCCAGCGGCTCCGGCGCATCCGCGACCTCGTCGGCCGGAACGACCGGTACGACACCTCCCGCACCCGCCTGCTGTGTTACTCGGGCGCCGGCTTCACCGACGACCTCGTCCGGGCCGCCGGGCGGGGCGAGGTGGATCTGGTGGGTCTCGACGACCTGTACGGCTGAGCGGCCCGTCGCGTTGGCCGGGGCCGGAGGCGATCGGCCAGACTTGGAGTCCGGAGCGGGGCGGGCCAGGGCGGTCCGTCCGCGCCCGTCGCTGGAGGAAAACAATGATCTTCATTACCGCGAAGTTCCGTGTGCTGCCCGAGCACGCCGACCGGTGGCCCGAGATCACCGCGGAGTTCACCCGGGCCACCCGGTCCGAGCCGGGCTGCCTGTGGTTCGACTGGTCCCGCAGCGTCGAGGACCCGGCCGAGTACGTCCTGGTCGAGGCGTTCCGCGACGGCGACGCCGGGGCGGCCCACGTGGGGTCGGAGCACTTCAAAAAGGCCCAGGAGACGCTGCCGCCGCACCTCGCCGAGACGCCCCGGATCGTCAACGCCACGGTCCCGCAGGACGACTGGTCCCTCCTGGGGGAGATGGCCGTTCCCGAGCGCGGCTGAGCCGTGCCCGCCGCCCGGTCCGGCCCGCTCCGGGGTGGGCCGGGACGGCAGGGGTGGCGACCCGTGCGGGCTTCCGGGAAACTCGCCCTGATCCCGGAGAACCCGTATCGGAAGGGCAGCGCATGAGCAACCCGGTCGTGTCGCGAGAAGAGTGGCTGGTCGCCCGCAGACGGCTGCTGGAGCAGGAGAAGGAGGCATTCCGGGTGCTGGACGCGGTCCGCGCCCGGCGACGGGAGCTGCCCGCGGTCACGGTGGACAAGGACTACCGCTTCCGGGGGCCCTCCGGCGAGGTGGGACTGCCCGACCTGTTCGAGGGCCGCCGCCAGCTCATCGTCTACCACTTCATGTTCGACCCCGCCTGGGACGAGGGCTGCACGAGCTGCTCGTTCCTGACCGACAACATCGGCCACCTGGCGCACCTGCACGGGGCGGGCACCACGCTGGCCCTGGTCT
Organism: Streptosporangium sp. NPDC004379; assembly: GCF_042873875.1. NCBI lineage: Bacteria > Bacillati > Actinomycetota > Actinomycetes > Streptosporangiales > Streptosporangiaceae > Streptosporangium > Streptosporangium sp. NPDC004379. Next base: position 62,187 of record NZ_JBIAMC010000014.1, read on the forward strand.
CCCGCGCGCCGTACGAGAAGATCGAGCCGTTCCGCGAGCGGATGGGCTGGGACGTTCCGTGGTACTCCTCCCACGGTGGCGACTTCAACTACGACTTCCACGTGACCAACGACGAGGCCGTCGCCCCGGTCGAGTACAACTACTACGACCGCGAGGCCCTGGAGCGGCGCGGCCTGACCCCCTTCCTGAAGGGCGAGGCCCACGGTGTGAGCGTCTTCGTCCGCGCCGACGGGGGAGAAGGCGGGGACGGCGCGGTCCTGCACACCTACTCCTCCTACGGCCGCGGCCTCGACCTGCTGCTCGGCACCTACAACTACCTGGACCTGACGCCGCTCGGCCGGCAGAGGTACGTCAACGAGTTCAGCCACCACGACCGGTACGGCGCCGCCGAGGCGGCGGGCTGCCACCACTGACGGCTCCCGGGCCGGCCGTACGGCGCGCGATCAGGCCGGCCGTACGGCGCGCGGCCCGGCCGGCCGTACGGCATGCGATCCGGCCGGCCGTACGGCGCATGGCGCGGCTCGCCGTACGGTCCGCGGCGGATTTTTTCGGCGCCGCGGATCCGCGGGTTGAGCTGGCGGGGAGCTGCGGCACGCGGAGACCGTCCGGCTGCACGGCCGCATGGGCCGGAAAGAAGCGGGAAGTGGGCGGAATGCCCGTTAGGAGATCATTGCGGCTGGTTGCCGCGATCGTCATCTCGGGGTGGGCGAGGGCCTCCTCGCCGGCCCCTCGGGCGTTCGATCGGACACCGTAGACGGGAGGACATGGTGACATCGACCAACCGTGACACGTTGAACGAGGGAGGCCCGGCCCGAACGGGCGGACCGCGCCGGGGCGTCTCGCGCCCACTGGCCGTCGCCGCGACCGCGGTGATGCTCGCGTCGGGCGGCATCGGGGTGACGGCGGCGTCGGCGGCGACGCCCGTGCCGCCGCCGACACCCACTCCGACGGGCACGGCCGACGGGACGCCCGCGACGACCCCGCCCCCTGCCGAGACCCCGCCCCCCGCCGAGACGCCGACGCCCACGCCGTCCCCCACCGTGACGGAGCTGCCGGCCGTGCACCCGCTGCAGTTCGGCGGCGCGGCGCACGGCGAGTTCGTGCTGGGGACGAAGGACCCCTGCGCGTTCGTCACGGTGTTCGCCCAGACGGGCGAGGTGACCGCCGTGGACGACGGTTCGATCACCGTGCGCAGCCGCGACGGCTTCGAGCAGGTGTACACGCTCGCCGACGACACCCGCCTCGTGGCGGGCAGGCGGGGGAACGGAGAGGTCCGGCAGGGCGACTGGGTGGCCCTGACGGCGCTGCGGCAGGCGCAGGAGGCCACGGCCGCCTACGTCTACGACCTGTCGCAGCCGGGCAGGCGCGGCGTCTGGTGGTCCCCGCGGCAGGGCTGGCCGAACACGGGCAAGTGGCGGGCCCCCAAGCCCTGCCCCACACCGCCGCAGACCCCGTCCCCGACTCCCACGGACGGCGCCACGCCCACGCCCACCGCGCCGACCACCCCGAGCCCGACGTCTCCGGACACGCCGGCCCCGCCGCCCGGCGAGACTCCGGCCCCCACCCCGACCTCCGGCTCCTGAGCTCCGGCGCCCGTCCCCTGACGGACGTCGCGTGACGGCCCCGGTCGCGGCATCCCCGCGCCCGGGGCTGTTCTCCGCACCGGGGCCGGGGACCGGCCGGCGTTCAGCGCGGCCCGTCCTGGAGCATCTGGCGGACCTGCTCGTGGGAGCACCCGGCGTGCGCGGCGATGCGGCGCAGCGACCAGCCCTCGCCCCGCGCCTGGCGCATCGCCTGGCGCATCGCCTCGTCGGCCACCTCGTCGAGGGCGGCGCGCAGGGCGGCCAGGGAGCGCAGCCGGGCCGCCGGGGCCTGGACGGCGAGGCCGGCGCACGCGGCGCCGACCTGTTCGGTGAGGGCGCGCAGCAGGGGATCGGCGGACGGCTGCCGGTCACCCGGCCGCCGCGAGCGGAAACGGTGGGGGAACATCGACTTCTCCGGTTTCAAGCGGGGATCATGGCTTCACCTGGAGCGGCGGCCCCGAAGAGCCGCACGGGAAGAGCAAGCGACAAACCAGACGAGAACGCACCGTTGTGCGTCCGCACCCGACGTCAACTATCTTGACATCCGAAGCGACGGAGAACATCGGCACCAGGCCGGTGGATCATCATAGGAGTGGGCCATGGCGCGGACCGAGCTGGGCGTCGCGCTCACGGCCGCCCGCGACGCGGCCCGGGACGTCCTGGCGGAACGGGCCTCCGCGGTGGACGCCGAGGGGCGCTGGCCCGAAGAGGGCATGGCCGCGCTGCGATCCCGGCTCGGCGGGCTGGTGGTGCCCGAGCGGTTCGGCGGGATGGGTCACGGCCTGCTCGCCGTCGCCCAGGTCGGCGAGATCACCGGCCAGGCCTGCGCCTCGACGTCGATCTGCTTCGGCATGCACCTGGTGGGCTCGGCCGTGATCGCCGCCAAGGCCGACCGTCCCGGGCAGCACGACCGCCTGTCCGCGATCGCCGCCGGGCGGCACCTGACCACGCTGGCGCTGTCGGAGCCCGGAACGGGCGCGGAGTTCTGGCTCCCGCAGACCCGCATGGAGCGGACGGACGGCGACCGGCTGCGGCTGAGCGGCGCCAAGAGTTTCGTCACCAACGGCGGCCACGCCGACTCCTACGTGGTGTCGGCGACGGCTGCCGGACCGGGGGCCGTCCCCGGCCAGTTCTCCTGCGTGGTCGTCGACGCCGACGCACCCGGGCTGGACTGGGGGCCTTCCTGGCACGGGCTCGGCATGCGCGGCAACGCCTCACGCGGCGCGCTGCTGGAGGACGTCGAGATCCCCCGGGCCGGCCTGCTGGGAGAGGAGGGCGACGAGATCTGGTACGTCTTCAACGTCGTCGCCCCCTACTTCCTGATGGCCATGGCCGGCACCTACCTGGGCGTGGCCGAGGCCGCACTGCAGGAGGCCCGTACCCACCTGCTGCGCCGCCGGCACGCCCACAGCGGCCGGAGCCTGGCCGCCCAGCCGCTGGTCCAGCACAGGCTGGGGGAGATGTGGGCCGTCGTCGAGCGGACCCGGCGGCTGATCTACCACGCCGCGGCCGAGGGCGAGACCGGTGGTCCCCAGGCCCTGCCGGCCCTGTGCTCGGCCAAGGCGGAGGTCGCCCAGGCGGCCGAGGCCGTCGTCAACGACGCCCTGACGCTCGTCGGCGGGGTGGGATACTCCGACGGCTCCGCCCTGCACCGGCACATGCGCGACGCCCGCGCCGCGCACGTGATGTCGCCCATCACCGACGTGCTACGGGTCTGGGTCGGCCGGGCGCTGCTGGACGAGCCGTTGCTGGAGGGGTGACGGTGCCACCCGCGACACCCCCCGGACCGCCGCCCTCCGGACCGATGCCTTCTGGTCCGCCGTCCCCTGAACCGCCGTTTCCCGGCCCGTCTGAGCCGTCCGGCCCGTCTGAGCCGTCCGGCCCGTCCGGGCGCCGGCGCGTCCTGCTGGTGCGGGCCGGCGCCGAGGCCGGGGCGCGTCTGTCCGGCCTGGCGGAGACCGGCGTCGAAGTGGTGGACGTCTCCGCGGAGCAGGCCCTCGACCTGCTGCGCGCCGAGGGTCCGCCGGGCGGGCGCCGCCCGACCCTGGTGGTGCTCGGCGCCGAACTTCCCGCCCCGGTCGGCCTGGTGCACGCCCTGCGTCCCGACCCCCGCGACCTGGCCGTCGTCGTGCTGACGACGCCTCACAACCGGGAGCGGGCCGCGGCGCTGCCGCTGCTGCTCCCGGCCCGGCTCGCCGGCACGCTGCCGCACGACAGGCTCGACGACCTGCCGGACCTCGCCCGCCGGCTGATGGAGCAGATCGACCGCGAGCGTGCCTACGCCGCCACCCAGGCCGCCGTGCAGCACGCCCTGACCTCCGGCGGTCCCGCTCTCCGGCAGCCCGGCCGGCACCTGCTCGGCGCGATACTCGGCCAGGCGCTGACCGGCGCCCTTCTGCTCGACCCCGGCCTGCGCCTGGTGGCGTGGAACCACCGGGCCGCCGGCCTGCTCGGGCTGGAGGAGCCCGGCTCCATCGGCCGCCCCCTGGACGGCTGGTTCCCCGCCGACGCCCGGGAGCGCCTGCGGTCCTACCTCGGGGGCCCGCCCGCCGACGCGACCGGGCCTGATCCCGCCGGAGACCCCGCGGCCGGAATCCCGGTGACCGGAATCCCGGTGACCGGGACCTCAGTGACCGGGACCGATCCCGCCGGAACCGGTCCGGTCTTCACCCGCGTCACCGGCGACAACGCCGAGCAGGTGCTGCGGCTCAGCCCCCAGCCGGTGACCGACCCCGGCGGGGCCGAGCAGATCCTCGTCCTGGCCGAGGACGTCACCGAGGCCGTCCAGTCGCGGCGGGCCCTGGCGGAACGCACCGGCCAGGCCCTGATCAGCGGGGAGGTCGCCGCCGCCGTGACCGCCGCCGAACCGCTGGAACGGCGGCTGCGGCGGTGCGTCCAGGCGCTCGTCGGCCACCTGGACGGCGCCGTGGCCGCCGTGTGGATCCTCGACCCTCCGACCGGCACGCTGCGCCTGACGGCCGACGCCGTCCGGGACGCCGCCCTGGACGACGGGTGCGCCCGCGTCCGGCTGGGGGAGTCGACGATCGGCCGGATCGCCGCCGGGCGCCTGCCGTACGTGACCTCCGAGGCGATCGGCGACCCGCACATCGAGGAGCAGGATTGGGTGCGGCGGGAGTCGCTGACCTCGTTCGCCGGATACCCGCTGGTCATCCAGGGGCAGGTGATGGGCGTCCTCGCGGTCCTGGCCCGCCGCCGCCTGCCCGACACCGGCGTGCGGGCCCTCGCCGGGATCGCCGACCAGATCGCCGTGGCCGTGCACCGCGACCGGCTGCTGGAACGGCTGAGCGCCACCGCCGACGCCCTGCAGCGCCCCCTGCTGCCGCCGCGGCTGCCCGAGCCGCCCGGTGTCGAGCTGGCCGCCCGCTACCGCCCGTACGGCGACGGCCTGCAGATCGGCGGCGACTTCTACGACGCCTTCCCGCTGCCCGGGGAGCGCTGGGCCGTGGCGCTGGGAGACGTGTGCGGCAAGGGACCGGCCGCGGCCGCCGTCACCGGTCTGGTCCGCCACACCCTGTGGGCCGCCGCCCAGCAGGACCCCGACCCCGGCCACGTGCTCCCGCTGGTCCACCGTGCCCTGCGGCGCGAGAACAGCCCGTTCTGCACGCTCGTCTACGCCGTCATGGACTGCTCCGCCGAGCCCGTCCGGGTACGGCTGGCCTGCGCGGGTCACCCCTCGCCGATCCTGCGGCGCGCCGGCGGGGCCGTCACCATGGCCCTGGAGGATCTGGACGGCTACGGCCCGGCGCTGGGCCTGTTCGACGGGGCGCGCTACCCCGAGCACTCACTGGACCTGCGCCCCGGCGACGGACTCGTGCTCTACACCGACGGCTTCGTCGAGGGCGGCGCCTCCCACCGCCAGCGCCGGCCCGACGACCTCGCCGCCACGCTGGCCGCGTGCCTTCCCCTCGAGCCCGGTGACCGGCCGGCCGACCGGATCGTCGAGGCGTTGATGGCCGACGCCCTGAGCCGGTGGGGCGGAGGGCTGCGCGACGACCTGGCGGTCCTGGCGCTGGCCGCCGTGCCCCGGGCCGGGGGAGGTCAGGCCGACAGGGCTCGCACCGCGTCCTCGGCGGTGTCGTAGAAGGACAGCAGCCGGTCCAGCCCCATGATGCGGAAGACCCGGGCGATGTCGGGGTCGGTGCCGGCCAGCGCCAGGGAGGCCCCGGCGGCCTGGGCACTCTGGTGGGCCGCGATCAGCACGGCGATGCCGGTGGAGTCGCAGAACGTCAGGGCCGACAGGTCGACCACCACGCCGGACCCGGTCTCCAGGGGGATCTTCTCCAGGGCGTCCCGCAGATCGGGACTGGTGTGGTGGTCCAGATCACCCGTCACGACCAGCAGGCGGGGGCCGGCGGGGTGAGATCGGAGGGTGACGGTCAGACCGTTGTGCACCATGACTCCTGGAGAGGGGACTGCGGTCGGGCGGCGGGCGCGGGCAGGGCGGGGACAACGTTAATGCCCCCTCAGGGGTTTGCCCTATCCTACGTAATCGTTGAACAGGAGACTTACCGGCCGGGGCGTTGGGGAAGGCGGGCGATGAGCGGACGGGATCGCTCCGGACCGGCGGAACTGATGTTCCCCGGAACCAGTGAGATGGCGCGGCGGATGCGCACCCACCCGTGGTCCTCGACCCCCATGGGCGAGCCGGACGCCTGGCCGACGAGCCTGCGCACCGCCTGCCGGATCTGCCTGACCTCGCGCTTCCCCATGATCGTCTGGTGGGGCGAGGACCTGTGGTTCCTCTACAACGACGCCTACCTCCCGCTGCTGGGATCGAAGCATCCCGCCCTGGCCAAGCGGGGCGACGAGGTGTGGGAGGAGATCTGGCACACCATCGGGCCGATGCTGCGGTCGGTGATGGACTCGGGGGAGGCGACCTGGTCGGAGGACCTCCTGCTGTCGATGAACCGGCACGGCTACTGGGAGGAGACCTACTGGACCTACTCCTACAGCCCGCTGCACGACGACGACGGCGCCGTGCGCGGGGTGTTCACCGCGGTCAGCGAGACCACCGAGCGGGTCATCGGCGAACGCCGCCTGGCCGTTCTGCAGGACCTGGGCTCCCAGGCGGGCCGTGCCCGCAGCGTCACCGAGGCGTGCCGGCTCGCGGCCCGGGTGCTGGAGCGGGCCGGCCGCGACGTGCCGTTCGCCGCGATCTACCTGCGCCGGCCGGACGACGACGAGCCGGTGCTGACCGCCATGAGCCCCGAGGGCGCGGAGGTCTCCCCCCTGGCGGGCGGGCCCGGTGACTGGCCGGTGCGGGAGGCGCTGCGCACCGAGCGGCCCGTCACGGTGACGGACGTGGCGGAGCGGTTCGGCGCCCTGCCCGCCGGGGGCTGGCAGACCCCCCCGACGCAGGCCATGGTGCTGCCGCTGGCCGGCGAGACCGGCGGCCAGGCCGTCGGGGCGATCGTGCTGGCGGCCGGCGCGGGCCGGGCCCTGGACGAGGCGTACAAGTCGTTCCTCGGCCTGGTCGCGCGGCAGACCGCCGCCCTGGTCAACGCGGCGGTCGCCTACCAGCTCCAGCAGCGCCGGGCCGAGGAGCTGGCCGAGCTCGACCGGGCCAAGACGGCCTTCTTCTCCAACGTCAGCCACGAGTTCCGCACCCCGCTCACCCTGATCATGGGGCCGGTCCAGGAGCTGCGGAGCGCGCTGGCCGGCGCGGACGAGCGGGTGCGGGAGGACCTCGAGGTCGTCCACCGCAACGGACTGCGCCTGGGCAAGCTGGTCAACACCCTGCTCGACTTCTCCCGCATCGAGGCGGGGCGGGCGCAGGCCCGTTACGAGCCGGTCGACCTCGCCGCCGTCACCGCCGAGCTGGCCAGCGTCTTCCGTTCCGCGATCGACAAGGCCGGGCTGGCCTTCGACGTGGACTGCCCGCCGCTGGCCGAGCCGGTCCACATCGACCGGGGCATGTGGGAGAAGGTGGTGCTGAACCTCCTCAGCAACGCGCTGAAGTTCACCTTCGACGGCTCGATCCGGGTCGCGCTGCGCGGCGACGGCGAGCACGCCGTCCTCACGGTCGCCGACACCGGCGTCGGGATCTCCCGGGAGGAGCTGCCGCGGCTGTTCGAGCGCTTCCACCGCGTCGAGAGCGCCCGGTCGCGCTCGAACGAGGGCAGCGGCATCGGCCTGGCGCTGGTACGGGAGCTGGTCGGGCTGCACGGCGGCACCATCACCGCCGAGAGCGCCGAGGGCGAGGGCACCGCGTTCACCGTCCGCCTGCCCTTCGGCGCCGCGCACCTGCCCCCCGGGAACATCGTCCCGGCCGACGACGCGGAGAGGGTCTCGGCGACCGCCGACCCGTTCGTCGAGGAGGCCCTGCGCTGGCTGCCCGGCGACGCGCCCGCCCGGGACGCCGGGGGTGCGGCGGAGACCGCCGGCCCGGCCCCGGAGGACCTTCCCGAGGGGCGGCGGGACGGCGAGGCCGGGCGGGCCCGGGTGCTGATCGCCGACGACAACGCCGACATGCGCGAATACCTCACCCGGCTGCTGTATCCGGCCTACGACGTCACGGTGGTCACCGACGGCCGGGCCGCCCTGGACGCCGTCCGCGCCGGCCCGCCGGACCTGGTGGTCAGCGACGTGATGATGCCGCTCCTGGACGGCCTGCAGCTGGTCGCCGCGTTGCGCGCGGACCCGCGCACCGCCGGCGTGCCGGTTCTGCTGCTGTCGGCGCGCGCCGGGCAGGAGGCGTCCATCGAGGGCCTGGAGGCCGGCGCCGACGACTACCTCGTCAAGCCCTTCTCCGCGGCCGAGCTGCTGGCCCGGGTGCGGGCCAACGTGGAGCTGGCGCGGTTGCGCGGCCACCACGCCCGATGGCGCAACGCGCTGGTCGACTCCCTGCAGGAGGCGTTCTTCGTCTGCGACGAGGAGGGCGCCGTCATCGAGATCAACTCGGCGTTCACCGACATCCTCGGCTACGACGCGGACGGCCTGCCGTACCGGCCGAGCCACCCGTGGTGGCCCGACGAGGCCGACGACCCCGAGGGGCACCGCCTGGTCGGCGACGTCTTCTCCCGGCTCCTGGACGTCGGGAAGGGCACGGGGGTGGTCCCCCTCGTCCACCGCGACGGGCACCGGGTGTGGGTGGCGGCCACCTTCAACGACGTCCTCGACCCCGACACCGGCCGCCGCCGGATCGTCGGCACGCTCCGCGACGTCACCGCCGAGCACTACGCCGTGCAGCGGGAGAGCGCGCTGGCCGCCCTGAGCGTCCGCCTGTCGCAGGCCGGCAACATGACCGACGCCCTGCACGGGGCCCTTGCGGAGCTGCGGGAGGTCTGGCACGCCCGCCAGGTGCTGGCCGTCCTCTGGAACGGCGACGGCGACGGCGGCGACCGGCCTGCCCTGACCTCCACCGCCGCCGGAGCGGACTGGCGGACCCTGCCGCCGGAGCTGCGCGCCTCGCTCGGCGCCCTGCGCGGGCAGCCGCCGCTGCGCCCGTCCGCGAGCGGAGCCGGTGGCGCGGGGATCACCCTGGAGCATCCCACCGGGCTGCTCGCCGTCTGGATCGACCTCGGCCAGAACCGGCCCTTCACCGCCGAGGACCAGACCCTGCTGGCGCTGCTGGCCGGCCACCTCGGCCAGGGCCTGCACCGGGCACACCAGCTCGACCGGCAGCGCGAGACCGCGGTGGCGCTGCAGCGCGCGATCCTCGGCCCGCCCCGGCTGCCCGACGGCTTCGCCGTACGCTACGAACCGGCCGGCCGGCCCCTGGAGGTCGGCGGCGACTGGTACGACATCGTGCCGCTGCCCGACGACCGCATCGGCATCGTGGTCGGCGACTGCGTGGGCCGGGGCCTCGAGGCCGCGGCGGTCATGGGGCAGCTGCGCAGCGCCTGCCGCGCCCTGCTGCTGCAGGAGGCGGGCCCCTCACAGGTGCTCACGGCCCTCGACCGGTTCGCCGCGCAGGTCCCCGGCGCCCGGTACACCACCGTCTTCTGCGGCGTCCTGGACACCGCCACCGGCGACCTCGTCTACTCCAGCGCCGGGCATCCACCCGGGATACTGGTCCTTCCCGACGGCGTCACCCGGCTGCTGCAGGACGGCCGCTCCACCCCGCTGGCCGCCCGCCCCGGCCGGGCGCGTCCCGAGGCCGCCTGCACGATGCCGGCCCGCTCCACCCTGCTCCTGTACACCGACGGACTGGTCGAGCGCCGCAGCCGCCCGCTCACGGACGGCATCGGCCAGGCCGGCGCCGCCGTCCAGGACGGCCGCTCCACCCCCATAGAGGACCTCGCCACCGAGGTCATGATCCGCATGGCGCCGGACAGCGGGTACACCGACGACGTCGCACTGCTGCTGTACCGCCAGCCCGCGCCGCTGGAGGTGGCCTTCCCCGCCGAGTCCGGCCAGCTCGCCCCGGTGCGTACGGCGCTGCGCGACTGGCTGAACCGCTGCGAGATCAGCTCGACGATGATCCAGAACGTCTTGGTGGCGGCCGGCGAGGCCTGCGCCAACGCCATCGAGCACGGTCACCGCCACGCCCCGGGCGACATGATCCGGCTGCGGGCGGTCGCCACCGGCGGAGACCTGCGTCTGACCGTGGTCGACAGCGGGCGGTGGAAGACCCCCCGGCCGGAGATCAACTCCCACCGCGGCCGGGGCGTCGCCCTCATGCGGGCCCTGATGCATCACGTCACCATCGAACCCGGCGCCGGCGGCACCACCGTCGACATGCACACGAGGATCACCCGATGACGACCCCCCTGACGCTGGCCGCCTCTCGGCGCTCCGACGGCACCCCGGTCCTCACCGTCACCGGTGAGATCGACATGAGCAACGCCGGCACCCTGGACGACGCCCTGGCCGGGGCCGCCGACGACGGCCGCCTCGTCGTCGACCTCGCCGCCGTGGACTACCTCGACAGTGCCGGGCTGACCGTCCTGTTCGAGCACGCCCCGCACATCGAACTGGTCGCCAACCCCCTGCTCGCCCCGGTCCTGTCCATCTCCGGGCTCGTCGACGTCACCACCGTGCACGGCCTCGACCCGGGCTCCGACGGCTCCCGCCCCGACGGCTCCGGTCCTGACGGTTCCGGTCCTGATGGTGCGGGCCCTGATGGCTCGGGCCCGTCCTGGCGGCTCGGGTCCTGACGGCTCAGGGCCCCGTACGGCCCGGCCCGTCCTGACGGCTCAGGGCCGCGTACGGCCCGGCCCGTCCTTGACAGCGGGGCCGGCCGTACGGGGCTTTATGGCCTTATAGAGCCTTATGGGGCCGGGGCGGGGTCCCGGCGGACGTCACCGGCGGGCCCGCCACTCGCCCAGCAGCCGGTGGGCACAGGCGGCGGGCGGGATGAGCATGCTGGTGAGCAGCGTCTGCCGTATGTCCTGCCGGGTGCGCGGCCCCGGGGCGATGTGGGCCCAGGCGGACTCCGCGGTCAGCGCCAGCCAGCCCGCTCCGGCCAGCGCCGCCGTGCCGCGCAGCGCCCCGGCGGCCCGCGGTCCGCCGCGCGCGGCGACACTGCCCGCCAGGCCGCCGGCCAGCAGGCCCAGCGCTCCCAGCCCCGTCGTCAGCGCGTGGCGGGGCAGCCGTCCCGGGCCGCCGCCGACGGCCGTCCGCCAGGACGCGCCGTGCAGGCGGCGCATCAGCGCGTCGTCGGCGTTGCCGCGCTGGCGGAGCACGCTCGCCCACGGCCCGTCGTCCCGGGACGGGTGCCGGGCGACGCGCTCACCCCTGACCAGGCGGTGGCCGGCCGCCGTCACCCGCAGCGCGAGGTCGGCGTCCTGCCGGAAGGCGCCGGAGAAACGCTCGTCGAACCCACCGACCCGTTTCAGCACGTCCCGCCGGTAGGCCATGTCGGCGGTGGCCCAGCCGGCGTCCGCCGGTTCGCCGGCGGCGCGTCCCTCGCCGGCCGGTCGCCCGGCGGCGCCGCGCCTCACGCCGTCCGGCCGTACGGCTTCGGACGGGGGCTCGGCGCGGCCGCGGCTGCCGGCCACGTCGGCGGGGAGGTCCGCCAGGTCGGCGTGGAGGGCCCGCACCCAGCCGGGGGCGGGGATCACGTCGTCGTCGAGGAACACCACCCACGGGGTGTCCGCGGCCCGCCAGCCGGCGTTGCGGGCGGCGGCCCGGCCCCGTCCGCCCGAGCGCACCACCCGGATCCGCTGTCCCGCCTCGCCGTCGCCGCCGGGCGGGCGCGCCTCCGCCGGGTACGTCTCCGCCGGGTACGCCTCGATCAGGCCCGGCAGCTCGCACATCACGGCGTCGGCCAGGTCGGTACGGGGGTCGGGGACGTGCTCGGGCCGGTCGTCCACGACGATGACGTCGGGACCCGGGTCGATCGCGGCCAGCGTCGCGGCCAGGCTGGGCCGGCCCACGGTCGGGACCACCACGGTGATCATGCGGTGGACACCTCCGCCCGGCGGGCCGCGCGCGGGTTCCCGGCCATCGCGGTCGTCACGGCTGACGCGGCCGTCACGGCGGCCGGGGTCGGTACGGCCGTCACGGCCGCCGGGGCCACGCGTCCGCCGGCGGCCGACGCGGCGGCAGGATCATGAGAAATCGCATTCATCACGAGAAATCGCATTGCGCCCCCTTGTTGAGGTACGCGCACGACTACCGAGGGAAGCGTCTTTCAAACCTCGGATTTCCCGCAGGGGAAGGTAGACGAAGCACAAGCCGCGTCCTGTCCTGGTAAGGAGCCGTTTGGAAGATCCCGGGCCCGGGAAATCGCAGACCATCCCGTATGGCCTTCCGGAGAGCCCGTGGCGCCGGGTCCGCGCCGCCCGTCCGGGGAAGACGACGTCGCCGTCCCGCCTGGAGACACCGCCGGTCCGCCCGGAGGCGCCGTTCCCCGGTGAGCAGGTCCGGCGCGGAGGGTCCGCCGCCGTCCGTCCGCCTGGAGGTGCCCTTGCCCGCCCGCCGTCCCGCCGCGGTGCTCTTCGACCGGGACGGGACCCTCGTCGAGGACGTCCCCTACAACGCCGACCCCGGCCGGGTACGGCCGGTGCCGGGCGCCCGCCGCGCGCTGGACCGGCTGCGCCGGGCCGGGATCCCGGTCGGGGTGGTGACCAACCAGTCGGGGGTCGCCAGGGGCCTCCTCACCCCGGACGCGCTGGAGGACGTCAACCGGCGCGTGGAGGAGCTGCTCGGCCCGTTCGCGGTCTGGGCGGTGTGCCCCCACGGCGAGGACGACCGGTGCGCCTGCCGTAAGCCCGCTCCGGGGCTGGTGCTGCACGCGGCGGCCGTCCTCGGCGTCGACGCCCGCGACTGCGTGGTCGTCGGCGACATCGGACGCGACGTGGGGGCCGCCCGCGCGGCCGGGGCGCGCGGCATCCTCGTCCCGACGCCGGTCACCCTGCCCGAGGAGGTGGCGGCGGCGTCCGAGGTCGCCGCGGACCTCGCCGCCGCCGTGGACCTGATCCTGCGCCCCGTTCCCGCCGAGACCGTGCGGGCCGATACCGAGGAGCCCGCGTGAAGATCCTGCTGTGGCACGTGCACGGGTCGTGGACCACCGCGTTCGTCCAGGGCGGTCACGACTACCTGGTGCCGCTCGTCCCGGACCGCGGACCCGACGGCCGCGGCCGGGCCCGCACCTTCTCCTGGCCGCAGAACGTCCGCGAGGTGCCGTGGGACCGGCTCCGCGACGAGGAGATCGACGTCGCCGTCCTGCAGCGGCCCCACGAGGCCGAACTCGCCGAACAGTGGCTCGGCCGCCGCCCGGGACGCGATCTGGCGGCCGTCTACGTCGAGCACAACACCCCCGCCGGGGACGTCCCGCGCACCCGCCACCCGCTGGCCGGCCGCTCCGACATCCCGCTGGTGCACGTGACGCACTTCAACGATCTGTTCTGGGACTCGGGCCTGGCCCCCGCCCGGGTCATCGAGCACGGCGTCGTCGATCCCGGGCACCGTTACACCGGGGAGCTGCCCCGCGCCGGCGTCGTGGTCAACGAGCCGGTCCGCCGTACCCGCGTCGCCGGCACCGACCTGCTCCCGCGCTTCGCCGCCGCCGTGCCGCTGGATCTCTTCGGGATGAAGGTCACCGGCCTGCCGTACGGGACCTTCGAGGACCTGCCGCAGCAGCGGATGCACGCCGAGCTGGCCCGGCGGCGCGTCTACCTGCACCCCTACCGGTGGACCTCGCTGGGGCTCTCGCTGATCGAGGCCATGCTGCTCGGCATGCCCGTGGTGGCGCCGGCCTGCACCGAGGCCGTCGAGGCCGTGCCCGCCGAGGCCGGGGTGATCTCCACCCGCGTCGCCACCCTGGTCGCCGCCCTGGAGGCGTTCGCCGCCGACCCGGCTCTGGCCGCGCGGACGGGCAGGGCCGCTCGCGCCGCCGCCCTGTCCCGCTACGGCCTGCCCCGCTTCCTGTCCGACTGGGACCGCCTGCTGGCGGAGACGGCCTGACCCGCGTTCACGCGCTCGGTCATCGTGTGGCGTGTTCGACGCCATCGGGTTACATTTATTGCAGATAAGCTTTCGAGTTGGAGGCGCCATGTCCCGTTCCGGAGTCCTGGCCGATGCCACGCGTATCGAGGCGGACAGTGATGACCGCGAGCTCCTGGCCCACGTGGAAGAAGCCATAGCCGCTGAGCAGGCGTCGCTGGTGCTGCGCGGCCCCGACGGCGCCGACATCGAACTGCCCCGGTCGTTGGTGAGCCTGGTCCTGGCCGCGGCCCATGATCTCGCGAGGGGCAACGCCGTTCTCGCTCTGCCGGTGGAGACCCGGCTGACCCCGAACGAGGTCGCCCGGATGCTCGGCCTGTCACGCCCCTTCGTGGTCAGGTTGCTCGACGAGGGTGAGATCCCCTTCCAGCGTCTGCCGGACAGTCGTCATCGTCTGATCCGCCTTGCGGATGTCCTGGAGTTCCAGGTTCGTCGTGAACACCGCGCCGAGGGCCGCCGGAGGATCATTGAGATCGCAAAAGGGGAAGAATTGCCCTATTGACCTTTTGGAAAGAAGCAGGATCGTCCTACTGACCCACACAGGAAGTCGGTCGTCGGTATGGCGCCGGAGTGTCGAAACTCCCGGACCTCAGAGACTTCGTGCGGGATGAGCCCTTACCCCCGAAGTCGACTCTGCTTGTACGGGGCGGGCCTGACTCGCTGGGGAAACTCAGGTCCCATGCTGAGCGTGTCCGTCGGGCTTTCGTGCTCGACGGCGCTCCTGTCTTGGGAATCTCCGTCTTCGCCGCGTTGGACGACATCGGCCCGGCGTCGCTGGACGGAATCCAGGCTGGGAAGCTATCGACCTACCGCGTCGTCCATCTCATCCCGGTGGGGGAGGTGTCAGCGGCTGGATTCCCCTTGTTGCCAACGTTTGATCGCCCCCATGTGACACTGCTGTTAGGCAGTTTGGACCGCGTGGAGTCGTTGCTGAATCTGCTTGGTCCGCCGCAAGCGAACCCTCAGTATGGTGAGATGGGACACCGGGCGAGGAGGCGAACGTGACGATCAATATTGACATCGCCGCCGATCTCAACGCTGAAGATCACACCGGGTATGTGTGGACGTTTCTCGACGAGGCGCGCGATCCATCGATCATCACGCCCGGTGCTCTGGTCATCGCCGGAGACGAAGACGCGCCTGCCGTAGCGGTCGTGGTCGACCTTCTTTCTCACCCCAACGGCACGATCGTGCACCTCGACGTCCTGCCAGGAGCGATCGAAAGCTATCTCGCGCTGGCCCGGCGTATCGACGCGTCAGCGTGAGGCTCAAGAGCGGAAAAGGGTGACGCCCGGGTCTCGTTGTTGAGCCCCGGGCGTCGCCGCCTCGATCGTCATGCCGGTTCCGCCAGCACCTCCGCCGGCCTCCTGGCCATCGCCCGCCGGACCGCGACCGAGGTCACCGGCGTCACGAGCGCCGCCACGACGAGCAGCAGGCACAGCGCGACGGCCGCCGATCCGCCGGTGAGGACGTCCCCGGAGACCGCGATCGCTGTGGGGAGGACGGCGGCGGCGGCGACGGCCAGCCCGGCGCCGATCCCGGTCGCCGCGACGATCGCCATCTCCGTCAGGACGATCCTGCGGACCTGCCGCCGGGTCGCCCCCGCGAGCCGCAGCAGGGCCAGCTCGCGTCGCCGTGACAGGACGGACACGCTCACGGTGTTGACGACGGCGATCGCCGCGTAGGCGACGGTGATGGCGACGAGCAGGGAGTCGACGAGCGCCTGCACCCCGAGTCCCGGCCGGAACGCGGCTTCGACGCCTTCGCGGCCCCGCACCACGGCTTCCGGCTGCCCGGCGACGGCGTGTGCGAGCCGGGTCCGGAGGTCGCCGGGCGGAAGGTCCCCGGTGCCGCGGACGACGACCTGCCCGATGCCGCGTCCGGTCGTGTGGGCGGCGAGGAGTCCGGCGGGAAGCAGCAGGTTCTCGTAGCCCGCCCGGTCCTCGAACGTCGCCACGAGGCGCAGCTCCTTCGCCGCGCCGTCGCCGAACCGGAACAGCAGCGTGTCGCCGACCGCGACGCCGAGTTCTCCGGCGTTCGCCGCCGGGAGCGCGACGGCGGCGCCGGTGAGATCGGACAGGGATCCGGTGACGACCTCGTTGGTGAGGACGCGGCCCGCTCCCGCGGCCGTCACCCCGCGCACCGGCCACGGGCGGTCACGGTGCGAGCCGTCGTACGGGCGTTCGATCCAGCCGCCGCTCATGACGAGTGCGCTCGCGGCGTCCACTCCCGGGACCGCCTCCAGGGCGCCGACGAGGCCGGGCCCGGCGCCGCCGGGCACCTGAACCGTGAAGTCCGCGCCGACCGTGGCGACCGACGACTCCTCCTGGGCCGCGAGCCGGATCGACTGCGCGACGAGATTGCCCCCGCCGATCCCCATCACGAGCGCCACGCAGGAGCTCACCGTCGCGAGCTGGGCCGCGCGCGCCCGGACGTTGTCCGCGCCGAGGGTCCCGAGGCGTCCGCCGGCGAGCCGTACGAGCGGGCGGAGCGTCAGGGTCCCGAGGCGCTGGATCGCCGGCGCCAGCAGGGCGGCGGAGACGCTCCCGGCGAGGACCGCGGGACCGCTGGTCGCGGACACCACGGAGGGGCTCATCAGGCAGGTGACGACGGCGAGCGCCACGGCGCCGATCCCGAAGAGGACGCCGAACGCCCATCGTGCGGCGCCGACGCGGTACGGGGGCAGATCCGCCTCGCGCATCGCGTCGATCGCCCGGGACCGCCGCGCGGGGCGGGCGGCCGACCGCGCGGCGGACCAGACGGCGAGCGAGGTCACGACCAGTGCGACGGCGAGCGGGACGGCGCCCGCCTCCAGGCGGAGCGTGCCGGGCACCACCCCCGCGGCGGTGATGACACCGAAGACCAGGTGGGCCAGCGGGATCCCGGCGGCGAGGCCGAGCGCCGCCCCGCCCACACCGACGATCATGGTCTCGGAGACGATGAGCCCCCGCACCTGCCGGCCGGTCGCGCCGGCGGCCCGGAGCAGGCCGATCTCCCTGGCGCGCTGCCTGACCGAAAGGCTCACGGTGGCCGAGACGACGGTCGCCAGGACGATGAGCACGATGCCGCCGAACACCGCTCCGATGACGATCGTGGGGGTGCGCGCGGCCCGGACCGCGGGATCCTCCGCGGCGCCGCGGCCGTCCCCGGTGAGCACCGTCGAGCCGGGGACCGCGGCGGCGGCGCGCCTCGCCACCTCGTCGGTGTCCGCTCCCGGCCGGGGCAGGACGCCGACGGCGTCGACCGGTTCCGTGCCGCCCAGCGTCCGCGCCCTCCCGTCGGAGATGAAGATCACGGGGGGTGAGTCCGTGTCTCCGGCGACGGCCGAGACGCGGTGGTCCGCGGCGTCGCCCTGGACCGTGAGCCTCACGGTTCCGCCGGGTTCGAGGCCGAGCGGCCGGGACAGGGCCGGGGTGATCGCGATCTCGTCCGGGGCGGTGGGCGCGGCGCCTCCGGACAGCGGGAACGGGCCCAGCGCGGCCGACGACCAGTTCTGCGCCAGGACGGTGACCGCCGACCCGTCGCTCCGGACGGCGGTCATGGGGAAGAACGACACCGGTACCGCGGCGCCGACGCCCTCCACCGAGGACAGCGCGGTCGTCACGTCCGCGCCGAGCCGGTGCCGCTCGGGGTAGGGGCGGAAGTCCGTCGTGGGGCGCCCGTCCCCGTCGAGCATCCGGTAGCTCGCGTCCCCGATGACGACGAGCGGGGCGGCGCCGAGGCGCTCGGGCGGCGCGGTCAGCCGGATGCCCGTCTCGAAGAGCGAGCCGGAAAGGACGATGAGGGCCGCCCCCAGCAGCGCGGAGACGAACACGGCGACGAACGCGGCGATCCGGTGACGGACGCCGCTCAGGGCCAGACCGAGCATCAGCGCACCGCCGTACGGCCGGCGGCGAGGTGCGCCAGGAGCTCGGCGACCCTCCCGGCCGACGGGCGGTCGATCCGGCCGGCGACGCGCCCGTCGACGATGAAGACCACGCTGTCGGCGTACGACGCGGCGACGGGGTCGTGCGTCGTCATCATGATGGTCTGGCCGGTCTCACGGGCCGAGTCCTGCAAAAGTTCGAGAACGCGGGCGGCGGTCACGGTGTCGAGTGCCCCGGTCGGCTCGTCGGCGAAGAGCACGTCGGCCTCGCCCGCCATAGCGCGGGCGATCGCGACGCGCTGCTGCTGGCCGCCGGACAGCATGCCCGGATGGTGGGCCTGCCGTCCGGAGAGCCCGACCCGCTCCAGCGCCCGCTCGATGCGCCGCCGGTCCGGGGCGCGGCCCGCGAGGGTCATCGGAAGGGCGACGTTCTGCGCGACGGTCAGGGTGGGGACGAGGTTGTACGACTGGAACACGAAGGCCACCCGGTCACGCCGGAACTCCGTGAGCCGGTCCTCGGACATGCCGCCGAGCGCCTGCCCGGCCAGCGTGACCGATCCGGACGTGGGGGAGTCGAGGCCCGCCGCGCAGTGCATGAGCGTGCTCTTCCCCGACCCGGAAGGGCCCATGACGGCGGTGAACGACCCCGCGCTCAGCTCCAGCGACACCCCGTCGAGCGCGCGGATCTCCTGTTCGCCCGTTCCGTAGACCTTCGTCACCGTGTCGAGTGCCACCGGGATCCCCGTGGACCCGCCCCCGGGCGGCTGCTCGCCGACGTCCATCCGACTTCTCCATCCTCGGCCCCAAGCCGTCAGATCATCACCATAAATAGTGTAATGAATGAACAGTATGAGGCATGCACTGTTTTATCGGGTACCGGTTCCCGGGCGGGGGCACAGCGGGCCGCCCGATCAGTGCGAGGGTCACACGGATACCATGGGACGATGACGAAGGCCCCGCCCGACGCCTCCCACGAGAAAAGCGCCGGGCTTCCCGGCGGCCTGCGCCGCGCGTGGGGGGTCGCCGATCCGGCGCCGAGACGGGGCCCCAAGGCGTCGCTGTCGATCCCGATGATCCTCGACGCGGCGGTGTCGCTCGCCGACGCCGAAGGGCTCCAGGGGTTGTCCCTCGTACGGATCGCCGAACAGCTCGGGGTCACGACCAACGCGCTCTACCGCTACCTCGACTCACGCGAGGAGCTCGACCTCCTGCTGCGTGACCACGCGCTGGGGGCTCCGGAACGCACGGAACGGACGTTCGACCGCTGGCAGGACGCCGTGGCGGAATGGGCGCGCTCCCTGCGCGCGCGCTACGTGCGGCACCCCTGGCTCGCCGACCTGAGCGTCCGTGTCCCGGTGACCCCGCACGCGCTGGCCTGGCTCGAGATCCTCCTCGAACGCCTCGGTGGCAGCGGCTTGGACGACGTGGGCACGCTGCGCGCCGCGGGGCTCCTCGACGGCTACGTCCGGTGGAGCTCCGCGGCGGCCCGCGATCTCGCCGGGAACCGGACGCCGGTGGTCGAGGGGTCCGCCATCGTCGACCTCGTCGACCTCGTCGGCCCGCTGCTCGTCGAGCGCGGGATGCCGCGGATCGCCGCCCTCTTCGAGGGCGGGCTCTACCGCGAGTCGCCGGAACGCCACGAAGACGCCGACTTCGAGTTCGGCGTCGGCTGCATCATCGCGGGGCTGACGGCCTCTTCGGCCACGTAAGCCACGCAGGGCCCGCCCGTACGTCGGCGGGGTCCGAGCCCCGATCGCCGTGCCCGGTCCGCCCGGTGCCCGGGGGCGTCTCCAGCGCCCGGGGGAGGCGGGAGCGGTGGAAAAGGGTGACGCCCGGGTCTCGCCGTTGAGACCCGGGCGTCGCCGCCTCCCGCGACCGGCCGGAGCGGCCGGGGCGGACGTCAGCCCATGTGCGGGTAGCGGTGGTCGGTCGGCGGGACGAACGTCTCCTTGATCGTGCGGGAGTTCACCCAGCGGATCAGGTTGTAGATCGAGCCGGCCTTGTCGTTGGTGCCCGAGGAGCGGGCGCCGCCGAAGGGCTGCTGCCCGACGACCGCGCCGGTGGGCTTGTCGTTGACGTAGAAGTTGCCCGCCGCGAAGCGCAGCCGCTCCGACGCCGTCGCGATCGCGTACCGGTCGCGGGCGATGATCGAGCCGGTCAGCGCGTACTGCGAGACGTTCTCCATCTGGTCCATCACCGTGTCGAAGTCCGCGTCGTCGTAGACGTGGACGCCGAGGATGGGCCCGAAGTACTCCTTGGCGAAGATCTCGTCGGCCGGGTCGGCGCACTCGAGGACGGTGGGCCGTACGAAGTAGCCGGTGGAGTCGTCGTAGGAGCCGGTCAGCACGTCGATCGAGTCGAGCGAGCGGGCCCGGTCGATCGCCGCCCTGTGCTTGGCGAACGCCCGGTCGTCGATGACCGCGCCCATGAAGGCCGACAGGTCGGTCGCCACGTCGCCGACGGTCAGCGACTCGGCGGTGCCGACGAGCTCGTCGCGGATCAGCGACCACAGCGACCGCGGGACGTAGGCGCGCGAGGCCGCCGAGCACTTCTGGCCCTGGTACTCGAAGGCGCCCCGGATCAGCGCGGTGGTCAGCACCGCCGGGTCGGCCGAGGGGTGGGCCAGCACGAAGTCCTTGCCGCCGGTCTCGCCGACGAGGCGCGGGTAGCTGCGGTAGGAGGCGATGTTCGCGCCCACCGTGGACCACAGGTGCTGGAAGGTCGCGGTGGAGCCGGTGAAGTGGATGCCGGCCAGCCGCGGGTGGGTCAGGGCCGCCTCGGAGACGGCCTGGCCGTTGCCGGTGACCATGTTGATCACGCCCGGCGGCAGCCCTGCCTCCTCCAGCAGCCGCATGGTGAAGTGCGCGGCGAACTGCTGGGTGGGGGAGGGCTTCCAGACGACGACGTTGCCCATCAGGGCCGCCGAGGTCGGCAGGTTGCCGGCGATGGCGGTGAAGTTGAACGGCGTGATCGCCAGGACGAAGCCCTCCAGCGGGCGGTACTCCATCCGGTTCCACACCCCCGGCGACGACACCGGCTGGTCGCTGTAGAGCCGCCGGGCGTAGGAGACGTTGAACCGCAGGAAGTCGATCAGCTCGCAGGCGGCGTCGATCTCGGCCTGCTGCGCCGACTTCGACTGGCCCAGGACCGTCGCGGCGTTCAGTGTCTGCCGCCACGGGCCGGCCAGCAGGTCGGCGGCGCGCAGGAAGATCGCGGCCCGCTCGTCGAACGACAGCGCCTGCCAGGCCGGGGCCGCCGCCAGCGAGGCGTCGATCGCGGCCCGCACGTCATCGGCGGTGGCGTCGGCCGTACGGCCCAGCACCGAGGCGTGGTTGTGCGGCTGCACCACGTCGATGGAGGCGCCGCCGCCCATGCGCTGCTCGCCGCCGATCGTCATGCTCAGGTCGAGCTGGGCTCCGGAGAGCTCCTTGATGCGGTTCTCGAGCGCGGCGCGCTCGGCGCTGCCGGGCGCGTAGCCCAGCACCGGCTCGTTGACCGGAGCCGGGACGTTGGAGATGGCATCCATCACTTGCCTCCAAGGGCACGGAGAAAGAAGGCGATGTTGGCGGGACGCTCGGCCAGCCGGCGCATGAAGTAGCCGTACCAGTCGTCGCCGTAGGGGACGTAGACGCGCACGGTGTGACCCGCCCCGGCCAGGGCCTGCTGCTTGTCGGTCCGGATGCCGTAGAGCATCTGGTACTCGTAGCCGCCCCGGGGACGGTCGAACCGGTCGGCGAGGGTCTCGGTGATCGCGATCAGCCGGTCGTCGTGCGTGGCCACCATCGGGTAGCCCTCGCCGCCCATCAGGAGACGCAGGCAGCGGACGTAGGCCCGGTCGACGTCGCTCCTGCCCTGGTGGGCCACGGAGGCGGGCTCGGCGTAGGCCCCCTTGACCAGGCGGACCCGCGAACCCGTGTGCGACAGGTCGCGGCAGTCGCCCTCGGTGCGGAACAGGTACGCCTGGAGGGCGACCCCGGTGGAGGGGAAGTCCTCGCGCAGCGCGCGCAGGGTCGCGAGCGTGGAGTCGACCGTGGTGTGGTCCTCCATGTCGAGGGTCATGGTCGCCCCGGCCGCGCGGGCCGCCTCGGCGACCCGGCGGGCGTTGTCCAGGGAGATCTTGTCGCCGTCCGCGCCGAGCGCCTGGCCGACGGCCGACAGCTTCACCGACACCTCGGCGCGGTCGCCGAGTTCCAGTTCGCGCAGCGCGCCGAGGAACGTGACGTACGCCTCGGCCGTCTTGGCGGCCGCCTCGGCGTCCCGGGTCTCCTCACCGAGGTGGTCGACGGTGACGGCCAGGCCGGCACTGGCCAGCCGGTGTACGGCCTCCACCGCCTCCCGGGCGCTCTCGCCCGCGACGAAGCGGTCGACGACCTTGCGTGTCAGGGGGACGCCGGAGACCGCGCGCCGCACGAGCGGCATCCGCGAACCGGCGAGAAGAAGGGAACCGAGCATGCTCTCATGCTAAAACCGCAGGTCAACGAAGGCGCATGTGCATGTGCAACGATCATCCGGCGGTGCTTTCCGACATTTGTCCAAAGTGCCGGACAATGGAACGGTGCTGCAGGAGACCATCGACGAGATCGCCGCCCGGCTGGGCGCTTCGGCCACGCTGGAGGACCGCTCCTTCCAGCTCCTCGCCTACGGCGCCCAGAGCGGCGACATCGACGAGGTGCGCCAGGAGTCGATCCTGCGCCGCCGCGCGACCCCCGAGGTGCGGGCCTACTTCGAGGGGTACGGCATCGCCGCGGCGCGCGGCCCGGTCCGCATCCCCGCCGACGCCGCGCTGGGCGTGCTCGCCCGGGTGTGCGTGCCGCTGCGCCACAACGACGTCACCTACGGGTACCTGTGGCTGCTCGACGACGGCACGCTCGGCGACGCCGCGCTCGCGTCGGTGGCGCCTCTGGTGGCCCGGGCCGCCGCGATACTCGCCCAGGAGGCCCGCCGCCGCCAGGACCTCGGCGGGAACCTGCGGGAGCTGTTCTCCTCCGACGCCGAGGAACGCTCCTGGGCGCTGTCCCGGCTCGACCTGCCCGGCCCGGTGGCGGCGATCGCCGTCCGCGGCTCGCTGGACCGGGTGGCCGCGCTGTGGGCTCTGCCGCGCACCGTGCTCGCCGACCCCGGCGTGATCGGCGAGGGCGAGTCCCTGGTCGCCCTCCTCGCCCCGGCCGGCCAGGCCCGGGAGACCGCCCAGCGGGTCCAGGCGATGTACGGCACGGCCGCCGGGGTCGGCGGCGCCCGCGGCGAGCCGGCCCAGGCGTGGCGGAGCTGGCGGGAGGCCGTCAGCGCGCTGAAGGTGGCCGACCGGGTGCCGGGCCTCGCGCCCGTCGCGTCCTGGCCCGACCTCGGGGTCTACCGGACGCTCGCCCGCCTGCCCCGGGAGGCTCTGCGGGAGCTGGCCGAGGAGACCGTGGCGCTGGCCCGCGATCCGGAGGTGGCCAGGACGGTGGAGGAGTACCTCGACCGCGCGGGACACGTCCAGCAGACCGCGGCCGCGCTCGGCGTGCACCGCCAGACGCTCTACTACCGGCTCGCCAAGGCCGGGCGGCTCACCGGCCGCGACCTCGACGACGGCGCGGACCGGCTGCTGGTCCACCTCTCCCTCAAGGCGGCCCGCCTGCTCTGAGCCTCACCCCGCCTGAAGCCCCGCCTGGAGCCCCGCCTGGAGCCCCGCGGCGCCGTACGGACCGGACCGCCGTACGGACCGGACCGCCGTACGGACCGGACCGCCGTACGGACCGGACCGGCATGCGGAGCGGACCGGCCGGGCGGGGGCGCGGAGCAAAAAAACAGGGCCCCGAAGGGCCCTGGATTTCGGGTCCCCCGAAGGGGACCCGGCGGTCGTCCGCCGGCGGCGTCGGCGGACTAGGCGGCCATCGCGTGCCGCGTGGCGAGCAGGCCCTCGTACACCTGGGCGAACTCCTGGGCGATCCGCTCCCACGAGTAGCGCGAGCGGGCCCGGTCGGCGCCGGCGAAGCCGAGCGCGGTGCGGCGGGTGGGGTCGGCGAGCAGCTCCCGGGCGAGCCGGGCCGTCTGCGCCGGACGCTCGGCCGGCACCAGCAGGCCGGTCACGCCGTCGACGACGGAGTCGAGGTGGGCGCCCACCGAGGAGGCGATCACCGGCACCCCGCACGCCATGGACTCCAGCGCCACCGCGCCGCCGGCCGCCTCGCGCGGCAGCGACAGCACCACGTCGGCGCTGCGCATCAGCTTGGCCACCGAGGCGTGCGGCACGTGCCCGAGGAACGTGACGCGGTCCTCCAGCCGCAGCTCCTTGGCCAGCAGCATCAGCCGGTGCGCCTCGGCGTCGTGCTCCAGCTCCGCGGCGGCGGGACCGCCCGCGATGAGCAGCTCGGCCTCCGGGACGCCCTCCAGGGCGCGCAGCGCGGTGTGGGCGCCCTGGCCCGGGGCCAGTGAGCCGACGTGCAGCAGGCGCGGCCGGTTGGCGCGGGCCGCGGCCGGGCCCTGGCGGCGGAAGCGCTCGACGTCGACGCCGCAGGGGATCACCGAGATCGCGTTGCGCGGCACGCCCAGCCGGATCATCTCGGACTCCTCGTCGCCGCAGCCGGCGACCACCGCGGCGGCCCGGCGGGCGATCGCGCGCTGCACGCGGACCTTCTTGGCGTCACGGGTGCGGCGGGCGCCGAAGCTCTGCACGAGCGGCACGTCGAGGCCGTCCGCGCCGGCGATGGCGGCCAGCCCGCCGATCCAGGAGCGGGCGTGGACGACGTCGGGGCGCTCCTGGCACCAGCGGCGCGTCAGCTGCTCGCCGAGGCCGGACAGGTGAGGCAGCAGGCCGTCCTCGGGAAGGTCGTGGGCGGGCCCGGCGGAGAGGTTCTCCAGGGTGACGCCGGGGGAGACGCGGACGCGGTCCCGGTCGTCCTCGGAGGTCTTGCGGGAGTAGACGGTGACCTTGTGGTCACGGCCGAGCTCGCGGGCGACGGACAGAAGGTGCTCACGCTGCGCGGCGATGTCCGACCGGCTCTGAGAAGGAGACGCGGTGTCGAAGGAGACGAATGCAATATTCATGGCACACCTCTGGGAGGACGTATAGGCGTGGGGAGCCTGTGATTCCTTCAGGGGTGCCTGCGTCTTAGGCACTCATCTGTATGAGAAAAACCATACCCCTTTATCCGCCGAAGGCAAACCCGTCCTGCCGCGAACGGGCCGGTGGGCGGATCACCAGGCTTCCTGACCAGGCGATCCGCCGGCCGGGACGGGATCCGCGCCGGGGAGGCCCGCTCCCGCGGACGACCGCCCGCGGGAGCGGCTCACACCGCGCGCAGGGCCAGAATGACGACCTCGTCCCAGACCCGCCCGCCGGAGAAGGCGTTCCGGTCGTCCTCGATGGCCTTGACCACCGTGGCCGGAGCCTGTGCCGTCGACCGGGCCAGCACGTCGGCCAGGCGGTCCTCGCCGTACGGCTCGCCCTGCTCGTTCTGGGAGGCCACCAGCCCGTCGGAGTAGAAGACCAGGGTCTGGCCCCTGGTGAGGGTGATCTCCTCGCCGAACATCTCCGCCTCGGGGTCGATACCGAGCGGAACCCCGCCGCCGGCGGTGAAACGCACCCCGCCGTCGGGCTGCAGCAGCGCGGCCGGGTGGTGCCCGGCGCTGGCAAGTTTGATCTTGCGGCCCCGGACGAACCCGGCCGCCGCCATCACGAACATGCCGCTGTTCTGCGCGGTCAGCGCCTGGTTCATCTTGCGCAGCGCCTCGGCCGGCTCGGACTCCCAGACGCTGAGCACGCGCAGGCCGTTGCGGACCATGGCGGTGACCGGCGCGGCCTCCTCGCTCTTGCCCACCGCGCCGCCCAGGGCGAAGCCCCAGCCGTCGCGCACCGGGAAGGCGTCGTAGAACTCCGCGCCGACCGAGGAGGAGCCCGCGTGGTAGACCGCCGCGGCCTCGAAACCCGGGATGTCCGGCAGGGCGCGGGGGACCACGCTGGTGCGCAGCGCCTCGGCGGCCTGGAACCGCGTCTGGAAGTTGCGTCGGGCCCGCAGCGCCAGCCCGAGGTGGACGCCGATCTCCTCCATCAGACCGAGGTCGGCCAGCGTGAACGGCTCGCGGTCGCGCAGCCGTACCAGGGTCAGCGCGCCCAGCGCGCCCGCCTCGCCCTGGATCGGCACGATCAGCACCGAGGCGGCGCCCATGACCCGCAGCAGCGGCGGGCCGCCCGGGACCGACCCGAGCAGCGTGTCGTCCTCCAGCATCTCGTGGACCACGCCCGACCCGCCGGTGAGCACGTGGGCGACGGCCGGCGCGGTCAGCGGGTTGAGCCCCTCGACCACGCGGACCAGCTCGGTCACCGGCTTGTCGCTCGGGCCGAGCACGGTGGCCCGCCGGGGCATGCCGTCCCGGACCACGTCGGCGATCACCCAGTCGGCGGCCTCGGCCGCCAGCAGCCGGGCGGCCCGGGTGACGGTCACCGGCTGGCGCAGGCTCTCCTCGTCGAGCAGCAGACGGGTCATCCTGGCCAGCAGCTCCTGGCGGCGGGCGGCGGCCAGCATAAGCGAGGCGTCCGACCGGGCCACCGGACCGGCGGGCGCGCCGGAGACCTGCGTCTCCAGCGGCAGGACCACGATCGCGATCATCGCCTGCGGCTCACCCGGCATCGCCAGCCGGGTCACCGCGAGCTGCACCGTGTGCGCCCGGCCCTGGTGGGCCAGCCGGGTCTGGAACGTCGCGGTCTCGGCTCCGCGCTGCACCGCCGTCAGGTGCGAGCGGAACGCCGCCCGCCGCGAGACGTCCACGAACAGCGGGAAGGAACGGCCGATCAGGTAACCCGCGGGGCTGCCCAGCATCCGGGAGGTCTCCGCGCTGATCCGCCGGACCACCCCGGAGCCGTCCAGCACCACCACGGGGACCGGGAAGGTGCGGAACACCTGCCGCAGCAGCTTCAGCTCGCGCTGCGAGCCGCTCTCCCGCTCCCCGGAGCGGCGGGGCGCCCTGCGCAGCTCGCGCAGGGACGCCTCTAGCAGCTCCCCGGCGGTGTCGAGCTCGGCGAGCGCCGCGTCGAGTGTGGACCGGGGGTCGGCGGGGTAGGCGGACCTCGCCTCACGCAGGGAGGAGACCCTGGTCGTGAGCGCGTTCAGCGCGTGCTCCAGGGCCTGAAGGCCAATGGCGTCGGTCAATGCTCGTCCTCGTCAGCGGCCGTGAGGCGGGTTTCGTCGTAGACGGTACGCCACCCGGTGGGCCGAATCGATGCGCGGTCGGATAGTGGTTAAGTTAGCGACATCGGGAAGGGAATTCGCGCCATGGACATGGTCACACCTGTCCTCGCCCGAGACCTCGCGGCCCTGGGCAGGGTGAACGAGGAGACATCGAGCGAGAGCGTGCTACGAGGCCTGACCGCGACCCTGGCGGGCGGGGTGCCCGGCTGCGCGGGCGGTTCCGCCGAGCTGTGGCGCCAGGAACGCCTCGTGGTGTCGGCCTCGCACAGTGAGCTCGTCGTGCTCGTCGACAGCGAGGGCGACCTGGGGGAGGGGCCCTCCGCCGAGGCCCGCGCGACCGGCCGCCACGTGATCGTCCAGGACGTCCTGCGCGACCCCCGGTGGCCCGCCTACACCGGCATGGCGGTCCGTTTCGGGGTCCGCTCGATCCTGGCCCTGCCGATCACCGTCGAGCGCGCCGTCCTCGTCCTCGGCCTGTACGGCGTGCGGCCCGGGGCGTTCGCGGCCCGTAACGTCCCGCCGCTGGCCGACATGCTCGCCGAGCAGGTCAGCGTGGCCCTGGCCAACATGTGGGACTACGACGAGGTCCGCACCGACGCCGCCCAGATGCAGGAGGCGCTGGCCGGCCGGGCGATCATCGACCAGGCCAAGGGCATCATCATGAAGTCCAGCGGGTGCTCGGCCGAGGCGGCCTTCGACGAGCTGCGCCGGGTCTCCCAGCACCACCAGGTGAAGGTGGTGGACCTGGCCCGGCTGCTGGTCGACGAGCACCAGCGCAACCAGCGTAACCGCCGCGAGGAGAGCCCCAAGGAGGCCGGCTGAGGCCGGGCGCGGCTCCGGCCGCGCCCGGCCTCAGCCGAAGGCGGCGAGCGCGTCGTCGATCGTGTCGTAGAGCGGCAGCCGCTGGGCCAGCCCGGTGATCCACATCACCTTGGTCTTGGCGTACTCCACCCCGATGAGCGCGAACTTCCCGCCCGCACCGGTGCTGAGCTGCCAGTGGTGGACGATCAGGCCCAGCGCCCGGGAGTCCATGAAGGTCACTCCCGCCAGGTCCAGCGCCATGTCCGGGCCGTGCTCTCCGAACTCGGCCGCCAAATAGTCGGCGAACTGGTCCCTGGTCGTCGCGTCCAGCAGGCCCGTCACCCGGATCACGTTGACCCCGTCGACCAGCGCCGACGTCAGAGTCAGGGCTGACGCTCTCTCGCCGTTCTCCGACACCGTCACTCAGGTCCTCCTCGACATTCGATTAGCAACCTTACTGTTACCTGCGAGCGAGCAATACTCCCGGAATCGGGGTAATACTAGAACCGAGGTCCAGCAGAGGGCCTCGCCTCGAAGACAGGTCGAGGCGATGCCGTCTGCCCGGATACTGCTCCGCGCCGATGGCTTCGCCCGGCAGTTATACCAAGGAGCAGCGATGTCTGTTCAGGCCCTCGAAATCACCGACATGACCGCCGAGGATCTCCTCGCCGAGATGTCCGCCCCCGAGATCTCCGAGTACCGCGCCGAGCGTCTGCGCGAGCGCCTCGTCGAGATGCACCGGCCGCTCGCCATGGAGATCGCCCGCCGCTACCGCTACCGCGGCGAGCCGATGGAGGACCTCCTCCAGGCCGCCTACGTCGGGCTCATGAAGGCCATCAACGGCTTCGACGCCACCCTCGGCCACCCCTTCCGCGGCTACGCCGTGGTCACCATGACCGGTGAGGTCAAGCGCCACTTCCGCGACCGCACCTGGGCGATCCGGGTCCCCCGTGTCTACCAGGAGCGCCGGGCCGAGCTGAACCGGCTCGTCGCCGACCTCAGCCAGGACCTCGGCCGCGCCCCGACGGTCGCCGAGCTGGCCGCCAAGATGAAGATCTCCGAAGAGGACGTCCTGCTGACTCTGGACGCCTCCGCCGCCTACAGCGCCCTGTCGCTCGACGCCCCCCTCGGCTCCGACGACGACGCGGCCGCGCTGGGCGACGTCATCCCCGACGAGGACGACGCCATGGGCGCGCTCGTGGACCGCGAGGCCGTCAAGCCGCTGATCGACAAGCTGCCGGCCCGGGAGAAGAACATCCTGCTTCTGCGCTTCTTCGGTAACATGACCCAGGCCGAGATCGCGGCGGAGTTCGGTATCTCCCAGATGCACGTTTCCCGTATCCTGCGGAAGGTGCTCGACCAGCTCCGCGCCGAACTGGTGGCGGAATGCTGAATACACCGGTCCGCATCGGGCACCCAAGTCGGCGACGGCGTGGTGTGGCATAGGGTGCTTCTGGATGATCCCCGGATGCTGAGGACGATCGCGCGCTGGGACAGGGGAGGCGGATCTCGCGTGAACGAGGACGGTGCTCGTCCGGCTCGCTTCATGGCGGGGGACGACCGTTCCCGGCCGCACCCCGGCAACGTCCCCGCGGCCGAGCTCGCCTTCTGCCTGCCGGACCTCCCCGACGTGCGCGACTTCGCCGCCGCCCACGCGCTGCGCGGCGGGATGCGCGAGGAGAACCTGCCCGACTTCCTGGTGGCGGTGAACGAGGTCGCCACCAACGCCGTGACCCACGGCCACACCACGGCCAAGGCCGTGCTGAGGATATGGACCACCGGTGGCGCCCTCGTCGTGGAGATCCACGACGAGGGCCGGTGGTTCCCCGCCGAGCCCCCCGGTCAGACGCCCCCCGGCCCGCACGCCACTAGTGGCATGGGGCTGTGGGTGGCCCGGATGGTCAGCTCGGACATGCAGTTCAGGACAGGGGTCGCGGGAACGTTCATTACCATGACCTTCCCGATTTGAGAGGTTTTTCCGGGTACAAGCCGGTTTATGACTGAAGCTCCCCGCATTCTGATCGTCGGCGGCGGATATGTCGGCCTGAACACCGCCCTGCGTCTGCAGCGCAAGCTTCGTCGCGGCGAGGCCCGGATCGCGGTCCTGGACATCGACTCCTACATGACCTACCAGCCCTTCCTACCGGAGGCGGCGGCCGGGAACATCGAACCGCGTCACGTCGTCGTCTCCCTGCGCCGGGCCCTGGACAGGTGCGCGATCGCCAACGGCACGGTGATCGGCGTCGACCCCGTGAACCGCGCCGTCGACCTCCGCCCCCAGCTCGGGCCGGTCCGCGTCATGGAGTACGACATCCTCGTCTACGCGCCGGGGTCGATCTCGCGGCTGCTGCCCATCCCCGGCCTCGCCGAGTGCGGAATCGGCTTCAAAAGCCTGGAAGAGGCCATCCACCTGCGCAACCACGTCCTCGGCCAGCTCGACCTGGCCGAGTCGACCAGCGACCCCGAGATCCGCGACAGGGCCCTGACCTTCGTCTTCGTCGGCGGGGGATACGCCGGCGTCGAGGCGCTCGCCGAGCTGGAGGACATGGCCCGGTACGCCTGCCGCTACTACCGGACGATCCAGCGCGGCGACATGCACTGGATGCTGGTGGAGGCCACCGGGCGCATCCTGCCCGAGGTCGGCCCCGAGATGGGGCTCTGGACGCTGCAGGAGCTCCGCGCCCGCGGCATCGACGCGCGGATGGAGACGCTGATGAAGTCCGCCGAGGGCGGCCACATCGTGCTCAGCGACGGCACCGAGCTCGACTCCGACACCCTGGTCTGGACCGCGGGGGTCAAGCCGAACCCCCTCAACCAGTCCAGCGGCCTGCCGCTCGACGAGCGGGGCAGGATCAGGGCGAGCGCGGAGCTGGTCGTCGAGGACCACGACGAGGTCTTCACCGCCGGGGACTGCGCCGCCGTACCCGACCTCACCAAGCCGGGGGAGATGTGCGCCCCCAACGCCCAGAACGCCGTACGGCAGGCGCACACGCTGGCCGACAACGTGGTGGCCACGCTCAGGGGCAGACCGCTGAAGGCCTACCGGCACGCCTACGCCGGCTCGGTGGCCGGCCTGGGGTTCGGCAAGGGGGTCGCGCAGATCTACGGTCACAAGCTGCACGGGCTGCCCGCCTGGTTCATGCACCGGACCTACCACCTCTGCCGGGTGCCGACCTTCAACAAGAAGGTCCGCGTCCTGGTCGACTGGACCCTCGCGATCCCGTTCCGGCGGGAGATCGTCTCGCTCGGCGCGCTGAGCCATCCGCGTGAGGAGTTCGAACGGGCCGCCCGGTCCGGCCCGCGCTGAGCCGCCGGAAGAGGGCCGTCAGGACATCGGCGCCTCCACCCGGTGATGGAACCGGAGGACTTCCGCCTGTCCGGCTGGGCCCGGGCGAGGCGGCCCGCCAACCGGTCGTACTCTCGCGTTCCGGTCCCCTCACCGGTCATCCGTTTTCCCGAGGGCGTGGCCGGCGTTCCCGATCCCGCGCTCTTTGACGGGCCGGAGCCGCGATCTGCGCGCACGGTGGATTCCGCGCAGCCCGGCATTCTCCACGGGAATGGGAGCATGGCCGTTGAGCGGAGCGCTGATCCGGGTGCCTGTCTGACTACGTGAGCGGAGCGAAGAAGGCATGATGCGGGGCCTCGACGACATCGACTGGGAAACGCTCAGCACCAGCCCGGGCACGGCGGCGGAGGAACTGCCGTCGCTGCTGCGGGCGATCGCCGCCGGCGAGGAGGCCGGGGAGGCGTTCAGCCAGATCGAATTCCTGCTGTTCAACAGCGAGGACGGGGTGCACTCGGCGTCCTCGGCGGCGTTGCCGTTCCTGGTGACGCTGGCCGAGGACATCCGGGTGACCGTGCGGACGGACATCCTGCGACTGGTCGGGGAGCACGCCACCAATGCCGTTCACGCGGTGCACGAGGACGTCGATCCCGGCTGGGCCCCGGCCTGGGACGCTGCGGTGCCCCGTCTGCTGGCGCTGCTGGACGATCCGGATCCGGCGGTGCGGAGGGCGTTGACGGAACCGCTGTCCGCCGCCGTCACCTTCGCCGACCTGGTCGCGCCCGCCCTGCGCCGGCGCTGGGCGGCGGAGCAGGACCGTGCCGTGCGGCTCTCGTCCGTCATCGCCGTCGGTTTCCTCACCCCCGGCTGCACCGTCGGCGTCCTGATCGACAGTCTGGCCTGGTTGCGCGGGCTGTGCTCCGACGCCGACGCGCAGGTCCGGCTGGCCGCCACGGTGGTCTTGTCGCGGGTCGTACGGGGGCAGCGGCTCGGCGCGGACCTGGCGACGCTGCTGGACGCCCTGGGCGAGGCCGACCTGCGGGTGTGGCAGGACGTGCCGTGGATCGGGGCGCTCCCGCAGAATCCCGGGGTCGATCTCGCCGCCTTCGTCGGCGACATCGCGGCGCGGGTGGTCCTGCGGGCCGATGCGCTGCTGGGCGAGGACCTGCCGGCCCGGACCGAGCTGTGCCTCTCGCTCATGACGCATCGCGACGCCGGCCACCGGGAGGGCGCGGTGCGCGCCGCCGCCGAGGTTCTGTGCACCTGGCGTTCCCCGGCGGAGCGGCTGCTGCCCGCCCTCGCCGGCCGTACCACGGACGAGGTGGCCAAGGTGCGGGCCTACGCCACCCACGTGCTGGCCGCGATGAGCCGCGCGCCCACGGGCGACGCGCCGGTGTACGGCGGCGCCGACCTCCTCGCCGCCCGGCTGGAAGACGACCGGCCGGTCTGGCCCCTGTACCGGTTGTGCGTCGCCGACATCGCCGCGTGGGGCCTGGTCTGGCTGAGCGACCGGCGCGGCCTGCCCCGACTCGTCGAACGGATCGAGGCCGACGACGACGGATATGCCGGCGTGGACGACGGCTCCTGGTACAGCGGGTGGCCGCCGCGGCTGCGCCATGTGCTGGGCCCCGTACCCCAGTTCGCGGACGACCTGCTGCCGGTGATCCGCGCCCGTCTCACCGACGAAGCGGGCAGGAGAGAGACGGTCACCTACACACAGGTGCTCGCAGAGTGGGGTGGCGTGGCCGCACCCGCGGTGCCCGAGCTGGTCGCGCTGCTGGACACCGACGCCCAGTTGCCCGCGGCCGAGGCGCTCGGCCGGATCGGCCCGGCCGCCGCGGAGGCGGTCCCGGTGATCGAGCGCTTCATACGGCGGCCGCGGGAGTTCAAGGGCTACCAGGACCGGCTCCGTGCCAGGGCGGTCCTGCCCTGGGCCCGCCAGCGGATCACCGGGGAGCCGGGAACCGCCGATGTGCCCTTCGAGGAGATCACTCACTCGCGGCTCTGGCCCTTCGTGGCCGAGCTGGGCGGGGAAGCCGAAGCCGCTCATCTGCGGGTCCTGCTCGACCACCGGGACCCCGAGGTCCGAGTCGATGCCGCGTACGCGCTGTTCCGCCTCACCGGCGACTACGACGCCGTCCGCTGGACGTTGTGGATGTCGGCCCGCGAGGAGAGAACCTCCCTACGATGGACGGCTCTGCGGTACTTGGCGGAGATGGGGCGGCCCGTCTCATACGACGGGGGCTGGATTCGCCGCGAGATCCTCGACGAGGAGCGGCTGCACCACCACACACCGATGGGCTGGCGCGCGTTCGCCGAGGACCGCGAGCTGCGGGTGCTGGCCGCCCGGCTGCTCGGCGAGGGGTCGCCTCAGTGATCAGGTGATGCTTGCTGCCGGGAGGAAGGGGGCGCCGTCCCGTGCGGACGGCGCCCCCCTTCCGCGGCCCTGCGGGACCCGCTCAGTGC
The DNA here is from genome assembly GCF_042873875.1 of Streptosporangium sp. NPDC004379. NCBI lineage: Bacteria > Bacillati > Actinomycetota > Actinomycetes > Streptosporangiales > Streptosporangiaceae > Streptosporangium > Streptosporangium sp. NPDC004379. The sequence continues at coordinate 95,763 of NZ_JBIAMC010000014.1, forward strand.
CGGCGGCGCCAGGCCTGGCCCCATTCCCCCGGCGTCCCCACATCCGCCTTGTGCAGCGCGAGGAGGAGCAGCGCCAGCACCAGGAAGGCCGGCCCGCCGACCCCGGCGATCCGGCCGTCGGCCAGGTCGAGCAGCAGTCCGAGGACGAACACGACGGCCGCGGCGATCGCGAACATGGTCACCTCGTCCCGGACGCCAGGTTCAGCAGCTGCTCCAGCGTCGCCCGGTAGTCGCGCAGCGCGGTCCGGAGATCCTCGGTGTCGCGCTCGTCGCCGTCCCACCGCTGCCTGAGCGTGGACGTCCTGCGCTCCAGGGCGGTCCGCAGCGAGCCGACGAGCTCCTCCAGGAGGGCGTCGGCTCGGGTGACCGAGTCACGCGGGTCGTCGACGAAACCGACCTGGACCTCCTGCCAGCGCCGCCGGATCTCGTCGGCGTCGTGCTCGAACAGCGGGCCGCCGCCGGTGGGGGAGTGGCCGGTGCCGGGCGCGGGGGAGCGGCCGGCGTCACGCTCGGAGGAGGGACTCCGGGGCGCGGAAGGGGCGCCCTGAGGAGTGGGGGAGGGGGTGCCGTGCCCGGGAAGGGACGCACCCGCCGCACCCGCTGAACCTGCCGAATCGGGTACGCCGTGCGCGGCGGGCACCGGGGAGGGCGCGCCGGCCTCGTCGTGCGCGGCATCGGGCCGGCCGTGCCGTACGGCCTCACCGGCGGGAACCCCGGGCCGGTCGGCGGCCTCCCGGGAGGCGGGCGCGTCACCGGGCCGGTCGGTGATCACCGCGGTCGGGGCGGTGTCGTCGTCGGCCAGGCCGTCGCGGGCGAGGTCTTCACGGCGGCCGGCGACGAGCCGGTCGCCGGGGAGCACGCCGCCCGGGGAGGCGTCCACCGGCTCCGGCCGGGCGGACGCGCCGTCGACGGGCCGCCCCGTCCCGTGCCGGGCGATCTCCTCCTGGGCCGTCTCCTCCCGGGTCTCGCCGGTCCCGTGGACCAGCCGGTCTTTGATCCGTTCGAGTTTCTCGTTCATTCAGGTCACCGTCCCCGGGTCTCGTGGCGGTCGGTCCGGCCGTCGGCGTCCATGTCCGTCCGGTCCGTTCCGCTGTGTGACGCGGTGTGGCCGTCGGGGGTGATGTCCGTCCGGTCCGCTCCGGTGCGTGACGCGGGACGGCCGTCGTGGGTCGCGTCGGCCCGGTCCGTCCCGGTGCGTGACGCGGTGCGGCCGTCGTGGGTCGCGTCGGCCCGGTCCGTCCCGGTGCGTGACGCGGTGCGGCCGTCGAGGGCCGTGTCGGTCCGGTCCGTTCCGGTGTGCCGTACCGCATGGTCGCCGTCGGGGCTCCCGGTCGAGAGGAGCTCCTCGAACAGGACGCGGTAGTGCACCATCGCCTGGCGCAGCTCCTCGGTGGACGCCTCGGTGCGGGCCGCGCGGTTGCTGATCTCGTGGGCCTGCCGGTAGTGGTCGAGGGTGCGGCCGTGCTCGACCGACAGGTCCGAGAGCCGCTGCTCGAAGTCGTCGGTCGGGTAACCCCGCTCAGCCATCACGGACGTCACCAGGTGGTCGGCCTCGGTCACCGCGAACCCGGGGGCGTCCACGAACCGCTCCTGGACCTCCGTCCACTTCCTGGCGTAGGAGTCCCGCGTGCCCGGGTCGAGCGGCCGGATGTCGAGGGAGCTGAAACGCTGCTCGCGGGCGAGGAGCTCCTGCTCGGCCTCCTGGCGGCTGTCACGCTCGCGCAGGGTGCGATCGTACTCGGGGCCGAACCGGTCCCGGAGCCGGCGCCGGCGCTGCTGCCGTGTCATGAGATAGCCGATTGCGATGATCGCCACCACCGCGACCGCGATGACGACCACCCAGATCACGGTGGACATACCTGCCTCCGGTTGTGTAGCGGTTGTTCTCGTGCGCTGCCCCCGGGGCAGACCTCGAAACCGCTCGGAGATGTCTGTGACTCACCGTCTATGAAGCTTTGTGCGAAGTTCCGGGGAAGCTTTGTCCGGCCCGAGGATTCCACCGGCTCCCCGCGGCTTTCCTCCCGATTCGCCACTCCCGATCCCCGGTCCTTCCGGCGTCACCGGTCCTCCGGTTCCCGACCGTCCCCGGTCCGGTCCTCCGGTTCCCGGCCGTCACCGGTGCCTCCCCGCCGTGCGTCGCCGCCCACGGCTCTCCGTCTCCGGTGCCGCTATCGGCCCTCCAGCCTCTCCGGCCCCTCCTGTCCCTCCGGTCGTTCCATCGTCGCGCGGACCTCGGCCAGCAGCCCTTCGACGAGCGACCGTCCCGGTACGGCGGGCACCTCCGTGAACCCCCGCCCCGGCTCGTAGGCGATGTCCAGTCCACCCGCCACCAGCCGGTCCGCCCAGCGCAGCGCGGTGTTGAGCTTCTCCGCCGGGATCGTCCGTCCCTGCGCCACCGACGACAGGTTCCGCAGGTTCGTCGCCGGGCCGGACTGGCCGTGGGCGCGGTCGAGCTTCCACGGGATCGCGCGGGAGTGGTCGAGCATCGGCTTGGACAGCCCCGCTGCCCGCTTGGCCTGCAGGATCCCGGACTCGCTCACCCCGAACCGGGAGGCCAGCTCCGCGTTGGACAGCCCTTCCGCGACCAGCCTCCGCAACTCCCGCTGGTCGATCACCGCCTTGCGTCCCACCCGCTCCTCATTTCCCACCCGTTCGCACGCGTACGGCGGGCACCGTCGTGTGCGCACGTCCGTCAGATCTGCGCCAAGGTTATGACGTCTCGCCGGAGGGCGCCCGACATCCGGGCATGGCGCAGCCCGGCAGCGCACCTGACGACGGTCTGGAGTTCACACGTCCGATCATGGGTGTGGGCTACATCAGTCCTGCGGCCGTGCCCATCTTGTACTTCTCGTATTTTTTGAGGTTCAGGGCGATGCTGCCCCGTGTGGCCTCCACCGGGATCAGATAGAGGTCCAAGTCACCGTCGACGATGAAGAACATGTCGATCTCTTCGGAGGTGTAGGGCATCAGTGGTCCATTTTTTGTCGGGCCGGGGACTCTGCGTCCGACACGAACCATCCATGATCGGCTTCCGGGATCCCGGTAGGTGGTCGACTTGACTTGGACCCTGCGAAGTCTCCCGTCGATCTCGGCGAGGAAATCGTAGGGCTGGGCGTTGCTGGGGATGGCCGTACTATGACCGCGCAACTCGAACCAGGCGACCGCCAGCGGCTCGGCTGACCTGCGCAGGTTGCTGAGCTGGGCCAAGCCCTGGGAGGGTCTGTCGGGAAGTCGTTCGCTGAGAGGCGCGGTGTCAAGGTCGAGTCGTGCGGCGTGCCGACGCACCGCCGTCCGGTTCTCGCCGTTGTCGGTCAATCCCAGGTGCTTGATGACGTCGGCCCACGACTCCGCTTCGTCGATCGCAGCCCGTAACTGTTTCTCGCTCCATCGGCGTTGACCGGTGAAGTGGCTCGTGTCCAGTCTCAGTTCCTCGGCGCGACGCTGCATGCCGCGCACGACGCCGGCCGAGGACTCGTTGCGGCCCATGGCACGGAGTACCCCACGCCATGATCGGGACTGGGCTACGGCGGTGCGGAGTTCTTCATCCGTCCACGTCGTGCGGGCGGCGAGAGGGGAGATCGTCACAGGCGGAGACGATAAAAGGCCCGAGTCCTGATCTCCAGGACTCGGGCCTCATTCGGTGTGTCGGGGTATCCGGATTTGAACCGAAGACCTCCTGACCCCCAGTCAGGCGCCCTACCAAGCTGGGCCATACCCCGTTGCCTCTGAGGTGCCAGACCGGTCTCCCCGTCCCGCTCCTCTCGGCGCGAGATAAACACTACCATGGCCAGTAGGTCGTCATCTCCGCCTTATGGGCTGTGCCAGGCGGCCAAGGCGGGTCCGATCGTGCTCCGCCGATCCGCGACGCGCTCCGCCGGTTCGCCGCCCTTCAGCGCCGTCCGCACGACGCTCACCGATCACCGGTCGTCCCCGCCAGCGGGCTCCCGCGCCGCGGCGAACCGGCGGAGCGCGTCGAGGGCGGACAACCCGTAGGCGTCCTCGACGGCGTCCGCCAGCAGGTGGCACATCCGGAACCTGTCGAGCGGGGTCAGGCCCATCCGCGTGAGGTGCAGGTACGTGTAGTTGAGCAGCACCCGGTAGCGCAGGAACGCGGGGTCGGCGAAGACCTCCTCGTGGTAGGCCGGGCTGTCAAAGATCAGGCGCTGCAGTTCGCTCGGCTCCCGCCGCGGCACGGGCAGGTCGCCGAGCCGGGCCTCGAACGCCTCGCCCGGCCTGGTCATCGGCTGGGACAGCCGGCCGTCGTCCATGAGCTCGCCCGCCCGGACGCGGTAGCGCTCCAGCAGTGCGGCCCACTCCCGTACGAACGGGACGGGCGGGGCCGCCGGGTCGTCGAGCGCGGCGACCGCGTCCCGCACCCGCGCCGTCAGGGCTTCGCGCCGCTCCCGGAAGTCGCGTTCGAAGGCGTCCCGCGTGGCCGCGGGATCGGCCGCCCAGGTGATGAACCCCTCCGCGTGCATCCGGAACGAGAGGTAGCTGCGGGTGATGGGGTGCGAGGTGTGCGCGACGGTCAGCATGAGGTTCAGCGCGAGACCCTGCCTGCCGTCGTGACCCGCCCGCACGTGGTCGAGCATGGCGAACAGCAGCGGCGTGCTGTCGGCGTAGAAGGCGGTGAGCAGCTCCACCGCCTCGTCGCTGCCGAGGACGTGGCGCCGGGAGTCGTACGGCGCGTCGCGGATGGAGTTGTCGGGCGGCCACGGCGTGAGCGGCCCGTGCTCCTGCTCGCGTACGGCGAGCAGGCGGTGCCTGGCCAGGCTCTCGTCCGGGTCGAGCCGGACCGTGGAGGGATGCTCGCGCAGGTAGGCCCCGACGACCTCGTCGATCCTCGGGCGCACCACCTCCTCCCAGACCCGCGGCGCCGCCTTCACGTTGATCCGCAGGTGGGGGCCCTGCCTCCAGTGGCGCAGCACGTACGCCGCCTCCACCCGGCCGCGCAGCCCGTCGAGCAGCGGCCGTACGGCGTCGAGCAGCAGGCCGTCCTTGTCGGGAGCGTGGTAGTGGACGTGGACGCAGTGCCAGGTCGCGGGGGCGGCTTGGGCGGCTTGGGCGGGTGAGCCGGTCAGGGGGACCACCTCCGGGAGCCGGCGACGCCGGCGAGGTCGGTGAGGACACGGGCGAGGAGGAAGGACACGTGGTGCTCGGTCCCGGCGCGCAGCCCCAGCCGGTTGCAGAACAGGTGGGCGCAACGCATCAGGATCAGCGGCACCGTGCGGTGCCCGGGCTGCGCCGCCAGGGCGAGGAACGCGTGCGGGGAGCCCGGGTCGGACGGCTCGCACCTGCCCGCGGCGTGCAGTGCGGCGAGGTCCTCGCGCAGGGCGCGCACGGACGACGTCCACGTGCCGAGCAGGCCCCCGGGCTCGGGAAGGTCCCACAGCCTGCGTGTCTGGGCGAGCAGCGCCTCCCTGCGGCGCAGCCAGTCGTCCTGCCCGCCGGGGATCTCGGGTCGCCGGCCCGCCTCCCGCGCCGCCCGGGCGAACGCGTGCGCGGCGGCGGGCAGGTCGGGCTCGCACGCCGCGAGCGCGATGGTCAGCGCGGCGAGGCCGATCGCGGCGCGCCGCTCCATCGGCGTGCCGGCCGCCAGCACGTCGAGCGCGAGCGCGCTGGACACCGTGAAGTGCCGCTCCGCGGCGGCGACGCACGCGGCGTCGCCGTAGGCGGCGTGTTCGGGCGGGTAGGCGATGAACTCCACCGAGTCCGCCGGGCGCAGCCGGTCGTCGTACCGCTCGCGCCGCTCACCCCTCGCGACGGCCGCCGCGAAGGCGCGGTACGCCTCCGGGTCGACCGGGGGAGAGGGATGCGCGGCGAAGTGGGCCGCCGCCCGCTCCCGTACGAGGCCGCGGACGCGCGGCGCCCGCGAGGGGTCGGGCACCCCCAGGCGCAGCCGCACGTGCTGGCCGCCCTCCCAGTAGCGGAGGAAGAAGTGGCCGCGCAGCGTCCCGTCCGCCGTGAGCTCCCGCACCACGGGGTCCACGACGCCGGTCACCAGGGCGTCGAGGTCACCGGAGTGGAACAGGTGGGCGCTGACCCACCGGTCGCCGGCGTCGGGCCGCGGCGCCGTCACCGGGCCGTCCCCGCCGAGAGCTGGACGACGTACTCGGTGACCCGTCTGCCGTCGCCGTACAGGGGGGCGTCGGAGGGGTCGGGCAGGGCCTCCTCCAGCACCACCAGCGCGCCGGGGTCGCGCAGCGAACGCAGGAACCCGGTCAGCAGCAGCGGGTCGGTCACGTCGACGTACATCGGCTTGCGGTCCTTGCTCAGCAGCCCGACCAGGAGACCCTCCCCGAGCCCGACCACCCGCGCGAAGAAGCGGCGGGGCACGCCGTGCAGCGCCAGCCACCCGGCCAGCCGCGGTAGGTAGGCGGCCTCGTCCTCGCCTTTGGCCGGCACGGGGAAGCCGTCCGCCCGCAGGCGCCAGGCCGCCCGGGCGACCGTGACCCGCCCGACGTCCATCCGGGGCCAGCGCTCCACCTCCCCCTCGGCCGGAACCCCGCCCCGGGTGCGGAACACCCAGCCGGGCACCATCGCCGTGGACGGCTCGCCGAACGCCCGCACGAGGAACTGCAGCCACGGCGGCAGCCAGTGCTGCGCGGTCATCCCCAGGTGGACCGGCCGTACCGCACGGCCCTCCCCGTCGAGCAGCGCCAGCCGGTCGCGGCCGGGGTCGTGGCCGACCACGAGGTCCGCGGGGGAGAGGGCCGGCAGCGCGGCGTCCCCGTGCGCGAAGGGGTGGTCCAGGGCCAGGTCGGCCGTCGCGGGGCGCACGTTGAGCCCGCCGCCCACCAGTCCCCGGCACTCGGCCACCAGCACGTCGCCCTGCCCGGCGCGCAGCCCGGCCGCGGGCGGGACGTTCCCTCCGGCCAGCGCGACCAGCCGGTACAGCCGCGACAGCCCCCGGCCGTACCCCGCCGAGACCGAGTTGACGACCGCCCGCACGCCGTCCGCACCGTCCGGTACGGCTTGCAGGTAGCAGCAGACCGACCCGGGCGGCTGGACGAAGCGCGGCCACGAGGCGGCCATGGCCGCCAGGCGGGCGGGCGCGACCCCGGCCACCCTCTCCCCGGGCGAGGGGCCGGCGTCCGCCAGCTCCCAGAACGCCCGCCGCAGCTCCGACAGCTCGCGCAGTCCGTCCGGGGTCTCCTCGCCGGGCACGGCGCGCGGGGCGGCCACGGGGTTGCGCAGCATGCCGCGCAGCACCGCGCCGCCCGCCCCGGGGCCTCCCGAATGGATCTCGCGGTAGAGGTCCAGGGCGGGGATCCGGGTGCCGGGGCCGTGCCGGTCCAGGAAGAACGCGGTGGCGGCGATCTTGACGGGCAGGTCGGGATCGAAGAGGCCGAGCAGGCGGCGTAGGGCGTCGAGGTCGTCGCACACCCCCCGCCAGGCGGCCGCGCCCAGCCGGGCCGCGACGCCGGGGATCACGGCGCTGTGCCACAGCAGGTTCCTGTCGGGCAGCGACGACTCCGGGGGCAGTACCTCCTCCAGCGCCTCGCGCACCACGGCGTGCTCCCGCCGCGGGGACGCGGACGCCTCCCCCGTGGCCTCCCGCAGCGTCTCGGCGATCCGCCCGACCGCGGCCGCGTACGGCGCCGCACCGCCCTCGGCGCCGTTCCCGGCACGGCCCTTGGCGCCGTTCCCGGCACGGCCCTTGGCGCCGTTCCCGGCACGGCCCTTGGCGCCGTTCCCGGCGCCGCCCGCCGCGCCGTCCCCGACGCCGTCGCGGGCTTCGTCCCCGGCCAGCCAGGTCGCCAGGTCGCCCACCGGGTCGGCCGACTGCTCGTCGTAGGGCGGGAGCAGCTCCAGCAGCCCCGCGTCGACCAGGGGCTCGATCTCGGGGGCCTCCGCGAGGGTGGGGAAGGCGTGTCCGCGGACCCAGTCGAGGGCCCGCCGCACATCGGGGCCGGCGGCCACGCCGGACAGCGGCTCGTCCGTGCCCGGACCGAGGAACCAGATGCGGCTCCCGTCGTCGCGGGCGGAGGGGTTGACCCGCAGCCGCGCCCGCTCGCGCACCGCCCGGTGCCGGGTGAGCGCGGACCACAGCGGGCGCAGGACCGCCCGGTCGAGCTCGGCGACGACGTGCCAGGACGGCTCGCCATCGGTCCGCACGGCGGGGCCGCGCTCCGTCCACCGGCCGAGCCCGCTGAGGGCGAACGTGGCGTACGGGCTGGTCTTGACGGTCGCCCGTGCGACGTACCTGGCCAGCCGCAGCAGCTCCTGCCGGTCCGGCGGGCGGTCCGCCGGGCCCGCCAGCCACGCGTCGAGGCGGGCGGCCAGCACCGGGCTGCCCAGGGCGAGCCCGTGCCGGAAGCCGGGGTCGGCCACCGCCGAGCGGAGCAGGGCCGTCCTCTCCCGCGTCTCCTCCGCCAGTACGGCGGGCAGCGCGGCCCGCAGCGCCGTCTCGCGGTCCCTGCGGGCGGTCCACTCCCGGACCCGGGTGGCGAGTTCCTCCGGGAGGGCGGCCAGCACCTCGGCCGAGGCGGCCCGGGCCGACGGGCGGCGCCCGGAGAACACGGCGCGCCGCAGCGCGACGAGCCCGGCCCTGAGCGGTCCGCCCGCGGTCCGCCCGATCACGTCGTGCAGTGGCCCGGACAGGTCGGCGCCCTCACGCCGCAGCCACGCCGAGGTGTCCGCGATGTCGTCCACGACCTCCCAGGCGCGGGTGCAGCGCATCCGGTCGAGGCCCGCCAGGGGCAGTCCCGCGACGCGGACCGCGAAGATCGGGGACACGGCATAATCGCGACCGGTGGGCCGTACGGGATCGCCGCCCTCGGCGGCGGCCCGCGTCGCTTGAGTCCGTGTCGCATGGGTCCGCGTGACATGAGTCAAGGAACGCGCTCCTCGTGTGGTTCGCCGGGAGGCCGAGGGCGCCCGTGCGGTGGGCGCCCTCGGCCCCGCTCATCTCACCGGCGTCCGCGCGGGCTCACCGGTCCTGATCGTCGCCGGGGCTCGCAGTCCCGGCGTCGCGGGTCCTACAGCTCGGGCGCCCAGCAGCTGGTGGCCGACAGGTAGGACGAGCAGTAGCCGGCGGCCGAGGAGGCGCCCGTCTCGACGGCGCCGTGGCCCTCCGCCACGATGGAGTCGGCGGAGAGCACGTCGATGGAGTCGACGTCGAGGCCGCGCAGGTCCAGCTTCAGGTTGTCGGACATGTATGTGTCTCCTTCTTGAAAATGAGGTAACCGCTTCTCACGTGCCGTACCGGCCGTGACCCCACGGGTCACGGCGTCAACGGATGGGTGGGCCTCACCTCCTCGGGCAGGACGGGCGGGATCCCGCGGGCCACGAGGGGCCCGCTGGTCAGGGGCGTGCCCATCGCCAGGAAGGACAGGCTCCGCAGCGGAGTGCCGGCGATCCCGAGCACCTCGTCCGTGGTGTCGTTCGCGCCGTCGGAGTGGATGCGCGCGGCCAGGCCGAGGGCCGTGGCGGCCAGCGTCGCCCGCTGGACGACCAGGCCCGCTTCGGCCTGCTGCAGGCGGTACCAGCGGTCGCCGTACGGTCCGGCGCCCGCCAGGGGGTCGCCCACCGGCACGAGCACGGCGGCCGCCCCGCGCAGGGCGGTCCGGGTGTTGGCCAGCAGGCGCCCGGTGGTGAGGGCGTCCAGGCGGTTCGGGCCCGCGACCCGCCGCAGCGTCCGCGGGCCGGGGTCGTACCGGTAGGCGCCGCGGGGCAGCCCGTCCACGCGCAGCGACAGCAGGCAGAGGGCGGTCGCCACCGGTCCGTCCCCGGCTCCGGGCAGGTCGGCGGGGTAGCCGCCGCCCGCGGCCGCGAGGATCGCGCCGAGCAGGTCCGGACGGAGGGGCACCGGGCGGTACCCGGCCGGTGGGGAGGCGCGCCGCGGCACCCCCGCCGCCGGGCGCGCCTCGGGAGCCGGTTGCGTGAGGGGGACGGCGGGACCGTCCTCCACCGGGGGCCGCGGACGGGGGAGGGAGCCGGACGGGAGGTGGGCGGCCACGGTCGCCCGGTGCAGGGCCGAGGCGGGGCCGTCGGGCATCGGCAGCGGGACGGGCGCGCTCTCCGCCGCGACCGGTCCTTGCCGGATCACGGGTCCTTCCCCGGTCACCGGTCCTTGTCCGGCCCCGGGTCTCCCCGCGGCCGCCGGCCGTGACGGCTCACCGGGAGCGCCCGTCCCCGCCGGTCGTGACGGCTCGCCGGGGGCGTCCGTCCCCGCCGGGGAGAGCGACGTGAGCGTGAGCACGGCCATCGCGGCCTCCCGCACGCCGTCGAGCCCGAGCAGGCGGTCGACCTCCCCGTCGGGGAAACGCAGATGGGCGCGGGCCGTCACGCTCAGCCGCCCGGCGACGGCGAGCGCCTGGGCGACGAGCACGCCGGTCTCCTGGCACACCAGGCGGTAGCCGAAGTCGCCGTACTTGAACATCGACCGCCAGAAGACCGCGGACAGCACGAGCGTGACGTCCGACGCCGGCGCGTCCGCGAGCGGCCCGGTGAGCGACGGGGTGTGGTCGCCCTCCCGCACGCGCTCCAGCGCGTGGTGGACCGGGTCGTAGTGGTACAGCGCGGCGGGGAGCCCGGGTACGCGGGACTCCCCGGCGGCGACGTACGCCTCGATCGGGTAGAGCCCGCCCCCCGACGGCGCGGGGCGGCCGAGGAGGAAGGCCGGAGGCCCGCCCAGCGGGGCGCCGTCGTCGTCCAGCCGGTGGAGCCACACGAGCCTGGCGAGACCGAGCAGCTCCCGCAGGAGCTCGCCGAGCAGGCCGAGGGGCGTGTCGTCCCGGGTGGCCCAGGGCAGGACGATCCGCTCGGCGCCGGGGTAGCGCTTGTGCCTGGTCGGGGCGTTGGCCCAGTCGATGGACAGCGGGCCCCGGTTCCGCATCGCGGCCAGGTAGCGGCGGGTGGCGTCACCGGGCGCGTCCGCCGTCGTGGTGCCGTGCATCCGGTCTGCCTCGCTTCCTTCGTCGGTCGTGCGGATCGGGCCGTGTGGATCCGGGGGGAGAGGGGGTCGTCACGGGAAGGGGTGGGGATGGGGGTTGAGCTGGTCGGGCCGCAGGTCCTCGTCCCGGTGGCCGAGCAGCCGGGGCAGGGACAGCAGCCGCGGCAGGCCGTGGGTGCGCCGGTACCGGTGGCCGAACGTCATCGGCATCGCCCCCGGCACGATCACCTTGGCGCAGGAGAATCCGGCGGCGCGGGCCTCGGGGGAGGTGATGTCGACGGCGACCACGTCCAGGCCGCTCGCCAGGTACCGCCCGGCCAGCTCCGCGAGGTCCGCCGTGAGGTCGTCGTGCTCGGGCCACGCGAGTCGTGCCGTCACCTCCGCGACCGTCAGCGCGGGCCCGCGGACCGGCAGGAAGTCCAGACGTCCGGCCGCCTCCGGATGGCCGTACAGCAGGGGATGGTGCTCCAGGAGCCGGACCTCGTCCGGGTCGGCCGCGAGCCGGGCCGCCTCGGCCGGGTCGTACCGTTCGACGTGCCCCTCCAGCATCGGGCCGAGGTCGTCGAGCGCCCGCCGCAGCGCCCGCTCCGGATCCAGGCCGGCGGCGGTTCCGCACAGCGCGCGCGGGCGGCCGGGCCGGCCCGTCGCGTCGACGGCCATCACCCAGAACACCGGAACCCGCTGCTCCAGCATGGCGACGAACGCGTGGACGTCGTAGCCCAGCCGGTCCCGTACGCGCTGGGCGAGCATGGGGACGCGCCGGTCGGCCGCCGACGCCAGGTCGACGCGCGGGATGGGCATCCGGGCGTACCACGTGGCGAGGAAGGCGTCCCGCTCGCCCACCTCCAGCAGGCCGTGCAGGATCGCCTCGGCGGGGTGACCGCCGAGGGCGCACCCGTTGGAGCACTCGTAGGCGAACCCCAGGTCGTCCGCCGGCCGGGGACCGAAGTAGGCGTAGCTCTCCGGCACCAGAACCGGTTCGTCGCGCCGGAACGAGTACGCCCACACCCACGCCGTGGGCCGTTCCGGGTGGAAGCGGGTGAACCAGAAGCCCGGCCGGTCGTACCAGTCGTCGGGGTAGAGGCCCAGCGTCCTCGGGTCGATCGCCCGGTCGGCGACGTCGGCGTACGCGGCGCGTACGGCGGTCCGCCGCCCGCGCGGGTGGATGCCGGCGATCCGCTCCAGGGCCTCGGCCACCGCGGTCGCCCGCGCCGAGGCGAAGTCGTCGCTGCGGCCGTACCCGTGGTGGCTCTCGTGCGCGGTCCTGGCGGGGCTGAGCCGGGCGACGGCCATCGCGCCGCCGCCGCGCTCCTCCGTGACCAGGGCCTGGACGATCCCGGTCTCGGCGTCCACGAACCGCCTCTCCAGTTCCGCGGCCCTGCCGCCGATGCCGCCCACCCTGAAGGCTCCCGGATGCGGTTTCCGCGCCGGCGCGGGGACGTAACGGCCGGCCTCGGGCCCGTCGTCCGGCCGGGCGCCGCAGTCCGGGCACAGCGGGTCGGGCAGGAAGGCGTGGCGGCGTACCGTGCCGGTCGGCACATGGATCCGCAGCAGCGCGCCCGCGGTCCGGGCGGACCCGGGATCGCTCCGCAGGCGGTCCACTTCGTCGGCCACCAGCGCGGCGACCGTCTTGGCGACCAGCGGGATGAGGAGGGAGGAGGGCCTGCTGTCCAGCTCCGCGCCGTACCGCTCGCGCAGCGCGTCGCGTCCGATCGCGTCGGACCGGTTGCCCCTCCGGCGCCGGGTGACGCAGGTCGGGCAGCCCGGACGGGACGGGCGCACCGCCGGACCGGCCAGCACCCAGCCGGCGTCCACCCGGACCGGCAGCCACGGCACGCCCCGCCCGGCCGCGCGCCGCGCCACCGAGGGGTACGGCCGCACGTCGTCGGCGTCGCTCGCGACGACGATCACGCCGCCGGGGCCGGCGGACCCGGCGGCGGCCAGGGCCGCGCTGATCGCGGCGTGCAGCCTGCCCGTCCCCAGCACGCTCACGGGGCCCGGCGGTCCGGCGGGGGCGGCCGGCGGCGGGGTCCCGGTCATCGAGGTCTCAGTCATCGAGGAGCACGACCTGTGCGACGTAGGGGAGCAGCCCGGCCGCCGCGGGGTCGTGGTCGAGCGGCACCACGACCGGCACCGCGCCCGCCGCCCGAAGCGCGCCCGTCATCACCCGTACGGCTTCCGCGGCGTCACCCGGGGGAGCCCACAGCGGCCGGGCCGACGCGTACGCGCTCTGTCCCGTGGTCCGGGCCTGGACGCGGAGCAGCAGCCGTTCCAGTCCCTCCCGCAGGGAGTCGGGAGCCGTGCCGGCCGCGGACACGAGGACCGGCCCGCCGGGGGCGATGCCCGGGACGGTGAGGGAATGGGCGGGCACGCCCAGGACGGACGTGCGCTCGCGGACGTCCGGCGGTTCACCGGCCAGTGCGAGCTGCCGCGCCGCCGTCTCCGTCCCGGGGCCGCCGGGAAGGGCTGAGGTGAGGGCGGATGCGAGGGCGGGCGGCACGTGCGTCTCCGCGGCCGGGCCCTCGGCCGTCCGGCCGGCCAGCAGGGTCTTGCAGTGGGTGCGCAGCCCGGCCGCGACCGCCTGCGCCCAGCTCAGGCCGGCCCCCGCGCCGTCGGGGGCGCGCAGCGCGCCGGTGGCGCCGGTGAGCCGGAGGGACGCCGCCGGCACCGTGCGCGGCCGGCCGCCCGGCAGCTCCACGCCCCACAGGACGTCGCCGGCCCGGCCGGCCGCCGCGAGGACGCCGTAGGTGGCGAGCGCGGCCAGCAGGCAGCGCAGACGCGCCGACCGCCGGTCCTCGCCCCAGCCGACGACCTGAGGGGGCGGCGCCCAGCGCGGCAGCGCACCGAACGGATCGGAGACGGTGGCCTGACAGACCGACAGCGGGGTCTGCGAGAGTCCCTGCTCGTCCAGCGTGCCGAGGATCCCCAGCCGGGGATCGACCACACGCGCGGCCTTCTCCAGCAGTTCACCGGCCTCCACCGGCGCTCCCGACGCCAGCGACTCCACCGCGGCCCGCGCCGCCTCGGCGCCGCGGGCCGTACCGGCCGCCGCGTGAGGGTGGGGGGCGAACCGGTGCGGGACGGCGTCGAGGTTGCGCAGGTCGACCCGGGTGAGTTCGGGCTCGGTGCCGGCGCCGGTGGCGTCGAGGCCGGTCAGATGGGAGAAGCAGGCCAGCGTCAGCATAGAGGCGATCACCGGGGGCACCGGGCCCACGAGCAAGTCCTCGCCGGAGTGGGGCGGGGTCGCCGCGGGCAGCCCGGTCAGGCGGTGCCAGCCCGACTCCACGGACGTCGCCGACGGTCTGCCCACCCGGCTGAGCCACACCTCCGTGGCATGGACGAGGGCCTGGCCCACGACGACGCCCGCCTCCTCGCAGGCGCGGGCACCCGCCACGAGGGCGCCGGTGTCCGTGCCGACCTGGAGGAGGACGTCCGCGTCCCGGCTGATCACATCGGGCAGCGCGCCGGCGGCGACGACGCGTATCTCCTGCTCGGGGTCGCGGCGGGCGGCGTCCGCGGCCCGGGTGACCGAGGCGGTGTCCGAGCAGGCCACGGTGATCCGCCGCCAGCCCGACCCGGCGCACGCCTGGAGCAGCGACATCGGCAGCGGGCCGTCTCCCGCCAGCACCAGCCGGGAGCGGCGGAGCCTCTCGAACCGCCATTCGGGGGAGTCGAGCGCGTAGCCGATGAAGGCGATCTCCTCCGCGTACGTGCGCCGCTCGGCCTCGCTCAGGCCGTGGGGGCGCGCCTGCCGGGCGTCCACGACGAACCGCTGCTCGGCCAGCCGCCGCACCAGGCCCTCGACCATGTCGCGCTTGTCGTCGGGAAGCGGTGCGGTCAGCTCCGCCAGGGTGTGCTCCCCGGTGAGCGCGGGAGCCAGTCTGCTGAGCCAGGCGTGCGCCTGACGGCCCCGGAACGTGCACGATCCGTAGTCGCTCTGCACGTGGACTCCGTCCGGGCATTCGACGAAGCGAACGTCGTCCCGTAGTCGAGGTCTCATGGCTGAATCGGTGTGTGGGAGCGCTCCCATGAAGCCGATGTTAAAATCCGATTCCGGTTATGTAAAGCACATATTCCTCTTTTTTAAGTCGTCGTTTCTGTGTAGAATCCCGCGATTCCCGGCAATGTGATTACGGAGTGCGACCATTCCTGTGCGGCTGCCGGGTGATTCAGGAAAGCCGTTATATGGAATACGGCGTGTATTTATCAGCGGCGGCATGGGAACGCGTCCCGGGCCCGGCGCGATGTCGGATCCGGCGGTCGCCCCCGTCCTCCGCGGGGCCCCGGAGTCGTGCCCGGCGGACGTGGGGTCCTGAAGGGGCGTCGGCCTCCGGGGAGGCCGTCCCGCGTGACGGCCGGGTCGTGTCCGTCCCGGCGGCCGGGACGGACACGACCCGGCCGCCGACGGCGTCGGCGGGCGCCCGGAGGGGAAGCCGGCCGAAAATTTTCGCCGTCGGCCAGAGTTCCGGCCCGTGACCCGGGCGTGTCCGGCGGCGACGGAGGGGGATCCCGTGAGGCGGCCGGAACCGCGGGCTCTGCACTGCGGATCGCCCGATTCCCGGGGTCGTACGCGATCTGCGCGCCGGTGGGCGGCTGTGGCGTTCCGGATGGCCGGGCCGGCCCTCCCGTCGCGGTCACGGTTGCGGGCCGACGCCGGGACCGCTCCGAGGTGCTCTGAAACTTTCATTAGTACTACGAAAGTTTATTGACGGGTCCAGGGCTCGCACCTAGGGTTCCGAGTTAACGATCCGCAGGGCGCCGGAAACCCACTGAAGATCATTTTTCGGCGCGGTCCCGCCGGCGCCGCGGCCCCGAGCGCGCCCGGAGGGGCCGTGCCCCTCAGGTGACCTCATTCGCCGCGGTCCCGGCGCCGACCCCTAGGAGCACGCATGGAACGCACCCCCCACTCCGGACGCCGTACGGCCGGGCTCACCGCCGGGTTCGCGGCGGCCGCGGCGGTCCTGTGCGCCGGCGCCCTGACCGCGCCGGCTCACGCGGACTCCACGCTCGGACAGCTGGCGGCCGCCAAGGGCCGGTACTTCGGCTCGGCCACCGACAACCCCCACCTGTCCGACACGGCCTACAAGCAGATCCTGAGCAGCGAGTTCGGCCAGCTCACCGTCGGCAACACGATGAAGTGGCAGTACACCGAGCCGTCTCAGGGCCGGTTCGACTACGAGCAGGCCGACGCCATCGTCGCCCTCGCCGAGGCCAACGGCCAGACCGTCCGCGGTCACACCCTCGTCTGGCACAACCAGCTGCCCGACTGGGTCGCCGCCGTGCCCGCCGACCGGCTTCCGGGCGTGATGCGCGACCACATCACCGACGAGGTCACCCACTTCAGGAACCGGGTCGTCCACTGGGACGTGGTCAACGAGGCGTTCGAGGAGGACGGCTCCCGGCGGCAGACCGTGTTCCAGCAGAAGATCGGAAACGGCTACATCGCCGAGGCGTTCAAGGCGGCGCGGGCCGCCGACCCGAACGTCAAGCTCTACTACAACGACTACAACATCGAAGGCGTCGGCCCGAAGAGCGACGCCGTCTACGAGATGGTGAAGTCGTTCAAACAGCAGGGCGTCCCCATCGACGGCGTCGGCATGCAGGCCCACCTGATCCTCGGGCAGGTTCCCGCCACGATGCAGCGCAACATCCAGCGCTTCGCCGACCTCGGGGTGGACGTGGCCGTCACCGAGCTCGACATCCGCATGGACCTGCCCCGCACCGACGCCAAGGACACCCAGCAGGCCGGCGACTACAGCGCGGTCGTCAAGGCGTGCCTGGCGGTCTCCCGGTGCGTGGGCATCACCGTCTGGGACTTCAGCGACAGGCAGTCCTGGGTGCCGTCCGTCTTCCCCGGCCAGGGCGCGGCCCTGCCGTACGACGAGAACTACGCCAAGAAGCCGGCCTACCACGCGATCGCCGCCGCGCTGGGCGGCACGGGCGGGCCCTCCCCGACGCCCGGCACGGGCACGTGCTCGGCGTCCTACAGGGTGACGAGCCAGTGGCAGGGCGGGTTCACCGCCGAGGTCACGGTGCGCAACACCTCCTCCGGCCCGCTCGGCGGCTGGGCCGTCACCTGGACCTTCCCCGACGGCCAGAGGATCGCCAACCTGTGGAACGGCGAGGCGACGACCACCGGGTCGTCGGTCAGGGTCCGCAACGCGGGCTACAACGGCGCACTCGGCGCGGGCGCGTCCACCTCGTTCGGGTTCCTGGGCTCCTCCGCGGGCGCCAACCGCGTCCCGTCCGACATCGCCTGCGACAGACCCTGAGGGGACAGGACCCGAGTGACAGGACCTGAGGAACGGGACCCGAGGAGAAGAGCGAGATGACATCCGTGGACGCCCCGAGCACCGCGCCCTGGCGGGACGCCGGACTGCCAGCCGGTGAGCGTGTGGAGGCCCTGCTGGCCGAGATGACGCTGGAGGAGAAGGTCGCCCAGCTCGGATCCGTCTGGCTGAACCCTCCGTCCGCCGGCCCCGGGGCGGCGGACGAGGGGACCGCCTGGCCGGGCGTCCCGGCGACCGGCCAGGAGGCGGCCGCCGGGAACACCGCCGGGAACACCGCCGGGAACACCGCCGGGAACGTCGCCCCGCTGCAGGACCGGTTCGCCCAGGACGACGTCGATCTGGACGAGCGGATCCGCGGCGGCATCGGGCACCTCACCCGGGTCTACGGCACGAGCCCCGTCAGCCCGGCCGAGGGCGCGGCCCGGCTGCGGAGGCTCCAGGAGCGGGTGGTCGCCGCCAACCGGCTCGGCATCCCCGCGATCGCGCACGAGGAGTGCCTGACGGGGTTCGCGACGTACGGCGCGACCGCCTACCCCACGCCGCTGGCCTGGGCCGCCGCCTTCGACCCCGCCCTGGTCGAGCGGATGGCCCGGGCCATCGGGGAGGACCTGCGCTCGGCCGGCGTCCACCAGGGCCTGTCGCCGGTCCTCGACGTCGTACGCGACCACCGGTGGGGCCGGGTGGAGGAGACGCTCGGCGAGGACCCCTACCTCGTCGGGCAGATCGGCGCGGCCTACGTGCGCGGCCTGGAGGGCGCCGGGATCATCGCGACGCTCAAGCACTTCGCCGGGTACTCCGCCTCCCGGGCGGGCCGCAACCACGCCCCGGCCGGCATCGGCCCCCGGGAGATGGCCGACGTGATCCTTCCGCCGTTCGAGACGGCGATCCGCGAGGGCGGCGCCCGGTCGGTGATGAACTCCTACGCCGACGTCGACGGCGTGCCGGTCGCCGCCGACCCGGACCTGCTCCGGCGGGTGCTGCGCGACCGGTGGGGGTTCGACGGCACGGTGGTGGCCGACTACTGGGCGGTTCCGTTCCTCGCCACGATGCACCGCGTCGCCGAGGATGAGGCGGACGCCGGCGCGATCGCGCTGCGCGCGGGCATCGACGTGGAGCTTCCCGACACGGTCTGCTACGGCGCCCGCCTGGTGGAGCGGGTGCGGGCCGGCCGGGTGGAGGAGTCGCTGGTCGACGAGGCGGTGCGCCGGGTGCTGCGGCAGAAGGTCGAGCTGGGCCTGCTGGACGACGCGCCCCTCGTCCCGGAGGACGCCGGCGCCGCCGACCTGGACGGCCCCCGCAACCGTGACCTGGCCCGCGCCCTCGCCGAGCGGTCCGTCGTGCTGCTGAGCAATCCCGCCGGGGTCCTGCCCCTCGACGCCGGGACGACCGCGCGGATCGCCGTCGTCGGCCCGTGCGCCGACGACCCGCGGACCCTGCTCGGCTGCTACGCCTTCCCCAACCACGTGCTCGGCCGCTTCCCCGGCCACGGGATGGGCCTGCCCGTCGCGACCATCCGGGAGAGCCTCGCGTCGGAGTTCCCGGATGCGGAGCTGGGGTACGCGCGCGGCGCGGAGGTGTCCGGCGACGACACCTCGGGGATCGCCGGGGCCGCCGCCCTGGCCGCCGCGTCCGACCTCGTGCTCCTGTTCGTCGGTGACCGGGCCGGGCTGTTCGGCGACGGCACCTCCGGCGAGGGGTGCGACGCCGCCGACCTGCGCCTGCCCGGCGTCCAGCCGGAGCTCGCCGAGGCCGTCCTGGCCACCGGGACACCGGTCGTCCTGGTCGTCGTGTCCGGACGGCCGTACGCGCTGGGCGCCTACAGGGACAGGGTCGCCGCCGCCGTCCAGGCGTTCTTCCCCGGAGTGGAGGGCGGCCCGGCCGTCGCCGGCGTGCTCAGCGGCCGGGTGAACCCCTCGGGCCGCCTGCCCGTGCAGGTGCCGGCCTCGCCCTCCGTCAACCCCTCGACCTACCTCCAGGCGCCGCTGGGCCTGCGGACGGACGGCGTGTCCGTGCTCGACCCGACACCGGCGTTCCCCTTCGGGCACGGCCTGTCGTACACCGCCGTCCGGTACGGCGCGCTCACCGTCGCAGCGCCCGCCTGCCCGACGGACGGGGTCGTCCAGGCCCGGGTGACGGTCGCCAACGACGGCGACCGGCCCGCAGAGGAGGTGGTGCAGCTGTACGCCTCCGACCCGGTCGCGCGGGTGGCCCGGCCGGTCGCGCAGCTCGTCGGTTTCGCGCGCGTGGCGCTCGAACCGGGCCGGACGGCCGAGGTGGTCTTCGACGTGCCGGCGGACGCCTTCTCCTACACCGGCCCCGACCTGCGCCGCGTCGTCGAGCCGGGCGTGATCGAGCTGACCGCCGGTCCTTCGGCCGCCGACCGCCCCCTGCGGGCCGAGGTCCTGCTGACCGGCGAGACCGTCGTCCTCGGCGCGGACCGCCGCCTGACCACGCCCGCCCGCGTCGAAGGGCTCAGCGCTTCGGCGGAGCCGTGCTTCCCCGGACCGTGAGGGTGGTCGCGATCTCCAGGCCGACCTGCGTTATCTCCTCACCCCGCCCGAGGGACAGCGCCAGTTCGGTCGCGGCGGCCGCCATCTCGCTCAGCGGCTGGTGAACCGTGGTCAGGGGCGGGTCGACCCAGGCCACGACCGGCAGGTCGTCGAAGCCCACCACGCTCAGATCCCCGGGGATGGACAGTCCCAGCTCGCGGGCGGCCTGGTAGACACCGAGCGCCTGCAGGTCGTTCGCCGTGAAGACGGCGGTGGGCCGGTCGGGCCGGGAGAGCAGGCCGAGCGCCGCGGTACGGCCGTCCTCGCGGGTGAGCAGGGTGCGGACCACGAGGGCGGAGTCGGCGGGCAGACCGGCCTCGACCAGCGTGGAGAGGTAGCCCGCCACCCGGGCACGGCAGAACGGGTGGTCCGGACCGCTGATCATGGCGATTCGGCTGTGCCCCAGCTCGATCAGGTGCCGGGTCGCGGACCGGCCGCCCCTCCAGTTGGTGGCGCCCACGAACG
This sequence comes from Streptosporangium sp. NPDC004379, assembly GCF_042873875.1. Lineage (NCBI taxonomy): Bacteria > Bacillati > Actinomycetota > Actinomycetes > Streptosporangiales > Streptosporangiaceae > Streptosporangium > Streptosporangium sp. NPDC004379. The sequence goes on from NZ_JBIAMC010000014.1 coordinate 115,964, forward strand.
GCACGTCGTCCGGAAGCTCTTCGCTCGGGTCGAAGACGACGAACGGGATGCCCTTCGCCGTCAGCTGGTCGCGCTCCTCCGGTGAGAGCTGCGCCACCGACAGGACGCACCGGGGACGGCGTCCGACCGTGTCGTCGATGGACATGGGCGACGAGTCGTGGAGGCCGAACTCCGAGACCATGACCCCGACGCGGTTCTTGCGGGCCACCCGCTCGACCCCGCGGATGATCTCCACGGCCCACATGCTCTCCAGCTCGCGGAACACCAGTTCCACGATGTTGTTCCGGCTGCTCGAGGCGGGCTTGCGGTAGCCGTACCGGTTGATCAGTCCTTCGACCCGGGCACGGGTCTGGGCCGACACCCCCGAGCGGCCGTTGAGCACCTTCGACACGGTGGGGACCGAGACCCCGGCGGACTCGGCGATGTAGGCGATGGTGACCGATCCCGGCCCGCCGCCTTGTGAGCTCTGCTCGTCGGCCGCGGGTTCGTCCGATCGGTTGTCCGTCACATTCGCCCTTCCTCGTCGACGGCGAGCCCGCGCGTCGCCGTCCGCCGGGCCCGCCCGGCCTTCTCCAGGGACATTCTGGCATCCGCGCCGACGGCGGGGAGGCCGTCGGCGCGGCGCGATGGCCGCCCGCAACCTGGTCAACGGCCGGCCCTGCCACGTCCACGGCGACGACGGCGCGGCACCGTCCGGCAGGCTGCGCGAGGCGCTCGACCGGGGTTCACAGGTGATCACCGGTCGAGGATGTACATAATACGAATTACGTATACGTGAGCCCGTACACTTGAGACGTGACGACCCTCCAGGAGGCCCGGTGACCGCCGCGTTCTCCACATCCGACCGCGCCGCCAACGCCTCCGGCGACCCACTGGAGGCCCCCGGGCCCCGGCGCCCCCGGCGGCTGGGCGACACCGTCGTCGCCTCCCTCGTCGACCGCATCGTGTCGGGGGCCTACCCCGTGGGCGCCGTGCTCCCGACCGAGCCCGAGCTGTGCCGGGAGTTCGGCGTCTCCCGGACGGTGGTCCGCGAGTCGGCCAAGCTCCTGGAGGCGAAGGGACTGGTCAAAGCCGTCCCGGGCCGGGGGACCCGGGTTCTGGAGCCCATCGGCTGGAACCTGCTGGACCCCCTCGTCCTGGAGGCGCAGATCCGGCACGACAGCGACCTGTCCATCCTCGACGACCTCGTCAACGTCCGGGCGGCCCTCGAGTGCGACATGGCGGCGCAGTGCGCGCGCGTGATCACACCGGCCCAGGCCGAGGCGCTGAGCAGGCAGGCGGACGTCCTCGCGGCGAGCCTGCACGACCCGCCCCGCTACGCCGCGGAGGACGTCGCCTTCCACGAGATGATCATGATCGTCTCCGGCAACCGTCTCGGCCACGCGATCATCCACGGCATCCACGCCAAGGCGCGGCTGTCGAGCCGGTACAACGGCGACCCCGACGGGGACGAACTCGCCCAGTCGCTCGCCGAGCACCGGCAGATCGAGTCGATGATCCTCCAGGGCGACGCCCTGGGAGCCGCGGCCGCGATGCGCGTCCACATAGCGGGCTCATGGGCCAGACGCCGTCCCGCAGTACGCGGGGCGAGGGGCGGGACCGCCCCCTGAGACGGCGCTCACCGGGCGCGCGCGGGCACGCCGGCGCGGTCGTCCCGGTGGCCGTTCCAGTGGTCGTCCGGGACGAGACGCAGGCCCGCCCGGCCGGGGCGGACATGGGGCCCGGCGGTCGCGGCCGGCGGGTCGGCGGCCCGCACGGCGCGGATGTGCTCCTCGTCCACCCGGATGCCGAGCCCCGGCTCGTCGCCGAGGACGATCCCGCCGTCCTGGAACTCCTGGTCGACCTCCAGCCCGATGGGAGCCGAGAGGTCCTGGACCTCGAACGCCAGATGGTTCGGGACGGCCACGGCGGCGTGCGCCACCGGGTTGGCGTGGTACGCCACCGGGCTCACGGGCAGGTCGCGGCCGTGGGCCACCGCGGCCACCCGCAGGAAGTGCGTGATGCCCCACACGTTGCCCACCTGGACGACGTCCACGGCGTCGGCGTCCAGCAGCGGCCGGTACTGCTCCAGACCGGTGAGGTTCTCCCCGGTCGCCACCCCGGCGCGGATGCCCCGCCGGACCGCGGCGAGCCCGGCCGCGTCCCACCTGCGCACCGGCTCCTCGATCCAGGCGAGGTCCACCACGCGCTCCAGCGCCGAGACGAACCGTACGGCCTGTGAGCGGTTCCACGACTCGTTGGCGTCGAACATGAGGGCCGGGTGGGCCGAGTTGCGCCCGAGAACGTCCCGCAACGCCCCCAGCCGCCGCAGGTCGTGCCCGAGGTCCCGGCCGCCCTTGAGCTTTCCGGCGCTGAAACCCCGGTCCGCGAAGCGCTCGTACAGGCCGACGAGGGCGTCGTCGTCGAGTGCGATGTCCAGCCCGGAGGCGTAGCCGGGGACGAACCGGTCACGGCCGCCGAGGGTGCGCCAGAGCGGCTCGCCGGCCGCCTTCGCCTTGAGGTCCCAGAGCGCCATGTCGATCGCGCCGATCGCGCCGAAGGTCGCACCCGAGTGACCGGTTTTGAAGACGCGGTCGATCATCCGGTCGTAGAGCGCCGGGACGGCCCGCGGGTCCTCGCCCTCGACGGCGCCGAAGACGCGGTCGATGTCGCCGTGCGCCCCGAGCCCGACGCCTTCGAGGCCGCCGTCGGTCTCCAGGATCAGCACGTGCACGTCGGTGTGCGGCCCCGGCATGACGCCGTTGGCGTCGCCGATCGGCCGGCCCCAGTCGTGCGCCGTCGTCAGGCTGCGGTAGCCGGTGACCTTCACTGGTACTCCTTCGTGGCAGGGATTCGACTCACTCCTTGGTGCCTCCGGCCGTCATGCCCGCGACCAGGAAGCGCTGGGAGAAAAGGAAGACGACCAGCACCGGCAGCACCGACACGACGGTCGCGAGCGCGAGCGTGGGCAACTGAACGGACTGGGCCCCCGCGGAGCTCGGGTTGAACGCCGGGGTCGAGGCGAGCAGGGAGGTCAGGCCGACCTGGATCGGATACCCCTCGCTGGAGGGCAGCATCACGAAGGGCAGGAAGAAGTTGTTCCAGTTCTGCACGAAGCTGAAGAACGCGACCAGGGCGACGATCGGCGCGGCCAGCGGCAGCGCGACCCTCCCGAACACCTGGGCCTCGCTGCATCCGTCCAGGCGCGCCGCCGCCAGCAGGTCGCGCGGCACGCTGGTGGAGAAGTAGATGTAGGTGAGGTAGACCCCGAAGGGGAAGAACGACATCGGCAGGATCACCGACAGCGGGCTGCCGATCAGACCCGCCGCGTTCAGCTCCAGGAAGATCGGCAGCACCAGCGCGGTGTTCGGGATCAGCATGACGATCAGCGTCAGCACCAGGAGCAGCCGCCGGAACCGGAACTCCGTCAGGGCCATCGCGTAGCCCGCCGGGATGCTCGCGACGAGCGTGATGACGAGCGCGCCCAGGGCGTACAGCGCCGAGTTGCCCACCCACGCGGTCACCGCGCCGTCCTGGAAGCCGAACAGCTGGTCCCAGTTGGCGGCCAGGTCGCCGAGGCCGCCGGGCCGGAACGGGTTCCCGACGATGAGCCCGCGTGCCGACTTCGTCGTCGCCAGCAGCAGCCAGACGATCGGTACGGCGAAGAACAGCACGAAGACCGCGACCACGACCGCGATGATCGTCCGGCCGCTCCAGCCGCTGAGGCCGTCGCGGCGTTCCGCGGCCCGGCCCATGTCCGTTCTCGTCATGGTCTCAGTCCCTCTCGAACAGGCCGCCGCGCGTCACGAAGACGGCCGACAGCGCGAGGGCGATGAGGAGCAGCAGCAGGGAGATCGCCGCCGCTCCGTTGAAGTCGTCCTGCTGGAACGCGTACTGGTAGGCGAGCTGGTTGAGGGAGTAGTCGTTGGGCACGACCGCGTTGCTGGCCTGCGAGAGCAACTGCGGCTCGACGAACAGCTGCGTGCCGGCGGCGAGCGACATGATCCCCATGTACGAGATCCACTTGCGCAGCAGCGGCAGCTGGACGCGCCAGGCGATCTGCGCGGTGGTGGCGCCGTCGATGCGCGCGGCCTCGATGACGTCGGCGCTGATGTTGTTGAGCGCGCCGTACATGATGACGACCCAGCCGCCCGCGCCGGTCCAGAACGCGATGATCGCGAACACCGGGGGCAGGTTCGCCGGCACGATGACCTGCACGAAGCTGGAGAAGCCCAGCAGGTGGAGCAGGCCGCTGACCGGGCTCGCGGCCGGGTCGAGCACGAACAGCCAGAGCAGCACGCTCGACGCGCCCGCGAGGGCCCCGGGCAGGTAGAAGACGAGGCGGAGCGCCCGGCTCAGCAGGCGCACCCGGATCGTGTGCACGACGAGGGCCAGGAACGAGACCAGCACCACCAGGGCCACCAGCCAGATCACCAGGTAGAGCGAGACGTGCGCGACGGCGGGCAGGAAGCGGAAGTCGCCCACGACCCTGGTGAAGTTGGCGAGCCCCGCGAAGCCGCCGTCGCCGTCGGTGAACGCGAGGTAGACGGCGTAGAGGGCGGGAAGGACGCCGAACGCGGCCACCAGCACCGCGTAGACGGCGACGAAGCCGTAGCTCATCGCGCTCCGGTCGGCGCGCCCGCGGTCACCCCGCCGCTCGCGGGGTGCGGTCACCGCGCGGGCGGCCTCGTTCACGGCTGTCACGTCACTTGACCGTGTAGCCGTTGACCTGGGCCTGGTTCTTGATCGCGGTCTCCCACTCGGGGAGCAGATCGACCAGGCTCCTGCCCTCGGCGATGGCGGGGGTGACCGTCTTGGCCCAGATCGCCTCCTGGCTGAAGATCCCGGAGCCCCATCCGCTCCAGATCTGCGATCCCGCCTTGATCAGCGCCTGCAGGTCGGTGGCGTAGTAGCCGCTCGATTCCTGCTTCTTGACCCACTTGTCCGCGGCGGGGGCGTAGGCCGGGTATCCGGGTGCGACGTTCACCTGGTAGTCGTCGGCCGTCGTGACGAACTCGACGAACTTCGCGGCAGCCTTGAGGTTCCTGGAATGGCTGCTGACGAACCAGGTGCCGCCGCCGACGTTGCCGGTCACGGCGCCGTCGCCCTGCCACGCCGGCGGCGCGCCGACGCCGAGCCGGCCGGCCGGGACGTCGAGCGACTGCGGGTTGTTGAAGATGGCGCCCGCGTACCACGCCGGGCCCGGCATCACGAGCACCTTGCCGGAGTACTTCTTCACGAACTCGGGGGTGAAGACGCTCACGTTGGGCGTGGTGCCGTTCCTGATCAGGACGTCGAGCATCGACGCTGCCCGCCTGCACTCCGTGGTGCCGGTGGCGACCGTCACCGAGGCGGGGCCGGTGATGCCGTTGGCCTGGCACTTGCTGCCCCAGAAGTAGACCTCCGGGGTCCAGGGGTCCCCGGTGGTGCCCACGATGTAGCCGGGGTGCTCCTTGGCGGCCTTCTCACCGAGCGCCTGGTACTCCTCCCAGGTGGTGGGTACGGAGTAGCCGAACTCGTCGAGCAGGCTCTTGTCGTACCAGAGCACCGCCTGGGCGAGGTCGTTGCGCAGGCAGTGGACCTTGCCCTCGACGGTGCACGGGGTCAGCGAGCCCTGGGTGAAGGAGCCGAGCGTCTTGTCCGGGATCAGCCCGCCGTTCAGCACGGCCGCGAACGCCTGTTTGCCGTTGCTCTTCCGGCTCGCCCACGCCGCGTCGTTGTTCTGCGTCGAGAACACCACGTCGGGCCAGCCCTTGCCGGCCCGGTCGAAGAGCTGGATCTTCGTCCGGAACGAGTTGGAGCCGTTCGCCGAACCGTCGTACGTGACGACGTCGATCTTCACGCCGGGGTTGGCCTTCTTGAAGGCGTCGGCCGCGCCCACCCGGTCGGAGTCCACCCAGACGGTGATCGGGGCCTTGTCGTCCTGCTCGGCCTGCGGGAAGCCGTAGGAACCCGCCGAGGTTCCGCCGTCGGCGGCGCAACCGGCCAGGATGAGGGCGATGGCCGATGCTCCCGCGCCGCTGATCGCGCGCACCCATGGGCCCGCTCGTCCGGCGCGTGTGAAACGGGACATGCTGGAGTCCTTTGTTCTGTCGCTACCTGGCGACGGGGGGGATTGGGGAAGAAAATATGGCATACGTATTACGTGCGCAAGGGTCTTCGGTGCGGCCGGGGCGGATTCCGGGTCCGCAGACGAGGTGGAGCCGCTCCCCGGGCGTGACTCGTATGACGTCACGTCGACAGCCGGTCACCGCGACGGCGCCGACGGTCACCGGGACCCCCCGCCCCGGCCGCCGCCGCGCCCGGGCCGGGCCTGTCCTCGTCATACGTCTCGAACCGCCTGGGAGCGGCGCGGCCTGCGGGGCCATACTTCTTACTGGGATCGCGAGAGAGGGAACACGGTGACCGACGCCCCGCGTGAGAGCGGATACCGGCCGGGTTACGAGGTGGCCGCGGAGCAGGTGCTGGAGCTGATCGTCCGGCTGGACCTGCGTCCGGGGGACCGGATGCCGACCGAGAACGAGCTGGCCGCGCAGCTGGGGACCAGCCGTACCGTGGTGCGCGAGGCGGTGAAGATCCTGTCGGCGCTGGGCCGGGTGCGGGCGCAGAAGGGCCGCGGCCTGTACGTGGCCGACGGTGAGGGGATGCTGGGCACGGGGCGGTGGGCGTCGTTCTTCCTGCCGGCCGACCTCGACCACGTCTACATGCTGTTCGAGTTCCGCCGGGCGCAGGAGATGGAGACGAGCCGGCTGGCCGCCCACCGCGCCACGCCGGTGGAGCTGCGGGCGATCGAGGAGGCGGCCGGGATGTGCCGCCAGGGGCTGGAGACCGGGCGGGCGGAGCTGTTCAACGACGGCGACGACGCCTTCCACACCGCTGTCGCCGCGGCCTCGCACAACGTGTTCCTGCAAATCGCGGTGCGTGAGGCCCGCCGGTTGCAGGGGCAGTCCACCATCATCGGGATGCGCGGCTCGATGGGCGGGCACGCGGCCAAGGCGGTCGAGGAGCACGAGGCCATCTGCCGGGCCATCCGCGCCGGTGATCCCGAGGCGGCCGCCTGCGCCGCCGCCGCGCACGTCGACAACACCCTCGACGACTACCGCAGGGAGATCCAGCAACGTCTCTTCTCCTCCGAGTGACCCCGCGGACGGCCCGCCGGGTCCCGGCGGGCCGCCGGCCGTCACACGTCGGTGACGGTCCACTGGTTGTTGGTGCTGTTGTTCGGGGTCCACATGCCGACGGTGGATCCGGCGGTGGTGTTGCCCATGCCGTCCAGGGCGGTGCCGGTGCCGCGGTTGACGATCTGGTAGCGGCCGTTGCCCACATTGGTGAGCTTCCACTGCTGGTTGTCGCCGCCGTTCCAGGTGCCCTGCCGGCACACCGCGCCGTTGGCCGTGCTGCCCCAGCTGTCGGCCACCAGGCCGTTGGTACGGTTGACGATCCGGAACCAGCCGCCGCCCAGATCCACCAGCTGCCACTGCAGATTCGTGCTGCCGTCCCAGTTCCACTGCTTGAGGTTCGCCCCCGACGCCACGCTGCCGCCGCCGTCCAGCACCAGACCGGTGGTGACGTTGGCGATCCGCACGTAGGCCGACGGCGCCGGGCCGGCGGACCCGGTCACGCGGTAGGTGCGGCCGGCCTGGCCGGTCAGCCTGATGACGTCCGCCTCGGGCTTGGTGACGGTGACGGCGCCGCCGGTCGCGGCGTCGACCACCTCGTAGGTCCCGGTGAACATCCGGTTGCGCACGTTGACCGTGCCGTCCCGGTCGAACGCGACGAGGATCTCGGTGGCTCCGCCGGAGCTCCACGTCGCGCCCACGGTGTAGCCGCCGCGGCCCCGGAGCCCCTGCACCTTCCCGCCCGGCCAGGCCGTGGGCAGCGCCGGCAGCACGTGCAGCTCGCCGTTGTGGCTCTGCAGCAGCATCTCCGCGACGCCGGAGGTGGCGCCGAAGTTGCCGTCGATCTGGAACGGCGGGTGCAGGTCGAACATGTTCGGCGCGAGCCGGGCCGTCGTCACCAGGAGGCGGATCAGGGTGTGCGCCCGGTTGCCCTCCTCCATCCGCGCCCAGTAGTTGATCTTCCAGGCGAGCGACCAGCCGGTCCCGTCGTCGCCGCGCAGTTCGAGGGTGCGCCGCGCGGCGTTGTACAGCGAGGGGGTGCCGCGCCTGGTGATCTGGTTGCTGGGGTGCAGGCCGTACAGGTGGGAGATGTGCCGGTGGTTCTGCTCGGTCTCGACCCAGTCGTACAGCCACTCCTGGATGTTGCCGCGCGAGCCGACCTTCATAGGAGGCAGCCGGTCCCGGGCGGCCAGCACCCGGGTCCGGAAGTCGGCGTCGACGCCGAGGACCTGGCTCGCCTGGGCGCAGCCGTTGAACAGGTCGCGCAGGATCTGGTTGTCCATCGTCGGGCCGGCGCACACGCTGGCACCCGAGTGGTGGGGCAGCTCCGGGGAGTTCGACGGGTTCGTGACCAGGTACTTGAGGCTCGGTTCCTCCACGAGCGTGTCGAGGAAGAACTGCGCGGCGCCCTTCATCGCCGGGTAGTACTTCTGGAGGAACCCGGCGTCGCCGGTGAACAGATAGTGGTCCCAGATCATGGTGGCCAGCCACGCGCCGCCGGTCTGCCACATGCCCCACAGCGCGCCGTCGACGACGGAGGTGGCCCGCCAGGCGTCGGTGTTGTGGTGGGTCACCCAGCCGCCGGCGTTGTACTGCACCCGCGCCGTGCGGGCGCCGGTCACCGTGAGGTCGTCGATCATCTTGAACACCGGCTCGTAGCACTCCGCCAGGTTCGTGGTGTCGGCGGGCCAGTAGTTCATCGGCAGGTTGGCGTTGATGGTGTACTTCGAATCCCACGACGGGGTCAGGGAGTCGTTCCAGATGCCCTGCAGGTTGGCGGGCTGGGTGCCCGGACGCGAGGACGAGATCAGCAGGTACCGGCCGTACTGGAACAGCAGCGCCGACAGCTGCGGGTCGTCGGTGTTCGCGTGCCGCGCGATCCGCACGTCGGTCGGCTGGTCGGCCGCGGCGGTGCGGCCGAGGTCGAGGGTCGTGCGGCCGAACAGCCGCTGGTGGTCGGTGACGTGCCGGCCTCGCAGGTCGTCGTAGGTCCTGCCGGTGGCGGCGTCGAGGTGCCGCCGCGCGATGCCCTGGTAGTCGCCGCCGACGTTCCGGTAGTCCACGTAGCTGGACCCGATGGAGACCAGCACCGTCACGCTGTCGGCGCCGGACACCCGGAGCGTCCCGCCGGAGCTGGTGACGGTGCCGCCGTCGGCGACGGCCCTGGCCAGCGCCAGGAACCTGACCGAGCCGGTCTTGCCCTCGAAGTCGCCCGAGACGCCGTCGAGCGCCGCCGTCCGGCCGTCCGGGCTGGAACGCGTCGTCCGCTGGGGGCTGTCGAACGTCGCGCTGAACGTGATGGAGCCGGGCCTGTCGGCGGTCAGGCGGATGGCGATCACCTGGTCCGGCGCGCTCGCGAGCACCTCGCGCCGGTACCGCACGCCGTTCTGCAGGTACGACACCGCCGTGATGGCCGTGGTCAGGTCCAGGAGGCGGTTGTACTCCGAGACGCCGCTCGTGCCGCCGAAGGCGAGCCGCAGGTTGCCGACGGTCTGGTAGGCGAGCTGGCCCGCGGGGCTGCCGAGCATGTTCTGGTCGATCAGGCTCTGGGCCTGGCTCCACTGGTTCTGGAAGACCAGCTGCCGGATCTGCCCCAGCGCCGCCGCGCCCCTGGTGTTGCTCTGGTCGTACGGCCCGCCGGCCCAGACGGTGTCCTCGTTGAGCTGCAGCCGCTCGGTGTCGACGTTGCCGAACACCATGGCGCCCAGGCGGCCGTTGCCGATCGGGAGGGCGCGCAGCCAGTCGGTGCCGGCGCTTCCGTCGTACCACAGCGCCAGGTCGTTCGCGGCGCGGACCTCCGGGGGAGCCGCCGACGCGGCCCGCGCGGTCGCCGTCCACTGGAACGGCAGCATCGCGGCTCCGGCTCCGGCCGCGCCGTACCACAGCAGCTTCCTTCGCGATAACTCGGACATCTCACTTCTCCCAGCTTGGAAAGGGGTGCGGGGTCACGGGGTACGGCCGAGCAGATGGTCCTTCACCTCGGTCGCGGCGATCCGGTCGCGGGCGGCGGACGGGTCGGAGCACAGCAGCACCGGCGCGTCCCGCGGGTCGCGGGGGAGCAGGCCGTGGGAGCCCCTGACTGCCCGGGCGCCGGCGTCGAGGCCGACGACGTTCATGAGGTACCGCATGCCGGTCTTCTTCCGGAGGAGGGCGACGGCCGCCCTCCGCTTGGCCCGCCCCGGGTCGGCCGGGTCGAAGAGCAGCTCGGCAGGGTCGTAGCCGGGCTTGCGGTGGATCTCCACCAGCCGGGCGAAGTCGGGGGCCCGGTCGTCGTCGAGCCAGTAGTAGTAGGTGAACCAGGCGTCCGGGTCGGCGAGCAGCACCAGCTCGCCCGAGCGGGGGTGATCGAGGCCGCAGGCCGCCTTGCCCTCCTCGTCGAGGACCTCGGCCACGCCGGGCAGGGCCGCGCAGAGCTTCGCCACGGCCGGAACATCGGACGGGTCCCGCACGTAGACGTGGGCCGTCTGGTGGTCGGCGACGGCGAAGGCCCGGGAGGTCCACGGGTCCAGATACTCCATCCCGTCCTGGTCGTACACGTGGAGCAGGCCCTCGGCGCGCAGCAGCCGGTTGACGTCCACCGGGCGGGACACGTCGGTGATGCCGTACTCCGACAGCACGGTCACCGTCGTCCCCCGGCCGAGGGCGGTCTCCAGCAGCGGCGCCATCACCCGGTCCAGCTCCGCGGCGGCCGCGGCCGAGCGGGGGTCCGACGACCCGTACCGCTGGAGGTCGTAGTCGAGGTGCGGGACGTAGGCGAGGGTCAGGTCGGGGTCGCGGGTCGTCATGACGTGCCGGGTGGCCTCGCAGATCCACGCCGAGGAGGCGATGCCCGCCCCGGGGCCCCAGTAGGTGAACAGCGGGAACGGGCCCAGGCGCGCGGTCAGCTCGTCGTGGAGTCCGGGCGGGTAGGTGTAGCAGTCCGGCTCCTTGCGGCCGTCCGCGTAGTAGATCGGCCGGGGGGTGACGGTCCAGTCGACGTCGGCGCCCATCGCGTACCACCAGCAGATGTTGGCCACCGTGAAGCCGGGCCTGTCGCGGCGCGCGGTCTCCCAGATCTTCTCGCCCTGGACGAGCGCGTTGTGCTGGCGCCACAGCAGCACCTCGCCGAGGTCGCGGAAGTACCACCCGTTGCCCACCACGCCGTGCCCGGCGGGCGGCAGACCGGTCAGGAACGTCGACTGGACGGGGCAGGTGACGGCGGGCAGGACGGGGTCGAGCCGGGCCTGGAAGCCGGCGGCGGCCACGGACCGCAGCCGGGGCATGGACTCCAGCAGGCGGGGCGTCAGCCCGACCACGTCGAGGACGAGTTGCGAGGTCATGTGCGTGCTCCCAGGAGGCATAGCTCGTCGCGGGCGAAGGCCAGCTCGGCGGCGATGCCGTCGGCCAGCCCGGCGGAGGTGCTGGGCCGGTGCGCCGGCGGCAGCACGCCCCACGTGTAGGTCTCGACGTCGTAGTGGTCGCACGCCCCCCGGCCGACGAGTTCGGCCAGGGCCTCGCGCAGCACGCCGACGGTCGACGTCAGCGGCGGCTCCGGCCGCATGTGCAGCGGCACGTGGTAGTGCACGCGCCAGGGCGCGGGGAGGCCGTCCGCCAGCGCCTCGCCGAGGTCGTCGGCGGCCCCGCCGCCGGGGTTGCGGGCCTGGTGCAGGAAGCGCGGCTCGGCGTACTCCCGCAGCGCCGCGGGCTCGGCCGTCTCCAGGGCGGCCGCCAGCTGGACCTTCACCACCGGCAGGCCGGCCTCCCGCAGGGTGCGCAGCGCGTCGGCGGGCCGTTCCCACGCGCAGGCCAGGTGCGCCAGGTCGAGGCAGATCCCGAGCCGGTCGGTGTCCACGCCGGCCAGGTGGGCGGCGGCCTGCGCGGTCGTCTCGACGACGCAGCCCGGCTCCGGCTCGAACCCGACCCTGATGAAGCGTCCGGTGGTCTCCTCGACGTTCGCCAGGCCGCGGGCGAGCCTGTCGAGGCTCCGGGCGGCCCGCCCGGCCATGACGGTGTCCCACGGCTCGCGCCAGGCGAGCGGCAGCGTCGAGATCGAGCCGCGCGCCGCGTCGTCCGGCAGCAGGTCGGCCAGGACGCGGGCCAGGTCGAGGGTGTACGCCAGCCGCTCCGGGGCGGTCCAGTCGGGGTGGTAGACGGCGTGCTTGACGACCGGGTCCTGGAACGAGCGGTAGGGGAAGCCGTTGAGCGTCACGACCTCCATGCCCCGGAGGTCCAGTTCGCGGCGTAGCCGCAGGCGGCTCGCCCGGTCGGCCGCCAGCCCGGCCGCCACGGGCGCGGCCAGCCACAGGCCGAGGCCGAGCACGGGAGCGTCCAGGCGTTCGCGGACCGGCACGGCGAACTCGTCGAGCTGTCCGATGACCCCGCCGAGGTCCTCGGCGGGGTGGACGTTCGTGCAGTAGCCGAGGTGCAGGACCCGCCCGGCCGTGTCGCGCAGCCGCATCAGCTCCCCCCGCGCAGGATGGAGCTGCCCTGGAACACCGGCTCCGCCGGCTCGGCCTCGGACAGGTCGAGCCGCCCGGACTGCCCGAAGAACTCCACGGGGTTGCGCCACATCACCCGGTCCACGTCGTCGGCGTCGAAGCCGGCGTCGAGCATGGCCCGCGCGGTCTCCAGCGTGAGCAGCGGGTCGGAGTTCCCCCAGTCGGCCGCGGAGTTCACCAGCATCCGCTCCAGCCCGTGCCGGCGCAGGATCTCCACCATCCTCGGCGGCGACATCTTCGTGTCGGGGTATATGGAGAACCCCATCCAGCAGCTGGACTCCCGGACGGGGCCGACGGTGAGCTCGTTGAGGTGGTCGACGAGGACCCGCTCCGGCGGGATGCCCGAGGCGGCCACCACCTCGAGCGTCCGCCGGGTGCCGCCGGCCTTGTCCCGGTGCGGGGTGTGCACCAGCGTCGGCAGGCCGTGCTCGATCGCGAGGTCGAGCTGGCGGGCGAACGCCTCGTCCTCCTCGGGCGTCATCGAGTCGTACCCGATCTCGCCGACGGCGACGACGCCGTCCTTGTCGAGGTAGCGGGGGAGCAGGTCCAGCACCGGACGGCAGCGCGGGTCGTTGGCCTCCTTCGGGTTCAGCGCGATCGTGGCGTGGTGGCGGATGCCGAACAGCCCGGCCCGGTACGGCTCCCAGCCGAGCAGCGAGTCGAAGTAGTCGGTGAACGAGCCGGGGTTGGTGCGCGGCTGGCCCAGCCAGAAGGCGGGCTCGACGACGGCGCGGACGCCCGCCGCCGCCATCGCGCGGTAGTCGTCCGTGGTGCGCGACGTCATATGGATGTGCGGGTCGAAGATCCGCATCAGGCCTCCTGCTGCCGGGTCGGGTGATCTGCCGCCCGGCCGGGCCGGGCCGGCCGCCGGGTCGGGTGGTCCGCCCCCTGGCCGGGCCACCCCGGGGGCTGTCCGTTGAGACGGCCGGGGAGACGGCCGTTGAGGCGGCCGAGCAGGGCGGAGGCGTCGGGGGGCATGGCGCGGCCGGCGGCGGCGCGTTCGGCGGCGAGCCCGGCGAGCATCGCGGCCAGCTCCCCGTCGGCCCGTCCGTCCAGGTCGTGGACGGCGGCGAGCGGCACCCCGGTGAACACGCACTTGAGCACGGCCTGCCGCCACTCCGCCTGGTCCAGGACCCCGGCGGCCGGGCCGAGCGCGGCGGCCAGCAGCCGGGAGTCGTTGGTGCGGATCGCGTCCCGCAGGAGCGGCGCGGCCCGCACCCCGGCCGGGAGCAGCGGCAGCGCCCTGAGCACGGCCAGCTTCTCCTCGGCGGTCCCCTCGGCGTACAGGACGGGGAGGCGCGCGGCCAGTTCCTGCGCCGGCAGCGCCGCGAGCAGCACGGCGCGGGCCGCCTCGTCGGCCCGCCAGCCGGGCGCCCCGGCGAGCGGCGTCCGGCCCGCGCGGCGCCCGGCGGCCGCGAAGTGCCGCCCGATCGTCTCCGGCCGCCGCCCGATCTCCGCGCACGCGTCCGTCACCCATTCCCGGCCGAGTACGGCCCGCAGTTCCCGGGCTTCCATCACCGGCTCCTTTCCGCGGAGACGTGTTCCGGCACGGCCGCCTCCCCGGCCCGCGGCCTCGCGGCCGCCTTCCCCGTCCCCCGCCCCGCGGCCGCGCCCGTCGCGGCGCGCTCCGCCGTACGGAGGAACTCGATCGAGCGGGCGGCGATCTGCGGCGCCGCGTGCGAGTGCCGGGGCAGCTCGACCGAGACCAGCCCGGTGTAGCCGCAGGAGGCGAGGGCGGCCAGGACCGGCGGGAAGTCGATCTCGCCGTCGCCGAACTCCAGGTGCTCGTGCACGCCCCTGCGCATGTCGTCGATCTGGACGTTCACCAGGTGCCCGGCGACGGACTCCACGCAGTCCGGTACGGGGTCCGGCTCCAGGCAGCGGCAGTGCCCGATGTCGAGGGTCAGCCCGAAGCCCGGGGGGCGGCCGAGCGCATCGCGCAGCCTCCGCCAGTCCGCGATCGTCGCGACCAGCATCCCGGGCTCCGGCTCGAAGCCGAGCGGTACGGTCGCCGTGCCCAGCAGGTGCGCGCAGCCGTCCACGAGCCGCCGCCAGGCCAGGTCCGCGGGAACGGAGGCGGGCCGCGTCCCGGCCCACAACGAGAGGGCCTCGGCGCCGAGGTCGGCGGCGACGGCGGCGGCCCGCCGCAGGAAGTCCAGCCGCCGGTGACCGTCGTCGTGCAGCAGGGTGGGGGAGTGCTTGCGCCAGGGGTCGAGCAGGTAGCGCGCGCCGGTCTCGACGACGACGCCGAGCCCGAGGTCGCGCAGCCGGTCGGCGGCGGCCGCGACCCGCCGCGCCGCGCCGGGCGCGTAGGGGTCCAGGTGGTCGTGGTCGAGGGTCAGCGCCACACCGTGGTAGCCGAGGCCGGCGATGACCTCCAGCGCGTCGCCGAGCCGGTGGTCGGCGAACCCGTTGGTGCCGTACCCGAACCGCAGCCCTCCCGCCGCCGCGGCCCCGCCCGCCCCGGCGGCGCCCGGCGCGGTCGTTCCGGTCGCCCCGGCGGTGTCCACGCCGGTCATGTCGGGGACACCTTCGTGGCGAGGATCCCGGCCAGCGGCGCGGCCGCCGCCACGGCCAGCCCGGCGCCCTCCGCGCCGGCGTGCGCGGTGAGCGCGCCCTGCAGCGCGGGCAGCGTGGTGATCCCGCTGCCGACGGCCGCCCGGATGTTCGGCGCGGAGGGGTCGGCGGCGGCGCGGGCCTGGGCGAGGCCGAAGCGCGCGGCGTACCAGGCGGCGAGCGCGTTCTGCGTCCACCCCCGGCGGCGGCCGACGGCCGAGGCCAGGGCGAGCGTGGCGGCCAGCGTCCCGGCGGGCAGGTGCGGCCCGGATCCCGACACCTCGCGCCGGGACAGCAGGGTGAGCAGGTAGGTGTGGGCGCCCACCGTCAGGGCGGCGGGCATGGCCGCGGAGAACGCCCCGCCCGCCCGCCCGCCGGGAGCGGCGCCGAGCAGCACGTCGAGCACCCGGCACAGCGCCATCACCGCCGGGCCCGCCGGGGTGTCCTTGGCCGCGAGGTCGTAGGTCCACACCGCACCCGCCAGGGCCGCCGCGAGCGCGCCCGCCCGCGGCCCCGCGGCCAGCGCCGCCGCCGACACACCCCCGGCGGTGAGGCCGGCGGCGACGGCCAGCGCCGCGCCGGGGGAGACGCGGCCGGACGGGATCGCCCGCCCGGGGCGCTCGACGGCGTCCACGTGGCGGTCGGCCCAGTCGTTGGCGGCCATGCCGGCCCAGTACAGGCAGACCGACGCGCAGGCCAGCCCGGCCGTGCGGCGGCCCAGCACACCGGCGGCGGCCGCGCCGGCCACCACGTCGCCGGGCACCGACAGCGCCGCCGGCATCCGCACCAGCTCGACGAGGTCCCGCACCGCGATCCGTCCCATCCGGGCCCCGGGGACCCCGCGGACCCCAGGGGTTCCGGGGGCCACGCCGCTCACCGCGGCTCCCCGGAGTCCGGCCCGGATCCGGGGCGCAGGCCGCCGGCGAAGTCGCACAGCAGGTTCCACTGGTCGGCCAGGGCGTGCGGGGCCGGTTCGAGCGGATCCTTGAAGAAGAAGGCCAGCTCGGTCAGCGGGCCGGAACGGCCGCGCTCGTGCGCGGCGGCGGTCAGCCGGGCCAGGTCGAGCACGAGGGGCGCGGCCAGTGCCGAGTCGCATCCGTGCCAGGTGAAGTCCAGGCGCATGCGCCGCCCCAGGAAACCCTCGAACGTCACCAGGTCCCAGGCCGTCTTGAAGTCGCCGGCGTCCTCCAGGTAGTCGATGCGGACCTCGCCCTGGGGGACGTACCCGAGCGTCTCCCGCAGCACCTTCCCCTTGCTCGCGGCCTTCGCGGCGTTCGGGCCCGGCCGCGCCAGGTTCGCGCCGTCGCCGCCGCCGAGCAGGTTGATCCCCGACCAGGTCCGCACCCGCAGGTTCCGCATCGCGAACATGGGGGCCAGCATCGACTTCACCAGGGTCTCCCCGGTCTTGCCGTCGTGCCCGGCGTAGGGCACGCCCCGCCGTACGGCCATCCGGTCGAGCGCGGGCAGCCGGGCCCCGGTGGAGGGGGTGAAGTCGACGAACGGGCAGCCCGCGAGGAAGGCGGCGTAGGCCGCCAGCGAGCTGGGCGGCAGCACCGCGCCGTCGTCCGGCCGCGACCCCCGCAGCGCCTCCTCCAGGAGGTCCAGGCGGGCGTGCGCGGGATGCGGCGCGGGCGCCGGCTCGGTCGTCGCGACGTTGACGACGACGACCCGCCGCAGGCCGTGGCGTTTCCGGAACGCCGCCAGGTCGCCCGCCATCAGCGCCGCCGTCTCGGCCTGGTCGCGCGCCGAGGGCAGTGGCAGCACGTCCCGGTCGACCGCGGCCAGCTCCTCCTCCAGCGCCCGCACCGGCCCGCCCGGGAGGACGCCCTCGTCGGCCAGTGCCTGAGCCTTCTTCACCAGCGACACGGCGGCGACGTCGTGCCCGCCGAAGGTCAGGTCGGCCAGGGCCGGCAAAGGGACTCCGGCGAACAGGGGCAGTTCGGTGACGCAGCCGGTCCGGTCGGCCAGCCCGGCCCGGATGGCCAGTGCCCCCACGACGGCGGTCACCGCGACCGAGCCGCGGCAGCCGACCAGCCATACTCCCGTGGTCATCAGAGGCTCCCGGGAGCCGTGCGGACAACGTGATCGGTCCTCATCGTCCGATCCTCCTCGCGTCTGTGTTCGTGTTCTGGAACGTGTCCGCCGGGGCGGTGACCCGCCCCGGCGGAGCCGCGCGGTCACCCGGGCAGGTGCTCGGGGTGACCGCGCGGCCGGTGGGTCTCAGACCCGGGTCCATTTCTGGTTGGTGCCGCCGTGGCAGGTCCAGATGTGGACCTTGGTGCCGTTGGCGGTGCCGTAGCCGGAGACGTCGAGGCACTTGTTCGCGCCGACGGCGGTGATGCTGCCGTCGGTGTTGAGGCGCCACTTCTGGTTGTTCTGGCCGTTGCAGTCCCAGATGGTGACCGCGGTGCCGTCGGCGGTGCCCGCGCCGGTCACGTCCAGGCACTTGCCGCCGTAGACCCGCAGCTCACCGGTGCCGGTGGTCGTCCACTGCTGGTTGGCCTGGCCGTTGCAGTCCCAGATCTGCACCTGCGCGCCGTTGGACTGCGAGGCACCGCTGACGTCCAGGCACCGGCCCGAGCCCGCGCCCTTGAGCGCGCCGCCCGCCGGCGGGTCGACCGTGGGGGTGGCCGTGGGGGTGATCGTGGGGTCCGGGGTCGGGCCGCCGCCGAGCTGCGTGAAGAAGTTCCACACCACCGACCTGGTCCAGGAGTTCTCACCGGGCTCGAAGTCGCCGGGTTTCCCGTCGACCGGGTTGGGGGTGTGACCCGCGTCGAACGCCGCCCACGCGACCGGGTACCCGGCCCGGCACCCCGAGTAGTAGGTGACGACGTGCGTCAGGCTGCCCTGCGGCGGCTCCGGCGGGTTCTGGGGCGTGCAGCCGTTGTTCCTGACGAACCTGTCGCGCAGCGACCGGCCCGCGGAGATGTTGAGCACCGGGTCGCGGAGGCCGTGCAGACCGATGTACGCGATGGGGTCGTTGCCGCCGCTGCACCCGCTGAGCTGCCCGCCGGAGTAGACCGCCACCGCGCGGAAGACGTTCGCCCGGGAGCACGCGAGCGAGTAGCTCATGCCGCCGCCGTAGCTGAAGCCCATGGCGAAGCGCTGGGTGGTGTCGACGCAGAGGTCCGACTCGATCCGCCGGATCATGTCGTCGACGAAGGTGACGTCCTCGCCGCCGGAGTTGGCCCAGCCGTTGTTGAAGCCCTGGGGGGCGACGAAGATCGCGGTGTTGTTCGACAGCGCCCTGGTGCCGTAGTAGGACCAGACGTACCCGCTGGTCCCGCCCGAGTCGACGTCGTTGGCGGTGCCGCCGTTCCAGTGGAACCCGAAGACCAGCCGGTAGGGCGTGTTGTTGTTGTAGTTGTCGGGGATCCGCAGGATGAAGCTGCGGTTCTTCCCGCTGGTCGTGATCGACTGCGTACCGCTTCTCAGCGTCGGGGTCTTGCCGCACCCGGCGGTGGGCGCGAGGGCGCTCCGCTGGGCGGACGACGCGCTCGCGCTGCCGCCCAGCACCGCCTGCACCAGGCCCAGGACGAGCAGCGCGGCGGTCGCGGCAGCGGCGAAGAGGGGTCTTTTCCTCGACATCACACGATTTCCTTCGTCGTTCTCGTGGTGACGCATGGATGGGGAAGTCGCTGTGTTAGCGCTAACTAATAGCCGTGTGCCACATCTCCTTCTTCCGGGTGGCCCGATGGGACGGTCTTCCGGATCGATCCGCAGGACGGGCGGCCCCCACGGGGACCCGCCGCGGTCGGCGCGGCGGGTCCGGCCGGTGAGGCCCCGTCCCGGAGCGGGATCAGCGGTAGCCGGCGGCGACGACGCTCGCCTGCACCGCGTTCTCGGTGGCGTCGGAGGGATAGCCGGCGACCATGGCCCCCTCGTAGAAGGTTCCGGCGCTGAGGTTCGCGCCGCCGTCGGGCTTGCAGCAGTCGCCGCCGCTGCCCAGGATGATGGCGCCCTGCTTCCTCATCGGGCTGTAGCCCGGGGGGAGCGAGCCGTCGTACAGGGTGTACAGGCTGCCGGACTGCGCGTTGCTGCCCTTGATCGCGAAGCGGCTGGTGCCGTTGTTCTTCAGGGTCGCGGTGACGAACTTGTGGGGGAAGGCCCGCTGGTTGGGGTTCCAGGACTGGCTTCCGCCGGGGTAGAGGCCCCACTCCAGGTCGGCCTGGACCCAGGGGCCGCCTCCGGAGCAGCCGCCGAACCAGCACTGGGTGCTGAAGTTGATGGCGTCCATGGCGCCGGCGGCGTCGGCCTTCCTGGTGGTCTCGCTGTTGCCGTAGTCGAAGCAGCAGCCGCCGTTGACGTGGGTGCCGCTGGTGACCATGTACATGCCCTCGGGCGCGCTGCCGGTCGGCACGCCGGTCAGGTGACCGTCCCGCCAGTAGCTGTTGCCGGGGTTGATGTACAGGGAGTAGGCCTTGGCGCCGCCGACGGTGAGCGACTCGGTGGTCGCGACCGCCGGCCTGCTCTGGGGGGAGCCGGGGACCACGCTGGACCCCTGGTACCACAGGTCGTTGCCGCGGCCGGACTGGTCGTACACCACCGTGACGACGCACGTGGTGCCGGCGCAGAAGGCGTCCTGGGCCGCGGCGTCGGCGACGCCGCCCGCGACCGGCAGCCCGATGTTGCGGGTCGTGTTGTCCGACGAGCGCCTGACCTGGTACAGGTTGCCGCCGTAGGCGGCGTACAGCGCCCGCGTCGTGCTGTGCGCGGCCACGCACGGCGTGCCGCCCGAGGCGTAGATGTCGCACGGGCGCGCGCCGGCCGGCAGGGTCGGCGTGGAGGTCGGCGTCACGGTCGGGGTCGGGCCCGGGTCGGTTCCGGTGGTCCATTTCTGGTTGGTGCCGCCGTGGCAGGTCCAGATGTGGACCTTGGTGCCGTTGGCGGTGCCGTAGCCGGAGACGTCGAGGCACTTGTTCGCGCCGACGGCGGTGATGCTGCCGTCGGTGTTGAGGCGCCACTTCTGGTTGTTCTGGCCGTTGCAGTCCCAGATGGTGACCGCGGTGCCGTCGGCGGTGCCGGCTCCGGTCACGTCCAGGCACTTGCCGCCGTAGACCCGCAGCTCACCGGCGCCGGTGGTCGTCCACTGCTGGTTGGCCTGGCCGTTGCAGTCCCAGATCTGCACCTGCGCGCCGTTGGACTGCGAGGCACCGCTGACGTCCAGGCACCGGCCCGAGCCCGTGCCGATCAGTGGCGTGGTCGCCGCCGAGGCGGGTCCGGACCACACGAGAGCGGTGGCGACGAGGGTCGCCAGCATAGCCAGGACGGACGCGGCGAGGGTCGTCCGAGCACGCCGCCCACGCGTCGCACGGCCCGGTAAGGGAACCGGTGAAGGCTGCAATGTCGTACTCCTTCGGAAACGGGCGCGGCGGAGACGGCCGTGCCGGGGAAGACACGGGGCTCGCCGGAGACGGCGGGATACGGGACGCGCCCGTCCGGCGGGCGCCGAGGACCGGGCCGCCCGGTCACGGGACAGCGCGGGAGGGCCGCTCGGAGCCGATCGCCACAACGGGCGCGAATCGATTCGCCTCAGTGTCGAGGCCGCTGAGGAGGGGGAGGAGGCTGTGTTACAGCGAAGCACACACGACCCGCACGCCGCCTGTCAAGCTTCGGTGAATCCGGACCGGCGGCCGGGAATCCCTCCCGGCGGCTCCCATCGGCGGCTCATCCGGCTCCCGCCGGGACGAGCCCGATGAAACGTTCATCCGCCTGGGGGAGGCCGTCACCTGGGGCCGGGTCGTCCATGATCAGTACGAAACATGTGAACGGTTCATTCGGAGCGGCCGGTGCGAACGACGCGGGCGGTAGGCGTCCTCCCTGATGAACGCGTCAGAGTCGTTAACAGCGACCGTGGCCTCGGTGTGCTGAATGTGAAATAAGTGGGCTTAAGGTCTTGACGGGTCCTGGTGCTCCACTCGTAATTGGTAGCGAGATCCCCGCGGGGGGCGCGCCTCCTTCCGGAAACCCCCGCGGCCGAATCCACACGGGCAGGGTGTGGAGGGCCTCCGGGCCCTCCGCGTCGTGGCCGGCCACGACGACGTCCGCGGTCCCGCTCCGCGGGCGTCCCCCCGTGGTCCCATACGCCTCCCGTACGGCGACGGTCTCCTCCTCCGGGAGGGCGTCACCTGCCCTGCGGAGGAGGGTGTGACCTGACCATGCCCCTACCCCCCAAGGAACCACCGTGCGATCATCCTCACCCGCCGCGGTGCCGAGACCGGTCCTGGCCGGCATCGTCGCCGCGGTACTGGCCGCGTTCGCCCTCGTCACCCCGGCCACCTCGGCGTCCGCGGCCGCCACGACCCTGTACGCGTCGCCCACCGGCACCGGCACCGCCTGCACCTCCGCCCAGCCGTGCTCACTGACGGGGGCCCAGGCGGCGGTGCGGTCGCTGAACGGCGCCATGACCGACGACATCGTCGTGGAACTGGCGGGCGGGGTGTACCGGCTCTCCTCACCGCTCCGGCTGACCGCCGCCGACTCCGGGAACAACGGCCACACCGTCAGCTGGCAGGCCGCGGCGGGCGCGAGCCCCGTCATCAGCGGGGCCCGCGCGGTCACGGGATGGTCGCAGGCCGACCCCGGGAAGAACATCTGGCGCGCCGACGTCGGAACCGGGATCGACACCCGGCAGCTGTACGTCAACGGCGCCCTCGCCACCCGTGCCCGTACCCAGGTGAACCGGGCCGACTTCACCGCGACCGGCACCGGCATGAGGTTCGGCAACTCCGCGTTGAACTACCTGAACAACCTGGCCGGCCAGAACCGGATCGAGATGGAGAGCATCGGCTCGTTCACCGACCGGTACGTGCGGGTGCAGAGCATCAGCGGGAACTTCATCACGATGCAGCAGCCCGGCTGGACCAACAACATCTTCGGATACGACGTGTTCACCACCCCCCACCGGGCGGGTCCGCTGTACCTGGAGAACGCCTACGAGTTCCTCGACGCGCCGGGCGAGTGGTACATCAACCCCGCGACCGGCGTGCTGTCCTACATCCCCCTCGCCGGGCAGAACATGAACGACGTCAGCGTGGAGCTGCCGCTGCTGCAGTCCCTGGTGAACGTCGGGGGCACCTACGACGCGCCCGCGCACCACATCACGTTCAAGGGCATCACGTTCACCGGCACCAGCTGGCTGGGCCCCAGCAGCAACCAGGGCTTCGCCGACCAGCAGACCGGCGCCTACATCGCCGGCAACTGGAGCGTGCCCGCCGACCTGCCGAAGTCCTGCCAGGAGGGCTGCCAGCAGTTCGAGGCCACCCGGCCCAACTGGTACCAGATGCCCGCCGCGGTGCAGGTCTCCGCCGCGAACAACGTCACCTTCACCGACTCCCGGTTCCTCAACCTGGGGCAGACGGCCGTGGGCATCGGCAACGACGCCAACGCGCACGCCGGCGGCGTCGGCCTGGGCGCGAGCGACATCACGGTGACCCGCTCCGAGATCGCCCGCAGCTCGGCCGGCGGCATCGTGGTCGGCGGCGTGCGCGCCGACGCCCACCACCCCGGCGACCAGCGGATGGTCAACCGGAACATCACCGTCACCGACAACCGCATCCACGACCTCGGCCTGGACTACCGGGGCGTCGTCTCGGTCCTGACGACCTACGTCACCGGCAGCGACGTGTCCCACAACGAGGTCTACAACATGCCCTACACCGGCATGTCGATCGGGTACGGCTGGGGCGCCAACGACGCCGGCGGCAGCAACCACTACGCCGACCGCGGCCTGTACAACTACCAGCCGCGGTACACGACGGCCACGACCGCGTCCGGCCACCGGCTCGTCGGAAACTACGTGCACGACGTCATGCAGCAGATGACCGACGGCGGATGCATCTACACGCTGTCGGCGAACCCGAACGGGACGATCAGCGGCAACCACTGCCTGCGGACCAACGGCTGGTTCGGGCTCTACTTCGACGAGGGCTCGCGGTACTACACCGCCAACGGCAACGTCTTCTCCAACACCGGCACCTGGGCCACGGCCAACTACTGGTTCGCCGAGAACATGGGGAACTTCACCGTCACCGGCAACTGGTCGACCAACGGCAGCACCAACGTGACCAACGGCGACCGCGGCAACGTCGTCTCCGGCAACGTCACCGTCGCGGGCGGCAACTGGCCGGCGGGCGCCCAGGCCGTGATCGCGTCGGCCGGGCCCCGGACCGGCACGTCGCCCTCGCCTTCGGCCACCCCGACGCCGCCCGGGGACGCGACCGCGCTGAAGGGCGTGGGCTCGGGCCGGTGCCTGGACGTCAGCGGGGCCTCGCAGTCCAACGGCGCGCAGGTGCAGATCTGGGACTGCAACGGCCAGGCCAACCAGAAGTGGACCTCGACGAGCGCGGGTGAGCTGCGGGTCTACGGCGGCAAGTGCCTGGACGTGACCGGCGCGGGCACCGCCGACGGCACGGCGGTGACGATCTGGGACTGCAACGGCCAGAACAACCAGAAGTGGCGTCTCAACACCGACGGCAGCATCACCGCCGTCGGCGCGAACAAGTGCCTCGATGTCTCCGGCTACGGCACCGCCAACGGCACCAAGGTCCACATCTGGACCTGCACCGGAGGAAGCAACCAGAAGTGGACCCGATCCTGACCGCTCGCTGACGACCCGCCCCGCGTCCCCCACCGGCAGGGACGCGGGGCGACCCCCCTCTTCGGACCGACTCGTAAGGAACACACATGTCCCGACGTCCGTGGCTCAAACTGCTGGCCACGATGGCGCTGATCATCCCTGGAACCCTCGCGGTCAGCGGCTCCCTGGCGAACGCGCTGACGATTCCGGCGTCCGACTACCAGCAGGTGTCCCTGGCGTCCGGCGGCGCGGAGCTGGGCGAGGCGATGTCGCTGGCCGTGATGCCGAACCGGTCGGTCGTCCACACGGCCCGCGACGGCACGGTGCGGATCACCGACGTGAACGGCGCCACGAAGGTGGCCGGCAAACTCAACGTCTACACGCACGACGAGGAGGGTCTGCAGGGTGTGGCGGTGGACCCGGGCTTCGCGTCCAACCGGTACATCTGGCTCTACTACTCGCCGCGCCTCAGCACGCCGACCGGCGACGCGCCCGGCAACGGCACGCAGGCGCAGTTCGACCAGTGGAAGGGCCACCTGAACCTCTCCCGGTTCACGCTGAAGTCCGACGACACCCTCGACCTGGCGAGTGAGAAGGTCGTGCTGGAGGTGCCCAACGACCGGGGGATGTGCTGCCACGTGGGCGGCGACCTCGACTTCGACGCGGCCGGGAACCTCTACCTGACGACCGGGGACGACAGCAACCCGTTCGAGTCGAGCGGCTACTCGCCGCTGGACGAGCGGACCGACCGCAACCCCCAGTACGACGTGCAGCGCACCGCCGCCAACACGAACGACCTCCGGGGCAAGGTCCTGCGGATCAAGCCGCAGCCGGACGGCACGTACACCATCCCCAGCGGCAACATGTTCGCGCCGGGCACGGCCCGGACCAGGCCGGAGATCTACGCGATGGGCCTGCGCAACCCGTTCCGGATGAGCGTGGACAAGGCCACCGGCGTCGTCTACCTGGGCGACTACGGCCCCGACTCGGGCGTGACCAACTCCAACCGCGGTCCGAGCGGGCAGGTGGAGTTCAACCGGATCACCGGGCCGGGATTCTTCGGCTGGCCGTACTGCACGGGCTCGAACACCACCACCGAGACCTATAACGAGTGGAACTTCGCCACCAACAGCACCGGCCCCAAGTACGACTGCGCGGGCGGGCCGACCAACAACTCCTTCCGCAACACCGGGCTGACCACGCTGCCCGCCGCCAAGCCGGCGTGGATCAAGTACGCCGGGGACTCCGGCTCCCCGCCGGAGTTCGGCTCCGGATCGGAGTCGCCGATGGGCGGCCCGGTCTACCGCTTCGACCCGAACCTGAGCTCGTCCATCAAGTTCCCGCAGGAGCTGGACGGGCGGTTCTTCGCCGGCGAGTACGGCCGCCGCTGGATCAAGGCGATCGAGGTCAAGGCGGACGGCTCCCGCGGGGAGATCTCCGCGTTCCCCTGGACCGGCACCCAGGTGATGGACATGGCCTTCGGCCCCGACGGAGCCCTGTACGTCCTCGACTACGGTGACGGGAAGAACAACCAGGCGCTGTACCGGGTCGAGTACATCGGCAAGGCGGCCAACCGCAACCCGATCGCCAAGGCCGCCGCCGACAAGCTCTCGGGACCGGCTCCGCTGACGGTGGCGTTCTCCTCCGCGGGCAGCTCCGACCCCGAGGGCGGCGCGCTGACGTACTCGTGGAACTTCGGCGACGGCACCACGTCCACGGCGGCGAACCCGTCCAAGACCTACACCGCGGACGGCACCTACACCGTCACCCTCACCGTACGGGACCCGCAGGGGCTGACCGGGAACACGAGCCTGATCGTCACCGTCGGCAACACCGCCCCGAAGGTGACGCTGACCAACCCGGCCGACGGGCAGCTGTTCTCCTTCGGCGACACCGTGCCCTTCCAGGTCACGGTCACCGACCCGGAGGACGGCACGATCGACTGCTCCAAGGTCACCGTCACCTACCTCCTCGGCCACGACAGCCACCGCCACCAGATCACCTCCCAGACCGGCTGCTCGGGCTCCATCGCGGTGCCGGTCGACGGTGAGCACGACGCCGCGGCCAACATCTACGGCGTCTTCGAGGCCTCCTACACCGACAACGGGGGCCTGACCTCCACCAGCTCCCGCACGCTCCAGCCGCGGCACCGGCAGGCCGAGCACTTCGGCGCCCAGCAGGGCGTGCAGACGGCCGACCACACCACCGCCGAGGGCGGCAGAACGGTCGGCTTCACCGACGACGGCGACTGGATCTCCTTCCAGCCGTACGCCCTGGGCAACGCGACGAAGTTCACCGCCCGGGTGTCCTCCGGCGGCGTGGGCGGCCGGATCGAGGTCCGGGCCGGCTCGGCCACGGGCACGCTCCTGGGAACGGTGAACGTCGCGAGCACCGGCGGCTGGGAGACCTTCACCGACGTGTCGGCGAACCTCAGCGGCGCACCGTCCGGCACCACGACGCTGTACCTGGTCTTCCGCGGCGCGACCGGACAGGGCTACCTGTTCGACGTGGACTCCTTCACCCTCGACACCGGCACGCCGTCGACCCCGCCCCCCGGGGACACGAGCGCGCTGAAGGGGACCGCCTCGGGGCGGTGCCTGGACGTCAACGGAGCCTCGCAGTCCAACGGCGCGCAGGTGCAGATCTGGGACTGCAACGGTCAGAACAACCAGAAGTGGACCTCGACCAGCGCCGGTGAGCTGCGCGTCTACGGCAACAAATGCCTGGACGTGACCGGAGCGGGCACCGCCGACGGCACCGCGGTCACCATCTGGGACTGCAACGGCCAGAACAACCAGAAGTGGCGCCTGAACACCGACGGCAGCATCACCGCCGTCGGCGCGAACAAGTGCCTGAACGTCTCCGGCTCCGGCACCGCCAACGGCACCAAGGCGAACATCTGGACCTGCAACGGCCAGGGCAGCCAGAAGTGGACCCGGGCCTGAGGCCGTCCGCCACCCCGTCCAGCCCCGACCCCACCGCGACCATCGACTGATGTGACGCCCGGCGCGGCCCGCCTCCGACACCGGAACGGGCCGCGCCGGACGCCGCGACGGAAGGACATCCATGCTGCGACATCCGACCCCCGCCGCGCCCGCGCGCGACGCGGGCGCCGGCCGGAAGGCGTCCGTGCTGCGACGCCTGTCGGTGACCGCCGCGGCGGCACTCGTCGCCACCGCGGCGGCGATCCCCGCCGTCCCCGCCCAGGCAGCCGCTTTCAAGGTGCTGGTGTTCTCCAAGACGGCGGGCTTCCGGCACGACTCGATCCCCGCCGGCGTCCAGGCCATCCGCGACCTGGGGGCCACCGGCGACTTCACCGTCGACGCCACCGAGGACTCGGCCGCCTTCAATTCGGCCAACCTCGCCCAGTACAAGGCCGTCGTCTTCCTCAGCACCACCGGGGACGTGCTCAACGCCACCCAGCAGACCGCGCTCCAGTCCTACGTCGACGGGGGCGGCGGCTACGTCGGCGTCCACTCCGCCGCCGACACCGAGTACGACTGGCCGTACTACGGGCAGCTGGTGGGCGCCTGGTTCAACAACCACCCGGCGATCCAGCGGGCCACCGTACGGAACGAGGACCGGGCGCACGCCGCGACCGCCCATCTGGGGGCGACCTGGTCGCGCACCGACGAGTGGTACAACTACCGCACCAACCCCCGTTCGACGGCGAAGGTGCTGCAGAACCTGGACGAGGGCAGCTACAGCGGCGGCGGCATGGGCGGCGACCATCCGATCACCTGGTGCCACGCCCAGTCCTCGGGCCGCGCGTTCTACACCGGCCTGGGGCACACCCAGGAGTCGTACGCCGACCCGGCCTTCCGCACGCTGCTGGTCGGCGGGATCCGGTACGCGGCCGGGGCGGCCAAGGCCGACTGCCGCCCGGAGACCGGGTACACGGCGCTGTACAACGGCTCGACGGCGGGCTGGTCGCAGGCCGGCCCGGGGTCGTTCACCAACACCGACGCCACCCTGACCTCCCAGGGCGGCATGGGCATGCTGTGGTACGGCACCAAGGAGTTCGGCTCCTACTCGCTCAAGCTCGACTGGAGGCTGACCGGTGACTCCAACTCGGGGGTGATCGTCGGATTCCCGGCCACGAGCGACCCGAACGCGGCGCTCGACACCGGGTACGAGGTGCAGATCGACGCGACCGACACCCCGGACAAGACGACGGGGGCGATCTACGGGGTCAAGGCGGCGGACACCGCCGCACGCGACGCGGCGCTGAACCCGCCGGGTCAGTGGAACACCTACGAGCTGCTGGTGGAGGGCGAGCGGCTGCAGGTGTTCCTGAACGGCACGAAGATCAACGATTTCACCAACACCGATCCGGTCCGCTCGCTCCAGCAGGGCTACATCGGCATCCAGAACCACGGGTCCGGCGACGTGGTGTCGTTCCGCAACATCCGGATCAAGGAACTGGGCGGTGCGTCGCCCTCGCCCTCGGCCACGCCGACGCCGCCCGGCGGCGCGACCGCGCTGAAGGGCGTGGGCTCGGGCCGGTGCCTGGACGTCAGCGGAGCCTCGCAGTCCAACGGCGCGCAGGTGCAGATCTGGGACTGCAACGGCCAGAACAACCAGAAGTGGACCCCGACGAGCGCGGGTGAGCTGCGGGTGTACGGCGGCAAGTGCCTGGACGTGACCGGCGCGGGCACCGCCGACGGCACCGCGGTGACGATCTGGGACTGCAACGGCCAGAACAACCAGAAGTGGCGTCTCAACGCCGACGGCAGCGTCACCGCCGTCGGAGCGAACAAGTGCCTGAACGTCTCCGGCTCCGGTACGGCCAACGGCACCAGGGTGAACATCTGGACCTGCAACGGCCAGAACAGCCAGAAGTGGACCCGATCCTGAGGCCGTCCGCCCGCGCCGGGAGGCGGCCGGGGCCCTCCGGGGTTCCGCTCCGCCGGACCCTTCGCACATGACGTCACGCCCGGGGCCGCCCCCGGGCGTGACCGTGCGGACCCGCCCGCCGTTCCCCGCCGGTCAGCGCGGGCGCGCGGGGCCGGTCGTCCCGCGCAGGGAGACGGGAGGGGCGACGAGGAGGTGACGGTGGGGGGCGGCCGGATCGGCGATGCGCTGGATGAGCAGCTCCACGGCCCTGGCGCCGAGTTCGTCGACGGGCACGTCGGCGGCGGTGAGCGGCGGGTGCAGGTTCTCCGCCCAGTGCAGCGCGGCGACGCCCGCGATGGAGAAGTCCCCCGGCACGGTCAGGCCCGCCTGCGCCAGCGCCCGGTACATGCCCGGCATGGCGGCCTCGTTGATGGTCGCGATCGCGGTGAGGCCGGGATGCCCGGCCAGGAGCCGCTCGACGCAGGAGACCCCCGACTGGGCGTCGTCGGCGCAGCACGTCTGCACGCCCTCCAGGCCGCGTTCGGCCACCGCCCGCGCGAAGCCGGCCTGGGCGCGGTGGCCGGGGCCGTACCCGGCGGCCACCAGCTCGGCGGAGCGGTTGACCAGGGCGACGCGGCGATGGCCCAGGTCGGCCAGGTGGTGCACGCACCGGGCGACGAGCGTCTCGTAGTCGACGTCCACCCAGGACAGCTCATCGGGGCGGCTGGTACGCCCTATCCCCACGAACGGCATGCCGATCTGCCCCAGCCGGACGGCCCGGTCGTCCTCCAGCCGGATCTCCATGAGGATGACGCCGTCCACGCGCCTGCCGCTCACCGTGCGCTCGAAGGAGCGGTCGTGCTCGCCTCCGGAGGGGGACAGCAGGACGTCGAGGTCGGCGCGGGCGGCGGCGTCGACCACGCTGGCCACGAAGCCGAGCTGCATGTCCGTGAGCCGCCGGCTGGCCGGGGGGATGACCAGCCCGATCGTGCGGGTCCTGCCCTCCTTGAGCGCCCTGGCGGCGGCGTTCGGCTGGTAGCCCAGCTCATCGATGACCGCCTGGATGCGCCGGCGGGTCTCCTCCGACACCGGGCGCTTGCCGCTCAGAGCGTAGGAGACGGTGCTGCGCGACACGCCTGACCGCCTGGCGATCTCCCCAATGTTCACCGGTGCTCCTCACCTGGTCCGGGCCCCCCGCATCATCGTAAGTCGAATCGTTCGAACCGACGAACCGGGGTGTTTTCACACGCAGGCATTGACGTACGTGATCCACGGTCCTATGTTCATGCGAACCGATTCGATGAGAACGACAGCAGCCGCAGAACGCATGCCAGCGGAGGTCAGATCATGAGGTCAACGGCAACGAGCCGGCGTGCGGCCGGACTGAGCCTGGCGGTGCTGGCGGCCGCCGGCGGTCTCGCCGCATGCTCCTCACCGTCCGGAGGATCGTCTGGCGGGCCGTCCGACACCGCCGCGGACGCGAGCGGAGCCGCCGGCGGCGGGACCTACACGATCTGGGACCCCTATCCCCAGCACGACAAGGGATCCGAGTGGGTGAAGCTGCTGGACGCCTGCGGCGCCCAGGCGGGCGTCACGGTGGAGCGCACCGCCTTCGACACCACCGACCTGACGAACAAGACGCTGCTCGCCGCGCAGCAGGGCAACGCGCCCGACGTGCTCATCGTCGACAACCCGGTGGTCTCCACGCTGGCCGAGGCGGGCGTGCTGACGACGACGGAGGAGAACAGGCTCGACACCTCGGCCATCGAGCCGAACCTGCTGGGGGCGGGGCGGATCGGGGGCAAGACGTACGGGGTCCCGATCGGGGCCAACACGCTGGCCCTCTACTACAACAAGAAGGTGCTCGACAAGGCCGGGGTGGACATCGCCTCGGTCCGGGACTGGGCGTCGCTCACCGCCGCCCTGGAGAAGGTCAAGGCGGCGGGCAAGAAGGGGATCACGTTCTCGGCGATCGGCACGGAGGAGGGGAGCTTCCAGTTCCTGCCGTGGTTCTGGGGGTCCGGCGCCATGCTCACCAAGCTCGACTCGCCGCAGGGGGTCTCGGCGGTGACGCTGTGGGCCGACTGGCTGAAGAAGGGGTACGCCCCGGACTCCGTCATCAACAACACCCAGACCACCAGCTGGCAGGAGTTCGCCGGCGGCGACTACGCCTTCGCCGAGAACGGGACCTGGCAGGTGGCCGCCGCGGAGAAGGCCGGCTTCGACTACGGGATCATCCCCGTCCCCGGCAAGGACGGCGGCACCGCCCCCGCGCCGACCGGAGGCGAGTTCGTCGGCGTCCCCGTGCAGCGGGACACCGGCCGCTACGCCACCTCCCAGAAGCTGGTGACCTGCCTGACCAGCACCGACAACTCCCTGACCACGGCCACGACCCTCTCGTACGTCGCACCCACCGAGCAGGCGCAGTCCAAGCAGGTCGAACGGACCCCGGACCTGAAGGTGTGGGTAGAGGCGGTCAAGGCCGCCAGGGGCCGCACCGGCGACGACCTCGGCACCAAGTACCCGAAGATCTCCGAGCCGCTGTGGGGCGCGGTGCAGGCGGCGCTCAGCGGGTCGAAGAGCCCGCAGCAGGCGCTGACCGACGCGCAGGCCGCCGCCGCGAGCGCCATCCGGTGACGGCGGGGGAGCGGCGCGCGGCCGGCCGCCCCGGGCGGACCGGCCGATGGGCGGCCTGGGCCTTCCTGGCCCCGGTCGTCGTCTACCTGGCGGTCTTCTACGCCTATCCGCTGTACCGCAACGTCGAGCTGAGCCTGCACGACTACACGGTGCGGTCGTTCGTGCAGGGAGACGCCCCCTTCACGGGGACGGCCAACTACGCCGAGGTCGCCGGAGACGCGACGTTCGGGCCCGCGCTGTGGCACACGGTGGTGTTCACCCTGGTGTCCCTGGTCTTCCAGTTCACGATCGGGCTCGCCCTGGCCGTGTTCTTCGCCCAGAACTTCCCGCTGTCGGCCACGTTGCGGGCGCTGTTCCTGGTGCCGTGGCTGCTGCCGCTGATCGTGTCGGCCTCGACGTGGTCGTGGATGCTCAACAGCGACTCCGGGATCGTCAACGCCGCCCTGGCCGTGTTCGGCGTCGATCCCGTCCGCTGGCTGACCTCGCCCGACTGGTCGCTGTGGTCGGTGATCATCGCCAACGTCTGGATCGGCGTCCCGTTCAACCTGGTCGTCCTCTACTCGGGTCTCCAGGCGATCGATCCCGCCGTCCACGAGGCCGCCGCGCTGGACGGCGCGGTCGGCTGGCGGCGCTTCCGGACGATCACGTTCCCGCTGCTGCGGCCGGTCTCGGCGATCACGCTGCTGCTCGGGCTGGTCTACACGCTGAAGGTGTTCGACATCATCTGGATCATGACCAGGGGCGGGCCGAGCGGGTCCTCCACCACGTTCGCCACCTGGTCCTACCGGCTGGGGTTCGGCAACCTGCTGCCGGAGTTCGGCCGCGGGGCGGCGGTCGGCAACCTGCTGATCGTGGCGGCCCTGGTCTTCGGCCTGGTCTACATCCGCGCGCAGCGACGGCAGGCCCTCGCGTGAACGGGCACGCCGAGTACGGCACGGCCTCCGCATCCGGGTCCCGCCGGTCAGGAGGGAGGGTCCGATGAGCGCCGTACGCGCCCGGTGGAAGACCGCGGCCGGGCTGGCGCTGACCGGCGTGATGCTGTTCCCGGTCTACTGGATGGTCAACGTGTCCCTCACCCGGGAACAGGACATGCGCAGGAGCCCGCCCGCCCTCCTCCCCCTGGACGGCACGCTGGAGGGCTACCGGTCGGTGCTCGACCGGCAGCTGCCGTACCTGGGGGTCAGCCTGGTCGTGGGGCTGGGCACGGTCGCCCTCACGCTGCTGGTCGCGGCGCCGGCCGGCTACGCGCTGGCGAAGCTGCGCCCGAGGGGCGGCGTGGCCTTGAGCTTCCTGCTGCTGATCGCGCAGATGATCCCGGGGATCATCATGGCGATGGGGTTCTACGCCGTCTTCCTCAACCTGGGCGTGCTCAACACGATCCCCGGGCTGATCGTGGCGGACTCGACGCTCGCGGTGCCGTTCGCGGTCCTGATCCTCACCGCGTTCATGTCCGGCATCCCCGAGGAGCTGCTGCAGGCGGCCCGGGTCGACGGAGCCGGTTCCCTGCGGACCTTCTGGTCGGTGGTCCTGCCGGTCAGCCGCAACTCGGTCATCACCGCGTCGCTGTTCGCGTTCCTGTGGTCCTGGTCGGACTTCGTGTTCGCCTCCACCCTCGACCAGGGCGGCGCGTACCAGCCGATCACGCTCGGCATCTACCACTACATCGGCAACAACAACCAGGAGTGGAACGCCATCATGGCCACCGCCGTGGTCGCCTCCGTTCCCGCCGCCGTGCTGCTCGTCATCGCCCAGCGTTACGTCGCCGCGGGCGTCACCGCCGGAGCGGTGAAGCACTAGGGGCCCGTCCCCGGGGATCCCTCGCCACGGCGAGGGATCCCCGGGGACGGGCCCCGGCGAGCCGGCCCGGCCCTCCTCCCCGACAGAAGGGACCCGTCCTTCATGACCGTCGCCGCAGGCCCGGTGTTCTCCCTCCGGGAGATCCCGTTCAGCTTCCGCGGATCGTGGTTCGACTTCTCCCCGGTGATCGCGGAGAACACCCACGCGCCCGATGTCCACCTGGTGTCGCACCAGACCGGAATGCACCCGATCCTGCGGCTGGTCCCCACCGCCGGCGGGGACCGCGCCGGGACCGGCCTGTCGGCCACCCCGTACACGCTCACCTGGACCCACGACGGCGGGCGGATCGACCTCGCCTACGAGACCCCCGACACCGTACGGGTACGCGGCCGGGGACTGGGGATGCGGTTCGTGGCGGCCGATCCGGTCCTGACGCCGTTCAGCGGACCGTACTTCTACGCCGATCCCGGCGACGGCTCGTGGGTCCTCACCGTGTACCAGACCGGCCGCCGCTACCGGATCACCCTCCTCGCCGGGCGGGCCGAGCCGTACGGCGAGCAGGTGCTCGGCACCGCCGAGCGCGGCGTCGCGCTCGGCGGCGACGAGCCGTGGGAGATCGCCGTCGAGGAGTACGAGACCGCCCGCGCCCCCTACCACGGCGGGGCCGGCTTCGAGCGGGTGGCCGCGGCCGCGCGGGCCGACTTCGCGTCGTTCCGGGACGCGGTGGCGCCCTGGCGCAGCGACCGGACGCCCGCCGCCGAGCTGGCCGCCTACGTCCTGTGGTCGGCCACGGTCCGCCCGGCCGGGTTCGTCGCCAGGCCCGCGGTGCTGATGTCCAAGCACTGGATGGACAAGGTCTGGAGCTGGGACCACTGCTTCAACGCCATGGCCCTCGCGGACGGGCTGCCGGAGCTGGCGTGGGACCAGTTCCGGCTGGTGTTCGACCACCAGGACGCCACCGGGGCGCTCCCCGACTCGGTCACGCATTCGGAGATCCTGTACAACTTCGTCAAGCCCCCCATCCACGGCTGGGCCCTCTCGCGGCTGCGCCCGCTGCGTGACGGCGGGGCCGCCGAGGTGTACCCGCTGCTGGAGCGGTGGACCTCCTTCTGGCTGACCCGCCGGCGCGTCCCCGGCCACGAGTTCGCCCACTACCAGCACGGCAACGACAGCGGCTGGGACAACGCCACCACCTTCGACCCCGAGCGCGTCGTCGAGACCGCGGACCTGGCGGCCTTCCTCGTCCTCCAGATGCGCGAGCTCGCCCGCCTGGCCGCCGAGCTCCGCCTCCCGGACGCGGCCGCCGCCTGGGACCGGGGGGCCGACCGCATGCTCCGGGCGCTGCTGGCCGAGCTGTGGGACGGCGACGGGTTCGTCGCCAGGAGCCCCCGCACCGGCCGCACGTGGTCCGGTTCGAGCCTGCTCGACCTGATGCCGATCGTGCTGGGGGAGGAACTGCCGCAACCCGTCCGCGCGTCGCTGGCCGCCCGCATCGAGGCGCACCTCACCGAGTTCGGGCTGGCCACCGAACTCCCCGTCTCACCCCACTACCGGGCCGACGGCTACTGGCGCGGCCCGATCTGGGCGCCTTCCACCGTGCTGGTGGAGGACGGCCTGCGCCGCGCCGGATACCCGGTCCTGGCCGACGAGATCAGCGCCCGCTTCCGCGGTCTGTGCGAGAGGTCCGGGTTCGCGGAGAACTTCGACGCCCGCAGCGGCGCGGGGCTGCGTGACCGCGCCTACACCTGGACCGCCAGCGCCTATCTCATCCTCGCCGCCGCCCACGAGCGCCGGGAGGGGCCGGTCGCGGCCGCCACGGTGTGACCCTGTGGGCGCTGTGTGGCCCGTGACGCCGCCGCCCGCCAGGGGAAGCGGGCGGCGGTGACCCCGCCGGGACGGCCGTCCGCCCCGGCGGGGTCCTTCACCGAGGGTCAGACCCGGGTCCATTTCTGGTTGGTGCCGCCGTGGCAGGTCCAGATGTGGACCTTGGTGCCGTTGGCGGTGCCGTAGCCGGAGACGTCGAGGCACTTGTTCGCGCCGACGGCGGTGATGCTGCCGTCGGTGTTGAGGCGCCACTTCTGGTTGTTCTGGCCGTTGCAGTCCCAGATGGTGACCGCGGTGCCGTCGGCGGTGCCGGCTCCGCTCACGTCCAGGCACTTGCCGCCGTAGACCCGCAGCTCACCGGCGCCGGTGGTGGCCCACTTCTGGTTGGCCTGACCGTTGCAGTCCCAGATCTGCACCTGCGCGCCGTTGGACTGCGAGGCACCGCTGACGTCCAGGCACCGGCCCGAGCCCACGCCCTTGAGCGCGCCGCCCGCCGGCGGGTCGACCGTGGGGGTGGCCGTCGGCGTGGGCCCCGGGGTGCCCGGGGGCAGCAGCGTGACGGTGAAGGCGTCGTCGACGGCGTTGTTCGGCAGGTTCACCGCCGTGCCGTTGCCCGACAGCGTCACCACGGTGTTCTGCACGGTCACCGGACCGGCGACGGCCCCTCCGCCGTTGTACGGGATGCGCTCGGTCACCACCCGCACCTGGTTGTTCTGCACCAGGCCCTCGACGGTGTCCAGGCGCTGCAGGCCGACCGCGAGGTTGCCGGTCGTGCGGCCGCCGCCGACCAGGATCCTCGCCTCCCCGCTCGCCTTGGTCGCGAACGCGTCATAGCCGGAACTGGGGGTGACGGAGGCGATCTGCCCGGTCTGGGAGCCGTAGAAGCGGTAGACCCACCACTCGCCCTTGGGCCGGTACTGCCCGGAGGAGTCGCGGGTGAGCAGGTTGGCCAGGTCGTTGTGCAGATTGCCGCCGCCGGCCCAGTTGGCGCGCAGGCCGTCGGCGCCGGCCCTCTCCAGGCGGGAGATGTACCAGGCGCCGTCGCCGGGGTTCTGCTCGTTGGAGGCGCCGTACTCGTTGATCTGGTACGGGCGCGGGTGCGGGATGCCGCGGGAGCCGAGGGTCGAGTCGGCGGTGGCGACGTTGGCGACCGGGTCACCGGGCAGGGAGTGCCAGCTGAAGATGTCGGGGACGACGTTGTTCGCCTTGACGTAGTCGAGGTACTGGGTCCAGAAGCCGCCGTTGGACGGCACGCAGGCGCAGCTGGGGCCGAC
The DNA here is from genome assembly GCF_042873875.1 of Streptosporangium sp. NPDC004379. Taxonomy (NCBI): domain Bacteria; kingdom Bacillati; phylum Actinomycetota; class Actinomycetes; order Streptosporangiales; family Streptosporangiaceae; genus Streptosporangium; species Streptosporangium sp. NPDC004379. Next base: position 152,040 of record NZ_JBIAMC010000014.1, read on the forward strand.
GATCAGGTGGGACGGGAACGCCGTGCGGATGCGCTGGTAGGCGCGCTTCCACATCTCCAGGTACTGGGAGATGGGGCGGTTCCAGAACAGGGTGATGTTGGGCTCGTTCCACAGGTCCCACTGGACGGGGGCCCCGGTGGCGCGGACGTCGTTGACGAGACGGGTGAGGAAGGCGTCGTAGTCGCTCCAGTCGCCGTTGTCGCCGGGGAAGCGCGAGATCGGGTAGCCGTCGGCGCCCCACAGGTCGTGGACGAGCAGGACGAACTCGCCGCCCAGGGAGCGGGTGCGCAGCAACTGGGCGCGGGTGGCGTTCCAGCGGCGGTCGTACTTGCCCGACACCCAGCCGCCGGGGCCGTCGAGCTGCGCCCCTCCGGCCCGCATGTACCGGAACTTCACGTCGGTGAAGTAGTTGTCCGGGGGATTGGCCCCGTTCTCGGTCATGCCGTAGATCCATCCTGAGGCCCGGTGGGTCGGCGAGCCGCCCGCGGAGGAGAAGTTCACGCTGATCGACTCGTCCGCGGCCTGGGCCGGCGTCACCGCCGCGAGGACGGTTCCGGCGACGAGCGCACCGAGGGCGAACAGCGTGGCGATCCCGCGGCGGCCTGTGCGCCGCCTCTTGCCTTTCGTTTCCACTCATGACTCCTTGGACGGTGGGGGGTGGGGGAGCCGGCGCCGGCGGTGGCCCGCCGGAGACCGCCCGGCTGAGGCCCCGGGGACGGAGGGCGCCGCCGTACGGTGTCCCGGCACGGCGGCGTCGCCGATGGTGTCGCGCGTGTGACGTCCGGTTCCGCTCGCGCACCCGCGTGTGCGCGGCGTCGGATCGGTGGGCCGGTCGTCTCTCCGGCCTGGGGAATCTCTTATCGAATCGATTCGCCTGAAGGGTAGGTCTCGTCAACGGGGGATGTCAATGGTGCGTGTCCCCGGCATGAACACCGTGTTTCACCCGGCCGGTACGTGGCGATGCGCGACGGATCTCCGCCTCCGGCGGTCGTCCGCCGGGCCCCGGCGGCTCCGGGCCGTCGGCCACCGGATTCCGGATGTCCGCGCGATCCGGCGGATACGGGTCGTGAAAGTTTCATGTTTATGACACATCTGTTAACGCGAATGTACCCACTCATCGTCCCCAGGGGTCCGGTATGCCGGAATCGACGAGGCGGGCCCGGCTCGACCGTGACATGCGGATCACCGATGGAAGAGGGAAAACCCCTGTCCGGCCGGGCGGAGGGACCGTATCCCTACTGGCGGATGGGAATGCTTGACACCCATGATAGGTGGGCCTATTTTCATCCCGAATCGGTTCGAAATCATCGTATGTTCAGGTCCTTCGTCCACCGTGCCACGTGCCGTCCGCCGGGAGGAGTGCGCGCCGGCCGCGCCGCCCCGGTGATCACGGCGCGCTCGCCGGAGACCGGCCGGGTGAACCGCGTGCCCCGCCCACGCTCCCGCCCCCATTAGGAGATCTCGGTGCATGACCGCTCACCCCGCACGGCCCGGAGATCCGCCCCGGCAGGCCCCACCGTCGCGGCCGGCCGGCTCGATGGGCGGCCCGCGTGCTGAGGATGACCGGGATCGGCAAGAGCTTCCTGGGAGTCAGGGTCCTCGGCGGAGTCGACCTGGAGGTCTCCGCCGGTGAGGTCCACGCGGTCGTGGGGGAGAACGGCGCGGGCAAGTCGACGCTGATGAAGATCCTCGCCGGGGTCCACCCCCCGGACGAGGGGACGATCGAGATCGACGGCCGGAACATGGCGTTCCGGCACCCGGTCGAGGCGCAGCGGGCCGGAGTGGCGATCATCTACCAGGAGCTCACCCTGCTCCCCGAGCGGACGGTGGCCGAGAACGTCTTCCTCGGCCGTGAGCCCGTCCGGCGGGGACTGGTCGACCGCGCCGCGATGGAGTCGGCGACCGGTGAGCTGCTGAGGTCGCTCGGCGAGGAGTCGTTCGGGCCGCGTGATCCCGTCCGGCGGCTCTCCGTCGCGCGGCAGCAGGTCGTCGAGATCGCCAAGGCGCTGTCACTGAACGCCCGGATCGTGGTGATGGACGAGCCGACCGCCGCCCTGGCCGACCACGAGGTCGAACTGCTGTACACGCTGGTGCGGAGGCTCACCGGACGCGGCATCGCGGTCCTGTACATCTCACACCGGCTCCGTGAGGTCTTCGAGCTGGCCGACCGGATCACCGTGCTCAAGGACGGCGCCCGGGTCACCACCGCGGAGGCCGCCGGTCTGGACACCCCGACCCTGGTCCGGCTGATGGTCGGCCGGGAACTGGACTCCTACTACCCGCCCCGGGCCGCGGAGCCCCCCGGGGAGGTGATGCTGAGCGTGCGCGGCGGCGGCAACGCCAGGCTGCACGGCATCGACCTCGACCTGCGCGCGGGCGAGATCGTCGGCCTGGCCGGGCTGCAGGGCTCCGGCCGCACCGAGCTGGCCAGGGCGCTGTTCGGCGCCGACCCCTTCACCCACGGCGAGATGACGCCCCGCCTCCCCCGTTCCGTCCGCGAGGGCATCGCCGCGGGCATCGGCCTGGTCACCGAGGACCGCAAGGCCGAAGGACTCCTGCTGAACCAGCGGGTGCGCGACAACGCCCTGCTCGTGGCCCGCGCCACCCGGAAGCGCGGCCCCGGGATCGAGGAGCTGCTGGAACGGGTGCGCCTGCGCCCGCCCCGGCCCGCCCAGGAGGTCCGGCTGCTGTCCGGCGGCAACCAGCAGAAGGTCGTGCTGGCCAAATGGATGACGGTCGCCCCGCGGGTCCTGCTGTTCGACGAACCCACCCGCGGCGTCGACGTGGGCGCCAAGGCCGCCATCCACGACCTGATGCGCGAACTCGCCCGCGACGGCACGGCGGTCCTGATGATCTCCTCCGAGCTTCCCGAACTCATCGGCATGAGCGACCGCATCGTGGTGCTGCGCGACGGCCGCGTCGCCGGAGAGCTGCCCGCCGGCTCCACCGAGGAGGCCGTGATGCGCCTGGCGGCCGCGTCATGACCCAGCAGCTGAAGCTCCGGCCCGTCCCGGCCGCGGGCTCCTTCCTCCGGCGGCTGTCCGCCGACTGGCCCGCGCGCGCCGTCTACCTGGCGCTGGCCCTGCTCATCGTGCTGGGCTGGCTGCTGTTCGCCCTGGACGGCGAGCACTTCCTCAGCCAGGAGAACATCGTCGGCATCCAGCAGCGGTCGGCGGCGCTGGGCATCGTCGCGGTCGGTCAGACCCTGGTGATCCTGGCCGGCAGCCTGGACCTCTCCGTGGCCTACCTGATCAGCCTGACCTCGCTCGTCGCGGCCGAGATCATGGCCGGAGGCGACGCGAACGTGCTGCCCGCGGTCGCCGCGGTGCTGGCGGTGAGCGCGCTCACCGGCCTGGTGAACGGCCTGATCGTCACCCGCCTCCGGGTACACGCCTTCATCGCCACGCTCGGGATCGCGCTGATCATCCGCGGGGCGCTCGACGAGCGGTACGACGGCCCGGCGGGCAGCGTGCCCGCGTCCTTCCAGCACCTCGGATACGACCGGATCGGGCCGCTGCCGGTGTCGGCGCTGCTGTGGGCCGCGGTGGCGGCGGCCGCGTGGTTCCTGCTGACCCGCACCCGCCCGGGGTACCGGATCTACGCGGTGGGCGGGGACTCCGAGGTCGCCCGGCTCTCCGGGATCCGCACCGGGCGGGTCGTGGTCACCGCCCACGTGCTCTGCTCCGTCTGCGCCGGGATCGCCGGGCTGCTGCTCGCCTCGCGGCTCGGAGCCGGCGCGCCGACGGTGGGAACCGACGGCGGATACGACCTGGAGTCGATCGCCGCGGTCGTACTCGGCGGGACGGCCCTGGCCGGAGGCCGCGGCGGGGTCGGCGGGACCGTCGGCGGAGTCCTGCTCCTGGCCGTCCTCGACAGCATCTTCAACCAGCTCCAGGTCAACTCCTTCGCCAAGGACGTCGTACGGGGCGTGGTCCTGGTGGCCGCCCTGGCCGTCTACGCCCGCAGGAGGCGGAACGGATGAGACGAGCGCTGCCGATCCTCGTGGTGCTGGCCGGACTGCTGATCGCCATCGCGGCCGTCAACCCGTACTTCCTGGAGCCGCCCGCCCTCCTCGCCTTCGTCAAGCGGGCCGCTCCGCTGGTGATCCTCGCGACCGGGCAGTACTTCGTCATCGTGTCCGGCGAGTTCGACCTGTCGGTCGGCTCCCTCGTCACCGCCGAGGTGGTGATCGCCGCCCGGCTCATCGACGGCTCCGCGGAGGCGACCTGGCCCGTGCTGGCCCTGCTGCTCGCTCTCGGACCGCTCGTCGGGCTGGTCAACGGGACCGTCACCACCCGGCTGCGGGTCCCGTCGTTCATCACGACGCTCGGCATGCTGCTGATCCTGTCCGGCGCGGTGTTCCTCTGGACGGGCGGCGCGCCCCGCGGCGCCCTGTCCCCGGAGTTCCGCGAGCTGGGCCGGGGGAGCCTGGGTCCGGTGCCCTGGGCGGTCCTGATCCTCGTCGCGGTGACCGCCGCCGCCGTCTCCGCGATGCGCGCCGGGTTCGGCCACACGCTGGTCGCGGCCGGCGACAACGACCGGGCCGCCGCCCTGTCCGGCGTCCGCGTCGCCCGGGTGCGGACCGCGGCGTTCATGATCTCCGGGCTGTCCGCGGCGGTCGCCGCGGTCCTGCTCGGTGGCTTCGCAGGGGTGTCCGCCCAGGTCGGCCAGGGGCTGGAGTTCCAGGCCATCACCGCCGTCGTGCTCGGCGGCGTGGCCCTCGGCGGCGGCCGCGGCTCCGTGGTCGCCGCGATGGCGGGCGCCTTCACCCTGGAGGCGCTGTTCACCCTGCTCAACCTGTACGGCATCTCGGGGGCGCTGGAGCCGGCCGTACAGGGCGTGATCATCATCGCCGCGGTGGCGCTGGGAGCCGTGCGCTTCCCGCGCGCAAGAGCCGCGGCCGCCCCGTGATGGAAGGAAGACCATGCTCACATATCCGCGGCGGCTCCTCGCCACCGCCGCGCTGGCCGTACTGACGCTGTCGGCGGTCTCGTGCACCAGCGACAAGCCCGCGCCCGCGACCTCCGCCGCGGCGTCGGCCGGATCGGAGGACAGCGGCACCGGCGCCCAGTCGAAGTTCTTCGTGCAGGCCGACTACGACGCCCAGATGGCGATGCGCGAAGCCCGGCCGGACGGCCCGGCCGGCAGGCCGTGGGAGCAGAGCATCGACCCGAAGCCCGTCGACACCGCCGAGTACAGGAAGGCGGGCCCGTACCACCTGTGCTTCTCCAACGCCGCGGTCGACAACCCCTGGCGGCAGGTCGGCTGGAAGACCATGCAGGCGGAGGTCGCCCTGCACAAGGAGATCACCCGCTTCACCGCCCTGGACGCCGAGGGCAAGGACGACAAGCAGATCTCCGACATCGCCGAGCTGCAGACCAAGGGCTGTGACGCGCTGATCGTCTCGCCCAACACCACGGCCACGCTGACGCCCGCCGTGGCCGGGGCCTGCCCGAAGGTGCCGGTCATCGTGTTCGACCGGGGTGTCCAGACCGACTGCCCGGTCACGTTCATCAAGCCGATCGGCGGCTACGCCTTCGGCGCCGCGGCCGCCGAGTTCCTCGTCGAGAAGGTGCCCGCGGGCGGGAAGGTCCTGGCGCTGCGCATCTCACCCGGCGTGGACGTCCTGGAGACCCGCTGGTCGGCGGCGAAGGTGGTCTTCGACAAGAGCGACCTCAAGGTCGTCGGCGCGGAGTTCACCGACGGCGACGCCGCCAAGACCAAGAGCATCGTCAGCGACTACATCCAGCGCCACGGGAAGATCGACGGCCTGTGGATGGACTCGGGCGCCACCGCCGTCGCGGCGGTGGAGGCGTTCGAGGACGCCGGGCAGCCGGTGCCGCCGATCAACGGGGAGGACCAGCAGGACTTCCTGAAGAAGTGGAGTGACGCGAAGCTGACCGCGATCGCCCCGACCTACCCGACCTACCAGTGGCGCACGCCGGTCATCGCGGCACTGAAGATCCTCAAGGGCGAGCAGGTGCCCAAGGTCTGGAACCTGCCGCAGCCCGTGATCACCCAGGAGAACCTCGCCGCCTACCTCAAGCCCGGCATGCCACCCCTGCACTACGCCCTGTGCGGCTGCGAGGACCTGCCCGGCTACCCCGGCAAATGGGGCGGCACCTCGTGATCGGGGTCAACACCTGGGTCTGGGTCTCGCCGCTCACCGACGAGTCCCTGGCCGCCCTCGCGCCGCGGATCGCGGAATGGGGTTTCGACGTCGCCGAGCTGCCGGTCGAGCGGCCCGGCGACTGGGACCCCGGGAGGGCGGCGGCCCTCCTGGACGGGCTCGGGCTCCGCGCGTCGGTCGTGCTCACGATGCCGCCGGGACGGGAACTGGTCGGCGCCTCGCCGCGGACCGTCCAGGACACCCAGGACTACCTGCGGCACTGCGTGGACGTGGCGGTGACCGTCGGCGCGCCGGCGGTCAGCGGGCCCGCGTACGCCTCCGTCGGCCGGGCCTGGCGGATGAGCCCGGACGAGCGGCGCTCGATCTACGCCGAGCTGAGGGAGAACCTGAAACCGGTCGTCGCGTACGCGGCCGAACGCGGGATCAGGATCGGCGTCGAACCGCTCAACCGGTACGAGACCAGCGTCGTCAACACCGTCGAGCAGGCGCTCGAGGCCCTCCCCGAGGAATGCGGGCTCGCCCTCGACACCTACCACCTGAACATCGAGGAGAAGGACCCCCTGGGGGCCGTCCGCCTGGCGGGCGCCAGGATCGCCCACATCCAGGCGAGCGGGACCGACCGCGGCGCGCCCGGCTCCGACCACTTCGACTGGCCGGGCTTCACCGTGGCCGTGCGTGACGCCGGCTACACCGGACCGCTCGTGATCGAGTCCTTCACCGCCGACAACAGGACCATCGCCACCGCCGCATCCGTCTGGCGTCCCCTCGCCCCGAGCCAGGACGCCCTCGCCACCGAGGGGCTCGCCTTCCTCCGCGCCCTCACGACCTGACCGTCCTTCCCGATCGGGCCGGCCCCCTGCGGGCCGGCCCCCCGACCTGACCGGCCCCCCGACCCGATTGGCTCCCATGACCTGATCATCTTCCGCGACTTGACAGATCTTCATGACCTGATCCGCCCTTCCGGTCTGACCGGCGCCCCCTCCGGGCCGGTACGACCCACGCCTTCGCCTCCCTTTCCGACTCCGACCGTCCCCGGTAACCCCCAGGAGATCCTTCATGCGAAGATCACACCTGCTCCCCGCACTGGCCGCGGCCATGCTGGGGCTCCTGCTGTCCGCGGTGCCACTGGTGGCACACGCGGCGGCGCCACAGTTCAAGGTGCTGCTGTTCAGCAAGACCGCGAGCGGCGCCTACCGGCACGACTCCATCGCCGCCGGCATCTCGATGTTCCAGCAGCTTGCGGCCGACAACAACTTCCAGCTCGACCAGAGTGAGAACTCCGCCGTCTTCACCACGTCGAACCTCAACACCTACGACGCGGTGATCATGCTCCAGACCTCGGGCATGGTGTGGGACAACGACGCCCAGCGCCAGGCCATGCAGGCCTACGTGCGCAGCGGCCACGGCGTCGTGGCGATCCACAACGCCGTCGACATGAACATCGAGTCGCAGTTCCCGTGGTGGGACCAGACCGTGCTCGCCGGCGCCCACATGACGCAGCACTCCTCGATCGTTCAGGGCACCGCCAAGGTCGCCGACAAGGTCCACCCCTCGACCAAGGGCCTGCCGGACCGGTGGACCCGTACGGAGGAGTGGTACAACTTCGACAAGAACATGCGCGGCTCGGTGCACGTGCTGGTGACCGCGGACGAGACCACCTACGACGCGGGCCCCAACAAGATGGGCGCCGACCACCCGATCTCCTGGTGCCACAACCCGGAGGGCGGCCGTGTCTGGGCCACCGCGATGGGCCACAACGCGTCCTCCTACTCCGAGGCGCAGTTCAAGCAGCACCTGCTGGGCGCGGTGAAGTGGGCGGCGGGCGCGGAGCCCGGCGACTGCGGCGGCACCGTCTCGGCCCGTTTCCAGAAGGTCACCCTCGACGGCGCGCCGGACCAGCCGATGGAGCTGGACGTGGCCGCCGACGGCAGGGTCTTCTACATCTCGCGCTCGGGCAAGGTGAACATGATCCCCGCGAACGGCGGGGGCACGCGCGTCATCGGCACCCTTTCGGTGTACGACGGCGGTGAGGACGGCGGGATCGGGCTGGCACTGGACCCGAACTTCGCCGCCAACGGCTGGATCTACCTCAACTACTCGCCGTCGAACGGCGGCGAGGTGAACCGGGTCTCCCGGTTCACCTTCAACGGCACCAGCCTCGACATGGGGAGCGAGAAGAAGCTCATCGAGGTTCCGGCGTTCCGCAACGTCGACGAGCCCGGTCACACCGGGGGCTACATCACGTTCGGGCCGGGCGGCAACCTGTACATCGCCCCGGGCGACGACACCAACCCCAACGCCTCCAGCGGCTACGCCCCGATCGACGAGCGGCCGGGCCGGGAGCACTACGACGCCCAGCGGTCCGCGGCCAACACCAACGACCTGCGCGGCAAGATCCTGCGCATCCACCCCGAGTCCGACGGCACCTACACGATCCCGGCCGGCAACATGTTCGCGCCGGGCACGGCCAAGACGCGGCCCGAGATCTACGCGATGGGCTTCCGCAACGCGTTCCGCTTCTCGGTCGACAAGGTCACCGGCTGGCTCTCGGTGGGCGACTACGGTCCGGACGCGGGCAGCGCCAACCCCAACCGCGGCCCCGAGGGCACGGTCGAGTGGAACCTGATCAAGCAGCCCGGCTTCTACGGCTGGCCGTACTGCACCGGCAACAACACCCCGTTCAACGACTTCAACTTCTCCACCAACACCTCGGGGGCGAAGTTCAACTGCTCGGCGCCGGTCAACGACTCGCCGAACAACACCGGCCTGACCAACCTGCCGGCCGCCAAGCCCGCGACCGTGTGGTACAACTACCACGCCTCGGCCGAGTTCCCCGAGATCAACTGCTGCGGCGGCGCGGCCCCGATGGGCGGCCCGTTCTACCGCTACGACGCGGCCGGCGCCTCCGACCGCAGGTTCCCCCAGTACTTCGACGGCGCGACCTTCCTGTACGAATGGAGCCGCAACTTCGTCAAGGAGATGCGCCTCGACTCCTCCGGCAACCTCCTGAAGATCAACCCGTTCGTGGCGAACATCGCCCCGCACGCGCCGATCGACATGAAGTTCGGCCCCGACGGCGCGCTGTACATGGCCGACTGGGGCAACGGCTTCGGCCACGCGAACACCGACGACGCCATCTACCGCATCGACTACGTGGCCGGGAACCGCGCCCCCGTGGCCAAGGCGAGCGCCACCCCCGACTCGGGCGCCGCGCCGCTGACGGTGGCATTCTCCTCGGCCGGCTCGTCCGACCCCGACGGCGACGCGATCACCTACAGCTGGGACTTCGGCGACGGCGGGACCTCCACCGCCGCCAACCCGTCCCACACCTACACCACCAACGGCACCTACACCGCCAGGCTGACCGTGCGGGACGCGAGCGGGAAGACGGGAAGTATCACGCTGACCATCGCCGTCGGCAACACCCGTCCCAAGGTCGTCTTCTCGGCTCCGCCGGACGGCGGGTTCATCGACTTCGGTGACAAGGTGTCCTACACCGTCAACGTCACCGACCCCGAGGACGGCACCGTCGACTGCTCCAAGGTCAACGTGTTCACCGCGCTCGGCCACGACCAGCACGCCCACGACACCGGCCAGTTCACCGGCTGCTCCGGGACGGTCACGACGACCGCCTCGGGCCACGACGAGGCGGCCAACGTCTACTACGTCCTGGGCGCGGACTACACCGACAAGGACGGCCTGAAGGGCAACGCCGGCATCACCCTGCAGCCCAAGCACAAGCAGGCCGAGCACTTCAACGGCTCCAACGGCGTCCGGGTCGTCGACGAGGCCGGAGCCGAGGGCGGCAGGCGCGTCGGCGACATCTCCAACAACGACTGGATCTCCTACACGCCGGTCAACCTGTCGGGGATCGACACGGTGTCCTTCCGCGTGTCGGCGCCGTCCGCCACCGGGGCGTCCATCGAGCTGCACGCCGGCTCGCCGACCGGGACGCTCGTCGCCTCCAGCTCCGTGCCGTCGACCGGGGGATGGAACAACTACGTGTCCCTCCCCGCGGTGCGGGTCACGAACCCCGGCAGCACCGGCGACCTCTACGTCGTGTTCAAGGCGCCGTCGGCGAACGCGTTCGACCTCGACTCCCTGACCTTCGGCGGCAAGGGCGTCGGGCAGGGCGACGGCACGTCGCCCTCGCCGTCGGCCACGCCGACGTCCCCCGGGGACACGAGCGCGCTGAAGGGGACCGCCTCGGGGCGGTGCCTGGACGTCAGCGGTGCCTCGCAGTCCAACGGCGCGCAGGTGCAGATCTGGGACTGCAACGGTCAGAACAACCAGAAGTGGACCTCGACCAGCGCCGGTGAGCTGCGGGTCTACGGCAACAAGTGCCTGGACGTGACCGGAGCGGGCACCGCCGACGGCACGGCGGTCACCATCTGGGACTGCAACGGCCAGAACAACCAGAAGTGGCGTCTCAACTCCGACGGCAGCATCACCGCCGTCGGCGCGAACAAGTGCCTGGACGTCTCCGGCTCCGGCACGGCCAACGGCACCAGGGTGAACATCTGGACCTGCACCGGAGGAAACAACCAGAAGTGGACCCGAGCCTGACCGCTCGCTGACGCGACGACCGGGCCCGGCGCCCCCGCGAAGTCCGCGGGGGCGCCGGGCCCTCGCATGGAACGGCCCCCCTGAGGCGCGGTGCGCGCCTCAGGGGGGCCGTCGTGGATCGTGTGGATCAGAGCATGGTCAGGGGGCGTGGTCAGGGTGTGGTCAGGTCGAACCGGTTGACGGTGACCGCGCCGCCGAGTGCCTGGGTGGCGTAGTTGAAGACGGCGTAACGGTAACCCATGAAGAACTGCCAGGCGTTGCCCATCGTGAAGGCCGGCCCGAAGGAGGTGAAGTTCACCCCGTCGGTGCTGTAGGAGAACCTCGCCTGCCGGCCGCTGCCGGGCCGGATGTCGGCGTTGACCCGCAGCCAGATCCGCCCGCCGGAGATCGCGGTGGAGGCGACCTCGGTGCCGGTGGAGGTGGTCTGCCAGCTGCCGTTCATGGTCAGGTTGTTGGTCGCGACCAGGCGGGTCTGGCCGTTGTCGCGTCTGACGCCGATCCAGGCCGACGAGTCGCGGAGCATCGCCAGACCGCTCCGGTCACCGTCGCGCATGGCCGAGTAGTCCAGCTGGATCGTCGCGGTCGACGACGGGCCCAGGATGCGGTGCGTGAGGGTGTTGCGGGCCGAGTACAGGTCGTTGGTCACCGTGGCGGTCTGCAGCCGCAGCCCGTTGCCGACGCTGTACCTGGTGGTGTCGGGGTTGTGGTTCCACTCCCACTCCGGGCCGAGCTGGGTGCCGGTGAAGGTGTCGGTCCCGGTGGGCGACTTCACCTGCCGCGGCGGGCGCGGGACGTTCGGGTAGGGGTAGGAGCCGCCCCAGCCGCCGTTCACGGTCTGCACGGTCGGCCAGCCGTCGGAGGTCCAGGTGATCGGGGCCAGTACGGGGATCCGCCCGCCGGGGTAGGCGTCCTGGAAGGCCATGTAGTACCAGGCGCCGTTCTGGGTCTGCACCAGCCCGCCCTGGTGCGGCACGCCGCCACCGGAGACCGGGCCGGACATGTTGAGCAGCACCTGGCGCATCTCGTACGGGCCGAACGGGCCGTTGGTGGACTTCAGCACGTACTGGCCGTTGGCCGGGCGGGTCAGGAAGATGTAGTAGGACCCGTTGCGCTTGTACATCCGCGACCCCTCCAGCGTGCCAACGCTGGACGGCGTGGAGAACACCTGCTGGCTGCGGACCTCGGTCTTGCCATCGGCCGACAGCTGGGCCACGCTGATCTGGGTGTTGCCGTAGGCGACGTACATCGTGTCGTTGTCATCGACGAGCAGCCCGGCGTCGTAGTAGCACTTGTTGATCGTGGTGTGCCGGTTCCAGGGGCCCTCCGCGGCGGTGGCGGTGTAGATGTAGGTCTTGCTGAAGTCGATGCAGCCGCCCCAGTAGAAGGTCTTGTTGCTCTTCCGGTAGTTCAGGAACGACGCCCAGATGCCGTTGACGTACCCGCGCCCGCCGCTCATGTCGTACTTCGACCCGAAGTCCAGCTTGGGCACGGAGTGGCCGGCGTACTCCCAGTTGACCAGGTCGTAGGAGCGCAGGATCGGCGCGCCGGGCGAGTAGTGCATCGTGGAGGCCGAGTAGTAGTAGGTGTCGTCGACCCGGAGGATGTCGATGTCGGCCAGGTCCTCCCACAGCACGGGGTTGGAGTAGGTCGACGACGGCGGCCACGGCCCGCTCGTGGGGGTGGCCGACGGGCTCGGGCCGGTCGACGGGCTGGTGCTGGGGGAGGGCCCGGTAGACGGACTGGTGCTCGGCGAGGGGTCGACGGTCCCGCCGCAGGCGACGCCGTTCAGCGCGAAGTTCGTCGGCACCGGGTTGGAGCCGTTCTGGCTCCCGTTGAAGCCGAAGCTCGCGCTGCCGCCGGTGGGGATGGCGCCGTTGTAGTCCGCGTTGGTCACGGTGACCTGGGCGCCGGACTGGGTGTGGGTGCCGCTCCACAGCTGGGTGACGGTCTGCCCGGCGGTGAACGACCAGGTCAGCTTCCAGCCGTTGACCGGATCGCCGAGGTTGGTGATGCTGACGTTGGCTCCGAAACCGCCGGACCACTCGTTGGTCACGGTGTAGGTGACCCGGCAGCCCGCGGCGGCCTGGGAGGAGCCGGCCGTCGCGATCCCGAGGGCGCCGAGCGCCGCGGCCATCGCGGCCGCGAGCCAGCGCCGATGTCGGATGAAACGCATTGATGTCTCCTGGGAGGTGGGGGATCCCCGCGAGGGGGCGTCGGGCGATGCGTCAGGAGGTGGTGCAGGGGGCTCCGTTGAGGGTGAACGCGGTGGCCTTGCCGGCGTCGCCGGTGTGGGTGGCCTGGAAGCCGATCTCGGTGGAGGCTCCGGGCGCCAGGGAGCCGTTGTAGGTGACGTTCTTCGCGGTGACGCGGCCGGTGGCGGGGGTGTAGGTGGCGTTCCAGCCGCCGGTGATGGTCTGCCCGCCGGGGAGGGTGAAGGCCAGGGACCAGCCGTTGACCGCCGAGGTTCCGGTGTTGGTGACGGTGAGGTTCTCGGTCAGCCCGTTGTTCCACGCGTTGACGGTGGTGCCGACCCGGCAGGCGACCGGCTCGTCGGGGGGCGTCGGGGTGACGCTGGGCGACGGGGTGATCGTCGGGGTGATCGACGGGCTCGGTGACGGGCCGGGGCCCTGGCTGATGCTGCCGGGGACCGACTGCAGGGCCTGGTACCAGGCGGCGGCCATCTTGTCGTAGCCGGTCGCGGTGGGGTGGACGCCGTCGATCAGGTCGGCCGTGGTCAGCTTGGCGTGCATGTCGACCAGGTGGACGTGCTTGCCGTTGTTCACCTTGGACTGCACGATCCCGGGGACCGCGGCGTTGAAGGTGCGGGCGGCGGCCTCCTGGCCGGAGTTCGACAGCGGGATGATCGTCGCGACGAACACCTCCGCGTTGGGCGCGGCCGCGGTGATGTGGTCGATCAGCGTCGACAGCCGGGACGGCGCCGAGGAGACGTTGTAGTTCTGCAGGATGTCATTGGTGCCGATGTGCAGCAGCACCGTGCGGGGGGTGTAGGTGCGCAGCCAGCCGTTGATGTTGGCGTCGATCTGGTCGATCCGCCACCCGGGATGTCCCTCGTGGTCGTGGTCGCCCAGACTGCCCGGCCCGTTGTACTGCGATCCGACGAAGTCGATCGTGTAGCGGCCGGCCGCCAGGCGCTGCCACAGGCCGATCCGGTAGCCGCCCGGCACCTGGGTGCCCTCGGTGATCGAGTCGCCCAGCGGCATGACCCGCACCCCGCCGTTCGACTCCGCGGCGGCGGTGCCCGCGGCCGTCACCGAGCCCAGCACCGCGGCCGCCGCCAGGGCCACGGCCGACAGCGTCGCGGTCCACGGGCGTCTCCGCGCGGCCGGTCCTCCTTCCGCGTTCCGGCGGGGCCGGTCCGTCCGGCCGGCGGCGTCCCGGCCGGGAGCCGGCGCGCCGGCGGTGACGGTGGTTCCAGCGCCGGTCAGGCGCCGGAGGCGTGCGATCTTCATGGGTGCTCCCGGGGGGTGCGGGGACGGGTCACGGGTTGTCGTCGCTCACGTGTGCGGCGGACAGGGACACGGGCCTGTCCGCCGCACACGGGTCACGGGGTGGTACGGCGGGGCGCGCGGTGATCCGCGTCGCGTCCGGCGGGGGGGGGCGCCCCCCCCGCCGCGGGGGGTCGGGGGGGCGCCCCCCGGCGGGGGGGGGGGCCCGCCCGCAGGGGGGGGTGCGCGCGGTCAGGGG
>NZ_JBIAMC010000014.1:166448-218174 GCF_042873875.1 Streptosporangium sp. NPDC004379
AGCCGCGGCCCCCCCCCCCGGGGGGGGGGGGGGGGGGGGGGGGGGGGGGGGGGGGGGGGCCGCGGGGGGGGGGGGGGCGCGGCCCCCCCCCCCCCCCCCCCCCGCCGCCGTCCTCGGGAGGCGGCGCACGCCTTCCGGAGGCTTCAGGAGGCGGCGCACTCCTTCGGGGGGCGGCGCACGCCTTCAGGGGTCGGTGCGCGTTCTCAGGAGGCGGTGCACGTGAGGGACGGCGCCGACGGCGTGCCGTCGGCGAGGAAGCCGAACGTCGTCGAGGCGGACGGCTGGAGCGAGCCGTTGTACGGGGCGTTGCCCACCGACACGGCCGAACCGGAGGTGCTCAGCGTGCCGCCCCAGACCTGGCTGACGGCCTGGCCGGCGCCCAGGTTCCACCTGACGGTCCAGCCGCCGATCGCCGAGGCGCCGGCCGTCACCGTGACCTCGCCCTGGTAGCCGCCGGACCACGAGTTGGTGGTGCGGTAGGTCGCGACGCAGGCGCCGCCGGGGGTGGGCGTGACCGTCGGGGTGACCGTCGGCGTCGGGGTGGCCGTGGGCGTGACCGTCGGGGTGGGGGTGGGCTCCGCCGTCGGCCCGCCGCCGAAGCCGAACTGCCACCAGTCCACGTTGAACAGGTAGCCGCTCCCGCCGGTGTACCTGAAGTACAGGTCGTGGGTGCCCGTCGCGCCGTTCACCCCGCAGGACACGGTCGTCCATGCCTGCCAGCCGCCGGTACCCGGGACGGTGCACGTACCGGCCAGGGTGCCGTTGACGCCGTCCAGGCGGAGCTCGATCCTCCCGCCACCGGACCCCGAGGCGACGCGCGTGGTGAAGGTCTTCGCTCCGGTCCCGAAGGCGACGCCCTTGACCTTGACGTAGTCGCCGTTCTCGATGAACCCGATGTTCATCCCGCCTCCGTCGGCGGGTTCCGTCTCCACGCCGGACTCCCAGGCGATCGTCTCGGCCTCCTGCCGGACGTAGGGGTTCAGCGTGCCCACCTGGGGCGCCCCGGTCGTGGTCATGTTGATCGTCGGGATCGTGCCGTCGGCGTTGTAGGCGAACCTCTCCACGGCGACCGAGCGGGTGTAGCCGCCGCCGCCCGGCAGTGCGCCGTTGTGGTAGAAGAAGTACGAGTTCCCGGCGAAGTCGATGATGCCGGGATGGTTGGTGAAGCTGCCGCCCTGGGTGGGCATGATCGTGCCGCGGTAGGTCCACGGCCCGGTGGCGCTCGGGGCCGTCGAGTAGGCGATGAACTCGGAGCAGCACTTGGCGGCGAACACGTTGTAGTACAGGCCGCCCCGCTTGTAGACCCAGGGTCCCTCTTCGTACAGGGTCGGGCGGTTCGCGTCACCGGTGCGCGTGCCGAAGCCCGCGGTGGTCAGGGCGACCTTCGTCGGGCTGCCGGAGTACGAGGTCATGTCGGCGTTCAGCTTCACGTACCACAGGTTGGGGTTGCCCCAGTAGAGGTAGGCCTGGCCGTTGTCGTCGACGAAGACGGTGGGGTCGATCTCGCCGTTCTCCACCAGCGGGCGTCCGATGGCGTCCTTGAAGGGCCCGGTGGGGCTGTCGGACACCGCCACGCCGATGGCCATCCTGCCGGTCGCCCGGTTCTTGGTGGGCACGTACCAGTAGAACCTGCCGTTCCGGTGGATCGCCTGGCCCGCCCACGCGTCCGCGCTCGCCCAGCTGAAGGTCGCCAGGCTCAGCGGGGAGCCGTGGTCGGTCCAGTTGACCATGTCCGCCGAGGACCAGACCCGCCACTCCTTCATCGTGAAGTATGTCGAGCCGTCCTCGTCGTGGCCGGTGTAGAGGTAGACCCGGCCGTTGTGCACCAGCGGGGCCGGGTCGGCGGTGTAGATGGTCTGGACGATCGGGTTGTCCGCCCTGGCCGCGGCGGCCGGAAGCAGCATCATGACGGAGAGCAGGCTCATGATCCAGGCGAGTCCGCGCCTGGACGGGATCCCGCTCGGACCCGGACGTGCGATTCGCATGGATCTCCTCTTCGGGGGGTGGCCGCTCACGGGGACCGGTCCGTCCTACGGGGGCGGCTTATGTTAGCGCTAACATAATTGTCGGGGTCAGCCCTTCTTCGATTGCCGTCGGATGGTGGCGGTGGTGTCGCGGAGCAAATATGACACCGCGGGGCCTGTCAAGCGCCGTCCCCGCCCCTCGACGCGCCGCCGGCCGTGGCCCGGGTCTCCTGGCTGGGCACAAGCCGAGCCGGGACGCTCCCGCGGGGAGTGAAACTTTCACAGGCGGGCGACCCGCACGGTGAGGGCGGAGCCGGGAGAAGGCCCGCCCGCCGGACCGGCCCGGAAGCGCCCCTCCCGGCGAGGTCGTGCCCCGAGTCCGAAAAGAAGTCTTGACAAGTTCGGTAATGATTTCGAAACTGACTCTCCAGTCGGCCTCCTGCCGGGTCGGTGGTGGAACGGCAGGAGCGCTTCGGCGCGCGGCTCCCTTCCGGCCGGATCGGTGTGATCCGGCCGCTTCCCGACCCGTGACGATCCCGCGCGCCGCGGACCGCCGGTGATGATCCCGTACGCCGTGGACCGCCGGGCCCACGCCGGGACCACGGACGGAGCGCACCTCGCGCCCGCCCCGGGACGGCGGAGACGCCCGCTCGCCGGACCAGGACGACCTGTCGCCTCACCCGTCACGACCCGCGCCGGTGGACGCGGGTCAGGCGTGCCGCCGGGTCCGTTCCGCGCGCTCCAAGTGACCGAGAAGAACGTCCCCCTTACGAAAGGGCTCTTCCGATGTCCTCGTTCCGGTTCAGCCGCCGCCGACTACTCGCCACGGCCGCGCTCACCACGGCCGCCGGCCTGCTGAAGGCGGGCCCCGCCTGGGCCACCGAAGGCCCCCAGAGCTACACCCCGAGCTGGTCGTCGGTCGACCAGCACCCGCCGGCCGCCGAGTGGTTCCAGGACGCGAAGTTCGGCGTCTACTTCCACTGGGGCGTCTTCAGCGTCCCGGCGTTCGCGAACGAGTGGTACCCGCGCAACATGTACAACAACGGCTCGGGCGAGAACAACCACCACAGGAGCGTCTACGGCGACCCCTCGGCCTGGCCGTACCACAACTTCATCAACGGCGCGCGTGACAGGGCCGGCAACTGGGTGCAGTTCGCACCGAAGCTGAAGTCGGCCGGCGGCGCCTTCGACCCGGACGAGTGGGCGCAGCTGTTCGCCGACGCCGGCGCCCGGTTCGCCGGACCGGTGGCCGAGCACCACGACGGCTACTCGATGTGGAACAGCAGGGTGAACGAGTGGAACTCGGTCGCCACCGGTCCCAGACTCGACCTGCTGCGCCTGCACGCCGACGCCATCCGCGCCAAAGGCCTCAAACTCCTGGTGGCCATGCACCACGCCTACAACTTCACCGGCTTCTACCAGTGGGCGCCCGCGCAGTCCACGGCCTCACTGAAGAAGCTCTACGGCCAGCTGTCCTTCGCCGAGGAACAGCAGCTGTGGTACGACAAACTCAAAGAGGTCATCGACGGCTACCGGCCCGACATCATCTGGCAGGACTTCAACCTCAGCCGGCTGGACGAGTCGCGGCGGCTGAACTTCCTGGCGTACTACTACAACCAGGCCGTCGCCTGGAACGAGGACGTCGTCGCCACCTACAAGGACGGGTTCAACACCAGGGGCGAGGTCTTCGACTACGAGCGCGGCGGCCCCGCCGCCATCCAGACCCCCTACTGGCTCACCGACGACAGCATCTCCAGCTCCAGCTGGTGCTACACCGACGGCATCGGCTACTACTCGCTCAACGCGATGCTGCACTCGCTGATCGACCGGGTCAGCAAGAACGGCACCATGCTGCTGAACATCGCCCCGACGGCCGACGGCACCATCCCCTCGGGGCAGCGGTCGATCCTGCTGGGCATCGGGGACTACCTCCGGCGTTTCGGCGAGTCCGTCTACTCGACCCGGGCCTGGACCGTCCACGGCGAGGGGCCCACCCAGATGGGCGGCGGCTCCTTCACCACGCCGCGGGCGGGGACCGCCACCGACATCCGCTTCACCCGCAGCAAGGACGACACGGTGCTGTACGCCACCGTGCTGGGCTGGCCGGGCGGCACGCTGCACATCACGACCCTGGGCTCGAACCGGATCAACCTCGGCAACCTGGTCTCGGTGCGGCTCCTGGGCTCCTCGGCCGGCCAGTACGTCGACCTGCCCGGCCGCACCCAGGACGGCTCCGGCCTGCACGTCTCGATGCCCTCGTCCACCGCCCCGTTCAGCGCGCCGGCGTACGTGGTCAAGCTGACCTTCAACGGCCGGATCCCCGCCCTGGGATCCGGTCCCGCGCCGACCGGCTGGGTGCGGATCGCCAACGTCGCCACCGGTCTGGTGCTGGACGGCGGCGGCAGCGTGGCGTCGGGGGCGAACCTCAAGCAGTGGAACTGGGACGGCAGCACGAATCTGCAGTGGCAGCTCATCGACCTGGGCGGCGGCTGGTTCCGGATCGTCAACCGTACCAACGGCCTGGTGGCCGACAGCTGGGGCAATGCGGCCAACGGCGCGGTGTGCCGGCAGGGCACCTGGAACGGCGGCGACAACCAGCAGTGGAAGCTCACCGGCCTGGGCAACGGCCGCTACCAGATCGTCAACCGCGGCACCGGCACCGCCCTGGACGGCATGGGCAACACCACCGCCGGATCCACCGCAGGGATGTGGACCCCCAACGGCAGCACCAACAACCAGTGGACCATCACCGCGAGCTGACCGTAACCACCGCGCGGCCGCCTCCGGCCCGTGCGCCCGTCCGACCCCCCACTCTCCAGGAGGCTCACGTGTCATCCACCCCCCTCAGCCGCCGCCGGCTGCTCCAGGCCGCAGGCGTCGCCGTCGTCGCCTCCACCGCCGGCCAGATCGGCGGCACCGGCACGGCCCGCGCCGCGGTCGCCCCGGCGCGGCCCGACATCGGCGTGTCGGCGTACCCGTTCGACTTCGGGCAGGTACGGCTGACGGCCGGCCGCCTGATGGACAACCAGAACCGGACGCTGTCGTACCTGCGGTTCGTCGACGTCGAACGGCTGCTGTACAACTTCCGCGCCAACCACCGGCTGTCCACCGAGGGCGCCGCCGCCAACGGCGGCTGGGACGCTCCCTCGTTCCCGTTCCGCACCCACGCGCAGGGGCACTTCCTCACCGCGTGGGCCCAGGCCTACGCCGTGCTCGGCGACACCGTCTGCCGGGACAAGGCCACCCGCATGGTGGCCGAGATGGCCAGGTGCCAGGCGAACAACGGCGCCGCCGGGTTCAACACCGGGTACCTGTCCGGCTTCCCCGAGTCGGACTTCACCGCCCTCGAGGCCCGCACGCTGAACAACGGCAACGTGCCGTACTACTGCATCCACAAGACCATGACCGGTCTGCTCGACGTGTGGCGCCTCATCGGCAGCACCCAGGCGCGCGACGTGCTGCTGGCGCTCGCCGGCTGGGTCGACTGGCGGACGGGCAGGCTGAGCGGCAGCCAGATGCAGGCCATGCTGGGCACCGAGTTCGGCGGCATGAACGCGGTGCTGACGGACCTGTACCAGCAGACCGGCGACACCCGCTGGATGATCACCGCCCAGCGGTTCGACCACGCCGCCGTGTTCAACCCCCTGGCGTCGAACCAGGACCAGCTGAACGGCCTGCACGCCAACACCCAGGTGCCCAAGTGGATCGGCGCGGCCCGCGAGTACAAGGCCACCGGCACGACCCGCTACCGGGACATCGCCGTCAACGCCTGGAACATCACCGTCGGCGCGCACACCTACGCGATCGGCGGCAACAGCCAGGCGGAGCACTTCCGCGCCCCCAACGCGATCGCCGGTTACCTCGCCAACGACACCTGCGAGCACTGCAACAGCGTCAACATGCTCAACCTGACCCGCGAACTGTGGCTGCTGAACCCCGACCGGGCCGCGTACTTCGACTTCTACGAGCAGACGCTGCTCAACCACGTCGTCGGCGCGCAGAACCCGGCCGACGGCCACGGTCACGTCACCTACTTCACCCCGCTCAAACCGGGCGGCCGCCGCGGGGTGGGCCCGGCGTGGGGCGGCGGCACCTACAGCACCGACTACAACTCGTTCTGGTGCTGCCAGGGGACGGGGGTGGAGGTCAACACGCGGCTGATGGACTCCATCTACTTCCGCAACGGCACCACGCTGACGGTGAACCTGTTCGTGCCGTCGACGCTGGACTGGACCCAGCGCGGCATCACGGTCACCCAGACGACGTCCTTCCCGGTGAGCGACACCACCACCCTCCAGGTCACCGGCGACGCCGGCGGGTCGTGGACGATGCGGGTCCGCATCCCCTCCTGGACCACCGGCGCCACGATCAGCGTCAACGGCGCCCAGCAGAACGTGGACACCACCCCCGGGACGTACGCCGTCCTCACCCGTTCCTGGAGCTCCGGCGACACCGTCACCGTGCGCCTGCCCATGCGGGTGGTCACGAAGCCCGCCAACGACAACCCCGGCATCCAGGCGATCGCCTACGGCCCGGTCGTCCTGTCCGGGAACTACGGCAACACCGCGCTGTCGGCGCCGCCGGCCCTGAACACCGCGTCCGTCACCAGGACCGGTTCCACGACCCTGGCCTTCACCGCGACCGCCGACTCGGCGACGGTCAACCTCGGCCCCTTCTACGACGCCCACGGGTACAACTACGCCGTCTACTGGAACACCGGCGGTGGCGGCCCCACGCCGACCGGCTGGGTGCGGATCGCCAACGTCGCCACCGGTCTGGTGCTGGACGGCGGTGGCAGCGTGGCGTCGGGGGCGAACCTCAAGCAGTGGAACTGGGACGGCAGCACGAATCTGCAGTGGCAGCTGGTGGATCTGGGCGGCGGCTGGTTCCGGATCGTCAACCGTACCAACGGCCTGGTGGCCGACAGCTGGGGCAATGCGGCCAACGGCGCGGTGTGCCGGCAGGGCACCTGGAACGGCGGCGACAACCAGCAGTGGAAGCTCACCAATGTGGGCAACGGCCGCTACCAGATCGTCAACCGCGGCACCGGCACCGCCCTGGACGGCATGGGCAACACCACCGCCGGATCCACCGCAGGGATGTGGACCCCCAACGGCAGCACCAACAACCAGTGGACCATCACCGCGAGCTGACCGCGACCGCCGCGTGACGCGGGCGCCGGAGCGCACGCCCCTCCGGTGCCCGCGTCACACCACCGCCCCGAGAAGGCCGGGCCCTGGGACCAGGACCCGGCCTTCTCGTTCGTTCCCGTCCGCGCCGGCTCACCGGCAGCCGGAGGTCACCCGCCGTCGCCTCCGGTCACGGGCTCGTGCAGGTCACACCGGTCGGGGCGGCAGAGCCATTGCCGTTGGCGGTGAAGCCGAACGTCGCCGACCCGTTGCCGGGAACGGTGCCGTTGTAGGGGGCGTTCCTGACGGTCACCGTGCCTCCGGTGCCGGTGTTCACACCGTTCCACAGGCTCGTGATCGTCTGGCCGCCGGCCAGGGTCATCTTCACGGTCCAGCCGTTGAGCGGGGACGACCCGGGGTTGCCGACGGTCACCTCGCCCTGGAAGCCGGAGCCCCATTCGTTGGTCAGCCGGTACGCCGCCGTGCATCCGCCCGGCGGAGGGGTCACCGTCGGCGTGGCGGTCGGGGTCACCGTGGGCGTCGCCGTCGGGGTGGCCGTCGGGCCCGCGCCGCCGCTGACCCGGTACACGACGGTGCCGTGCGCCGGCACACTGGCCGAAATGGAGCCGGTGCTGGTGCTGACGGCGTTCGTCCACGCGTCGCGCAGGGTGAACGACCCGCCCTGCAGGCCGATCGCGGACGCGGTGGTGCCGACCGTGGTGGTGCTTCCGCCCTGGTTGAACAGGGCGACCGCGACGTCGCCGTCGGCGAGCCTCTTGGCCAGCACCCGCCGGGTCCCGTCGTTGCTGATCTGGCGGGCCTGCAGGCCGAGCGGGTCCTGGTTGATGGCGATCAGGTTCTGGTTCTTCAGGATGGCCGTCGTCGCCGAGTCCATGGAGCGCAGGTCGTTACCGGCGATCAGGGGCGAGGCCATGATCGCCCAGAGGGCGAAGTGGCTGCGCATCTCGGTGTCGTTCATGCCACCCCGGCCGACCTCCATCATGTCCGGGTCGTTGAACGCCCCCGGCCGGGCGTACGACGCGAGCGGGACGGTGACGTTGACGATGTTCTGGATGCCCATCGGGTACCCGTTGGTCTGGCCGGTGTCCCACTTGTTGGTGATGTCCTCGGTGGTCCGCCACATGTTGGCGACATCGCCCCAGTCGCGCTGCGGCCCCGTCTTGGCGTGGATGCTGTTGGGGTTGATGCTGTAGACGATCTGCCGCCCGGTCGCCGCCAGCGCGTCGCGCATCTTCGCGAACGTCCGGACCTGGTCGTCGATGGTGCCGTTGGGGGAGCACCAGTCGTACTTCAGGTAGTCCACGCCCCAGGCGGCGAACTGCCTGGCGTCCTGGACCTCGTGGCCCTGGCTGCCGGTCGCACCCGGATAGCCGCCGAAGTACTGCGCGCAGGTCTTGTCCACCGGCACCTGGTAGATGCCGAACTTCAGCCCCTTGGCGTGCAGGTAGTCACCGAGGGCCTTCATCCCGCTGGGGAACCGCGACGGGCTGCCCCGCAGGTTCCCCGCCGAGTCGCGGGCGGGGTCGAACCAGCAGTCGTCGACCACGACGTACTGGTAGCCCAGGTCGCGCAGACCGGAGCTGACGATCGAGTCGGCCATCTGCTTGATCAGTGTCTCGTTGATGTTGCAGCCGAACGTGTTCCAGCTGTTCCAGCCCATGGGCGGCGTGCGGGCCACGCCGTTCTCCAGGGCGTCGGCCTGGCCCTGCAGGGCGACCAGGCCGCCCGCGAGAACGCCGGCGGCGAGTATGGCTCCCACCTTGCGCAAGGATCCTCCCTGAGGTGAGCGGCGGGCGTCCGGTGAAAGCGGCCGGACCGCCGCTTCGGATGGAGGGCGGCCGGCGCCGGTGAGTGGCGCCGGCCGCCGCGTGCGGACGACGGGTCAGGGGCTGGTGCAGGTGGCGGTCGGGGTGGCCGCGGTGCCGTTGGCGGTGAAGCCGAAGGTGGTGGAGGCCCCGGCGGCGACGGAACCGTTGTAGGGGGCGTTGCGGACGGTCACCGCGGAGCCGGACACGGTCTGCGTGCCGCTCCACAGGCTGCTGATCGTCTGCCCGCCCGGCCAGGTCCACTGCACGGTCCAGCCGTCGATCGGCGCGCTGCCCGCGCGGACGGTCACCGTCGACTGGAACCCGCCGGGCCAGCTGTTGGTCGTCTCGATCGTCGCCGAGCACGCGCCCCCGATCGGGGAGGTGGTCGGGGACGGGGAGGTGGTCGGGGTGACGCTCGGCGAGGGCGACGAGGTCGGCGGCGTGGTGCTGTCGAACTGGGTGAAGAACTTCCACACCTCCGCGGGGACCCAGGTCCGGGAGCCGCTGTCGCCGGGGGCCCCGTCCTGCGGCGCGGCGATGTGGCCCTCGTCGAACGCGGCCCACACCACCGGGTACCCGGCCCGGCACCCCGAGTAGGTGGTGACCCGGTGCGTCAGGCTGCCCTGCGCCGGCTCGGGCGGGTTCTGGGCGGTGCAGCCGTTGTTCCTGACGAACCTGTCACGCATGGACCGTCCGCCGGAGATGTTGAGCACGCTGTCCCGCAGACCGTGGATCCCCATGTACGCGATGGGCTGGGAGCCGTCGCTGCAGCCGCTGAGCACCCCGCCGGACTGCACCGCGACCGCGCGGAAGACGTTCGCCCTGGCGCAGGCGATCGCGTACGACATGGCGCCGCCGTAGCTGAAGCCGGTGGCGAACAGCTGCGAGGTGTCGACGCAGAGCGAGCCCTCGACCTGCCGGACGATGTCGTCGATGAGGGTCAGGTCCTCGCCGTTCGAGTTGCCCCAGCCGTTGTTGAGGCCCTGGGGCGCGACGAAGATCGCGCTGTTGTTCGCCAGGCGCTGGAGCCCGTAGTAGGACCAGACGTCCCGCTGCACGGTCTGGCCCGTGGCGACGTCGGTGGCGGTGCCACCCAGCCAGTGGAGCCCGAAGATCAGCCGGTAGGGGTGGTTGCCGTCGTAGTTGTCGGGGACCCGCAGGATGTAGCTGCGGCTCTTGCCGCCGCTCTGGATCGTGCGCGTGCCGCTCGTCAGCCCGGGGGCCTTGCCGCACCCGGCGGTCGCCGCGAGGGTTCCGGCCGCGCGCGTGGGCGTACCACCGATGGCGGCGCTCAGCGCCGGGCCGCTCGCGACGAGGACGGCGAGCGCCGCGATCGCCAGGGCGACGAAGAGGGATCTGCGTTTCGACATCACGTGACTCTCTCTGCCGGCCGGACGCCGGCGTGCGTGGACGGGGGCGGTCACATAGGGAGGCGCCGGCCGGCCGGGGAGGCGGGCGACGCGGCGCGGAGTGCTGCGGACGTGTTCATTCACGCTCCAGGGGGCGCGGCCGCGGCCGCGCACGGTGGTGACGCCGGCCGTGGAGAACCTGGATCGGCCGGCACTGTCATCGGCGTTCGTGAGAATGCGCGGAAGCCGGACCCGGCGAACCCGCGGCCCGGTCCGTACCGGTGCGACGTGGACGGCGTCGTGACCGGGAACCCCTGCCGATCACCACCGACTCCGGCAAGGGGGCCATTGCGGACTCAGTGTGGAAATCTCCACGAAACCTGTCAAGGCCGCTTCGGAAGCGTTTCGACGGAGCGGACGGGCCGAGCCCCCGGCCCGCGTCGCCGGGCCGCTCGGGTGACGAGGGCTTCCATCCCTCCCCGGCGGGTGCTCCACGGGGGCGGTCACCCGCCGGAGATCCGATCGTTGCGAAGTGATTTCGTGAAAATTTCATCCACCGCACCTCGCGCATGATCGAGTTCCGCCTGGTGGGAGCGGACGGGGCGCGTGCGGCGGGCCGGGACGCCGCCGGGAGGGGGATTCGGGGGCCCTTGACGGGACCGCCTCACGTCGTGTTTGCTCCCCGGCATCACCACCACACACTCCGACGAAGGAGAACCGGTCTTGCGAATGATTTGTTAACGCTAACAGTGATGTGAGCACCGTACCGGAGCCGGGCGGGACCACCACCCGCGGTGCGATCCGGTTCCGGCCGTCGGGTTCCGGCCGTCGGGTTCCGGCCGTCACCGGACGGAGACACCCCGTTTTCCTTGACACGCCTGCCATTCGCGACGCCCACCCGTGGCGCTCCGTGGACCGCGATCGCGGTGACCCACGCATAGGGGAGAAGATGAAACCTGGACGGCTCATACCGGCGGCGGCTCTGGTGATCACGGGGTTCCTGGCCGCGGCGTGCGGGGGGAACGACGGTTCCGGCGCCGCCGCGGGAGGGGGCGCTCCGGCGAAGCCGGTCGTCGGCGTCGACTATCCGCGCTCCGACACCGACTTCTGGAACTCCTACATCAGCTACGTGCCGAAGTCCGGTGGTGAGCTGGGAATGGAGCTGAAGACCACCAACTCCCAGAACGACATCGCCAAGCTGACCTCCAACGTGCAGAGCCTCATCGGCCAGGGCGTGAAGGCCGTGGTGATGGCGCCGCAGGACACCGCGGCGGTCGCCCCCACCCTCCAGCAGCTGGAGGGCAAGAAGATCCCCGCCGTGCTGGTGGACACCCGGCCCGACACCGGGAACGCCTACATGGTGGTGCGCGCCGACAACCGCGCCTACGGGGAGAAGGCCTGCCGCTTCCTGGGCGAGAAGCTCGGCGGCAAGGGGAAGGTCGTGATGCTGCAGGGCGACCTGGCCTCCATCAACGGCCGGGACCGCACCGAGGCGTTCAACGACTGCATGAAGCAGAACTACCCCGGCATCACGGTCTTCGGTGAGGCCGCGAACTGGGACGGCGCCGTCGCCTCGCAGAAGCTGCAGACGCGCCTGACCGCCAACCCGGACGTCAAGGGCGTCTACATGCAGTCGAGCTTCGCGCTGGCCGGGACCCTCCAGGTGCTCAAGCAGCGCGGGCTGCTGGTCGCGCCCACCGATCCCAAGCACGTCTTCGTGGTCTCCAACGACGGCATCCCGCAGGAGCTGAAGGAGATCGCCGCCGGCAACATCGACGCCACCGTGTCGCAGCCGGCCGACCTGTACGCCAAGTGGGCGCTGTCGTACGCCAAGGCCGCCGCCGAGGGCAAGACCTTCCAGCCGGGCAAGACCGACCACGACAGCACCATCATCCAGGTCCGGCCCGGCCTTCTGGAGGACCAGCTGTCCGCGCCGCTCGTCACCGCCGACGGCGCCGCCTACGGGGAGATCACCAGCCTGAAGCACGACGACACGTCGCTGTGGGGCAACAACCTCGGCTGAAAGGCGGCCCCATGTCGGAATCCACGGGAGGGACCGTGAGCCGCCCCTCCGCCCGCGGTCACGGGCCGTCCGGTTCGGATTCGCCGGTGGCCGAGGCGGAGGGCGTCACCAAGAGGTACGGCGAGACGGTGGCGCTGAACGGCGCCCACATCACGATCATGCCGGGCCAGGCCCACGCCCTGGTCGGCCGGAACGGCGCGGGTAAGTCCACGCTGGTGTCCATCCTGACGGGCCTGCAGGCGCCGGATGAGGGACGGGTGCGGTTCGCGGGGGCGGCCGCGCCGCGCCTGACCGACCGGGACGCCTGGCGGCGGCGGGTCGCCTGCGTCTACCAGAAGTCCACCATCATCCCCGAGCTGACCGTGGCCGAGAACCTGTACCTCAACCGGCACGAGCGCACCGGGCTCGGCCTGATCGGCTGGAAGAGTCTGTGGCGCAAGGCCGCCGATCTGCTGCAGGCATGGTCGGTGGAGGTGGACGTACGCCGCCCGGCCGGGGAACTGGGGGTCGAGCAGCGCCAGTTCGTGGAGATCGCCCGTGCGCTGTCGTTCGGAGCCCGGTTCATCATCCTGGACGAGCCCACCGCCCAGCTCGACGGCGCCGCGATCTCCCGGCTGTTCACCCGGATGCGCGCGATGCGCGAGCAGGGCGTCACCTTCCTGTTCATCAGCCACCACCTGCAGGAGATCTACGAGATCTGCGACACCGTCACCGTGTTCCGCGACGCCCGGCACATCCTCACCGCTCCCGTCGCGGACCTGCCCCGGGCGGAGTTGGTCGCGGCGATGACCGGGGAGGCCGCAGGGCTGCGCGAGCGCGAGGCCCGCCCGCCGGTCTCCGCCGGTGAGCCGGTCGTCCTCGACGTGCAGGATCTCACCTCGGGCGGGACCTATGAGCAGGTGAGTCTCCAGGTGCGCGCCGGGGAGATCGTGGGCCTGGCCGGCGCCGAGGGCAGCGGCAAGACCGAGGTCGCCGAGACCGTCGTGGGCCTGCGCGCCCCGGACTCGGGGACCATCGAGGTGGCCGGGCGGCGTCCGCGCGCCGCGAGCGTGCCCGCCTCCCTGGCCGCCGGCGTGGGCTTCGTACCCCGTGACCGTCACCATCAGGGCCTCGTCCCGCAGATGTCGATCGCCGACAACGCCACCCTGACCGTTCCCGAGCGGCTCGGACCGGCGGGCCTGATCAGCGGCCGGCGCCGGGATGAGCTGGCCCGCGACCTGATCGGCAACCTGGCGATCAAGACGCCCGGCCCCGCCCTGCCCGTTTCGGGACTGTCCGGCGGCAACCAGCAGAAGGTCGTGATGGCCCGCGCCCTGGCCGGCGATCCCCGCCTGCTGGTACTGATCACCCCCACCGCCGGGGTCGATGTGCGCTCCAAGGAGTTCCTGCTCGGCAAGGTCGAAGAAGTCGCCGCTCAGGGGACGGGCGTCGTGATCGCCTCCGACGAACTGGACGATCTGCGGCTGTGCGACCGGGTGCTGGTGATGTTCCACGGCCGCATCGTGGCCGAACTGGCCGCCGGCTGGCACGACCACGAGATGGTCGCCGCCATGGAAGGAGTCGACCTCGATGCCTGAGACCACCACCGTCCCAACCGGATCCACCGGGTCCGCACCGGATGCCCCGGCCGCCGCGGTGTCCGGCCGCCGGCGCCCCGGCCCCGCGCTGGCACGGTTGCGGGACTTCGCGCTGGTGCCCGCGATCATCGGGATCGCCGTCGTCGGCCAGATCGTCAGCCCGATCTTCCTGCAGGCCGACAACATCATCAACATCCTGCAGACCATGTCGGAGATCTCCCTGCTCGTCCTGGCCCAGACACTCGTGCTGGTGGCCGGGAAGATGGACCTGTCACTGGAGTCGACCTTCGGCCTGGCGCCCGGCGTGGCCGCCTGGCTGACCGTCGCCGCCGGCGCGGGCCACGGCCTCGGGCTGCTGGACGGCGGCTGGGCTATCCCGGTCACCCTCGCGGCGGGCGTGCTGATCGGCGTGGTGAACGCGCTGTTCATCGTCCGCTTCGGCCTCAACGGCTTCGTCGTCACCCTGGGCATGCTCATCGTGCTGCGCGGCCTTTTGACCGGCATCTCCGGCGGGCAGACCTTCTTCAACCTCCCGGCGTCGATGACCTACCTCGGCTCGGCCCTGTGGCTCGGCGTGCCGGCGTCCATCTGGATCTGCCTGCTGCTGTTCGCCGCCGGGGTCGTGCTGCTGGGCTTCACCCGGTTCGGGCGGGCGTTGTACGCCATCGGCGGCAACCTCGACGCCGCCAGGGCCGCGGGGATCCGCACCACCCGGGTTCTGTGGATCACGCTGATCGGAGCGAGCGCGCTGGCCGCGCTCGGCGGTCTGCTGCTGTCGGGCCGTCTTGCCTCGGTCGCCGCCTCCCAGGGGGATGGCGCGATCTTCACGGTGTTCGCCGCCGCCGTCATCGGCGGCGTCAGTCTCAACGGCGGCAAGGGCACGATGTTCGGCGCGTTCACCGGCATCCTTCTGCTCTACATGATCCAGAACGTCCTGACCCTCGCGGGCGTCCCGGCCCAGTGGATCCAGGCGCTCAACGGAGCGATCATCCTCACCGCCCTCGTCCTCTCCCGCCTCACCGGTGGCAGATCCCAGGAGTGATCTCCCGCCTCACCGGCGGCGGATCCCAGGGGTGAACCGCAGTGAGAGGAGGCGCGGCCCTCGAACGGGGTCGCACCTTCTCCCGTTGCATTCGCTCCGCCACATCACCGTATGTCCCGACAGGAAAGGACCGGACCGGCAGATGCCCGCCAACGCCGACGGAGGTGGGAACACCACCCTCGAACAGGACTGGACCACCGTCGAGAGCACGACCGGACGCCTCGGGACCCCAGTGGGAGGGTGAGCGCAGGGCCGCCGGCCGCACGGTGCCGCAGGAAGGCCGAACCGCGCCGGCCGTACGGCGATGGCCGGACCCGGGACGGCGCGGGAAAGGACGGGCCGAAAGCGTGTTGCGTCTCCGCCGGCCGGCCGCCACCTTTCAGATATCCCACGAAGAGGACTACGTCGGTGACTACCTGGACTGAGGTTCTCCCACCCCGGGCGGGCGGCGGTCACCGCGTGGCCGTCGCCCGCCGGATGGCGGGCTGAGGGATTTTGATAAGACTGGGGGATAAGTCCGTTGTGGTCTGTCCCCTGGGAGGGCACCGGTGAGCGACACGGTCCCCGAGCGAACCCCCGAACACATCGACGTCCTCATCGTGGGGGCTGGCCTGTCCGGAATCGGCGCCGCCGCCCACCTCCGGCGCGAACACCCACGGAAATCCCTCGCGATCCTGGAGTCGAGGGGTGCCATCGGGGGGACGTGGGACCTGTTCCGCTACCCGGGGATCCGCTCGGACTCCGACATGCTCACCCTCGGATACTCCTTCCGGCCCTGGACCGACGCCAGGTCCATCGCCGACGGCCCGTCGATCCGCTCCTACGTCGCCGACACCGCCCGCGAGTACGGCCTGGGCCGGCACATCCGCTTCCACCTGCGCGTCACGCGCGCGTCCTGGTCGTCGGAGACGGCACGCTGGACGGTCACCGCGGTGCGCACCGGGCCCGGCGAACACGGCCCCGGGCACGAAACCGGGCACGGGGCCGAGGACGGTTCCGGGCACGGAGCCGGGGCCGGGCACGGGGTCGGGACCGGGGCCGGGCACGGGAAGGGTTCCGAAGAGGGCATCGAAGAGGGGGCCGAGGAGGCTTCCGGAGGCGACGCCGGGCGCGGCCCCGAGGACGGTCCCGGCGGTCCGGGTGATTCCGGGAATTCCGGGGAGACGGTGACGTTCACCTGTTCGTTCCTGATGGCCTGCACCGGCTACTACCGCTACGACGAGGGATACCGCCCCGCCCTCCCCGGAGAGCACGACTTCCGGGGGCCGATCGTGCACCCGCAGCACTGGCCGGACGACCTCGACCACACCGGCCGGCGCGTCGTCGTCATCGGCAGCGGCGCGACCGCGGTGACCCTGGTGCCCGCGCTGGCGGAGAAGGCGGAGCACGTCACGATGCTGCAGCGCTCGCCGACCTACGTCGCGGCCGTGCCGTCCCGTGACCGGTTGGCCGACCGGATCCGCTGCCACCTGCCGGCCCGTACGGCCTACCGGATCGTGCGCTGGAAGAACGTGCTGTTCTCCATGGCCGTCTACCGGCTCAGCCGCCGCCGGCCGAAGCTGGTGAAGGCCCTCCTGCGCCGGGGCGCGGCGGCCGCGCTGCCCGCCGGCTTCGACGTCGACACGCACTTCGCGCCGTCCTACGACCCGTGGGACCAGCGGCTGTGCGCCGTACCCGACGGCGACCTGTTCCGCGCGGTCCGGGAGGGCCGGGCCGACGTCGTCACCGACCACATCGAGCGTCTCACCCCCGGCGGCGTCACGCTCCGCTCCGGCCGGCGCCTTCCCGCCGACATCGTCGTGACCGCGACCGGGCTCAACCTGCTGGCGATCGGCGGCATGCGCCTGAGCGTCGACGGCCGGGACGTCGAACTGCCGCGGACCCTCGCCTACAAGGGCATGATGCTGTCGGGTGTGCCGAACTTCTCCCTCACCGTCGGCTACACCAACGCCTCCTGGACGCTCAAGGCCGACCTGGTCTCCCGCTACGTGTGCCGGTTGCTCAGGCACATGGACGCGCACGGGTATCGGGCCGTCACCCCGGTCGCCCCCGACCTGGAGGATCGGGACGCCCTCGCACCGCTGATCGACCTGAAATCCGGGTACGTGCTGCGAAGCGCCGGTCTGCTGCCCAGGCAGGGCCCCGAGGCGCCGTGGCGGCTGTACCAGAACTACCTCCGCGACGTGCGCCTGATGCGGAGCGGTCCGGTCACCGACGGCGTCCGCTTCACCGGCGCCGTCCGCCGTCCCCGCGACCTGTCGTGACCATCATCCGCCGTGACCACCCGCCGTGACCACCCGCCGTGACCACCCGCCGTGACCACCCGCCGTGACCACCCGCCGTGACCACCCGCCGTGACCACCCGCCGTGACCACCTGCCGTGATCGTCGCCCATCGCTTCACAGCCTCATCGCCGAGAAACCGAGGTTCACCACTGTGCGTACCATGCTCGCCGGACGGCTCCACCTGGACACCGACCCCCGGACGTTCGCGGTGGAGGAGGTCCCCGTTCCCGTCCCCGGCCCGGGGGAGGTGCTCATCGAGGTCAGGGCGGCCGGGGTCTGCCTGTCCGACGTCCACCTGATCGACGGCAGCCTCAGGCCCCTGCGCCTCTCCGACGCGGTCACCCTCGGCCACGAGGTCGCCGGGGTCGTCCACGGTCTCGGCCCGGACGTCGCCGGGGACTGGGCCCCCGGCGCGCGCGTCGCCCTGCAGGCCGGGCAGTCCTGCGGCCGGTGCGCCGACTGCGTGCGCCGGCGCCCGTGCCGACTGCCGCTCACCCGGGGCGTGGACTACGACGGGGGCTGGGCCCAGTACACGCTCGCCCGAGAGGACACGCTCGTCGCGATCCCCGACGCGCTGCCGTTCGACCAGGCGGCCATCATCCCCGACGCGGTCTCCACCCCCTACGCCGCCGTCGTGCAGACCGGGCAGGTCCGCCCGGCCCAGGCCGTCGGCGTCTGGGGCGCGGGCGGCCTGGGCGCGCACGGCGTCCGGATCGCCCGGCTGGCCGGGGCGGCGCCCGTCATCGCCGTCGATCCGCTGCCCGGCGCCCGTGAGCGCGCACTCGCCTTCGGCGCCGACCTGGCCCTCGATCCCGCCGACCCCGGCTTCGCCGCCGCGGTGAGGGAGGCCACCGGCGGGCGCGGCCTGGAGGCGGCGTTCGACTTCGCCGGCGTCCCGGCGGTCCGGGAGCAGGCCGCCAAGGTCCTGGGCCCCGGCGGCGTCCTCGTCCTGGCCGGGCTCACCCCGCAGCCGCTCACCGTCACCGACGGCACGCGGTTCAGCTACCGCCAGAACCAGATCCGCGGCCACTACGGCTCCTCTCCCGAGCACGTCGAGCAGCTCGTACGGCTGGCCGCCACCGGTCGCCTCGATCTGGCGCCCTCCGTCACCGCCCACATCCCGCTGGCCGACGCCGCCGACGCCGTCGCCCGGCTGGAGAACAAGACGGGCGACCCGATCCGCCTCGTCCTCGTGCCGTAGGACACGGCGGCCGGCCGTACGTTCCTGGGCGCCGACAGGGAAGGGAGAGGAGCGGCTGGCCGTACGTTCCGGGCGCCGGCGGGGAACGAACGGCGGGCCGGAGGTGGAATCCGCGTGATCGTCATTGGCGGGACCGTACGGCGCGGTCGTGTGTGGAGCCTCACAGTTTGTGATCGACTGCCTGGGTATCCTGCGCTCATCGGTGAGGCGCCGCGGGACGAACCGCGTCGGCGGCGGCCTCCCAGGGAGGGGGAGCGATGTCCGGGGGCGGAGACACGAGCGCCGGCGACACCATGCGGGCGATGGCGTACGACGCCTACGGCGACACCGGGGTCCTGGCTCCGGCGCGCCTGCCGCGTCCCAAGGTCGGGCCCGGCGAGGTCCTGGTACGGGTGCGTTGCGCCGCGGTCAACCCGGTCGACTGGAAGCTCATGTCCGGCGGTCTCGACGCCCTGATGGACACCGTCTTCCCCGTCGTCCCGGGATGGGACGTCGCGGGCGTCGTCGAGCAGGTGGGCATCGACACCCCCGAGTTCGCGGTGGGCGACGAGGTCATCGCCTACGCCCGCAAGGACTACGTCCACGGCGGCACCTTCGCCGAGCTGGTCACCGTGCCTGTGCGCGCGCTCGCGCGCAAGCCCGCCTCGCTGACGTGGGAGGAGGCCGCCGGGCTGCCGCTCGCCGGTCTCACCGCCTACCAGCTGCTGACCCGGCTCGGCACCGGCGAGGGCGACACCGTGCTGATCCACAACGCGGCGGGAGGCGTCGGCACGCTGGGCGTGCAGATCGCGGCCGCCCTGGGCGCCCGCGTGATCGGCACGGCCTCCCCGGCGAACCACGACCGGCTGCGCGCCCTGGGCGCCGAGCCGGTGGCGTACGGCGAGGGCCTGGCGGAACGGGTCCGCTCCCTCGCCCCGGAGGGCGTCGACGTGGTCGCGGACTTCGTGGGCGGCGTCCTGGACGACACCCTGGCGGTGCTCGCCGACGGCGGGCGGCACGCCTCGATCGCGGACGACTCCGTCGTCGCCGCCGGCGGGCAGTGGATGTGGGTGCGCCCCAGCGGTCCCGACCTGACCACCCTCGGGGAACTCGCCGACGCGGGAAGGCTCACCGTTCCGGTGGCGCGCACGTTCGCCCTGGAGGAACTGGGCGAGGCGTTCGAGCTGAGCCGATCCGGCCACGTCCACGGCAAGCTCGTCGTGCGGATCTGACGGGAGTCAGGATCTGACGGGAGTCATGGGAGCGCGGCGGCGGAGCGGGTGGGCGTGCCGAGGGAGCAGGCGAGCGTGACGGGGGAGCGGGCGGCGTGACGGGGGAGCGGGCGAGCGCGCCGGGGGAGAGGTCCGCCGCCTCTCCGACCGGTTGATCGCCGTCCGCCCCTTTCCTCTGGTCCGCTGGAACGCGAACAGGATGCCGGGCACCGTACGACCCGATTTTCTGGACGGTCCTATCCCTAGGGAACGTCGCGGTGGCAAATGACCCGTATTACCGAGGCCGGAAACCAGCGAACCTCTCCCGGAGGGAGGAAGGGGGAGAAAACTCCGGACCATAATGCTCTCCGGAACGGTTTCACCACTCCGTGGACCACCGAAATCCACCGGTGATCTTTACGGGCCGATAGATTGAAATTAATCTTGTCGCCGGAGTTGCCGCTTTCCACGGACCGAGCCGGAGCCCAGGCCCCCATGACCCACCCATCGCCCAGCCCGTCCCCGTCGGCCGCCCCCGCTCCGGCGTCCGGTTCCCCCTCCGTGCCCAGGCTCTCATCGGTGCCGAGTCCCTCACCGCAACCCGGCCCGCCGGCTGTGCCGCAGCCGTCTCCGACCGCCTCCGGGACGGGCGGGAGCCGGACCCCGGCCCATCCCCAGCCCACCCAGCCCCCGCCCTCGGTGGACGGCGAGTACTCCGGGATCGACCCCGCAGCGATGGACGGCTTCGAGCGGGGTCTCGGCCGCGCGGAGAACGCGCTCGGCCGGAACGAACCGCGCATCCGCCGCGCCCTGGAACGCCTCGACCTGGACACCTCGGGACTGGGCGCCCTGCGCGAGGTGCGGAGCTGGATCGAGGGCAGCCGGCCCGACCTGCGGCGCCGAAGCGAGACGATCCGCAAGGAGCAGACCGGTTGGGGGGCCTCCTCCGGCGGCGTCCCGGACGGCCCCGTCGCCTTCGACGAGGCCCTGTACGGCAAGGCCGCCCGTGACCCGGACGTCTACGCCGCTACCACCAGGCTGGCCGAGGCCGCGAAGAGCGGCGAGATCGACGGGAAGACCCTGGCGGAGATGGAGAAGCGGACCGGGGACGCGACGTTCGCCACGGCGCTGATGAACGCACTGGGCGCGACCCGCTTCCGCAAGCTGATGACGGACACCGTGGGACCGGGGCGGGAGAACGACAAGCAGGCGAAACGGCTGCAGACGGCTCTCGGCAGGACGCTCGGCACGGCCGGCTCGAAGCTCGGCGGGGCATGGTACGACGAGCTCACCTCCGACCTCGACCCGGCGGGGAAGACCGGCTACACCGGCTGGAAGCGGGGCTACGCGACCGTGCTGGCGCTCAAGCACGGCACCTTCAGCAGTGCCTTCCTGCTGACGATCGCGAAGAAGATCGACGCATGCGACCGGCAGGCGCCCCTGCACCCGAACGTCATGGCGGACCTCATGAGGGCGCTCGGCCGTGACCCGGCGGCGGCCCAGGACTTCTTCGTGAGCGACCCCTCCGTGCTGAAGCACTACCTGACCGAGCGGCCCTTGGGCGACGGCGGCGAGGCGCTGGGCAAGGCGCTGGAAGCGGCCACGCTCACCTTCCGCGACCACGACGGCTCGCCGGACAAGCCCTCACGCGGCTACCTGTCGGCCAAGCTGGCCTCGGAGTTCGTCCATCTGGAGGCGGGGCGGATCATCGAGGGTGACGATTCGCTCGTGAAACCGGTGAGCACGGGGCGGATTTTGGCGGGGTACATCGGCGACATCGACCATTCGGCCAGGAAAGGCGGGGACACCGTTGTGCCGGGAGTCCGGGGAGCCGACTATCTCCATATGCCGGGAAAGGATCCTTGGAGCGCTCAGTTCGATAAGGAAGAGTTGCACCGGGTAATGAAAGAGGCGTTCGTGGATCCGGATGCCTTCGCCCCCGTTCTGGCCGCCCAAACCGCGTTCACCGGTCTGCTTCTAGATCATGGCGCTGCGGACATCTCCAAGGGGCGCGGCAATGGGGCGCTTCTGGCCAACGCCAAACGGATCGGAGCGGGATTCGGGATGATCACTGATGCGGCGGGCCTGGCCAAAATCGTGGAAGGCAAGGAGTTGGACGAGGCACAGGCTCGCAATATGAAGGTGCTTACAGCGGTGGTCAACACCGGGTTGGCCATCCCGCAGAAGGCCGCGTGGCCGATCGGCGCCGGGGTCATCGGAGCGTGGACAGGCTTGCTCGAAGACAGCATCAGGGGAGACGCAGAGGACAAAGCCCGTGGTAATGCTGACGCCGCTGTCGACCGGACCAGGGTTCTCCTCCATGACCTCACGGCCCAGGCGATGCTCAAACACGGTCTTTTCGGCTCAGCCGACCCTCCGGACGAAACTCACCCGTGGGCTTCCCTAGAAGACATGAGAAAGGGTGAAGACCCTCGGAAGAATCCCAATAATTTCCTTGAGGGTGACGGTCGAACACTCATGTCCATGGACAAGTTGGTCGACAAAAAAGCCGCCGGTGGGCCTGATGACCGACGTCTCGAAGCCTACGAGCGATGGCTTTACGACGGGTTGTCGGGTAAGCCGTGGCGGGAAGTCGAAGACCCCTTGGATCAAGGGTTCACCAATGGCTTCGCCCGGTATGGAGTATGATGCGAAAGCCGTCCGCCGCCGTGATGGCGCTGTCATGTCTCCTGGTTCTGGTCGCGGCATGCCAGGCCAGGCCAGACGATTCTAGTCAGGTGAACCGTACTCCTCTGCCTGTGGCGGACACCCCGCCGTACATATGTGATCACATCCCGCTCAAGGCGGTGGAGTTGATGACCGGGGTGCAGAACCCGTTGGTCCGTGGTTATTTCGATCTGGCGGCCGCAGAGGGTCTCGGCATCGGCAGTTGTGCGGTTTACCAGCGAAGCGGCGAACGCCTGAAGGTGCTACTGATAGATCTCACACCGGGGGGATATCCGGAGGAGGTCGAAGAACAACTCGATGACGGTGCAGCAGCGTTGCCGGAGATCGTTCCCGGTTCCATCGGTTACTATTTCAAGTCTTCGCACAGCACGAGCAACGCCGCATACGCCATGCTCGTCCGCGGAAAAGCCGAGATCAGTATCCAGCTGGACATAGGAGTCAAGGGGCGGGACAACGCCGCCGATGTGCTCGCGCTCATGAAGCTCATCGCGCCGAAGCTCATCACCGACGCCAGCGCCCCCTCCGCGAAGCCAGTGTCCACCGCGTCCCCCTCTCCGGAGGGCAAGGACTCCGCCTCCCCGAAGGGGGACTGACCGGATCATGGCCGAGATGGTGCCCAACCCGCTCCACGAGGCGCTGGGGGAGACTCTGCGGACGGTCGAGCCGCTGGTCCAGGAGATCGAGAACAGTCTCGACGCGCCCTGCCGGGAGTTCCATTCCGGCAAGGTGTGGACCGGGCCGGTCGCCAAGCGGTTCGACGCCGAGCTCGCCTCTCATCACGCCCGCGTCCGTGGTTCGGTGGACAGGGTCCTCGCCGACCTCCGCCAGGCTCTGGCCCGCACACCGCGTCAGGTGACCGAGGAGGAGGCTCAGGCGATCAGGAGCAGGTACGGCCTGCCCTGAGACCCCCTCTAAAAGCTGTGGGACCCGCTCTGAGGACCGGCGTCACCCGCCGGGCGGGCAGCTCGCGCCGAGCCTGGACAGGGCGTCCTTGAACTCCCGGGCGTGTTTCAGCTCGTCGCGGGCGATCTCGGAGAACCGTTCCGCCGCCGCCCGGTCTCCGGCCGCGGTGGCCTTCCGGGCGTAGCCGGGGTACATGCCGGTTCCCTCCTGGGTCTCCCCGGCGGCCGATTCGCACAGGTTGGCCGCGGTGGAGCGGACCAGCCCGGCGAGCTTCGCCTCCTCGGCGAAGTGTTCGGTGAGCTCGATCTGTGCGATGTGCTCGAACAGCATGGCCAGCCTGGGATGGCCGTTCGCCCGGGCGTGCTCGGCGTACAGGCCGTATCTGGCGTGGGCGAGCGCCTCGCCGCGCATCGCGGTCCGCAGGTTCTCCAGCGTCCGCGCCGACACCTGGGGCGGTCCCTCGGGGATGCTCACCGGCCGGGCGACCGGGCCGGCGGGGACGGACACCCCGGACGACGGGTTCGAGAGGGCCCGCAGTGCCCGGGTGAACCGGGAGCGGTGGCCGGCTTCGTCCCCGGCGATCTCGGAGAAGAGCTTCGCCGCGTTCGGGTCGCCGGCGGCCCGGGCCTGGGCGGCGAACCCGGGGTACATCGTCCTCGCCTCGTAGGTCTCCCCAGAGATGGCGGTGCGCAGGTTGGCGGCGTCGTCGCCGACGAGCCCGGCGAGCTTGGCCTGCTCGGCGAGGTGCTCGCGCAGTTCGACGCGGGCGATGCGCTCGTACAGCTCCTGGACGTCCGGCAGGTCCTCCCGGCCGGCCTGCGCGGCGTAGGCGCGGTACTTCGCGTAGGCGAACGCCTCACCCTGTATCGCGTTCATCAGGTCGTCCCGGGTCGAAGCCGAGACGCCGCCCGCTCCGGGATCGCCGCCGCCCCCGGGGCCGCCGCCCGCTCCGGGGTCGCCGTCTCCGAGACCGCCGCCCGCCGCGCCGGTGACCGGCCCGGACGGCAGCGCCGCCGCGCCGGCGACGGGCCCGGCCAGCAGTGCCGTCGCGCCGAGGGCGGCGGCCCCCGCCGTCCGCCATGCCCGAACCCGCTCTCCCATGTGACATCCTCCGTCGAGTCTCCGGTGCGGGACACGGCCGCGTCGCCTCCCGCCGGGCGGCCGGGTGGTCCGGTCGCGCGCCGTCACCATATTTGACTACCCTTCGTCATGGAATAATCACCATGAGTGGGAGAAGGGTCTTCGGGATGGGTTCCTTCCTCCCGGAAGGGCGGCGCGGGAGCGTTGACCGCCGGAACGGGCGATCATTAGTGTGATGGCCTGACGCCCGCCGAGCCTCGGGGAGCCGCCCGTGACCCTGCACGAGGCCCGCATCGGCCGCTACTACGAGGACTTCGTGGTCGGGGACGTCTACCAGCACCCGCTCGGCCGCACGATCAGCGAGGCCGACAACACGTGGTTCAGCCTCCTGACGATGAACACCAACCAGAACCACTTCAACGCCCACTTCGCCGAGCGCGCCCCCTACGGCAGGATCATCGCCAACTCCGGGTTCACCGTGGCCGTCGTGCTCGGCCTGTCGGTCATCGACGTGAGCCAGACCGCGATCATGAACCTCGGGTGGGAGGAGATCAGGCTCAGCCACCCGGTCTTCG
Source organism: Streptosporangium sp. NPDC004379 (assembly GCF_042873875.1). Lineage (NCBI taxonomy): Bacteria > Bacillati > Actinomycetota > Actinomycetes > Streptosporangiales > Streptosporangiaceae > Streptosporangium > Streptosporangium sp. NPDC004379. Next base: position 191,284 of record NZ_JBIAMC010000014.1, read on the forward strand.
TCGGCGACACGGTCTACGCCGAGTCGGTCGTCCTGGACAAGCGCGAGTCGGCCTCCCGTCCCTACGCCGGCATCGTCACCTGCCGCACCCGAGGGCTCAACCAGGACGGTGACGAGATCATGTCGTGGCGGCGGACCGTCATGGTCTACAAACGCGACGCGCCGCACGACAAGGGCTACTTCCCGCGGGCCAAGAACGGGCCGCTGGCCTAGGTCCCCTCCCGAGGAGCGACATGGACTTCGAACTGACCGAGGAGCAGCGGGCGTTCCGCGAGACGCTGCGCGCGTTCGTGGACAGGGAGATCGTGCCGGTCGCCGCGGAATGGGAGCGCTCGGGCCGCCATCCCGCCGAGATCGTCGAGACGATGAAGCGGATGGGCCTGTTCGGACTGTCGGTCCCCGAGGAGTACGGCGGGCTGGCGGCGGACATGGTCTCCTTCGCCCTGGTCTTCGAGGAGATCTCCCGCGGCTGGATGGGGGTGGCGGGCACGATCGGCTCGCACTCCCTGGCCTGCTCGATGATCGCCCGGTACGGCACCGCCGAGCAGAAGGCGGCCTACCTGCCGGACCTGGCCACCGGCGCCCGCCGTACCGGGATCGCGCTGACCGAGCCGGGCGCCGGAACCGATCTTCAGGGCATCACCACGACCGCCCGCCGCGAGGGGGACCACTACGTGGTGCGCGGCGTCAAGACGTGGATCACCAACGCCCGCCACGCCGACCCGCTGCCGGTGCTGGTGAAGACGTCCCGGACCGAGCCGGCGCACCGGGGCATGTCGGTGCTGCTGGTGGACGCCTCCGCCGAGGGCTTCACCGTGGGCCGGGACCTCCCCAAGCTCGGCTACAAGGGCACAGAGTCGTGCGAGGTCGTGCTGGACGACGTGCGGGTCCCGGCCGCGAACCTCCTGGGCGGCGTCGAGGGGCGCGGCATGCAGCAGGTCCTGTCGGGGCTGGAGCTCGGCCGGATCAACATCGCGGCCCGCGCGGTCGGCGTCGCCCAGGCGGCCTACGACGCCGCGCTGGACTACTCCCGGCAGCGCGCCGCCTTCGGGCGGCCGATCGCCGACTTCCAGGCGATCCAGCTCAAACTGGCCGACATGGCGACCGAGATCCAGGCCGCCCGGCTGCTCACCTACTGGGCCGCCACCCGGGCCGACGCGGGGGAGCGGGCCGACATGGAGGCGGGCATGGCCAAGTACTTCGCCTCCGAGGTCGCGATCAGGGCGTCGCTGGAGTCGATGCGGGTCCACGGCGGGTACGGCTACTCGCCGGAGTTCACGGTCGAGCGGCTCTACCGCGACGCGCCGATGATGGCGATCGGGGAGGGCACCAACGACGTCCAGCGCATGGTCATCGCCCGCGCGCTGATCTCCGGAAAGGGCCGGCTGGGCTGGTAGGGCCGGTACGGCGGGGCCACCCGGGACAGGTACGGCGGAGCCACCCGGGACAGGTACGGCGGAGCCATCCCGCTCCCACGTCGCTCGCCGGGCTCCGGCCGATCACCCCGCTTCCGCGTCGTCCGCCGGGCTCCGGCCGGATCACCCCGCTCCGGGCGGGATGCGGCGTGAGGCGCCGGCTAGGCCGTCCGGCTCCAGACGGCGGCGTGCGGGGTGAGGCGGTCGAGCTGTTCCAGGAAGTACTCGGCCGTCGTGGCGGCCATGGCGCGCAGGGCCGGGATGCGGGCCTTGATCCGCTCGGTGTGCGCGGGCCGCTCGTCCCACACCCGGTCGACCTCTGCCAGCAGCGGGCCGGCGGCCTCCCTGACCACGCCCCGCAGGGCCGGCGCGCCGATCCGCTGGGCGAAGTCGAAGACCTTCCCCGCGTACGGCAGTGGCAGCAGCGGGACGCCGCGCATCGCGGCGAAGATCAGGAAGTGCAGCCGCATGCCGACGGCGAGGTCCAGGTGCCGGGTCAGGCCGAGGATCTGCCGGGGCCGGTAGTCGCCGTGCAGCACCCGGCAGCGGCCGGCGGCGTTCATGTGGGACACCACGGCGTGGGAGTGCCGGATGTCGTCGCGTTCCATCGGCACGAAGACGACGTCGGCGTCGAGCCGGTTGACCAGGAAGTCCCCGAGGTGCGCGAGCAGTTCGTGGTATCCCTGCACGTCGAGGTGCTCGGCGGCGCAGCCGGGTTCGCGCACGTTCATGCCGACGAGCCGCGTGCCCTCCCTGATGCCCTCGGCGCGCAGCATGTCCCGGCCGAACGGCTCGGGTTCGAGCAGCAGGGCGGGGTCGGCGGTGACGATGATCGGGGACATCACACCGGCCTCCTCCAGCGCCAGCCGGGACTCCTCGTCGCGGACGGTGACGGCGACGGCGGAGGTCAGGGTCTCCCGCGTCATCGTGCAGTCGGTGCGGGTGGTGAGCGGTCCGGCTCCCAGGGCGTAGGTGAAGACGGGGACGTCCCGTTCCAGGGCGAGCTGGGCCACCCGCAGGTAGCGGCGGGCCTCGGTGTCGTAGAGGATGCCGCCGCCGCCGAGGACCAGCATGTCCAGGCGGGCGATGACCTGGGAGACGGGTTCGCGGCTCATCCCCTCCCATCCGGTCACCTCGACGCCGGGGTAGTGGGCGTGCGTGTAGCCGGGGCAGCGGGAGAAGACCAGGGGGGTCACGTCGGGACGCTCCCGCCGGATGCCGTCGAGGATGCTGGTCAGGATGGCCTCGTCCCCGAGGTTGCGGCCGCCGTACGAGCCGAGGATGCCCACGGTCGGCCCCCGAGCATCGTTCATATTTATCCCTTCTTTCATCATTTAGGGATTTATGTCCTTTTTCAACGTGAGTACCCCGTGCGGAGGACCGTTACGCCCTGCCGGGGGAGACTCCGTACGGCCCGGCGAGGGGACGAACAGTAGTAATTTCATCCCATGCGACTGGGCGTTCTCGACATCGGTTCCAACACGGTGCACCTGCTGGTGATGGACGCCCATCGGGGCGCCAGGCCGCTGCCCGCCTACTCCCACAAGGAGGAGCTGCGGCTCGCCGAGCACATGGAGGACGGCGAGCGGCTGTCGGAGGCCGGGGCCGAGCGGCTGCTCAAGTGCGTCGAGCACGCCGTGCGGATCGCCGAGGACAAGGGCGTCGAGGACCTCATGGCCTTCGCGACCTCCGCCGTCCGGGAGGCCGCCAACGGCGAGGAGGTCCTCGGGCGGGTCAGGGCCGCCACCGGGGTGGGTCTCGAGGTGCTGTCCGGCCAGGACGAGGCGAGGCTGACGTTCCTCGCGGTGCGGCGCTGGTTCGGCTGGTCCTCCGGCCGGCTGCTGGTGCTGGACATCGGCGGCGGGTCGCTGGAGATCGCCTCGGGGATCGACGAGCAGCCGGACGTCGCGGTCTCGCTGCCGCTGGGCGCCGGGCGGCTCACCCGCGGCCGGTTCACCGCCGACCCGCCCCCGCCCGCCGAGGCGCGGGAGCTGCGCCGGCACGTGCGGGCGGAGATCGCCCGGGTCGTGGCCGCTGCCACCCGGTACGGCCGGCCCGACCACGCGGTGGCCACCTCCAAGACCTTCCGCCAGCTCGCGAGGATCGCCGGGGCCGCGCCCTCCACCGAGGGGCTCGGCGTCCGCCGGGTGCTCAGGCACGCCGACCTGGTGGAATGGGTGGGACGGCTGGTCGCGATGAGCGCGCGCGAGCGGGCGGCGCTGCCCGGGGTGTCCGAGGGGCGGGCGCCCCAGCTCCCGGCCGGGGCGATCGTCGCCGACGCGGCGATGGACCTCCTGGGCGTCGGCGAACTGGAGGTATGCCCGTGGGCGCTGCGCGAGGGCGTCATCCTCCGGCGGCTGGACGCGATGCCGGAAAGCTGAGGGTGAAGTTTACTCTCCCTTTGACCGGTAAGAGCGAATGAGTATGAACAGCGCTCAGGCAGAGGTGGAAGGCGCCGCGCACAGGGCGGCGAACAGTCGGACGTTGGAGAGGCTGACCCGGCTCGGACTGGCCTGTCGTGGCGTCCTCTACGGACTGATCGGTTTCCTGGCCCTGCAGATCGCCTTCGAGGGCGGCAGCGGGGGCAAGGAGGCCGACAAGACCGGCGCGATCGAGACGGTGGCCGAGCAGCCCTTCGGCACGGTGCTGCTCTGGCTGATGGTCGCCGGCTTCGTCGCGCTGACCCTCTGGCAGCTGTCGGAGGCCGTCATCGGCCGCGGCGAGACCAAGGACCGCGTCGAGTCGGTCGCGCGCACGGTGGTCTACGGGCTCATCGTGGCGGCACTGGTCAGCACGCTGCTGAAGGGAGACCCGGGAAGCTCGACCGACAAGAGCTCCCACGACCTGACCGCCAAGGCGATGGACCTGCCCGGCGGGCAGTTCCTGGTCGGCCTGGCGGGGCTCGGGCTGATCGCCCTCGGCGCGTACTGGGCGTACCGGGGATGGAAGAAGAAGTTCCTCAAGAACATGCGCACCGGTGAGATGCCGCCGAAGGTGCGGAACCTGGCCGAGAAGCTCGGCATGGCCGGCTACATCGCCCGGGGTGTGATCGCCGCGGTCGCCGGCGTCTTCGTCATCCAGGCCGCGGTCACCTACGACCCGGACAAGGCCAAGGGGATGGACTCGACGCTGCGCGCCCTGGCCGACGCCCCCGCGGGCCCGTGGCTGCTCGCCCTCATCGCGATCGGCCTGCTCCTCTTCGCGGTCTACTGCTTCTTCGAGGCGCGCTGGCACCGGGTGTAGCGCGGCGGACGCCGGGCGGGGAGCGCGCCACCGGCGTTTTCCCCGGAAGGCCGCATCCGTCTGGGACGGATGCGGCCTTCTGGTGTCCGGGAGGCGGCCATGCAGGCGGCGGCCCTCCTGGCAAGCCCGACCTGACTGTCCGGTGGGCCATCGGATTCCTACTTTTGTGAGACATCTCCCTCTTGGAGCGTCGCGTCCTCTCAGTGCGCGGACCACCTCGGAGGGGGCCAGATGGACGTCTCATCGGAGTACGACGGCGGCGAATGGGTTCTCCGCCTGGCGGGTTCTCCCGACCAGGTGGTGCGGGCACGCCGCCTGGTGTCGGTCACGCTCGGGCGCGACCACCCGCTCCACGACGACTGCGTGCTGCTGACCAGCGAGCTCGCCACCAACGCGATCGTCCACTCCCGGTCGGGGGGCGGCGGGGCGTTCACCGTCACCGTCGCCTGCTCCGCCTCGGGGGTGCGGGTCTGCGTCCAGGACGAGGGGTCGGCGGCGGCGCCGTGCGTGTGCCGCGCCCCGGCCGACGCCACCGGCGGCCGCGGCCTGCCGCTGGTGGAGGCACTGGCGCACCGCTGGGGCCTGGTCAGGGAGGCCGGGTCCAACCGGGTCTGGTTCGAGCTCGTGCTGGAGTCGGCCGCGGTGCCCGAGCCCCGGCTGGCCGGCGTCCGCTGACCTCGACGGCCGCCCGGCGAAGGCGCGGCCGGCGGCCCGGATCTCACACGGGCGCTCCGCCCCCGGCCCGGCCTCACCCGGGCATCCCGCCCCCGGCCTTCACGCGGACGGCCGTTCCGCACCCCGCGCGGCCACCCCGGCCGTCACACGGACAGCCGGCACAGCCCCTCGGCCAGGGCCCTGGTGGTCAGCCGGGTCCGGCTCTCGCAGCCCAGCTTGGCGAAGATGTGCTCCAGGTGGGTGGTGACGGTGCGGACGCTCAGCACCAGCGCCGCCGCGATCTGCGGGTTGGAGTCGCCGAGGGCGACCCGGGTGATCACCTCGACCTCCCGCGCGGTCAGCTCGTACGGCGGCGCGCACGGCCGCTCGGCGATCACCGCCCCCTGGAGGGCGCCGTGCGGCCCGACCCCGGCGCGCATCAGCCGTACCTCGTGCCAGCATCCGGTGGCGTCGAGCCAGAGGCCCCGCCGGTTGAGCTCACGCGAGTCGATGAACTCCCGGGCGAGCCCGGCCATGGCGGGCTCGGCGGCGACGGCCGCCGAGTGCGGGGCGCCGGCGACGTCCCGGCGGTCGCCGTTGCGGTCGAACGCCGCCGCGCGGAAGCCCGGCGGCACGCCGACCGGGTTGACCACGCAGCGGCTCAGGTCGGTGACGTGGGCCAGGACGGGGGAGACGGCGCCGATCAGCGTGCCGGTCCCGGAGGGGAAGGCGGCGGGGTCGCGGGCGTTCAGGTGGAGCAGGCCGGTGTACCGGCCGTCTCCGCCGCCCTCCGCCAGGAACAGGGGCGCGGTCAGCCCTGAGCGCCAGCCGTACGGTTCCAGGTGGCGGCGGAAGTAGCGCTCGGTGCCGGGGGCGCCCATCGGCAGCGGCGTCCGCAGGTCCATGGCCCGGCGGTAGGGGGCGAGACGGGCGTACTCCTCCGCGGCGTCGTCGTCCGTCCGGGGGTGGCCGCCTGCGACCAGGCTGCGGTGCCGGCCGGTCACGGGGTCGTAGGCGACGAACTCGTAGGCGTCCAGGGGGACGACCTCGCGCAGGGCGCGCATCGCGCCGGCCGCGCCACCGCGCCCGGCGATCTGGAAGCCCACTTCGGTGAACGCGTGGAGGTGGCGCGGGCTCAGGGTGATCTGATCCATGTCTCCTCCACGCACAGACTGCCGCAAACCAACCTAAATAGGAAGTACGTAAGTTATCTGATGCGTCTTCTGAGCCGTTCCGGCCGCGCACCGGGGCCCGGAGGCGCTCCCGGTGCGCGGCCGGACGGTCAGGCGGCCAGCAGGCGGTCCAGGACGCGGACGCCGAACTCCAGGCCCTCGACGGGGACGCGCTCGTCCACGCCGTGGAACATGCCGTAGTAGTCGAGGTCGGGGGAGAGCATCAGGGGAGCGAAGCCGTACCCCCTGATGCCGATGTCGGCGAAGGACTTGGCGTCCGTGCCGCCCGACATCACGTACGGCACCGGCCGCGCCGCCGGGTCCTCGGCGACGAGCGCCTCGCAGAGCCGGTCGAAGAACGGCGAGTCCACCGGCGCGGAGGGGGCGTCCTCGAAGCTGACGAACTCGCGGGTGACCTTCGGGCCGAGCAGCCGGTCGATCGTCTCCAGGAACTCCTCCCGGTATCCGGGCAGGAAGCGGCCGTCCACGTGCGCGCTCGCGGTGCCGGGGATCACGTTGACCTTGTAACCGGCCTCCAGCATGGTCGGGTTCGCCGAGTTGCGGATCTGCGCCGCGAACAGCGCGCCGACCGAGCCCAGCCGGTCGGCCTCCTCCTCCAGCCGGTCGAGGTCGATCGGCTCGCCCAGGATGTCGCCCAGCTCGGTGAGCAGCGCCGCCACCCCCGGGGTGAGCCGCACCGGCCAGCGGTGGGCGGCGATCCTGGACAGCGCGTGGCACAACTCGGCCACGGCGTTGTCCTTGGGCGGCTTGGAACCGTGGCCGGCGACGCCGGTCGCGGTGAGCCTCATCCACGCGGTGCCGCGCTCGCCCACCGCGACCGGGTAGATCCGCGCCCCGGAGGGGGCCTGGACGCTGTAGCCGCCGGACTCGCTGATCGCCTCGGTGCAGCCCTCGAACAGCTCCCGGTGCCGGGTGGCCGCGTAGCGCGCGCCGTACTCGCCGGTGGCCTCCTCGTCGGCCAGGAAGGCGAGCACGAGGTCCCGCTTCGGCCGCACGCCGCGCCGGGCCCAGTCGCGGACCAGGGCGAGCGTCATGGAGACCGTGCCCTTCATGTCCACCGCGCCCCGCCCCCAGACGCAGCCGTCGGCGACCTCTCCGGAGAAGGGGTGGACCCGCCAGTCGGCCGGTTCGGCCGGGACCACGTCCAGGTGGCCGTGGATCAGCAGGGCCTCGGGCGAGTCGCCCGGGATGCGGGCGACCACGCTGGTACGGCGCTCGGCCGACTCGAACACCACCGGCTCGACGCCGGCGTCGGTCAGCAGCTCGGCGACGTGCTCGGCCGCCGGGCGCTCGCCCGAGCCGGGGTTGGTGGTGTCGAACCTGATCAGGTCCGAGCAGATCTGGGCGACCTCGTTCATCGAAAAAAACTCCCCCGAAAGTGGATTATTGGTGCATACCCTTAAGTGCCAGGGGCGGCACCTCGGGTGTCGGGAAGCCGAAGATCAGGCCGTAGAAGGCCAGCTCCGCCTCCAGGGCGGCGACGATCGTCTCCTCGCGGCGCCAGCCGTGCTGCTCGCCGGGGAAGGTGATGTACGCCCACGGCGTGCCCGCGCGGTCCAGCGCCGCGACGAACCGCTCGGCCTGGACCGGGTCGACGATCGCGTCCTCCAGGCCGTGCATGAGCAGCGCCGGGCCGGAGGCGCGGTCCGCGTGCAGCGTGGGGGAGCGGTCCAGGTAGCGCTGCCGGGTCTCGGGCAGCGGGCCGATCAGCCCGTCCAGGTAGCGCGACTCGAAGTCGTGGGTCTCGGCCGCCCAGCCCTCCGGGTCGGTGATCGCGTAGTGGGCCACCGCGCCCCGGAACACCGTGCTGTGCACCAGCGCGGCCGTCGACGTCCAGCCGCCCGCGCTGCCGCCCCGGATCGCGACCCTGTCCGGGTCGGCCTTCCCCGCGGCGACCAGGCCGCGCGCCACGGTCTCGCAGTCGCGCACGTCCACCACGCCCCACCCGCCGCGCAGCCGCTCGCGGTAGGCGCGGCCGTACCCGGTGGAGCCGCCGTAGTTCACGTCGGCCACGCCGATGCCCCGGCTGGTGAAGTAGGCGATCTCCAGGTCCAGGACCATGGTGCTCGCGCTGGTCGGGCCGCCGTGCACGAAGACCACGTAGGGGGCGGGCCCGGTGACGCCGCGCGGCGGGTACACGTGCGCGTGCACGCCGTCGAACGTCACCGCCTCCGGCTCCGGCAGCACCTCGCGCGGCGGCAGCTCCTTGCGCGCCGACAGCACCTCGTGCCCGCCGGTCCGCAGGTCCACCCGGAAGACCTCGAACGGCGTGTACGGCGAGGCCGCCACGCCCGCCACCACGTCGCCCGAGGCCGAGACGGTGGGGTTCCAGTAGGTCGGCGGCGCCTCGACGTCCTCGATCCGCCCCGTCTCCGGGTCCAGCACGCCGAGGCGGCGGCGGGCCGGGGTGCCGTGCAGCAGGACGATCCGGTCGCCCGCGAGCGCGAAGCAGGTGTTGCCCAGCCGCCACGGCGCGTCGCCGCACTCCTCTTCGAGCGGGGCGAGGTTGCGCGGCTCCCCGCCGTCCAGCGGCACCAGGTGCAGGTTCCACCAGCCGTCGCGGTCGGTCAGCGCGTACAGGGCGCCGTCGTCGCGCCACTCGGCCTGGACCACCGACTCCTCGAGCCCGCCCGTCACGACCCGGTACGGCCCGGCCGTACCGGCGGCGCCCAGCGGGGCCACGCACAGCTCGGTGTCGTCCCACGGCATGTTCGGGTGGTCCCAGCCGATCCAGGCGACGTGCGTGCCGCCGGGGGACAGGCGCGGGTTCGCCAGGAAGTGCTGGGCGGAGGCGATCACCCGCACCGGGCCGCCGTCCAGCGGGACCGCCACCAGGTCGCGGCGGGGCCCGGCCGCGGCCCCCTCCGCGGGACCGGGCACGGGGTCCGCACCGGAATCGGTGCCGGTGCCGGTGCTCGTGCCTTTGTCGGTCCCGGGTCCGGCGGACGGCCCGGCGGGGTGCGTCTCGCGCACGGCCCACACCTCGGCGCGCCCCGGCGGCAGGTACAGGTCGCCGTAGCGGGCGCCGTCGCCGGGGGTCAGCGGCACCGGGGCGGCGGCGTCCGGCGCGGTTCGCCCGCCGTACCGGTAGATCCGCTGGTCGGACCAATCGGTGAACACCACGCCACCGTCCGGCAGCGGCCGCCAGGAGCGCCCGCCGTACTCGATGAGGCGGTTGCGGGAGTTCCAGCCCTGGGGGATCGCGTCGCGCGGCACGCCGTCCGGGCCGCGCCGGACCACGCACCTGCGCCCGCCCTCGTGCGGACGCGGCTCGTCCCACCACACCTCCTCCCCGGAGATCTCGACCCAGAGGGGACGGTCGTCCACCCGGGCCACGTCGACGGGGCGGATGGGAGAGTCGTTCAGCATGATCACCAATTGCCGTCGGAAGGGGGCAGGGAGAAGCCGGGCGGGTGGATCACGTGCGCGATCCCCCCGCTGCCGGACGAGCGGAGCCAGACGTCGCCGAACGCGGCCCGCGGGTAGACCCGGCGCACCTCGTGGTCGCCGGGGGCGGCGGGGTCGTTGACGATCACGTCGCCGTCCGCGGTGAATCCGGCGACGACCATGATGTGGCCGCCGGTGGAGTAGCCGGAGCCGGGCAGCTCGTGCTCCCGGAACGACTGCGAGGTGATGACCGGGATCCCCGCGCGGACCAGGCGTTCCAGCTCGGCGAGTGAGCGCAGCCGGGTGACGAACCCGGTGAGGCCGTAGCGGCCGGCGTAGGCGACGCCGAACGGCCAGTTGCCGGTGCCCTGGTAGCCGTGGTCGTACATGCCGCGGGCGGCGTGGTCCACGGCCGGGCACGGGTCGTCCGGCGGGACCCAGTCCAGATCGGCGGCGGCGGGCCCGCGGCCCCAGTAGGCGAGCACCATGCTCGTCGAGGCGGGGGCGCACCAGTTGGCCCCGCCGCCGTCCCACTGCGGGAAGTGCCCGGCGTGGACCTTCTGCGACCGGCACGGCACGTCCAGCTCGACGTGCCCGGCCGGCACGGTCCCGGCGTCCGCGGTCCGGGCGTCCGCGGTCCGGGCGTCCGCGGCTCCGGCCGCGGTGGGGGCCCGATGACCGGCGCCGGCGCGGGGGGCCGCGTGGACGGCACCCAAGGGAGCGGCGTGGACGGCGTCCGAGGAGTCAGTGTGGACGGCGTCCGGAGGAGCGGCGTCCGCCGGGGCCGAGGCCATCACCGCGGTCCCGTGGACCCGCGCGCCCGAGCCGTACAGGGTGAACCTGAGCCTGTAGGCCGTCACCGGGCGGGCCGCCACGTAGGTGTCCACGGCGACGTCGCCGTGCTCGTCGCCCTGTCCGGGCAGGGAGGTGCGGTGGATGTCGCCGTCCTCCTCGGCCCAGCGGCCCATCACGTACCAGCGGGTCAGGTCGCCCGACGCGGTGCGGGCCCGCAGCTCGACCTGGATCCACGACCCCGGCGGGGCGCTCGCCGTCCACGACGGCACCAGCTCGGCGGCGGGGAAGCCGATCGGCGTCTCCTCGCCGGTCCAGCGGGCGTACTTCCAGGTCGTGACGGCGTCGCCGAACGGGTCGCGGTGGTCGGCCAGGCCGATCTCCTGGGGCTCCACGTCCGCCCGCCGGTGCAGGGCGACGCGGCGCGCGCCGGCGGAGGAGGACATGGTCACGCCGCCCAGTGTTGCCGCTGGGGCGGGTGCGGCGCATCGGATGGTTTACGTATCGCGGGCGCGCTTCCGGTCCGCGCGTCACGGAGCCGTGTGACGCGGGCGCGCTCCCGATCCGCACGCCGGCGGCACGTCCCCCGGGTTCATATGCCGCCGGCGTTCCCCCGTCCGGCGGGTGCGCTCCGGGTCCGCACGTCGCGGATCCGGGCTCGGGCCCGTCACCGGATCCCTCCTCACCGCTTTACAAGCTCTCCTGTGCTGTGTATTAAATACTATTTAATGTTCGCCACCCGCCGAGGACGGGTGGACATCGGTGGAAGGAACCGCGCCCCATGACCCATGTGCGGATGCGCCTGATCGGCATCACCTTCGGTCTCCTGGCCCTCGCCGCGGGCACCGTCTCCTGCTCCTCCGGGCAGGAGACGGCCTCCGGCGAGACCACGGTCAAGAAGGACGGGACCGTGAAGATCGCCTATATCCAGAAGCAGGGAGACCAGCAGTACTTCGTCGACCAGGCGAACGGCGCCAAGGAGGCCGCCAAGGGGCTCGGCGCCCAGGTCACCGTGTTCGACGTCGGCGAGGACGCCGACAAGGCGATCAGCGCGATCGACACCGCGATCGCCCAGAAGTTCGACGCCATCGCCGTCGTCGTCCCCGACCAGCAGATCGGCCCCCAGGTCATCGACCGGGCCCGCGCCGCCGGGATCCCGCTGCTGGCCTCCGACGACGTCATCAAGGACGGCTCCGGCAAGGAGGCCCCGTTCGTCGGATTCGACGGCACGATGATGGGCGAGCAGGTCGGCAAGAAGGCCGCCGAGCTGTTCAAGGAGTCCGGCTGGAAGCCGGAGGAGACCGCGGTGCTCAGCGTCACCAAGCTGGACCTGTCGGTCTGCCAGGACCGGGTCGGCGGCGCCTGGGACGCCTTCCAGAAGGAGGGCGTCACCGGCGTGAAGAAGATCGACCTCGGCGCCGACAACACCGTGACCGGGGCCCAGGACAAGGCCGCGGCCACCGTCACCGCCAACGCCTCCGTCAAGCACTGGGTGGTCTGGGGCTGCAACGACGAGAGCGAGACCGGAGCGGTGACCGCGCTGGCCAACGCCGGGTTCGGCGCGAAGGACGTCATCGGCGTCGGCCTGGGCGCCTATCTGACCTGCAAGGACTGGAAGGCCGGCAAGGAGAGCGGCAACCGCGCGGCGCTGTTCATCAGCGGCACCGAGGTCGGCAGGTCCGCCGCCGGGGCGCTGGTGAAGAAGGTCCGCGGCGAGGCCGAGCTTCCCCCCAGGACCATCGCCAAGACGGAGATGGTCGACGCGGGCACCTGGCAGCAGGCCGGCGTGGTCTGCACCTGACCGGCACGACGCGGTACGACGTGGGAAGACGGCCATGACATCGACCATGAAACCGGCCACGGGCGGCCCGGCCCTCCGCGTGGAGGGCCTGGGCAAGCGGTTCGGCGCCGTGCGGGCGCTGGACGACGTGACGCTCGACGTCCGGCCCGGCGAGGTGCTCGCCCTGATGGGCGAGAACGGCGCGGGCAAGTCGACGCTACTGAAGATCATCACCGGTGACCACCGGCCGGACGACGGCCGGCTGCTCCTCGGCGGGAAGGAGGTCTCCTTCGGCTCCCCGGCCGACGCGCGCCGCGCCGGGGTGCGGGTCATCGCCCAGGAACCCGAGATCATCCCGCACGTCTCGGTCGCCGAGAACGTCCACGTCGGCGCCCTGACGGCCAAGGGCCGCCTGTTCAGCCACCGGGCGCTGGCCGAGCGGACCCGTGCCGACCTGGAGCGGCTCGGCTTCGCCGGGGCGATCGACCCCGGCTGCCCGGGGGAGCGGCTGTCGCCGGCCCAGCGTCAGCTCGTGGAGATCCTGCGCGCCCTCACCGGCGAGGTGCGGGTCCTGGCCTTCGACGAGCCGACCTCCTCGCTCTCCGACCACGAGGTGTCGGCGCTGTTCGCGCTGATCCGCAGGCTGCGGGACCAGGGCGTCGCGATCGTCTACGTCTCGCACCGCATGCAGGAGATCCTCAGGCTGGCCGACCGCGTCGCCGTGCTGCGGGACGGCCGCCTGGCCGGCGTGCGCCCCGCGGCGGAGACCGGCGAGGACGAGCTCGTCCGGATGATGGTCGGCCGCGATCTGTCCGCCATGTTCCAGCGGGAGCGCAACCGGCCCGGCGAGCCCGTGCTCACCCTGAACGGCGTCACGACCGACGACGTCACCGACGTCTCCTTCGAGGTGCGCGCCGGGGAGGTCGTCGGGCTCGCCGGCCTGGTCGGCGCCGGGCGCAGCGAGCTGGCCCGCGCCGTCGTCGGCGACCTGCCGATCCGCTCCGGCGAGGTGCTGCTGGAGGGCCGCCGGCTGCGGCCGCGCTCCCCGTCCGACACGGTGCGCGCCGGGATCGGGCTGGCCCCCGAGGAACGCAAGGCCCAGGCGCTGCTGCTGCACCGCTCCGTCCGCGACAACGTCTCACTGGCCGTGCTGGACCGGCTGAGCCGGTTCCGCCTGGTACGGCGGGCCGCCGAGCGGGCGCTGGTGCGCGAGTACGCCGACCGGCTGCGCGTCAAGGCGCCGTCCGTGGAGACGGAGGTGCGCCGCCTGTCCGGCGGCAACCAGCAGAAGGTCGTCCTGGCGCGCTGGCTGGCGAGGAGGCCCAAGGTGCTCATCCTCGACGAGCCGACCCGCGGCGTCGACGTCGGCGCCAAGGCGGAGATCTACTCCATCATCGACCGGCTGGCGGCGGACGGCGTCGCCGTGCTCGTCATCAGTTCGGAACTACCCGAGGTGCTCGGCCTGGCCGACCGGATCGTCGTCATGCAGAACGGCCGCGTCACCGGAGAGCTGGACCGGCGCCAGGCCGGTGAGGAGCAGGTGCTCGCCCTCGCCATGGCCGACCAGATCACCAGTGAGGGAGCGGGGCAGTGAGTCAGACCCGGGTGGAGGCGCCCATCGCGGCGCCGGAACGGCGTTCGGCGGTGCGCCGGGTGCTCGACGGCGCGGGCGTGCAGAACATCAGCCTTCTCATCGCGCTCGTGCTGCTCGTCGCGCTGATCGGCGCCCGCGAGCCGGTGTTCTTCGGCACCGCCAACCTCAAGACGATCGGCACCGCCGTGGCGATCTCCGGTCTGCTGGCCATCGGCCAGACCATGGTGATCATCCTCGGCGCCCTGGACATCTCCGTCGGTTCCGTCGCGGGCCTGGCGTCCGTCGCCTCAGCGATGATCTTCACAGCGACCACCGGGAGCGCCCCGCTCGGCATCCTGGGCGCCCTCGTGATCGGCGCGCTGTGCGGGCTGGTCAACGGGTGCGTCATCGTCTACGGCCGGGTCAACCCGGTGATCGCCACGCTGGCCACCCTGGCCGCGTTCAAGGGCGTGGCGCAGCTCGTCTCCAACGGCCGCGCGCAGGGCTACACCGGGAGCGACCCGGTCTTCGTCTTCCTCGCCCGGGGAGCCGTCGCCGGGATCCCGACGCTCATCTGGGTGCTGATCATCGTGGCGCTGGCCGTACACGTGCTGCTGAAGTACACCGACATCGGCCGCAACATCTACGCGATCGGCGGCAACGACATCGCGGCCCGGCTGGCCGGGATCAACATCAACCGCTACATCCTGGGCGTCTACCTGGCGACCGGCGTCATCGCCGCCCTGGGCGGCGTGCTGATCACCGCCAGGACCGGCTCGGGCCAGCCGATCTCCGGCTCCGAGGGACTGGAGCTGGAGGCGATCACCGCCGCGGCGCTCGGCGGCTGCGCCATGCGCGGCGGCAAGGGCGCGGTCAGCGGCACCCTGCTGGCCGTGGTGCTGCTCGGCGTGCTCACCAACGGCATGACGCTGCTGGGCATCAACCCCTTCTGGCAGAACGTCGCCAAGGGCCTCCTGCTGGTCGTGGCCGTGGTCATCCAGCAGATCCGCAGCGGCGAGCGCCGCGTGGGACTCCCGGCGTGAGCGGCCCGGCCCCCGGGGCGGGCGGCCCGGTCCCCGGGACGAACGGCCCGGCCTCCGGCGTGGACGGTCCTGCCTCCAGGACGGACGGGACCTCCGGCGTGGACGGTCCTGCCTCCGGCGCGGGCGGGCGTTTCGAGGGCAAGGCCGCCGTCGTCACCGGCGGCGCCCGCGGCATCGGCGCCGCCGTCGTGCGGCGCCTGGCCGCCGAGGGCGCCTCGGTGGTCGTCGCCGACGTCGACGACGAGGCCGGCGGGCGGCTCGCCGCCGCGACGCCGCGGACCCGCCACGCCCGCTGCGACGTCTCCTCACCCGAGGACTGGCGGGCGCTGCGCGAACTGGTCCTGGACCTCCACGGCCGCCTGGACGTGCTGGTCGGCAACGCCTACACGCTGCGCGCGGGAGCCGCCCACGAGGTGGGCCTGGCGGACTGGAACGCCCAGCTCGCCGTCAACCTCACCGGCCTCTACCTCGGCGTCGCCGCCTTCGCCGGGGAGCTGCGCCGCTCGCGCGGCGCGGTCGTCGCCGTCTCCAGCGTGCACGCCAACTTCGGCCTGCCCGGCCGTCCCGCCTACGCCGCCTCCAAGGGCGGCCTGCTGTCCCTGTCCCGCCAGCTCGCGGTGGAGTACGGGCCCGAGGTCCGGGTCAACGCCGTACTGCCGGGCCCCGTCCTCACCGCCGCCTGGGACGGCGTCGACGAGGCCGGCCGGGAGCGCAGCGCCCGCGCCACGGCCGCCGGACGGCTCGGCGCGCCCGAGGAGGTGGCGGCCGCGGTGGCGTTCCTCGCCAGTGACGAGGCCTCCTACGTCACCGGCGCCTCGCTGACCGTCGACGGCGGCTGGAGCGTCGTCAAGGACTCGGACTGATCGAAGGACCCATGCGCATCACCTCACTCAAGACCTACCCGGTCGCCCCCCGCTGGCTGTTCCTGCGGATCGACACCGACGAGGGGATCACCGGCTGGGGGGAGCCGGTGGTCGAGGGCCGGGCCGCCACGGTGGCGGCGGCCGTGGAGGAGCTGTCCGACTACCTCGTGGGCGCCGACCCGCTGCGCATCGAGGACCACTGGCAGGTCCTGACCAGGGGCGGCTTCTACCGGGGCGGCCCGGTGCTGTCCAGCGCCGTCGCCGGGATCGACCAGGCACTGTGGGACATCGCGGGCAAGGCGTACGGGGTCCCGGTGCACCGCCTGCTGGGCGGCCCGGTCCGTGACCGGATCCGCGTCTACAGCTGGATCGGCGGCGACACCCCCTCCGACGTCGCCGAGGCGGCGCTCGCCCAGGTCGAGGCGGGCTTCACCGCGGTCAAGATGAACGCCTCCGGGGCGCTGCGGCTCCTGGACACGCCCGCCGAGACCAAGGAGATCGCCGCCCGGCTCGCCGCGGTGCGCGAGGCGGTGGGCGACGGGGTCGACGTCGCGCTCGACTTCCACGGCCGCATGACGCTGCCCATGGCGCGCCGGGTCCTGCCGCTGCTGGAGCCGTACCTGCCCTTCTTCGTCGAGGAGCCGGTGGTGCCCGAGCTGACCCGCGAGCTGGCGGCGGTGACCGCCTCGACGAGCATCCCCATCGCCACCGGAGAGCGGCTGTACTCCCGCTGGGACTTCCGCCCCGCCCTGGAGGCGGGCATCGCGGTGGCGCAGCCCGACATCTCCCACGCCGGGGGGATCTCCGAGACCCGGCGGATCGCCGCGCTGGCCGAGGTGCACGACGTGTCCCTCGCGCCGCACTGCCCGCTCGGGCCGATCGCCCTGGCGGCCAGCCTCCAGGTCGGCTTCGCCACCCCCAACCTGCTCATCCAGGAACAGAGCCTCGGCATCCACTACAACGAGCACGCCGACCTGCTGGATTACCTGGTGGACCCCACCGTCTTCGCCTACGCCGACGGCCACGTGCCGCTGATGGACGCCCCCGGGCTCGGCATCGAGGTGGACGCCGCCGAGGTGGAGCGCGCGGCGGCCCGCGGCCACCGCTGGCGCTCACCCGTCTGGCGGCGCGACGACGGGAGCCTGACCGAATGGTGAGCGTGCTCGGGGACCCCGGCGGGTTCCGCGTCGCGGTCGACGTCCGGCGCGGCGGCCGGTGGGACTCGCTCACCGGCCCCGGCGGGCGCGAGTGGCTGTGGTCCCGGCCCGACCCGCGGCGCGCCGGGGTGACGCCCGGTGCGGCCTTCGTCGACGTGGGCGGGGTCGAGGAGTGCTTCCCCACCGTCGTCGGCGAGCCCGACCACGGCGAGGTCTGGGCGCTGCCGTGGACCGGCGACGCCGCCGAGGCCGCCGTGGAGACCGGCGACTACCGCCTCTCGCGCCGGATCACCGCCGGGGAGCGGATCACGGTGGACTACGAGCTGCGCGCGGAGCCGGGATACCCGTTCGTCTGGGCCTTCCACGCGCTGCTGGTCCCCGAGCCGGGCCTCCGGGTCGAGGTCCCGCACGGTCACCCCGCCCGGGTGTGGCCGTACGGCGGGCCCGGCCCCCTGACCGGGCACTGGCCGCGCCCCGCCGGGACCGGCCGGTTCGACGTGCTCGGCCCCGACGACGGCGGCGCGGCGTTCTGCCTGCTGCCGGGGCTGGCGTCGCTGCGCGTCACCACGGGGGAGGCGGCGCTGCGGTTCGGCCTGGAGAGCGAGCACGGCCCCGTGGGGTTCGGCGTCTGGCGGAACCTCGGCGGATACGCCTGGGACGGCGGCCCGCCCTACCGCAGCTTCGGGGTGGAGCCTATGCTCGGCGCCGTGCATGATCGCTCACAGGCGGCGGACGGCGAGACGGCGGCCGTGCCCGCCTCCGGGAGGACGACCTGGCGGGTGGTCGTCGAACATGGCTGATCACCACCTGCGGACGACAGGAGAGCGGGAGGCATGAGGAGATATCCGGACCGGGGGATGCACGGCCGGGTCGTGGACGGCGTCGGGCTGCGCGTCGTCAGGGGCGAGCTCGTCCCCGGGGACACCCTCGACATGGACGCCCTCGCCGTCGAGTTCGACGTCAGCAGGACCGCGATCCGCGAGGCGCTCAAGGTGCTGGCGGGCAAGGGGCTGATCGACGCCCGGCCCAAGCGGGGAACGTTCGTGCGCGAGCGGCGGGCCTGGAACCTCATCGACCCGGACGTGCTCCGCTGGCAGTTCGAGGCGTTCACCGACCCGTCGATGCTGGAGAAGCTCGCCGAGATCAGGGCCATGGTCGAGCCGTCGGCGGCGGCCCTCGCCGCCCGCCGCCGCACCGGGGAGGATCTGGCGGAGATGGAGGCGGCGCTGGCCGACATGGAACGGGCCGACCCCGCCGACGAGTCCATCGTCGACGCCGACCTGCGGTTCCACCGGGCGCTCATCGCCGCGACCCACAACGAGCTGGTGGAGCAGCTCGCCGTGGTCATCGAGATCGGCCTGCAGGCCCGCGACCGCTACGTCCACGGCCACCGCGTGTCGATCAAGCGCGGCTACGAGTGGCACCGCGACGTCGCCGAGGCCGTACGCGACCAGGACGCCGAGGGCGCGCGGAACCGCATGCTGGCGCTGCTCGACGAGGCCACCCGCGACGTCCGGCGGCTGGGCGGCGGGCGGGCCGCCGCGGAGGCCGCCGAAGCCTCCGGCGGAGAGGCCGCCGACGTCTCCGCCGGGGGACCGGCCACGGGAAGCGCCGCCGGGGGAAGCGCCGCCGGGGGAAGCGCCGCCGCGGGAGGCGTGAGATGACGGCCGAGCGGGTCGGCGCGGATCTGGCCTGGCCGGAGGGTCCGTCGGTACTGGACGGCGGCGCGGTCGCGTTCGTCGAGACCTACCGGGGCCTGGTCAGCCTGTACACGCCGGGCGAGGGCGTGCGGCCGTACGCCCGCGTCGGCGGCGGCCCCAACGCGACCGCGCGCGGCGCCGGCGGCAGGCTGTTCGTCACCCAGAACGGCGGCGTCGTCGGGCCGTGGCGGTCCGAGGACCCCCGCGTCCCCGGCGTCCAGGTCGTCGACGCCGCGGGCCGCGTCGAGATGTTCGCCGCCGAGGCCGGCGGCCGGCCCATGCGCGCTCCCAACGACCTGGCCTTCGCCGCCGACGGCCTCCTCTACGTCACCGACCCCGGCCGCTTCGACCCGGTGGAGCGCCCCGACCCCGGATACGTGTACGCCGTCTCCGCCGGCGGCACGGCCGAGGTGGTCGCCGACCTCGGGCCGGTGTACCCCAACGGGATCATCGCCCACCCCGGCGGCGACGGGGTGATCTGGACCGAGTCGTACACCCGCCGGGTGGTCCACCGTACGGCCGGCGGCGCGATCCGGGTCCTGCACGTCTTCGACGACGAACGCGCGCTCGTGGACGGCCTGTGCGCCGCGGCGGACGGGCGGCTGTTCGTCACCGGGGTCGGCTCCGGGGCGGTGCACGTCCTCGACGCCGGAGGGCGCGAGGCGGCCCGGCTGACCGGTCCCGCGACGCCCACCAACTGCGCCTTCGACGGCGACGCGCTCTACGTGACCGACGGGGGCCGGCTCGGCGACAGCGTCACCGCGCACTCCGGCGGGGCGCTGTGGCGGCTGCGCGTCCCCGGGGCCGAGGGCGCCCCGCTGGAACACGGTTTCCGATGAAGGACGCCGCCGTACGGCCATCGTGGGTCTCCGGTGCGGGAGGAGCCGGGACGGCGGCGATCATCGCGGCAACAGTGGTCGATTAAATAATATTTAATGAGGTGGGATTGTGGCCGAGGTCGTGACGTACGGGGAGTGCATGCTCCTGATGGTGGCCGAGCCCGGAGTGCCGCTGGCCCGCGCCCGCAGCTTCCGCCGCTCGGTGGCCGGAGCCGAGGGCAACGTGGCGATCGGACTGGCACGGCTCGGCCACGCCGTACGGTGGCTGGGCCGGGTCGGCGCGGACCCGGCGGGCGAGGCGGTCCTCGCCGACCTGCGCGCTGAGGGCGTCGACCTGTCGCACGCGCAGACCGACGAGCGGCACCCGACCGGGGTGCTCATCCGCGACAGCCACCCCGCCCGGGCGATCGACGTGCAGTACCACCGGGCCGGATCGGCGGCCTGCCACGCCTCCGGCGACTGGCCC
Organism: Streptosporangium sp. NPDC004379; assembly: GCF_042873875.1. Lineage (NCBI taxonomy): Bacteria > Bacillati > Actinomycetota > Actinomycetes > Streptosporangiales > Streptosporangiaceae > Streptosporangium > Streptosporangium sp. NPDC004379. Next base: position 211,388 of record NZ_JBIAMC010000014.1, read on the forward strand.
GGCCCCGCGGCGCTGGACGGCGCCCGGCTGCTCCACCTGACCGGCATCACGCCGATGCTGTCGGAGGAAACCCGCCGGGCGACCGGACGGCTGCTGGAGCTGGCCCGTGAGCGGGACGTCTCGGTGTCCTTCGACCCCAACGTCCGCCGCAAGCTCGGCGACGCCGGGCGGTGGCGGGAGGTCGTGGAGCCGCTGCTGTCCCGCGCGGACATCCTGCTGGCCGGCGCGGAAGAGCTGGAGCTCCTGACCGGCCGGCGCGCCGCCGACGCCGTCGCCCGACTCCGGGCGGACGGCGTCGGCACCGTGGTGGTCAAGAACCCCGACCGGTCGGCGACGGCCGTGACCGCCGAGGGCTCCTGGAACCGGCCCGCCTTCGAGGTGCCCGTGGTGGACCCGGTGGGGGCGGGGGACGCGTTCGCGGCCGGGTTCCTGTCCGCCACGCTGCGCGGGCTCGGCCCGGAGCGGGCGCTGGCGGAGGGCGCCACGGTCGCCGCCCTGACGATCCAGTCGGTCACCGACGTCGAGGGCCTGCCGTCGGCGTCCCAGCGCGACCGCGCGCTGGCCGCGTTCGTCGACGGCGGCGAGACCGTGCACCGCTGAACGGCCGGAACGGAACGAGACGAGGAGAAGACAAAGATGTACCGCTGGGAGATCACCCGCCGGGCCGTCGCGCAACGGGTGTTCGGCATCGTCAGGTCCGCGGGCGCGGCCGAGGCGACCGACGTGGCGCGCGGCATGCTGGACGCCGGCCTGCGCACCCTGGAGGTGGCGCTGACCACGCCGGACGCGCTGCGCGCGATCCGCGAGACGGTCGCGCAGGCCCCGCCGGACGCGCTGGTCGGCGCCGGCACGGTCCTCGACGAGGCCGCCGCGCGCGCCGCCGTCGAGGCCGGGGCCCGCTTCCTGGTCTCGCCGAGCCTGCACCCCGAGGTGATCCGCACCGGCCACCGGTACGGCGTGCCCGTCATCCCGGGCGCGGCGTCCCCGACCGAGATCGTCCGGGCCCTGGAGCTGGGCGCCGACGCGGTCAAGCTCTTCCCCGCCTCCGCGTTCGGACCGGGCTGGCTGCGCGACGTGCGGGCGGCCCTGCCCCAGGCGCCGCTGGTGCCCACCGGCGGCGTCACCGCGGACACCGCGCCGGAGTGGATCGCCGCCGGGGCCGTCGCCTGCGGGATGGGGTCCGCGCTGACCGCCGGCGGGCCCGGCGAGACCCGCGAGCGGGTACGGAACCTGCTCGCCGCGCTCCGTGAGGCCGCCGGCCCCGCCGCGGGGTGACGGCCGGACGCCGGAACCCGCCGGGCGAGTACGGCGAACCGGCCGCGTGGACCCGGCCGGTCGCGTGCATCCGGCGGGCGGGCCCGCCTGAGCCGCCACCCGGGTGGGACGGCCGGCGGCGGGCGGCCCACCGGCGACGGGACCGTCAGGCGGGTGCGGCGGCCGAGAGCCGCCGCTCGGCCAGCCCGGCGTAGACCGCGGCCCCGTCCGCCAGCACGCCGTCGTCGTAGAACGCCTCGGGCGAGTGGTTGTAGGGCATCCCGCCCGGATCGGCGTCCCTGGGGCAGGCACCCAGGAAGACGAACGCCGACGGCACCCGCTGCCCGACGAAGGAGAAGTCCTCCGACCCGGTCAGCGGCCGCGGCATGGGACGGTGGCGGTGCTCGCCGAGGAGCTCACGGACCGTCTCCTCCACGTGCCGGGCCTCGGCCGGGTCGTTCACGGTGACCGGGTAGTTCACCACGTACTCGATGTCCGCCTCCAGGCCGTGGGCCGCCGCGATGCCGCGCACCAGCGCCGGCACCGCCTCCCGCACCCGCGCGTGCGCCTCGGCCGAGAACGACCGCAGTGTCACCTCGAACCGGGCCTCGTCGGGGATGACGTTGTCGACGGTGCCCGCGTGGAAGCTGCCCACCGTGACCACCACCGGGTCGAAGACGTCGAAGCCCCGCGTCACCATCGTCTGCAGCGCGGTCACCATCTCGCACGCCGCCGGGATCGGGTCCTTGGCCCGGTGCGGCGCTGAGCTGTGCCCGCCCCGGCCGCGCACCGTGACCCCCAGCTTGTCCGCCGCCGCCATGGCCGTCCCGGCCCTGGAGACGAACAGCCCGTGCGGGATCTCCGCACTGATCACGTGCATGCCGTACGCGGCGACGGGCGGCTCGCCCGTCAGCCCGAGCACCCCCTCGTCGAGCATGATCCTCGCCCCGCCGTGCCCCTCCTCGCCCGGCTGGAACATGAACACCACCGATCCGGCCAGCCGGTCCCGGCGCGCCGACAGCAGGTGCGCCGCCCCGGCCAGCATCGCGGTGTGCAGGTCGTGCCCGCAGGCGTGCATCGCCCCCTCGACGGCCGAGCCGTACGGCAGGCCGGTGCGCTCGGTCACCGGCAGGCCGTCCATGTCGCCCCGCAGCAGCACCGTCGGCCCCGGCAGCGCTCCGCGCAGCACGGCGGTCACCGAGCTCAGCGCCCGGCCCGTGCCGACCTCCAGCGGCAGTCCGTCGAGGAAGCGCAGCACCTTCTCCTGGGTGCGCGGCAGGTCGAGGCCGATCTCCGGCTCGCGGTGCAGGTCATGACGGAGCCGTACGAGCTCCTCGTGCAGGTCGTGCAGGTCGGCGCGCTGGGACACGGGCGTTCTCCTTCGAATGGCCGGTCTGGGGCCGTCACGGGGCGGGATCTCGATGATGCACCGCCCACCGCCCCGTTCCAAGAGCGGTCCCCACGGCCTGCGTGATGAGCGCTACGGTGGAGGCCCCGGGCCATCTCCTCGGCCTCCCGCATCGCCCTCGCCCTCATGAAACGACCGCCGGCCGGTGGACCCGGGCTCGCGCGGGGCCGGAACCGGGACCGCGGCCTCCGGAGCGCCGTCCGCTCCGCCGATCCGCCGGCTCGCTGGTCAGGCGGTCAGCCGGCTCGCCACAGCCGTGCCGTACGGTCGCCGCCGCCGGAGGCCAGCAGCCGGCCGTCCGGGCTGAACACCACCCGGGACACGTAGTTGCGGTGGCCGGTGAGCACGGCGACGGCCTTCCGGCTCGCCACGTCCCACAACCGCACCGTCTCGTCGTCGCCGCCTCCGGCCAGGAGGCTCCCGTCCGGGCCGAACGCCAGGGTGGAGACGCCCCGGGTGCGTTCGGCCAGGCCCGTGGCGGTCTTCCGGCTCTTCACATCCCACAGCCGGACCGTCTCCTCGCCGCCGATGGCGGCCAGGAGCCTCCCGTCGGGACTGAACGCCACCGCGCTCACGAAGTCGGCGTGCGGCAGCGTGGCGATGATCCGGCGGGTGGTCACGTCCCACAGCTGCACGGCACGGTCACCGCCTCCGGCCAGGATCCTCCCGCCGGGGGCGAACGCGAGCGCCGCGCCGGGGCCCATACCGCCGAGGGAGGCGACGGGCGCGCGGCTCTTCGCGTCCCAGAGCCGTACCGGCACGTCGTCGCCGCCCGCGGCCAGCAGCCTGCCGTCGGGACTGAACGCCACCGCGGAGACGGGGCCGACATGGGTGAGCGCCGACGTGCTCCTGAGACCCGCCACGTCCCACAGCCGTACCGTGCCGTCGCCGCCGCCGGTGGCCAGCGTCCGCCCGTCTGGGCTGAAGGCCACGGCGTAGACGTGGTCGGCGTGACCGGTCAGCACGGCGGCCGGGCGCCACGCCCCGGACCCCGGCGGGGCGGTGCCGCCGGGGTCCGGGGTGACCGCCGGGGTCGCGGCCGGGCCCGGGGTCCCGGAGCCGGACGGGCCGGGGGAGCTGCCGGTGCGGCCCGCCGGATCCGGGGTTCCGGCGCCGGACCGGTCCGCGGCGGCTCCGGTTCCGGGGGAGGCTCCGGTCTCCGGAACGGCTCCGGTCTCCGGGCCGAGGAGGAGCACCGCGCCCGGGACGGCGGCGGTCAGGACGCCGAGCCCGCCCAGCAGCAGGATCCGGCGCCGGGACGGGGAGGCCCCGGACGTCCGCGCCGGGTCCGGGGTCGTGGTCGTCTTCGGCCGCACCGGATCCGGCGTGGCGGCTCCCGCGTGGGTTTTCGCCCTGGCCGCCGCCTTCTCCAACGGCGCCGGAACCGGGGCCTCCTCCAATCGTGCGGGAGCCGCCGGCGGAGCCGTGTCCGCCGGAGCCGGAGCCGGAGCCGGAGCCGGAGTCGAGGCCGGGGTCGGGGTCGGGGCCGGAGGCGGTGTCGCGGCGACGGACGCGGCGTCCATGATCGAGGCCAGCGCCCGCGCCGCCTGCCGGGCGTCCGGGCGCCGCGCGGGGTCCCGGCACAGCAGACTCGTCAGGACCGGAGCCAGCAGCGGCCCGGCGTGCTCGGGTGGGGCGGGCTCGGCGGTGATCAGGGCCGCCAGCACCGCCAGCACGGTCGCCCCGGTGTACGGCGGGCGGCCCTCGGACGCGGCGTACAGCGTCGCCCCCAGCGACCACAGATCGGCCGCCGCGGTGACCGGCAGGTCACCGGCCTGCTCGGGGGCCATGAACGCCGGAGTGCCCAGCACCGCGCCGGAGGTGGTCAGGGCGGTCTCTTCGGCCAGGTGCGCGATGCCGAAGTCGGTGATCACCACCCGGTCCCCGGCGAGCAGCACGTTGGCGGGTTTCAGGTCGCGGTGCACGATCCCGGCCGCGTGAGCCTCCGCCAGCGCCTCGGCCATCGCCAGGCCGATCCGCGCCGTCCGGACGGGGTCCAGCCGGCCCAGCCGCCTGATCTCCGCCGACAGCGAGGGGCCGTCGAGGAACTCCATCACGATCATCGGGCCACCGTCGCCGGTGACGACGTCGTGCACGGTGACGATCCCGGGATGACTCAGCCGGGCCGCCGCCCGCGCCTCGCGCAGCGCCCGCCGTTCCAGCGTCCGCCGCCGGGCCGCGTCCTCGTGCGGCGGGAGGATCAGCTCCTTGACCGCGACCTCACGGTCCAGCAGCTCGTCGTGGCCCCGCCACACCCGGCCCATGCCCCCGGCGCCGACCGCCTCGACCAGCCGGTAACGCCCCCCGATCATCCGCCCGCCCGCCTCGGTCATGATCCAGCACGCTAGTCCGCCCGGCCCGCGAACGACACCCCCGATCCGGGCGCGGACGGAGCGGGGCTCAGGTCACGTCCGGGGGCCATGCCGTATGCGGTGTCCGGTGGTCAGGCTTCGTCCGGTGGTCAGGCCGGGGAGGCGTCCCGCGTCCGGGGGCGGCGCGCGTCGACCTCGATCTCGATCCTCATCCGGGGATCGGCCAGGCCGCACACGAGCATCGTCGCGGCCGGGCGGACCCCACCGAAGTGACGCCGCAGCGTCGGCCAGCAGGGCTCGAAGTCCTCGCGGTCAGGCAGCAGGTACCGCACCCGCACGACGTCGGCGAACGAGCAGCCCGCCTCGGCCAGAGCCGCGCCGATGTTGCGCAGGCACTGCTCGGCCTGCTCGACCACGTCGTCGGAGATCGTCATGGTCGCGTAGTCGAACCCGGTGGTGCCCGACACGTGGACCAGATCCCCGTCCACCACCGCCCGGGCGTAACCGATCTCCTCCTCGAAGGTGGAGCCGCTGAGAATCGCACGTCGTTCCGTCACGGGGAGACCGTACCGTCTGGATCCGGGGCCGGAGGCACGCGGAGACCCCGTCTCACGAGGTGGCGCGTTCCGTGGCGAAGGCGGTGATGTCGGGCAGGGGCGGGTCGTAGTCGCCGGTGGTGTCCACGGTCAGCGTCGGCAGGTCCATGCTGATCCAGCCGAAGGCGGCCAGGTCGTGCTCGCCCGCCGCGATCGCCTTCAGCAGGTCGTGGTCGGCATGGGCGGCCCGGTGGGCGTCGTGGGCGGCGCGCCGGGCGATGCGCTCGCCCGCGAGCGCGGCGTCGACGACGCAGCGGATGACGCGGATCCGCGCGAGACCGGTGAGCGGCTGAAGGTTCGGCCGCCACACCCGGTCCTGGAACGCGGCCTCGGCGACCACGCTGACCCCGGCCCGTGTGAGCAGGCCGAGGACGTCGAAGAACACCCTCAGGACCGGCAGGTTGAGCGCCGCGCTCGCCCCGGGGTCGCGGCCGCCGGCGGCGTCGGTCATGCCCTGCTTGATCTCGTCACGGATGATCGCCGGATGGCCGAGCTCCCGGGCGAGCCGGTGGGCCAGGGTCGTCTTGCCTGAGCCCGGAGGCCCGCTCACCACGGTCAGCGTCGGCAGCGTCATGGTGCATTCTGGCACGCCGTACTGTTTTCCCGGCCGAGCGCGGAAACACCGCCGGTACGGTGACCGTACCGGCGGCGCGCGACGGCTCAGCCCATGAGCTTCCCGGCATCTCCGCCGGAGAGGAGTTCCGATGCCACCGGAGCCGGAGCCGGAGCCGGAGCCGGAGCCGGAGCCGCAGCCGGCGCGCCGGCCGATGGAAGCCGGCCCCTACTCGCGGGCGGGTTTTCGTCAGTGGTTCTCTTCGCTCGTCTCGTGGAACAGGTCGTGGGTGGTCCGGGCGGTCGCCGCGCGGGTCGCCCAGATCTCCAGGAGGTCGAGGTCGGTGCAGGAGGCGATCCGGGTGCGGACGTCGTCGGGGACGTCGAGGCCGCGGGCGTTCAGCACCAGCAGGACCAGCCTGGCGGCCTCCTCGGCCTTGCCTTCTGTTCTGCCTTCCGCTTTGCCTTTCGCTTCGCCGTCCGCCATGCCGCGGCCGTAGTGCTCGCGGGCGAAGGGGCTGTAGACGGGCCAGGTGGCAGACTTCATGATCTCCTCCAGGAGGCGCCGCACCTCGGGCGCGGACATGTCGTAAGCGTATTCATAGTACTGCGGAGCGTGTTCGGCGGGGAGTTCGGCGAGTCCGGTGGCGAAGGCCTCGACGACT
>NZ_JBIAMC010000015.1:0-64559 GCF_042873875.1 Streptosporangium sp. NPDC004379
CGCCGATGGTACTGCACCGGGGACGGTGTGGGAGAGTAGGTCGCCGCCGGACAATCTTTCATGGGAAGGGCTGTTCTCTGACTTCGTCAGAGAACGGCCCTTTTCGTGTTTCCCGGCTTTCCGGCCTGGAATCGCCTCCCGGAGGCGGTTGCGGGATGGGGGCCGTTCGGAAGCGATTCCGGCATTCTCTGGGAATGGCCGGTCGGATGCCGAGAAGTACCACGGATTATGGCTTGAGCGGGATCCGTGAGTGCCGCCGACCCGGCGGATCGACGCCTAGGGATGCCCGACGATCGAGGGCATCCGCGGTCGGCTCCTCGACAATCCGCCGGCGGCGGAACCGGGCCTCGGGTTGTTGCCTGTCGAACCGCGAGCCACAGGTGAGTTCATTGGTCATTGCGGATCGACTGTCGGCCAGGGATCTTTCGACCGTCCAGGCCATCGTCGCGCTGACGGCTTCCGAAGCCGACCGCTACCGGCACATCAGTTTCCGCGCCTGTGAGACGACCCCGCCGTGGTCGGAGTGGTTGAGCTGGATGACCACCTGGCGGCGGCCGTCCTCGCTGCTCATGGCGACCCCGGAATAGCCGTGGATCAGTCCCGAGTGACTCCACGCGCGAATGCCGCACGGCAGTTCTTCGGGGAAGATTCCCAGCCCTCCGTGGTCCGTCATCGCATTTCCCTCGGGCAGGGAGCGGGTGAACAACGCCCGATAGAAGGCCGCCACGTCCCGTGCGGTCGACACCAGTCCTCCGGCCGACCAGAAGATGGAGGAGCTCACCCGCGTCGCCCCCTGGTCGTCGCCGTAGCGGGCTCGGGCGAGCCGGTGCGGCAGAAGATCATCGGTTAGTTCGGTGGCGCGCAGCGCCAGCGGCTCGGTGATCCGTGAGCGGACCACCTGACCGTACGGCCGTCCGGTGGTCTTCTCGATGATGAGTCCGAGCAGAATGAAGTTGCTGTTCGAGTAGTGGTGGACCCCTCGCTGGGAGGGTTTTCCGGCATAGCCCAGCAGCGCCCGGGGCGGCCAGTTCCGGGTGTGCCGGCCGTCCTTCGTGATGATGGTCGAGAAACGGGGATCGGTCAGGTAGTCCGGGATGCCGCTGGTGTGGGAGAGCAGTTGCTTCACCGTCACGCCGTCGGCGCCGGGTACGACGCCGGGGAGCAGTTTCCTCAGCGTGTCCTCCAGCGAGAGTTCGCGTTCCCGGACGAGTTGGAGGATGACGGCGGCGGTGAAGGTCTTGGTGATGCTCGCGATCCGGAACCGGTGGTCGGGCCGCATCGGAACGCCTGCGGCGGCGTCCGCGAAACCCGCGGCGGCCTCCCGGGTCACGCCGGCGTCGTGGACGTGGACCACGGCCCCCGGTGCGCCACGCGTCACCAGGTCGTCGGCGGCGGCCTGGACGGCGAGGGCGAGGTCGGACCGTGGCGGTCCGGCGGCGGGGGCGGAGGAGGCCGGAGGGGCGGGGGAACACGCGGTCAGGACGACGGCCAACGACATCACCCCCAGTCGGTTCACGCGTCTCCGGCCATCCGTTCCGCCGCCCCTTTCCCGCACCATGATCGTGACAGTACAGGGACGGTTCCCGTGCGGTAAGACCACGGCGGCCCGCTCCGGCCCTCGCCGGGAGGGCGGGAGCGGGCCGGTTCTCAATGGGTGAGGTCGAGTTCCTTGACGCGGGGGTCGCCCTCGTCGGCGAAGTAGTGGTCGGGCTGGGTGACGTCGTTGCCCTCGGCCATCTTGGCGCCCCGGGCGATGAACGTGCCGATGACGGCGACGGCCAGGTTGATGAGGAGGGCCAGGATGCCCGCGTAGACGGTCATCTTGGTGTCGAAGCCCAGCTTCGACAGCGGGAACGCCGATCCGGCGAAGTGCATCTTGCCGGTGGCCGGGTTGGAGATGTTGTAGAGCATGATCATCCCGGCTGCCATGCCGGCGATCCAGCCGGCGATCAGACCGGTCCGGTGGAGCCAGCGGGTGTAGAGGCCGAGCGCCACCGCCGGAAGGGTCTGCAGGATGATGACGCCGCCGATGAGCTGTAGGTCGATGGAGAAGCCGGTGTCCAGGAACAGGATGCACAGCACCGCGCCGACCTTGACGAGCAGCGAGGTGATCTTCGAGACGCGGGCTTCGTCGGCGTCGGTGGCGTCCCGCTTCAGGTACTCGCGGTAGATGTTGCGGGTGAACAGGTTCGCGGCCGCGATCGACATGATCGCGGCGGGGACCAGCGCGCCGATGCCGACGGCGGCGTAGGCGACGCCGGCGAACCAGTCGGGGAACATCTTGTCGAAGAGCTGCGGGACGATCGTGTTGTTGTCGGTGCCGATGGGCTTGACCCCGGCGGCGATGGCCATGTAGCCGAGCAGCGCGATCAGGCCGAGCAGCAGGCTGTAGGCGGGCAGTGCGGACATGTTCCGCTTGATCACGTTGCGGTTCTTGGACGCCAGCACGCCGGTGACGCTGTGCGGGTAGAGGAACAGCGCGAGTGCCGAGCCCAGGGCCAGCGTGACGTACTGGAGCTGGTTGCTGGCGTTGAGGAGCGGGCCGTCGCCCTGCGCCGGGGTGGCGTCGAACTTGGCCTTGGCCGCATCGAAGATCCCGTCCCAGCCGCCCAGCTTCGCCGGGATGACGATGATCGCGACGATGATCACAAGGTAGATCAGCGTGTCCTTGACGAAGGCGATCAACGCCGGGGCGCGCAGGCCCGACTGGTAGGTGTAGGCGGCCAGGATGGCGAACGCGATGATGATCGGCAGGTGGCCGGTCACGCCCATCGTCTTGAGCACGGCCTCGATGCCGACGAGTTGCAGCGCGATGTAGGGCATCGTCGCGACGATGCCGGTGATGGCGATCAGCAGCGCGAGAGTGGGGGAGTCGAACCGCGCCCGGACGAAGTCCGCCGGGGTGACGAAGCCGTGGACGTGCGAGACCGACCAGAGCCGGATCAGCACGAGGAACACGATGGGGTAGACCACGATCGTGTACGGCACGGCGAAGAAGCCGGTGGCCCCGGCTCCCCACAGCAGCGCCGGCACCGCGACGAAGGTGTAGGCGGTGTAGAGGTCGCCGCCGACGAGGAACCAGGTGATCCACGAGCCGAAGCTCCGGCCCCCCAGCCCCCACTCGTCGAGCGTCGCGAGGTCCTTGGGGCGGCGCCAGCGGGCGGCCACGAAGCCCATGGCGCTGACCAGCAGGAACAGGAAGGTGAAGATGATGATCTCAGTCAGGTGCTCGCTCATCGGTTCACCGCTTCCGCTTGGTCATCTGGTAGACGATCGTGGTGCAGGTGACGCCGACCAGGATGAAAGCGAGCTGGAGCCAGTAGAAACGAGGGAAGCCGAAGAGCCGGGGCCCGTCGGCGTTGAAGAGGAATGGCAACAAAGGAAGGATGATCGGTACAATCAACAGCCAGTTCCACGGACTGCGATCGCTGCGATCCTTTCCGGGAGTGGTCAACACGTCTCCTAGGGCTGAAGAGGGGCCGGCGGGACGGCCGGTCCCTTCGGCTGAGCGGCAGCGTAATTACCGGGCCGGTCCGCTGCGATCGTTCAGCGCCGAGCGGGCAGGTCGGCGCGGCGAGCGGCGGTTCCGATGGTCATCGCCCCCGCCACCTGCGGCGGCGATGGCGCGGCCCGCCTGGGTGAGCCCGTTCGGCGATGCAGTCACACCGGTCGCCGCATTGCGCACCGCGCCTCCTTGACACGGTTGCCCACGCCTTGCGAAGACGCCCGCCGTTCTCGTGAGAAGGACGCCTCGCTTCGGCCTTCGGAGAGGGAATCGTTCGTCCTTGCCGGGGTTCAGGCCCGGGCGCCGCCGTCGACCCGCAGGACGGTGCCGGTCACGAAGGAGGAGCGGTCGCTCAGCAGCCAGGCGGCGGCCTCGGCGATCTCGGCCGGGTCGGCCCCGCGGCGCAGCGGGGTCTGCCACATGAGTCGGCATCCGGTACGGCGGATGCCGGGACCGGTGCCCGGCCGGTCGCCGGGCACGAGGACGGCTCGCGCCTCCGCGGAGGCGCGAGCCGTACCCGGTGCCGGACGGTGCGTCCGGGGTCAGACCTTGGTGATGCGGACGGCGTCGGCGATGACGTAGCCGGTGCCGGAGGTCCAGCGGCTGACGCCGACGACGTTGTAGGTGCCGGCGTTGAGGGAGAAGGTGCCGATGCTCTTCCAGGCTCCGCCGCCGGAGCGCTGGTCGACGTAGAGGGTCTGGTTACCGCCGGAGGCGGCCACGATGTACGGCGCCGAGCTGTTGTAGCCCGCGTCCGCCGGGTACCACACCTCGACCTTGTACGTCCCGGCGCTGGGGATGCTCGCCTGGTACCAGGCCGGGTCGCTGGAGGCGACGGGGTTGGCGTACCGGTAGTCGGTGCCGTAGCGCTGGCCGGAGTAGGTGGAGGTGCCCCAGTTGGCGCTGGCGGTGAACTTCCCGGCGGTGGTGTTGTCCACGGTGGCCGACCACGGGGTGCCGCCGCCGCTGCCGGTCACGTACTGCATGTACTTGGTCCAGTTCCAGTACGTGCCGGGGTCGGTGTGCGTGGCGCCGGGCACCTCGTTGTGCCCGATGATGTGGGAGCGGTCCTTGGGGATGCCGTACTTGTCGCAGATGGCGCGGGTCAGCGCGGCCGAGGAGCGGTACATCGCGTCGGTGAACCAGGAGGCGTCGCTGACGTAGCCTTCATGCTCGATGCCGACGGACCGGGTGTTGTAGGTCCAGTTCCCGGCGTGCCAGGCGACGTCCTTCTCGCGGACCATCTGGGTGACGGCGCCGTCGGAGGAGCGGACCACGTAGTGCGCCGAGACCTGGGCGCTGGAGTTCTGGAACCACGAGATCGTGCCGGCGTACGAGCCCTGGGTCACGTGGATGACGACCCGGTCGATGGCGTAGCTCGACGGGCGGCTGGAGGCGGTGTAGTTGCTGGAACTGGCGGCCACCCAGGACGCGGCCGGGTAGTCGGCGCTGGCGGCCAGCGAGTTGACCGGCGCGTTGAGGTCCGCTGCCTTGGCGTACTCGCCGCGGTCGGCGGTGACCTCCTGCGGGGCGACCTTGACCTTGGGTGTGTCGATGCCGGTGCCGAGGAAGTTGTAGACGGTGTCGGCGTACAACCGGGCGACCTCCGGGGTGGAGGCGTTGCCGTACTTGGCGACGGCGCCGTACCAGCGGCCGGCGTCCTTGCGGGCGGCGTCGTCGAGGCCCAGCTCGTCGGCGTAGGACCGCAGCACCGCGGCGCCGCCGAGGATGTTGGCGGTGTCGTCCCTGCGCAGCGTCCTGGCGGGCTGGCCGGTGATCTGGGCGGCCTTTTCCAGGCTGTGCGCGGCGGGGCTGCTGACCAGGTGCATCACGCCGTAGCCGCCGCTCGCGCTCGGCGCGCCGCCGTGCCCGTCGAGGTGGGTCTCGGAGTAGGCGAGCGCGACGAGCAGGTCGCGCGGGACGTCGTAGGTGGCGGCGGCGCGGGTGAACGCGGCGGCCATGGGCCCCTCGGACGCGGCCGGCGCGGGTGGGGCGGGCGGCGCGGCGGACGCCGGATGGCCTCCGAAGATCAGGAGGGCGGAGAGTAAGCCGGCGGCTGCGGCGGCTGACCGGGCACGGGCGAGCGTCATGATCGCTCCTTGATCGGGGGGTGCCAACGGCTGCACAGTACGGCTTTCATCTGACAAATGTCGATAATTGACATTACTTCCGAGTTAGAAGAAGATTTCCGTCTTTGTGGGCCGCTCGGTTCATCCGGATCCGGCCTCGCTTCATTTGGCGCGTTCCAAATTCTCCGAAGGCGTCCCGCTCGTCTCCCGTCATACGGAGAGTGGTGAAGACTATTGCGCTTTGGTGGGATTGGTCTGAAACTTCTTTTCTGTGACGACGCCTCGAGCGGGCCGGAAGCGGCGGCTCGCCGCCCTCGGTCGCATTGCCGCGACGACCCTCGCCTTCGCCCTCGCCCTCACCCCCACGACCACCGCCATCGCCGCCGCCACCGCGGGCGCCCCGCGGACGGCGCACGCGGCCACCGCCCTCGCCGCCTGCGCCACCGACCCGGCGACTCCGAAACGCCAGCTCCGCGCGATGTGGGTGGCCAGCGTGGCCAACATCGACTGGCCGAGCAGGACCGGTCTGAGCGTCTCGGCGCAGCAGGCCGAGTTCCGTGCCTGGCTGGACCTGGCGGTGCAGAAGCACATGAACGCCGTCGTCGTGCAGATCCGGCCGACGGCCGACGCGTTCTGGCCCTCGCCGTACGAGCCCTGGTCGCAGTGGCTGACCGGAACCCAGGGCGGGAACCCCGGCTACGACCCCCTGGCGTTCATGGTCGGTGAGGCGCACGCCCGGAACCTGGAGTTCCACGCCTGGTTCAACCCGTACCGGATCGCCAACCACGACGATCCCACCCGCCTGGTGTCCACCCACCCCGCCCGTCAGCACCCCGACTGGCGATTCGCCTACGGCGGCAAGCTCTACTACAACCCGGGGATCCCGGTGGTCCGCGACTTCATCGAGGACGCCGTCATGGACGCCGTCACCGGGTACGACATCGACGGCGTGCACCTCGACGACTACTTCTACCCCTATCCGGTCAGCGGCGAGACGATTCCCGACGCGGCCGCCTACGCCCAGTACGGCGGCGGCTTCGCGAGCATCGCCGACTGGCGCCGCGACAACGTCAACCTCCTGGTCAAGGAGCTGGACCAGCGGATCCACGCGGCCAAGTCGTGGGTGAGGTTCGGCGTCAGCCCGTTCGGCATCTGGCGCAACGCCTCGACCGATCCGCAGGGCTCGCAGACCTCCGGCATGCAGTCCTACGACGCCATCTACGCCGACACCCGGCTGTGGGTGAAGCAGGGCTGGGTCGACTACATCGCGCCGCAGATCTACTGGAACATCGGCTACAACGTGGCCGACTACCAGACGCTCACCGCCTGGTGGGCGGGCACGGTCCGGGGCACGGGCGTCCAGCTGTTCGTCGGCCAGGCCGCCTACCGGGCCGGGGCGTCCGGTGAGAGCGCGGCCTGGCAGCGGCCCGCCGAGCTCAGCGACCACCTCACCTACAACCGCCGGCACCCCGAGGTGCTCGGTGACGTCTTCTTCAGCGCCAAGGACATCAGGGCCGACCGGATCGGCGCCGTCTCCACGCTCGTGGCCGCCCACTACTCGAAGCCGGCCCTGGTGCCCGCGTACGGCGCCGGCGCCGCGCCGGCCGTGCCCTCGATCACCTCGGCCACCCGGGGGACCGGCGGGGTCGCGCTGTCGTGGCAGCGCGGCGGCACCGGAACCCCGGCCTCGTACGCGGTCTACCGGGTGGACGGCTCCCAGGGCGCGGCCGACCCGTGCTTCTTCGCCGACGCCCGCAACCTGGTCGCCACCACCCGCGCCACGTCCTTCACCGACACCGGCGCGGCGGCCGGCTCCACCTACACCTACTACGTGACCGCCCTGGACCGCCTGCACGCCGAGAGCGACCCCAGCACGGGCAAGGTGGTCACCGGAGGCGGGTCCGGCCAGTTCAGCGTGATCGTCGACAACTCCGGCTCCGGGTTCACCGCGAGCGCCTCCTGGGGCACCTCCGCCTACTCCGGCCAGCGGTACGGGGCCGACTACCGGTTCGCCTCCCCGGTCGCGGCGAGCGACGTGGCCTGGTTCCGGGCGGCCGTCCCCAGCGCCGGGACGTACAAGGTCGAGGTGTGGTACCCGGCGGACGCGGGCTACAACAGCTCGGCGCCGTACATCGTGGCCGCCTCCGGTGGCAACCAGACCCTCTACGTCGACCAGCGCTCCGGCGGCGGAGCCTGGAAGAGCATCGGCACCTTCTCCCTCAACACCGGCACCTATAACGTCGTCGGCGTCAGCCGCTGGACCTCCGGCACCGGCTACGTCATCGCCGACGCCGTCCGCATCACCAAGGTCTGAGGAACCCGCCCGGGCCGCGAGGAACGGTGACCGAGGAGCGTCGACCGGGGGGTGACCGGGGAGCGGGGCGAGACGGCGGGCGGCCGGTGAGGGGGCCGCCCGCACCGGGGAGGCGGGGAACGGCGTGAGACGGCGCGGTCGCCCGCGCGGGCGGGGATGAGGGCGGAAGGTCCCATGCCGGGGGGACCTTCCGCCCTGCCGTTCCGGGAGACCCTCTCCCGACCATGGGAGGGGGTGAGAAGGATGACCGAGACCCGCGAGGTGGTCGTCGGCTACGACGGCTCGGACTTCTCCATGCAGGCCCTGGAGTGGGCGATGGACGAGGCGGAACTGCGGCAGCTGCCGCTGAGGGTGGCCCACGCCTGGCGCTGGCCGTACGGCCAGGCCGAGGAGGAGGTCAAGCTCCACCTGCGCAAGGCGGCCGAGCACGTGCTGTACCACGGCGCCGACTGCGCCCGCTCATGCAGCAGTTCGATCACCGAGGTGACCGCCGACCTGTACGAGGGGTCCGCCGCCGAGCGGCTGGTGGAGCTGTCGGCCCGCGCCGAACTGGTCGTGGTCGGTTCGCGCGGCATGGGAGCGCTGGCCAGGACGGTCCTGGGGTCGATCGCCGGCTACGTCGCGGCGCACGCGTGCTGCCCGGTGGTCGTGGTGCGCGGTCCCGGCCCCATCCCCGTGCCGCTGCACCGTGGGGCCGTGGTCCTGGGCATGGCCGCGGACACGCGCGACGAGGCGATCGGGTTCGCCTTCGGCGAGGCGGACGTCCGGCAGCTCAGCCTGGTGGCGGTGCGGGGCGGCCCCCTCCAGCCGATGCCGTGGCTGTCGCAGGGGCCGCCGATGCCGGAGCCGGGGATCGTCGCGAAGACGGCCGAGGGGGAGATGATCGAGCGGCTGCGGCCGTGGCAGATCCGGTACCCGGAGGTGGCCGTCCGGGTCCACGGCGTCACCGGGCCGCCGAAGGACGTCCTGGCGGACCTCTCCAGGGAGGCGAGCCTGATGGTGGTCGGCGGGGCGCGCGGGCACGGGCGGCTGGGTTCGGTCACCAGATCGATCCTCCAGCGCAGCGCCTGCGCCGTCGCGGTCGTCCCCGCGCCGGTCCTCTCGGAAGAGGACGTGGCCCCCGCCGGGAGCGCGCGGACCGAGGCCGCGCGGAGCGGGGACGCGCGGGCCGCGGCGGACTAGGTCAGAAGGAGAGACCATGGTCATGCGGGTGAGGGACGTCATGGGCAGGGTGGCCATCGCGGTCCAGCGTGACGCGACGTTCGCCGATCTCGTCGCGACCATGCGCCGTTTCAAGGTGGACGCCGTCGCGGTGGTCAACGCCGACGGCCGCCCGGTCGGCACGGTGTCGGAGGACGATCTGCTGCCCGGCGGGACGGACCTTCCGTACGGCGAGGGCGGACCGCACGGCGGGCCCGCGGGCGGCGGGCGGAGCCCGGACCACCAGAAGATCATGGAGATGACCGCCGAGGAGCTCATGACCAGCCCGGCGCCCACGGTCGTGGGGGAGACCCCGGTCAGGGAGGCGGCCCGCCTGATGCACGTCAACGGGGTCAGGCAGCTACCGGTGATCGACGCCGTCAGCGGGCGGATCGCCGGGACCGTGCACCAGGCCGACCTGCTGAGGATCTTCGCCAGACGGGCGCCGGAGGTCCTGGCCGACGTGGCGGCGGCCGTGGCCCGGCTGCGGCTGGACCCCCGTACGCTCACGATCTCGGTGGACGCCGGCATGGTGCGCATCCAGGGGCGGCTGGCCAGGCGGTCGCAGATCGCCCGCCTGGCCGAGGCCGCGCGGCAGGCGGACGGCGTCGTGGACCTGCGGATCGACGTCACCTACGACCACGACGACCTGACCGGCGAAACGGCGGACCACCCGGCGGAGGCCGCCCTGGCGAGGACGGCCACGGAGGACTGAGGGCGGATCCCGGAGGACCCCCTGCGGAGCCCGGATGGCCACCGGCCGCCTCAAGGCCCACCCGCCGTTCCAAGGTTCACCCGCCGTTCCAGGGCTTCCGGCCGTTCCTGGACCTACGGGCCGTTCCGGGGCCTATCGGCCGCTCCAGGCCGGCGTGTCGTCCAGGGTCCATCGCAGCTCGTCCACCACGTCGACCACCCCGTTGACCCGCTGGACCATCCGTACCGCCAGCCGGGCGTCGCTGCGCCGGTGCATGCGCCCGGTCAGGGTGACGACGCCCTGGTGGACCGTGACGGAGGCGGTGCTGGGCTCGGCCCACAGGGTGCGGTCGAGGATGTCCCGGCGCACCTCCTCCGCGATGTCGGCGTCATCACGGACGAAGACCTTCAGCAGGTCGTGGCGGCTGACGATGCCCTGGAGGACGCCCTCGGCGTCCACCACGGGCAGCCTCTTGATCCCGTGCTCCTCCATCAGCCGCATCGCCGAGACGATCGAGGCATGCGCCCGCACGGTGACCGCCGGAGCCGTCATCAGCTCGGCGGCGGTGTCGCCCCGGGCCTTCGACCGGCCGTCCCCGCCCTTGGCGCTCAGACGATCACGCAGCCGGGAGCGCAGCGGCGGCTGGTAGCCCTCGCGGTAGTAGCGCTCCCTGAACTCCTCCTTGCGCAGCAGATCCTCCTCCGAGACGACGCCGACGACGTGCCCCTCGGCGTCCACCACGGGGACCGCGCTCACGCCGTGGGCGATGAGCACCTCCGCCACGTCCTTGAACGGGGTGCAGCCGTTGACCGACGCCACCTCGGTGGTCATGACGTCCTTGACCTTCGCGTGCATACCGGACCTCCTCCGGGCTTCCCGTGCCGCCCGCATCTCTCATCACACCGCCGCGAGGGCCGCCGGGCAGTGGCCGGAGGTCCTCAACGGCGGGGACCTTCGGCCACCGCCGGAGGAGCCGCTGCGCAGCAGAGTGGGTGCGATGCGCATTTCGTGGGGAAACTCATATGTATGGCAGATGTTGAGCCATATGCCCTAACTCCGCACATGCGGCTGGACGAGCTGCTGGCGGAGCTGCAGGTGCGGCTGGAGGCGGTGCTGGCCACCCGCGACCGCATGCAGGCCCTGCTGAACGCCGTGGTGTCGGTGGGCAGCGACCTGGATCTGGAGACGGTGCTGCGGCGGATCGTGGAGACCGCCACCACCCTGGTCGACGCCCGCTACGGCGCGCTGGGCGTCATCGGGGAGGAGGACACGCTCGTGCAGTTCCTCCCGGTGGGACTGAGCGAGGAGGAGATCGCCCGGATCGAGCACTGGCCGCACGGCCTGGGCCTGCTGGGCCTGCTCATCAAGGATCCGTGCCCGGTACGGCTGGCGAACATCGCCGACCACTCCGAGTCCTACGGCTTCCCGCCCGGCCACCCGCCGATGGGCTCCTTCCTGGGGGTGCCGGTACGGATCCGCGAGGAGGTGTTCGGCAACCTCTACCTCACCGAGAAGCGCGGCGGCGGGGAGTTCGACGAGGAGGACGAGGCGATCGTGGTGGCCCTGGCCACCGCGGCCGGCGTCGCCATCGAGAACGCCCGCCTGTACGAGGAGACCCGCCGCCGGGAGGTCTGGCTGCAGGCCTCCTCCGACGTCACCACGGCCCTGCTGTCGGGCGCCGAGCCCACCGAGGTGCTCACGCTGATCGCCGGGCGGGCGCGGCGGATGGCGGGCGCCGACGCGGTGGCGGTGCTGCTGCCGGACGGCGACGGCCGGCGGCTGCGGGTGGTCATCGCGGAGGGTCCCGGCATCGTCCCGGATGCGCCGGCCGCCTCGGATGCTTCGGACGCCGCGGACGGCGGCCGGGGCGCACCGGAGGCACCGGAGACATCGGAAGCCCCGGGAGCACCGGAGGCGTCGGGAGCGCCGGGCGAGTGCGACGGCCCCGCGGACGGACGGCTGTGCCCGAAGGTGGGCGCCTTCGCCCTCGTGACCGGATCGCTGGCCGGGCAGGCGTTCGCCTCCGGCGAGCCGTTCATGGTGACCGGCCCCGTCGGCGGCTTCCCGCCGGGCACGGCCGACCCGGCGGCGCCCGGACCGGCCGCGGCGGTGCCGATCGGCGCGGCCGGCACGGCGCGCGGGGTGCTGTCGCTGGCCAAGCGCCCCGGCCGCATCCCGTTCAGCCAGGTCGAGTTGCGCACCCTGCACGCCTTCGCCGGGCAGGCGGCGATCGCGCTGGAACTGGCCGAGAGCCGTATCCACGCCGAGCGCCTCAGCCTGCTGGAGGACCGCGACCGCATCGCCAAGGACCTGCACGACGTGGTCATCCAGCGCCTGTTCGCGGTCGCGATGACGCTGATGAGCGCGGTGCCGCTGATCGAGCGGCCGCAGGCCGGAACCCGGGTGCAGAACGCCATCGACGAACTCGACAACACCATCCGGCAGATCCGCTCCACCATCTTCGCCCTGCAGAGCCCCGACGGCGGCGACACCGGAGGGCTGCGCGGGCGGATCACCGCGCTGGTCGAGGACGCCGGAGCACACCTGGGCTTCCAGCCCGCCCTGACCATGGACGGCCCTCTGGACACCGGGGTCCCACCCGAGATCGGCGACCACCTGCTGGCCGTGCTGCGCGAGGCGCTGTCCAACGTGGTCCGCCACGCGAAGGCCACCCGCGTCGGAGTGCGCGCCGGGCTCGCCGGGGACCGGCTGACCCTCCTCGTCGAGGACGACGGCGTCGGCCTGCCCGCCGACGGCCGCCGCAGCGGACTGCGCAACCTGCGGGAACGCGCCGACCGGCTCGGCGGCGTCTTCCGCGCCGACGCCCCGCCCGGCGGCGGCACCCGGCTCACCTGGAGCGTTCCGCTGGGCTGAGCCCGGTGCGGAACGCGGGCCGGTGGGCCCCACAGCCTTACGGACGCTCCCCTCGCAGGTCGCGCCGGCCGTACGGACGACCTGCGACGTTCGGGCTCCTCGGCCGGACGCCCGCCGGTGCGCCCGCCGGTGCGCCCTCCGGCGGCGCCGCTAGCGGCGGAGGCGCCGGCCGGAGATCCGTTCGATGCGGAGCACGATGAAGTGGTCCCCGCAGCCCGCGGCCCACGCCGTCAGCGGCAGCCCGGTCAGCCGGGTGACCTCCTCGGGATCATGGACGGCCCGGGTCCGCCCCACGGCGGTGACCGACCAGCCGGTGCGGGCGTCGGTGTCGAAGTCGTCCGCCTCGAACGCCACCACGGTGTCCCGGGTGGCGGCGGCCACCTTGGAGGAGGAATCTGTGCAGATCACGATTTTTCCGCCATCGACGCAGAAGTCGACCGGCTCGACCGCGGGAAGGGCCCGGTCGGTGAAGACGATCCTGCCGATCGGGGCCGACGACAGCAGCTTCATGCACTCCTCCCGGGAGAGCGCGTGCGGCCGGATCGAGTCGATGTCCATACCTGAAGCTTCGTCGAGGGAGGTCCCGGCGGTTGAGGGGAGAAGGTCCCCTTCTCACGGACCATGGCCCCGCGCCGTACGGACCTTCGGTCCCATGCTCCCGTGTCGTACGGATCTCCGGTCCCATGCTCCCGTGTCGTACGGATCTCCGGTTCCGCGGCCCTCCCGGGGACGGGGTCAGAACCCCTGGCGGACGGGGACGTTGTCCCGCTCCCACAGCAGATCGTCGATCACCCCGACGACGCCGTCGACCCGCAGGGTCATCGTCAGGGCGGTCCGGGTGTCGCCGCGCAGGGTCATCGTGCCGCTCAGCGTCGCCATGCCGTTCCTGACGGAGACCCGCACCCGGGAGGTGTCCATCCACAGTGAACGGGTCAGGACGTCCTGGCGGATCTCGCGCTCGATGTCCCGGTCCGGCCGGACGAACGGCTTCAGCAGGTCGCGGCGGCTGACGATGCCCACCAGCCGGCCGAGGCGGTCCACCACCGGCAGCCGCCTGACGTGGTGGTCGCGCATCAGGCGGCAGGCGTCCGCCAGCGTCGCGGCCTCCGGGACGGTGATCGCGGGGGAGGACATCAGCCGCCGGGCGAGATCGCACCGGCTCGGGCGGCGGACGCCGTCGCCGGGCGCGGTCCCCGGTGGGCCCTCCGGCTCCTCGCGCAGCAGGTCGGACGCGGAGACGACACCGGTCACGCGGCCCTCGCCGTCCAGCACCGGCACGGCGCCGACCGCGTGGGCGACGAACACGGCGGCGATCTGCTTGAAGCAGGCGTCCTCACGGACCGAGACCACCTTCCGGGTCATGACGTTTCCGACGTTGACGCACATCGTGCCTCCAGCCTCCCCCGGCGGGGAGGGCGAAGGGCCCGGCCCGCACGTGTGAGGCGACGGTACGGGCGGCGCGTCACCGGGAACCGGCTCGCCTCACATCCAGAAGGGTGGGCGCGCGGACGGCGGGCCTCTAGAGGCTAAATGCCCTTTTCGCTAGGGCATGTCGGCCCTGTCTGGTGGACGGCGCGGAAACGGCCTGTGACGTCGGACGGCGTGGACGGCGCGGAAACCGCCCGTGCCGTCGCCGTGACGTCCGCGGTCAGGAGGCCGCCGGAGGCTCCGGAGCGGCCCGGTGACCGATGAGGTGAAGCTCCGCCAGGTCGCCGACGACGATGTCGGCCCCGGCGGCCCGCAGCGCCTCTCCCCGGCCGCGCCGGTCCACGCCGATGACCGGCTCGAACCCGCCCCGCCGTCCGGCCCGCACCCCGGCGAGGGAGTCCTCCACGACGGCCGCCTCACCCGGCTCCACGCCCAGCCGCCACGCCGCCTCCAGGAAGAGCGCGGGGTCCGGTTTGCCGGGAAGGCCCAGCCGGGCGGCCTCGACGCCGCCGACCCGGACATCGAACAGGTCCGCCATGCCGGCCGCGCGCAGCACCTCCGCGCAGTTGCGGCTCGCCGAGACGGCCGCGACGCGCACTCCGCGGCGCCGCAGTCCGGTGACGAGCGCGACGGCCGCGGGGAAGGGGGCGACGCCGTACCGGTGGATCGCGGCCAGGAAGGCCGCGTCCTTGCGGGAGGCGAGCGCCGCGACCACGTTCGTCTCCGGCGAGATCCCCCGGGACCGCAGGAGGTCCCGGACGCCGTCGGCGCGAGGTTTGCCGTCGACGTGCAGCAGGTACTCCGCGTCCGCGTCGAACGGCCGGAACGGCTCGCCGTGCCGCCGGGCGCGCTCGCCGAGGAAGGCGTCGAAGACCTCCTTCCACGCCGCGGCGTGGATCACGGCCGTGTCGGTCAGCACCCCGTCGGTGTCGAAGATCACCGCCGCGATCCGCCCGGCGTCCAGCACGGGGCGGGACGTCACGGCGCTCCGTCCCGCGCGGGGTGATCGGGCGATCCGGCCCGTCCTTCGTGCCCGGGACGCCTGCCGTCCCGCCGGACGCGCCCGGCGGGCCCGGCCCCGTGGCGGCGCCGCTCGGTCGCGTCCGCCAGCGCGGCGACGGCCCGCAGGTCGATCCGGACCCGCACCTCGCCGCCGGTGAACTCGCGGGTCACCGGCAGGCCGAGATCGTCCAGGACGATCAGCATCATCCGGTTGACGGGCAGCACGTCGGCCACCAGCTCGGCCACGCCCAGGCCGGCGGCATCGATCGCCAGACGCTCCAGCAGGAGCGTGCCGAGACCGCGGCCGTGCACGCGGTCGTCGATGAGCACGGCGACGTCGGCGTCGCTGAGATCCTCCGCCGGGACGTGCTCCGCGATCCCGACGACCCGCCCGCCCAGGACGGCGACGAACGCGCGTCCCCGGTGGCCGGGGGCGGTCAGGCGTTCCACGTGCAGGTGCGCCGTGGCCCGCCCGCCGGCGAAGAACCGCAGGTAGGCGGACTCCTCCGAGGTCCGTTCCACCAGGTCGTGCAGGGCCGCGCGGTCCCGGCCCCGCAGCGGCCTGATGTGGACGGTCTCCCCGTCGCGCAGCGGCGCGTCGTACCCGGGCGACCCGCTTCCGGTGTCGTCCGGCGCGGCCTGCCGGGGTCCGCCGTGTCCGGTCGGAGCCTCGCTCATCCCGGCTCCAGGAGAGGGCGATGGAACCGTACGGAGGACGGCTCCCAGACGGGGCGGACCACCGCCAGCGCCTGTTCGAGCGACCGCTCCAGCGGGACGCCGGTGTCGATCTCGGCCGCGCCGGGCCACGGCGCGGCCCGCGCCGCCAGCTCCGCCGCGATCTCCGGACCGGCGTCCGAGATCCCCCCGGTACGGCTCGCGAGCCGGTCGGCGACCACCTGGGACGGGGCGGTGCAGCGCAGCTCGAACAACTCGCTGGACGCGCCGTCGGCGACCGCTCCGGCCGCCGTCCGGTGCGCGGCGTCGGTCCAGGAGGCGTCGAGGACGACCGGCTCGCCGTTCCGCAGCAGCCTGCCGGCCCGCGACAGCAGCTCGCCGTAGGCGCGCTCGGTGTGCTCCCGGTCGTAGACGCCCTCGCCGAACGGGGCGGCGGCGGACCGCTCGGGGGTGACGCCGGCCAGCTCCTTGCGGACGCGGTCGCTGCTCAGCAGCGTCACGCCGAGCCGGTCGGCGAGGGCCGCGGCCAGCGTCGACTTGCCGGTGCCGGGCGTCCCGCCGACGAGGATCAGCGGAACCGCTCCGGCCCGCAGGTGGCGCAGCGTGAGATCGGCGAGCTCGCGGGCCCGCGGCGCCGCGCCCGGCTCGTGCTGGGCGTGCCGCAGGCAGGCCACCTTGGCGCGGACGAAGGCCCGGTAGGCGACATAGTGGTGCCACAGCGCGGGCGGGGCGGGGTCGCCGGAGAACTCGGTGTACCAGTGCAGGAACAGCTCGGCGGCCCGGGGCGCGCCCAGCCGCTCCAGGTCCATGGCGAGGAAGGCCGCGTCGTCCAGGCCGTCGAGGAAACGCAGCCGCTCGTCGAACTCCAGGCAGTCGAGGATCCGGGGCCCGTCGTCCAGGCAGAAGACGTCCTCGGCGAGCAGGTCGCCGTGGCCGTCCACGATGCGGCCGCCGGCGACGCGGGCGGCGAACAGGGGGCCGCGGCCGTCGAGGAAGCGCAGCGCGCTCCGTTCGATCCCGTCCAGCACCGGGGCGTCGACGACCCGCTCCGGCAGGGCCCGGACCTGCTCGAAGCTCGCGGTCCACCGCGAGCGCAGCGCCGCCACGCCGCCCTCCTGGTCGATCCGCGGGGAACGGCGGGCACGGCCGTGCAGGCCGGCGAGCACCCGGGCGATCCGGCGCAGGTGATCGTCGACCGGCTCGCCCGTCCGGACCAACGCCGACAGCCGCCGCTGCTCGGGCATGCGCCGCATCACGACGAGATGCTCGCAGACCCGGCCGTCGGGGCCGACCACGTCGGCGACCCCCTCGTAGACGTCCGGGGCCAGCCGCCGGTTGAGGTCCACCTCCTCCCGGCAGACGGCCCGCCGCGCCTCGAGGGAGGTGAAGTCGAGGAAGCCGAGGTCCACCGGCTTCTTCAGCTTGACGGCGCGATCCCCCAGAAGGATCACGACGCCGGAGTGCGTCTCCCTGACCTGCGCCCACGGTTCCATCGATCACGCCTCCGCGTCCCGGTCCGGCCGTACGGCCGGCGCCGCCCGCCCCCGCGTGGCGGGCGGACGTCCCCGATGCCGGTCCCCTACCCGCAGCCGCGGCTCCCGACGCGGCCGGGAGACGCTCAGGAGTGGGAAAACCGCAGGTGAAGGGTGCCAGAACGGGTAAGCATCAGGAAACAGGATCCGGTGGGCGCCCGGAACGGGGAACCGCCCGCACGCCCCGGCCGGGGCCGGCGGGGTCCGGTGCGCGCTCGGGGACGGGACCGGGCATGACCGGGAGACCCGAGCGGGCGCCGGACGGGGAGCGGGACCCGCGGGCGGCCCGGATCCGGCACGGAAGGAACCGATGGACGTTTCGGATCACCGGCTGGGGGACCGCGTGTTCGCGGCGGTGGTGCTCGGCTGGCGCGCGACCGGGGTGCCGTCGGGCGCCCCCGCCGCGCCGTTCCGCCGCCGCGTGACGGCGCTCTGCGCCGCCGGTCTCGACGTCGCGGTGCTCGCCGGAGAGCCGCCGGAGGCGGTGGACGGGCTGCTGCGCGCCCGGCCGGCCGGCCCCGGACGCCTGTGGCTGTGCGCGGGCCCGGAGGCGGAGCCGTACGAGGTGGGCGAGGCGGGACTCCGGCCCGTCCCTTCATGGGAAGGCGCCGGGGCCGGCGTATGGGACGCGACGGGGCCTGCCGGTCGTCCCGGGGAGAGGGCGGCGGGCCCGCTCCGGGGCGGGATCCGGTCCGTGAGCCGTACCGGGGCAGGGTCCGCAGGCCGTATCGGGGGCGGGGCGCGGGGGCTGCGGACGGCGCTGGCGCTGCTGGCGGAGCGCGGGATCGGCCCAGGAGCGGTCCTGGTGATCGGCGACCGGTTCGCGGCGCCCGGCCGCCCGGACGCGATCGCCTCCGTCCCGGAGGCCGCGCGGGCGACGCTGGTGGCGGTCGGCCCCGGACTCCGCCCGGCGGCGGGGGCGGGCACGGGTGACCCG
The DNA here is from genome assembly GCF_042873875.1 of Streptosporangium sp. NPDC004379. Taxonomy (NCBI): domain Bacteria; kingdom Bacillati; phylum Actinomycetota; class Actinomycetes; order Streptosporangiales; family Streptosporangiaceae; genus Streptosporangium; species Streptosporangium sp. NPDC004379. The sequence goes on from NZ_JBIAMC010000015.1 coordinate 18,231, forward strand.
GCTGAGGGTGTGCTGTTCCTGGAGGGCGGGCCGGACGAGGGTGTGCTGTTCCCGGAGGGCGGGCCGGCCGAGGATGTTCCGCTCCAGGAGGGCGGTCCGGACGCGGGCGTCCTGTTCCTGGAGGGCGGTCCGGACGCGGTGCTCGCCGTCCTCGACCGGCAGGTACGGCTGAGGCGGCGCCGGCGGGTCCCCCTGGTGGACGACGATCCGGCGTGGACGATCCGGGAGACCGGCCGGGACCCGGCGCGGAACCGGGTGACCGAGACGCTGCTCACCCTCGGCGCCGGCGGGTTCGCGACCCGCGGATCGGTCGAGGAGGCCGTCCCCGGCTCGCACCCCCTGGTGCTCGCCATGGGGATCTACACCGGCGTGGGGTCCGGGCAGCATCTGCTGGCCGGACCCCAGTGGACCGGGCTGGTCCTGCGCCCGCCGCCCGAGGAGGACCTCCGCCTGCTCGACCTGCGCAGCGGCCTGATGGCGAGGGAGGAGACCGGCCGGACACCGCCGGTCCGCACGCTGCGGCTGGCGTGCGTGAACCGTCCCGGGGTGGTGGCGATGCGCGCCGAGGCCGGGATCGGGCGGCTGCGCCCCGGGCCGCCGCTGCGGCTGCCCGCCGAGGGGCAGGGCACCGAGGGACGGCACGGCGGCCGCGACTGGGCGCGGGTGACCGGCGCCGTCGGCTGGGCGGCCGGGGACACCGGGTTCGATACGGCCGGGAGCGGCCTGGACGTCTGGGACACCGGGAGCGCCGGAGGCTCCGTGGGCGGCACGGGCCCCGGAGGCGTCGTCGCCCTTTCCTCGCAGCGCGTGGGCCGCGACGGCGGGGTGCGCACCGTGGAACGGATCGCCGCCTACACGGCCGACCCCGTCCGCCGCCCGGTGCCGCACGACGCCGCCGGGGCGCTGGAGGCGGCAGAGCGGCTCGGGTTCGACCGGCTGCTCGTCGAGCAGCGGGAGGCGTGGGCCGGGCGGTGGGCGGCGGTGAACGTCAGCATCCCGGACGACCCCGCCGCGCAGCTCGCCGTACGGTTCGCCCTCTTCCAGCTCTGGACCAACGCCGACCGGCTCGCGGGCGGCGGGCTCGGAGGCGGCGCGGAGCACGGGGGCCGCGCGGAGCCGGGGTACGGAGGCCGCGCGGGGCCGCCCCCGGCCGCCGGCGGCGGATACGGCGAGGCGGCGGCCGGAGCCGGTGGGCCCGGCGCGGCGGGCATCGACGACGAGTACGGCGAGGCGGCGGTCGGCGCCCGGGGACTGTCGGGCGGAGCCTACGGCGGCCACGTCTTCTGGGACGCCGACGTGTTCGTGCTGCCCGCCCTGGTGAGCATGCATCCCGCCGCCGCCCGGGCCATGGTCGCCTACCGCCTGAGCCGTCTGGGGCCGGCGCGGGCGCGGGCCGCCACGCTGGGCTGCGCGGGGGCGCGCTTCCCCTGGGAGTCCGCCGCAACCGGAGACGACGTGACCCCCGCGATCGGGCACCTGGGCGGGGAGGCCATCGGCATCCTCACCGGGCGGCTGGAGGAGCACATCACCGCCGACGTCGCCTGGGCGGCGGTCCACTACGCCCGCTGGAGCGGGGAGGACGGCTTCCTGACGGGCCCGGCCCGGCCCCTGCTGGCCGAGACCGCCCGCTACTGGACGTCCCGCTGCCGGACGGACCGCGACGGCCGGGCGCACATCGACCGGGTGATCGGCCCCGACGAGTACCACGAGGGGGTGACCGACAACGCGTTCACCAACGTGATGGCCCGGTGGAACCTGCGGCGGGCGGCCCGCCTCGCCGGCCCGGGATGCGCCGAGGCCGGACGGTGGCTCACCCTCGCCGGCCGCCTGGTGGACGGCCACGACCCCGTCACGGGCCTGTACGAGCAGTTCGCGGGCTACTTCCGGCTGGAACCGCTGACCATGGCAGAGGTCGCCACCCCGCCGGTCGCCGCCGACCTGCTGCTCGGCCGCGAGCGGGTGGCCGCCACCCAGATCATCAAGCAGCCCGACGTCCTCATGCTGCACCACATGGTCCCCGAGGAGGTCGAGGCCGGCTCGCTCCCGGCGAACCTGGACTTCTACGGCCCCCGCACCGCGCACGGCTCCTCGCTCTCCCCGGCGATCATGGCGTCCCTGCTCGCCCGGGCGGGCCGCGCCGACGAGGCGCTGGCCCTGCTGCGCACCGCGCTGGTCCTCGACCTGGACGACCTGACCGGGACGACCGCCGACGGCCTGCACCTGGCCACGCTCGGCGGCGTCTGGCAGGCGATGCTCACCGGGTTCGCCGGGGCCCGTGTCAGCGGCGGCGTCCTCCGCCTGGACCCCGTCCTCCCCGCCGCGTGGGGCGGCCTCGGCCTGCGGTTCCGCTGCCTGGGGCGGCGGGTGCGGCTGGACGTCACACGCGAGACGGTCACCGTGCGGACCGACGGGCCACTGCGGATACGGCTGGGCGACGGCGATCCGCGCCCGGTGGACGGCTCCGCGTGCCTGCGGGGTGAGGACCGATGAACGGGCCGTCCGCGGGGGCGGGACCCGGAGGCGCGCGGCGCGGGCCGGCCGCCGAGGCGGGGGCGCGGAGCACGGGGCGCGGATCGGTCACCGCGCCGGGGGCGCGGGGCACGCGGCGCGGACCGGTCGCCGGGGGGGTGACGTCCGGTGCGCGGCACGTGCTGGCCGTCGTCCACGACCCGGGGGCGGAGGCGGCCGTGGTCGACGCGGCCGGGGCGGTGGCGACGCTCCTGGGCGCCGACGTCCGGGCGTTCCGCCTCGCCGCGGAGTCCGGCGCCGGGGAGACGGTCGCGGCGGTGCTGCACGAGCTGGAACGGCCGGACGTCCTCGCGGGCGTCCTCGCCGGTGACGGCGGTGACCGGTCGGGGACGTGGGCCGTGGTGCGGCGGGCCGGCAAACCGGTCGTGCTGCTGCCGCCCCGGCGACCCGTGGCCGCGCCGCCGGTGGCGGGTCCGGTGGCGGGTCCGGTGGCGGCCCGGAAGGCCATCTCCCGGGTGCTGTTGCCGCTGGACGGTTCGGCCGAGGCGGCGGCGGCCGTGACCGGGGCGGCCGGGCTGTTCGCCCGCACCGGCGCGGACCTGGTGGTCCTGCACGTCTTCGACGAGGCGACCGTCCCCCGTTTCTGGGACCAGGCCGCGCACGAGCGCCGGGCGTGGGAGGAGGAGTTCCTGGCCCGGCACTGCGCGCACCCCGGGGTGCGGATGGAACTGCGCAGCGGGGTCGCCGGGGAGCAGGTGGTGGACGTGGCGGCCACCGAGCACGTCGACCTCATCGCCCTGGGCTGGTCCCAGCGCGCCGAGGCGGGAAGAGCGCGGACCGTCCGCCGTACGGTGGCCGGGGCGGGCGTGCCGGTCATGCTGATCCCGGTACCGCGGCCGTAGGTCGCTCGGTGACGGAGGGACGGGAAGGCCCCGCCCCGGGGCTCCGGGCCCGGGACGGGTTCCTCATCGTTCGCGACGGCTGGTCCCGGACGCCGCCCGGGGCCCGCCGCCGTGCGGGTCACCGTACGGACGGCGGCGACGGCACGCGGGTCACGGCACCGGAGACGGGGTCGGCGGGGCCGGGGTCGCGACCTCGGTGGTCATCGGCGTCCAGCGGTTCGCCAGCCGCCGCGACAGGACGGACATGGTGGTGTACTCCAGGTCCTCGAGCGGCAGGCGGTGCGGTTCGAACGGGCCGTGCCGGCGCAGGTAGTCCATGACCTCGCCCGCCTGCTGCCGGGCCCGGTCGAAGGCCGGGTCGTCGAACATGTCGCGCGGGCCGATCAGCTTGCCGCCGCGGATCTGGAAGCCCAGGCAGACCACGCGCGGCGGGCCGTCGAACCGGGACGGGTGGGCGTGCTCGACCGGGACCGGCATGAACGGCGCGTGGTGGGAGCCGCGCATGCAGCCGGCGACCGTGTACGGGAAGGCGAAGGGCTCCAGCGCCTCGCCGACCGCGGGCAGCCCCGACTGGCAGCGGATGATCATCACCGGGTCGTCCTTGCCGACGTACTTGCCGGCGATGAGCGACAGTCGCTGGGTGCTCGTCGCCGCGGCCGTCTCGCCGAGGGTCTTGGAGCGGACCCCGTGGACGACGTAGCGGGCCGGTGCGCCGATGTACATGAGCATGTCGTAGATGTCGGCCGGGCAGTCGAAGACGATGCGCTTCTCCTCGTACAGGTCGTAGACCTCGAAGCCGAACCCGGCGTGCATCTTCTCGTCGATGACCAGGCCCGGGGTGTTGAACGGGTCGGCGAACATCTTGTACAGCGGGAGGTTCCACGCGCCCGGCTCGGTCTTGTCGGCCAGGAAGCACAGCACCGGCTCCGACGGGCGCTCCTCGAACTCCAGCTCGGCGTAGCCCGGTCCCATGCCCTTCAGGTTGCCCGAGAAGGCGTCCGACAGCAGGTCCTGGCCGGCGCCGTACAGGCGCAGCTCCTGGGCGATGCGGGTGGTGGCCCGGAAGGTGTCCCAGGCGAAGGAATGGATGAGACCCGCGTCCACGCCGTAGGTGTGGGTCATGATGAGTGAGATGTCGTCGCCGCAGGAGGCGACCCGGCCGTCGATGAGCAGCCCGGAGGCCGTCGCCCTGCCGAGCTCGCGCCTGGCCTCGGCCAGCATGTCCGGGTGCACGGCGGAGTGACCGACGAACCCCCCGGTGTCGGCCTTGATGACGCTCAAAGTGATCATGGTGATGCCTCCCCCTGGCTTCTCCCTGCACCCACCCTGTGCCGGGCCTTCTCGCCGCCGGTAGGGCAGGAGGTCCCGGGAGGGACGGGACTTCCGCACCTACTCGGCGGCGCCCGGGCGGCCACACGCTGGGACGACGCCCCCGGCGGCGTCCTCGAGGAGGAGGCCGGGATGACGTGGGAGCCCATCCGCAAGACCGGAGGCCGGGCCGTACGGGCCGACCTCGTGGACCACGGTGGAGCGGAGCCGGGGCCCGCCGGGCATCCTCACCAGCGCTGGCGGGCCTCCTCGGCCCAGCCGACCAGGCCGTCGAGATCGACCCGGTCGCCCTCGTCCGTCCGGACGCGGCCGGAGAAGCGGCCGAAACACTGGTGGGTCTCGCTGCCGACCACGCCCAGCTCGGTGCGTGAGACCCTCTCGTGGAACGGGTGGAAGACGACCTCCACCCCGGGACCGGTCATCCGCCAGGGCCGCGTCCAGTCGCGCCGGTCGTACACCCAGGTCAGCTCATCGCCGATCTTGTGCATCCGCCCGCCGGTGAACAGCGCGTTCTCCGTCGAACCGGTGCCGTCGGTCCACCTGCCGCCGAGCTGGATCGCCCGGCCCGGCGCGCAGCCCGCCGCCCAGTTCCAGGTGATCGAGTACGGCCAGCGGCCCCGGCCGTGGTCGAGCACGGCGAAGGAGGTCGCCTCGTCGAGGACGTGCCGGGCCTCTCCGACGGTCAGGGTGCCGCGCACCGGCCTGCCGAGGTCCTTGACCGTGTACTGGAACCTCCGGGGACTCCACGGGACGACCACGCCGAGCGACTCGTGCCCCTCGGGCAGCGGCACCTCCACGTCGAGCCGCACCCCGGGCGCGGCGGCCCGCAGCGACGTGCCCCCGGCGCGCTGGTCGATGTCGATGCGCAGCCCCGGGCCCCGCGCCGACACCCGGCCCTCACCGCAGCGGTCCGGGAACACCGCGCCGCGCGCCAGCGGCACGACCACGTCCTTGACGATCTCCTCGCCGGTCGCGCGGTCGAGCACGTAGACGCCGTGCACGCCCGCGTAGTCGAGGGAGGAGGCCACCACGCCGACGATGTGATCGGGGGTGACGACGCCCCAGTACTCCCAGCGCTTGGCCCGGCCCCAGCCGCGCAGGTTCGCGCGGTGCAGCGGACGCCTGCTCCATCCGACGGCGCCGGGGTTGAGCCGCCCGTCGGGCAGGCACAGATCGACGGGGGCGGTTATCTCCCGCTCATGGGTCGGCATGACGGGAGCTTAGCGACGCGCCGCCGGTACGCCCAGACCACGGCCCTCCCGTCAGCCGGTGCCCGCGCGGGCGGCCAGCGGGGCGTCCATCCCGTCCACCGGCCAGGCCGTGACGCCGTAGGAGGCCGCGCGGAGCGCCAGGTCGGTCTGGGCGTGCGACCTCGCCAGGGGGAGCCCGCCGCGGCCGGTACGGTCACCGGCCGCGGCGGGGGAGGGGAGAGGGGTCAGCCCGCCCGGCAGGGGGAGCCGTTGAGGGTGAAGGCGGTGGGCTTGGCGTTGGCGGTGCCGTTGAGGGAGGCCAGGAAGCCGAACTCGGCACTGCCGCCGCCCGCGGCGAGCGTGCCGTTCCAGGAGACGTTGGTCACGGTGACGGCGGCGCCGCTTTGGGCGTGGGTGCCGTTCCAGGACTGGGTGATCTTCTGCCCGTCGGCGAAGGTCCAGCCGGCCTTCCAGCCGTTGACCGGGGCGGTGCCGTTGTTGGTGACCTTGACGTTGCCCTGGAAACCGCCCTGCCACTGGTTCGTGACCGTGTAGGTCACGGTGCAGGAGGCGACCGGCGTCGGGGTCGGGGTGTCGTCGACCGTGGGCGTCGGGGTCGGGGTGGGGGTGGGGTCGGCGCCGCCCTTGGGGATGACGACCGTGCTGATGGAGTTGGCGGGGAACGTGCCGGTGTAGCCGTTCGCGCCGACCTGCTGGTCGGCGGCGCGCTGGATCGCGGTGAGGTTCGCGGCGCTGTAGCGGTAGGTCTGCGCGGTGGAGGAGCCGGTGCGGCCCTTGAGCGCGATGTCGCTGGTGAGGTCCTCGCCGGTCTTGTTGACCACGACGAGGGTCAGCGCCTTGTCGGAGGCGCGCTCGGCGGCGTAGACGGCGAGCTTGCCCTGGTCGGCGCTGGTGGCGGAGACCGCGGTCTCGCCGAACGCGCCGCCCTTGCCGTCGTAGTTGCGGTACATCCGGAACGCGTACGCGACCGGGTCGGTGCCCTTGGGCGCGGTCCACAGCGCGGCCAGGTCGAGCTTCTCCCTGCCGAAGATGCCCAGCACGTCGGCCTCGGCCAGCGCGCCGTTGATGTGGCCGTAGGCGCCCCAGCTGTACTCGGTCATGGCGACCTTGGTGCCCGGGTAGTGCTGGGCGACCAGCTCCCGCATCCGCGGGATCATCCGTACCGGCTGGTTGATCCAGCTCTCGTCCACGTAGGTGGAGTCCCACAGCTGGCGGGTGGAGCGCAGCCGCAGCGCCTGGGTGGCGGCGTCGCCGGCGTCGGTGGCGCTCACCCCGGACTGCTGCGGGTAGAGGTGGTTGTCGAAGTAGTCGAGGATCCGGACGCCGTTCTTGTCCTCGTAGGCCTTCATCTGGTCGAGGTACCACGGGCCCAGGTCCTGCCCGCCGTGCGCCGCCTTGTCCGGCGGGTTGCTCCAGCAGCCGGTCCGGCCGCAGGTGTCCTGGTCCAGCCCGGAGAAGGTGATCGAGTTCAGGCCCCAGCCGACCGGGCCGAGGGTCTTGGCGCCCGGGTCGGCCTCCTTGACCGCCGCGGCGTATTCGTAGGTGCGGTCACGCAGCTCGTCGTAGCCCAGTCCCTTGGAGCGGACGTCCCGGTGGGTGGAGTGCCACAGGTCGGGCTCGTTGTCGAGCTCGTAGTACCTCACCCCGCCGTCGGCCGCGGCGCCGTACCTGCCCTTGAGGTGGGTGATCCAGTCCTTGACGTACTGCGGGCCGGCCTCGACGCTGGTGTCCTTCGGGTCGTTGCCGGTGATCAGGGTGCCGTCGGGCTTCTTGCCGTTGCCGCAGTCGGGGGCCCAGGGGTCGGTGGACTCCTGCGCGCCGTACTTGGCGACGCTGAACCCGCACGCCTTGGCCCGGTCCTTGGCCACCCAGCCGATCAGCGGCAGGGTCAGGATGGTCCGCGTGCCGGTGGCCCGGTTCTGCTCGACGAACCGGTCGGTTTCCGAGCCGTTCGGCAGGGTCGAGGGGTCGGGGTTGTCGTTGGGGATGTTCTCGAAGTACCAGTCGGAGGCCCGGTTGGTGGTGTCGTTGCGGAAGTTGTAGCGGGTGGTCGCGTTCCCGCCCCAGCGGTGGACCGGCAGCCGCAGGTCGCGGGCGAGCGCCTCGTCGGCGAAGTTCATGCCGTAGATGTCGGGGTTGATCGCGTACCGGCCGGAGGCCAGGTCCACGCTCAGCGCGGGGCCCGCGGCGGCGGCGCTGGCCAGGCCGGTCAGCTGCCCGAGCCCGAGGCCGGCGGCCAGCACCCCGGCCGCGGCCGACAGGAGCGCGTTTCTTTGACGCACGGTGAGTTTCCTTCCGATGCTGCGGCGGTCGTGAGCCCTCCTTATGGGAGCGCTCCCACGGGGAGGGTGGTCACCGTCCCGGCCGCTGTCAAGGAAACGCTTTCCGTACGGCGGGCAACGGCAGGTCGGCGCTGAAACTTTCCCGCGGGCGTCCGCCGCGCGAGGAGCGCGAGGAGGGCGGGGGCGTGAGGAACGCGAGGAGCGCAGGAACGTGAGAAGCGTGAGGGCCGCGAGGGGTGCAAGAACGTGAGAAGCGTGAGAAGTGCGAGGAACGGTAGAGAAGCGGCAAAAGTCCCATCGCGGTACTCCCATGGTGCCAGGGGGGCGAACCGGGCGGGTTCATCATGGGTCTATGAACGCGGTCGCCCGCTGGGACGCCTTCCGCGCGCTGGCCGACCGGCGCGGACGTCCCGGTGCCCGGCTGATCGACTCGCTGGCCGGGGCCGCCGCCACCGTGCCGGGCGGCCCGGCGGCGTGGGCCCCGGGGATGGCCCGCGCCTTCGGCCTGCCGGCCGCCGCCGGCCTGGGCCCCGCGACCTTCTACGCAGACCTCGCCGTCCCGCACGGCCGCCGGCACGTGCGGATCTGCACGGCGGCGGCCTGCTTCGCCGCCGACGCGGGCCGCCATCTGACCGAGGTGGAGGAGACGCTCGGCGTCGCCGTGGACGGCGTCACCCCCGACGGCGAGGTCTCGCTGCAGGGGGTGCGCTGCCTCGGCTACTGCTACGCGGGCCCCGCCTGCCTCGACGGCGACGTCCCGTGCACCGGCCCCGATCTCGCCGGCCAGCTCTCCGGCCGGGTGCCGCCGCGGACGCCGCCGATCCCGGCCGCCGACGCCACCGGAGACCCCGTCGTGCTCGCTGGGATCACCGGCCGGGAGGCCGCCTGGCAGGTGTGGCCCAGGGTGGTCCGGGAGGGCGACCCCGCGCGGGTGGCCGCCGAGGTGGCCGCCTCCGGACTGCGCGGACGGGGCGGCGCGGGGTTCCCGGTCGCCGCGAAGTGGGCCGCCGCGGGCGGCTCGCCCGCCACCGTGGTCGTGGCCAACGGCGACGAGGGGGACCCCGGCTCCTACGCCGACCGGCTGCTGATGGAGTCCGACCCCGAACGGGTGCTGGAGGGGATCGCGCTGGCCTGCTTCGCCTGCGGCGCCCGCCGGGCCGTGGTGCTGGTCCGCTCGGAGTACCCCCTCGCCCTGGCCACGATGGGGGCCGCGGTGGACCGGGCCCGCGCCGCCGGGCATCTGGGCCGCGACGTCCACGGCACCGGCGTCGGTGTCGACGTCCACGTCGTCGCGGGGGCCGGCTCCTACGTCGCGGGGGAGGAGACCGCCCTCATCGCCGGGCTGGAGGGGGAGCGCGGCTGCGCCCGGCCCCGCCCGCCGTACCCGGTCCGGGAGGGGCTGTGGGGCGATCCGACCGTGGTCAACAACATCGAGACGCTCGCCGCGGTGCCGTGGATCGTGCGCCGGGGCGGCGCCGCCTACGCCCGCCGCGGCGCCCCGGCCGAGACCGGCACGAAGCTGGTCTGCCTGTCGGAGCGGTTCGCCCGCCCCGGCTGCTACGAGGTCGAGCTGGGCACGCCGCTGTCGCGCGTCGTCACCGGACTGGGCGGCGGCCTGCGCGACGGCGCCGAGCTCGCCGTCCTGCAGGTCGGCGGTCCGCTGGGCGGTTTCCTGGCCCCCGGCGGGCTGGACGTGCCGCTGACGGAGGAGGCCCTGGCCGCCCGCGGCGCAGCGCTCGGGCACGCCGGCCTCGTCGCCTTCGACCGGCGCCCGGCCCCGCGCGACGTGCTGCGCCACGTGTGGGCCTTCGCCGCCGCCGAGAGCTGCGGCGCCTGCTCACCCTGCCGCGTCGGCTCCCGCCGCGGCCTGGAGATCGCCGGGTACGGCGGGCGGCCCGCCCCCGCCGGGTACGGCACCGCGTCCGAGGCCTCCGGCGGCGCACCCGGTGCCACCGGAGTGGAGAACCCGGCGGCGGACGGCGAGAGGCCGGTGCGGGACGGCGGGCCGCCCGATGAGGAGTACGCGCGGCTGCTGCGGGTGATGGACCAGGCCAGCCTGTGCGCCTTCGGCCGCCGGGTCCCCGCCGCCGTGCGCAGCCTCGCCCGTGCCTACGGCGACCGCCTCGAAGGGTGGGACCCGTGAACCCCGGCCCGCCGCGGGCGGACACCCCCGGAACGGCGGCGCCCGCGACCGCGGCTCCTGGGACGGGGGACCCCGAGGCGGCGGTCCCCGGGGTCGCGCGGGCGGCTCCGGTGGAGGTGACGGTGGACGGCGTCGTCGTCCGGGTGGGCGGGGACGCCTCGCTGCTGGACGCGGTGCGCGCGGCCGGCGTCGGGCCGGCGACGCTGCCCGCGCTGTGCCACGACGACCGCCTGTCACCGGCCGGCTCCTGCCGTACCTGCCTGGTACGGGCGGGCGGGCACGTCGTCGCCGCCTGCGTGACCCCGGCGGCCGGCGGTGCCTCCGTGGAGGTCGCCTCGGGTGAGATGGCGGGGCTGCGCCGCGAGGCCGTGGAGCTGATCGTGGCGGGCCTGCCGCCGCGCGCCCTGGCCGGCGACGCCGGCAGCGAGCTGGCAGAGGCGTGCCGGGCGCTCGGCGTCGGCCCGGAGACCGCCCGCGCGCCGGGCGGGCGCGGCCGGGACGACAGCCACCCCTACGTCCGCCTCGACCGCGACCTGTGCATCGCCTGCGGCCGGTGCGTGCGCATGTGCGCCGAGGTCCAGGGCACCTTCGCCCTCACGCTGACCGGCCGCGGCGCGGACGCGGTCGTCGCCCCCGGCACGGGCGGGCCGTGGATCGACTCCGACTGCGTGGCCTGCGGCGGCTGCGTCGACACCTGCCCCACCGGCGCGCTCACCGAACCCGGCCTGCCGCTCGGCGGCCGGGCGGCGGTGACCGCGCGCACCCGCACCACCTGCGGCTACTGCGGCGTCGGCTGCTCGCTGGACGTGCTGACCCGCGACGGCGAGGTCGCGGCCGTGCTGCCCGGCCGCGACGGCCCGGTCAACCGCGGCCACGCCTGCGTCAAGGGCCGCTTCGCCCACGGCTTCCTGCGCGCGCCGGACCGCCTCACCCGGCCGCTGCTGCGCCGCGACGGCCGCCTGGAGGAGGTCACCTGGGCCGAGGCGCTCGGCCACGTCGCCCGGGGACTGCGGGCCGCCGTCGCCGGAGGCGGCCCCGGCGCGGTGGCGGCGATCTCCTCGGCGCGGGCCACCAACGAGGAGAACTACCTGCTGCAGAAGCTCATGCGGGTCGTCCTCGGCACGAACAACGTCGACAACTGCTCCCGGCTGTGCCACTCGCCCTCGGCGGCCGGGCTGACCGCCTCCCTCGGCCTGCCCGGCGGCACCGACGCCTTCGAGGACGTCGAGCGCGCCGACTGCCTGCTGCTGGTGGGCGCCAACCCGGCCGAGGCCCACCCGGTGGTGGGGGCCCGGCTGCTGCGCCGCGTCCTGGAGGACGGGACGCGGCTGATCGTCGCCGACCCGAGGGCCGTGGGGCTGGCCCGTCACGCCGACGTGCACCTGCGGCCCCGCCCCGGGACGAACGTCGCCCTGTTCCACGGGCTGGCGCACGTGCTGCTGGCCGAGGGGATGATCGACGAGGGGTTCCTGCGGAGCCGCGCCACCGGTCTGCCGGAGCTGACCGCGCTCCTCGGCGACTACCCGCCGGAGCGGGTGGCCGCCGTCACCGGCGTCCCGGCCGCCGACCTGGTGGCCGCCGCCCGCCTGTACGGCGGGGCCGGACGCCCCGCGATCCTCTACGGCCTCGGCGTCACCGAGCACCTGCACGGCACCGACGGGGTGCGGGCGCTGGCCAACCTGGCGATCCTGCGCGGCGCGGTCGGCACCGGCCGCGGCTTCGGGATCAACCCGCTGCGCGGCCAGAACAACGTCCAGGGCGCCTCCGACATGGGCGCGCTGCCTGACACGCTGCCCGGCTACGGCAGGGTCGACGACCCGGACGCCCGGCGGCGGGCCGAGGCCGTCTGGGGCACGCCGGTCCCGGAACGGCCGGGCATGCGCATCCCGGAGATGTTCGCCGCCGCCCGCGCCGGGACGCTGCGGGCGCTGTGGATCATGGGGGAGGACGTCTGCGCCACCGACCCGGACGCGGGAAGGGTCGCCGAGGCGCTCGACGCCTGCCCGCTGGTGATCTGCCAGGAGCTGTTCCCCTCGGAGACCGCGCGCCGCGCAGACGTCGTGCTGCCGGTGGCGTCGTGGCTGGAGAAGGACGGCACCTTCGTCAACTTCGACCGCCGCTTCCAGCGGGTCCGCCCCGCGCTGGACCCGCCGGGGGAGGCCATGGCCGACTTCGCGGTGATCAACGCCGTCGCCGCCGCGCTCGGCGCGGACCTCGGCTGCCCCACCCCGGCCGCCGCGCTGGCCGAGTGCGCCGCGGTGGCCCCGCTGTTCGCCGGGCTGTCGCACGAGCGGCTGGACGCCGAGGGCGCCGTCCCCTGGCCGTGCCCGGACCCCGCCGCCCCCGGGGAGGCGAGCCTGTACCGGGAGCGGTTCGCCACCCCCGACGGCCTGGCCCGCCTGGCCGCCCCGCCGTACCTGCCGCCGGGTGAGACGCCGGACGACCGCTACCCGCTGGTCATGGTCACCGGGCGGCGCTGGGCGCACTACAACTCCGGAACCATGACCCGCCGTACGGGCAACCTCCTGCTGGACCCCGGCGACCGGCTCGACCTGCACCCGGTGGACGCCGCCCGGTACGGCCTCGCCGACGGCGCGCCGGTGGTCGTGGAGAGCCGGCACGGCCGGGCCACGCTGCTCGCCCGGCTCACCGGCGAGGTGGCCCCGGGGCAGGTGTTCTGCGCCTTCCACTTCCCCGGGAACGGGGTCAACACCCTCACCTCCGACCACACCGACACCGTGACGTCGTGCCCGGAGTACAAGGTGACGGCGGTACGGCTGGCCGGGGGCGGCTGAGACGGCCACCCGCCGTCCGCCGTCCCCGGACATCAAGGGAAGTACCGAGGGGAACAGCATGGTGAAACCGCGGATGAGAAGGCGCAGGGTCGTGACCGGCTACGACGGCTCGGACCACTCGCTGCAGGCCCTGGAGTGGGCCATGGACGAGGCCGAGCTCAGACGGCTCCCGCTGACCGTCGTCCACGCCTGGCAGTGGCCGTACGGCGAGGCCGGCGAGGACGCCGGGGAACGCCGGCGGGAGGCGGCCGGGCGGGTGCTGCGGCACGGCGCCGACTGCGCGCGGGCGTGCAGCACGATCGTGGAGGTGGCCACCGACCTCTACGAGGGGCACGCCGCCCGGCGGCTGGTGGAGCTGTCCGCCGACGCCGAACTCGTCGTGATCGGCTCCCGCGGGCGGAACGCCCCGGCCCGGTCGGTGATCGGCTCCACCGCCTCCTCCGTCGCCGCCCACGCGCGGGCCCCGGTGGTCATCACCCGGGGGACCGGCCCGATCCCCGTGCCGCTGCACGCCGGCCCGGTGGTGCTCGGCCTGAAGGACACCACCTCCGACGAGGTGCTGGAGTTCGCCTTCGAGGAGGCGGCGCTGCGGCGGCTGCGGCTGCTCGTCATGCACGCCGGCCATCCGCGTCACCTCACGGCGTGGGGCGTGGCCATGGCCCCGCTGCCCGACATCGACGACTCGGCCCGGGTCTGCCGGGAGTGGGTGGACGAGCGCCTCGCCGGGTGGCAGGAGAAGTACCCGAAGGTCACCGTCGACGTCTGCCTCAGCACCACCGCTCCGAAGGAGGCGCTGCTGACCGCGTCGGCCGAGGCGACCCTTCTCGTGGCCGGGGCGGGCCGGTCGGCGATGCTGTCCGGGCATCTGGGGCTGATGACCCGCTCCCTGGTCAGGCACGCCTCCGGGGCCGTCGCGGTCGTGCCCCCGCCGTGGGACCGGCCGGACCCGGCGGACCCGGAGAACCTGGAGGACCTTGAGAATCCCTGATCCCCGGGCGCGGAGAACAGGAGACGGTGACGCAGGACGGGAGGAACCATGGGCGGGCACGTGGTGGCCGGCACGGACGGATCGAGGCCGGCGTCGATCGGGGTGAAGTGGGCGGCCGACGACGCCGCCCGGCGCGGGTGCGGCCTGCGCGTCGTCCACGTCTGTGAGCCGTGGGCCTACGACCTGCCGTACGTGCAGGTGCCGGGCGTCCAGCCGTCCGGGGCGCAGGTACCCGGCGCGCGGGTGCCCGGCGCGCCGGTGGGCGTGTCGCGCGCCTGCGAGGAGATGCTCTCCACCGCCGTGGACCTGGCCCGCGAGCAGGCGCCCGGCGTGGAGGTGACGCCGGTGCTCGTCACCGGGCGGGTCATCGAGACGCTGCTGGAGGAGTCCCGCCGGGCGGTCCAGGTCGTCGTCGGCAGCCGGGGCCTGGGCGGCTTCGCCGGCATGCTGGTCGGGTCGGTCGGGGTGGGCCTGGCCGGCCGGGCGGCCTGTCCCGTGGTCGTGGTGCGCGGCGCCCAGGAGGCCGTTCAGGGGGAGATCGTCGCCGGGTTCGACGGGTCGGCCGCGTCCCGCGCCGCGCTGGAGTACGCCTTCGCCGAGGCCGCCCGCCGCGGCGCCCGCCTCCGCGTGGTCTACGCCTGGCACGCGACCGTGATGACCCCGTACGCGGCCGGCTGCTCGTCGCTGGCCGAGGACGCCCTCGCCTCCGGCCGGGAGGCGGTGCACGGGGTGCTGGAGTCGTGGATCGAGGACCACCCCCAGGTGGAGACGGCCGAGACGTCCGTCTGCGCCCACCCGGTGTCCGCCCTCTGCGAGGCCTCGGCCCGGGCCGACCTCGTGGTCGTCGGCTCGCGCGGCCTGACCGGGCTCGGCTCGCTCGTGCTGGGCTCGGTCAGCCGCGGCGTGCTGCACCACGCCCACTGCCCGGTCGCGGTGGTGCCGTCTCCGGAGGAGGGGTGAGACACGAGGGACGCGGACGGCGGCGCCCTGCGGGAGGAGGGCTTCGCGGGAGGAACGGGAGGAGGCGGCGGACGGGCCGCTTCACGGGAGGAGGCGAGGGCGGGCTCCGGCCCGTGACGGCGACGGCAGCCGGACCGGAGCGTCGGCAACCGGACCGGAAGTCCCTGGCGGACGGGTCTTTCGGCCGCTGCGGCGGACCACGGCCCGGGTGTCGGATGGACGGTGATGAACCTGAGGAGGGTGACATGACAGCGCACGTACTGGTGGGTACGGACGGCTCCGCCCCGGCGCGGGCCGCGGTTCGATGGGCCGCCGACGACGCGGTCCGGCGCGGCTGGGCCCTGCGGATCGTGCACGTGTGCGAACCGTGGACCTACGACCTCCCGCTCCAGACCCCGCCGGGCTTCCGCGACTCCATGGCCGAGTACTGCAGGGGGATGCTCGAAAGCGCCGCCGACCTGGCCCGCGAGCACGCTCCCCAGCTGGAGGTGGACGCCGTTCTGGAGCCGGGCAGGATCGTGGAGGTCCTGCGCCGCGAGGCCGCCGACGCCCGGGAGGTCGTGGTCGGCAGCCGCGGCTTGGGCGGATTCACCGGCATGCTGCTCGGCTCGGTCTCCCTGGCCCTGGCCGGGCACGTGAACGCCTCCGTCGTGGTGGTCAAGGGGGAGCCGAGGGAGCAGCCGGCCGGCGAGGTCGTCGTCGGCTTCGACGGTTCCGCCCACTCGGTCGCGGCCCTGGAGTACGCCTTCGAGGACGCCGCCCGGCGCGGAGCCCGGCTGCACGCCGTGCACACCTGGCAGATGCCCGTCGTGGGACCGGGCGCCACCGCCTACACGCCGCTGATCGAGGAGATCGCCGCCTCCGAACGGCACATCATCAAGGACGCGCTCGCCCCCTGGCGGGACAAGTACCCGCAGGTGGAGGTGACCGAGACGGTGGTCTGCGGGCACCCGGTCGCGGTCATCCGCGACGCGTCGCGGAACGCGGACCTGGTGGTCGTCGGCTCCCGCGGGCTGGGCCGCGCCGGCTCGGCCCTGCTCGGCTCGGTGAGCCACGGCGTGCTGCACCACTCCCACTGCCCCGTCGCCGTGGTGCGCGCCCGCGGGGAGGCGTGATGGACGTGCAGAGCCCGCCGGACGTCCGCGACCTCACGGTCGGCCGGGTGATGAGCCGGACGCTCGTCGCCGTCGACCCCGACGAGTCGCCGCTGCTGGCCTGGGAGATCATGCGCCGGGCCGGCGTCCACCACCTGCCGGTCGTGGACGGCGACCGCCACCTGGTGGGCGTCCTCACCCGCGAGGACATCACCGCCCGCTGGTCGGGCGGCCCGGCCGAGCAGTCCCGGGTCCGCGTCCACGACCTGGTCTCCGGGCACCGCTGCCCCCGCATCTCGGCGCACGCGCCGCTGAGGGAGGCCGCGGCGGCCATGATCGGCGCCGGCACCGCCGCGATCCCGGTCCTGGGGGAGTCCGGGACCATCGTGGGGATGGTGACCACCACCGACGTCCTGCGGGCGGTGGCCGGCCGGATCGGCGAGGAGGCCGGCGACGGGGAGCCGCCGGAGCTCATGACGGGGATGTTCCGCCTGGTCCCGGTGCTGCCGCATGACTCGTGGCGGTGACGCGCAGCTCGCCGCGCGGATCCACTTCCTGTCCCGGGTCGCGCACGGCGCCGCCTCCCGCCCCCGCGCGGGACGCGAGATCGTCGTCGCGTTCGACGGGTCCGCGCAGAGCCGTGCCGCCGTCGAGTGGGCGGCACGGGCGTGCGGGGTGCGCGGCGGGAGGCTGACCGTCTGCCACGTGTGGGACGGCCCCCGGGCCGAACGCGAGGCGGCGGTGACCGCGCGTGAACGCGGTCTCGCCGGGCTCGTCCTGTCGGAGGGGGTGGAGCTGGCCGAGCGGCTGCTGCCGGGCCGCGCCGTACGGCCGGTGCTGCTGCGGGGGGACCCCGGGGCGGAGCTGGTCTCGCTCGGCCGGACGGCGGAGATGCTGGTGCTCGGCGCCCGGGGCCGCGGCGGCACGGACGGGCTGCTCGTGGGCTCGGTGAGCGCCCACGTCGCCGCGCACGCGGCCTGCCCCGTGCTGGCCGTACGGGGGACCGAATCGGCGGCGGGGCGCGCGGAGACCGTCGTGGTCGGGGTGGACGGGTCGGCCTGCTCGCTGGCGGCCCTGCGGTTCGCGCTCGGGTACGCCCGGGGTCACCGGCTGCCGATCCACGCGATCCACGCCCGCCGGGACGGGCCGGGCAGGCCGGGGGAGGAGCTGGAGCGGTGGGTCGCCGAGGCCGTCGCCGAACTGCCCCGGGGAACCGCCGGGGTGACCGTCACGACCAGCACGGTCGGCGGCCCGCCGCTGCCGGTGCTGCTGCCCGGCAGCCACCGGGCGCGGCTGCTGGTCGTCGGCTCGCGCGGGCTCGGCCCGGTGCGGAGCCGCCTGCTCGGCTCGGTCAGCCGGGAGGTGCTGCGGCGGGCCGGATGCACGGTGGCGGTGGTCAAGGACCGCGACTGAGCCCGCCGCGGACCGGCGGGCCCGCCCGAGGACCCGAGGACCCGAGGACCCGAGGACCCGAGGACCCGAGGACCCGAGGACCCGAAGACGCGCAGGACCTGAGGAGGAGACCATGTTCCCGAACGACACCGGCCGGCCGGTCCCCGGAGCGGCCGGCGGCCCCGCGCCCGTCGTCGCCGCGGTGGACGGCTCACCCGACGCCGACAGGGCGGTACGGTGGGCCGCCGACGACGCCTTCCGGCGGCGGCTGCCGCTGCGCCTCGTGCACGTCGTGGAGCGCGGGCCGTACGACGTCCCCCGGTTCGCCGCCCCCGAGTGGCCGGGCGCGCTCGTCGTGAGCGGGCGCCGGGTCCTGGAGGAGGCCGAGAGCCGGGCGCGCGCCCACCAGCCGACGCTGGAGGTGACCACCGAGCTCATCGAGGGGTCCCGGACGAGGAGCCTGTGCGAGCAGGCCGGCGACGCCGCCGAGATCGTGCTCGGCAGCCGCGGCCTGGGCGGCTTCGCCAGCGCCCTGCTCGGCTCGGTGAGCACCTACGTGGCCGGGCACGTCCGCTGCCCGGTGGTCGTCGTCCGCCCCGGAGGGGAGGAGCACCGCCGCGAGGTCGTCGTCGGCGTCGACGACTCCCCGCAGTCCGACCCCGCCCTCGCCTACGCCTTCGAGCAGGCCAGGGTGCGCGGCTGCCCGCTGCGCGCGGTCCACGCCTGGCAGCTCCCGGTGCACGCCTTCGCGCCGGACGTCACCTACGACATGGACGAGGTCCGCCGCTACCAGGACCGCATGGTGCGCGAGAAGCTCACCGCCTGGCGGGAGAAGCTCCCCGACGTGCCGGTGATCGAGGACGTCTCCAGCGCCCACCCCGTCGACGCCCTCGTCGAGGCGTCGGCCGAGGCCGACCTGGTCGTCGTCGGCTCGCGGGGCATGGGCACGATCGGCTCGGCGATCCTGGGCTCGGTCAGCCGGGGGGTACTGCACCACGCCCGCTGCCCGGTGGCGGTCGTACGGGCATGAACCCCGGCCGTGTCGCGCACCGGGCCACCGCCGTCCTGCTCGCCGTCACCGTGGCCGGGCTGGTGTGCGGTGGCGCGCTGTACCTGGCCGGCGCGCCCGCCGCGGCCGGCGTCGTGTGGGCGGCCGTCACCGCCGTGGCCCTCGTGCCCGCGGCGTGGTGGGTGGTCTCGGCGCTGCGCGGCGGCCGGGTGGGCGTGGACGCGATCGCCGTCCTCGCCCTGGGCGGCGCGCTCGCCGTACGGGAGTACCTCGCCGGAGCGCTGATCGGCGTGATGCTCGCCACCGGCCGGGCCCTGGAGGAGCACGCGCTGCGCCGCGCCCGGCGCGACCTCACCGCGCTGTACGAGCGCGCCCCCCGCTCGGCCCGGCGCTACGAGGGCGGCGAGCCCCGTCTCGTCCCGGTGGACGCGGTCCGCCCCGGCGACCTGCTGATGGTCCCCCCCGGCGAGACCGTCCCCGCCGACGGCGTGGTCGCCGCCGGCTCGGCGCTGCTGGACGAGTCGGCGCTGACCGGCGAGTCGCTGCCGGTGGAGTACCCCGAGGGCCGGCCGGTGCGCAGCGGCGCCGTCAACGCCGGCGCCGCGTTCGACCTGCGAGCCACCCGCACCGCGGCCGACAGCGCCTACGCCGGCGTCGTGCGGCTGGCCAGGGAGACCGAGGCGGAGAGCGCCCCCGTCGTACGGCTCGCCGACCGCTTCGCCGCCTGGTTCCTGCCCCTCACGCTGCTCGTGGCCGGGGCGGCCTGGTGGCTGTCCCGCGACCCGGTCCGCGCCGTCGCCGTGCTGGTCGTCGCCACCCCCTGCCCGCTGCTGCTGGCCGCGCCCGCCGCGATCGCCTCCGGCCTGTCCCGCACCGCCCGCCACGGCGTGGTCGTCAAGGGCGGCGGGGCGCTGGAGCGGCTCGGGCAGGCCCGCACACTGGTGCTGGACAAGACCGGCACGCTGACCTCGGGCCGGCCGGACGTCTCCGGCGTCGTGGCCGCGCCCGGCGCCGACCCCGGCGACGTGCTGCGCTGGGCCGCCGCGGTGGACCGGATGTCGTCCCACGTGCTCGCCGAGGCGATCGTCCGCACCGCCCGGGAGCGCGGCGTCTCCCCGCCGCAGCCGTCCGGCGTGGTCGAGCGGCCGGGCACCGGCACCGAGGGGCTGGTGGAGGGCCGCCGCATCGAGGTCGGCAAGGCCACCGCCCCCACCCATCCGGAGTGGGAACGCGTCCAGCGGGCGCGGGCCGCCCTGGACGGCGCCATGACCGTCTGGGTGACCGCCGACGGCGAACCGGCCGGGGTGATCCTGCTCCGCGACACCGTGCGGTCCGACGCGGCACGGACCCTGCGCCGGATGCGCGAGGCCGGGATCGACCGGGTGGTCATGCTCACCGGGGACCGCCCCGAGGTCGCCGAGAGCGTCGGCGTGGTCCTCGGCGTGGACCGCGTGCTGGCCGGGCAGACGCCCGCGGACAAGGTCGCGGCGGTACGGCGGGAGACCGGCCGGGCGGTGACCGTGATGGTCGGCGACGGCGTCAACGACGCCCCCGCCCTGGCCGCCGCCGACGTCGGGGTCGCCATGGGCGCCCGGGGCTCGGCCGCCTCCACCCAGGCCGCCGACGTGGTGCTCACCGCCGACCGGCTGGACCGCCTGGCCGACGCCATGGACGTCGCCCGCCGCTCCCGGCGCATCGCCGTGCAGAGTGCCGCCGCCGGGATGGCGATGTCGCTGCTCGCCATGGCCGCCGCCGCGGCCGGGCTGCTGCCGCCCGCGGCCGGCGCGCTGCTGCAGGAGGCCATCGACATCGCGGTGATCGTCAACGCGCTGCGGGCGCTGCGCCCGGCGCGCGGCACCCGCCCGGAGGTGGACGCCGCCACCGAGTCCCTGCTGCGCCGCTTCGAGCTGGACCACTCCTCGCTGCGGCCGCCGCTGGAACTGATCCGCCGGACCGCCGACGAACTGGGCGAACGCCCCGGCCCCGAAGACCTGGAACGCCTGCGGGAGGTCCACCGCTTCCTCACCGAACGGCTCCTCCCGCACGAGCGGGCCGAGGAACGCGCGCTGTACCCGGCGATGGGCCAGGTTCTCGGCGGCCCCGAGGTGACCATGACGATGAGCAGGGCGCACGCGGAGATCGAACGGCTCGTCCGCCGGCTGGGCCGCCACCTCGACCTCGCCGGGGACGCCGGGCTCCGCCCGGAGCAGCTCGACGACCTGCGCTCCTGCCTGTACGGCCTGCACGCGGTGCTGCTGCTCCACTTCGACCAGGAGGAGGAGGCCTACTTCTCCCTCGCCCTCGGCGTTCGCTCCCCGGCGTGACCCCGTCGCGGCCCGGACGGCGGCCGGATCCCCGGCGTGGCCTCCGGGCGGAGGGCGGAACCGTACCGGGGCCATGGTCCCTGCCATCGGGGACTTTCGCCGCTGACCGCCGGGCCGCCGTCCGGGGACGATCGACAGGAGGAGGCGATGATGACGACCAAGGATGTCCCGGGCGCGCGGGCCGCCTCCGCGCGGACGCCCGGCGGAGGACGGTCATGAGCGCTCACCCGATCGAGGAGATCATCTCGGCGACGAGGGCGGCGGTCCAGGCCGCGGTCTGGGCGCCGTCGGTGCACAACACCCAGCCGTGGTCCTTCACCGTCGAGGGCGACGAGATCGCCCTGCGCGCCGACGGCGACCGCAAACTGCGGATCGGCGACGCCGCCGGCCGCGAGCTGCTGATCAGCTGCGGCGCGGCCCTGACGAACGTACGGCTCACGCTGCGCCGCCTCGGCCACGAACCCCTCGTGCGGATCCTGCCCGACCCCGACCGCCCCGCCCTGGTGGCGACCGTACGGGTCGGCGGGACGGTCGTCCCCGACGAGCACACCGCCCTGCTGCACGCCGAGATCGAACGCCGCCGCACCCACCGCGCCGGGTTCACCGAGCTGCCCGTCCCCGAGCGCCTGGAGGAGACGCTGGCCGCCCAGGCCGCCGCCGAGGGCGCGCGGCTCACGCCGATCCACGCCGAGGCCGCCGTCCGGGTGCTCGCCGCCCTCACCTCCGCCGCACAGGACGTGCAGTCGCAGGACCGGCTGTTCTCCCTGGAGGTGGTCCGCTGGGCCCGGCCCCCGGGCAGCATGCGGGGCGACGGCGTCCCGGCGGGCGGCTACCCCCGGGAGCCCCGGCGGACCCGCCCGCACTTCGCCCAGCGCGACTACGCCCACGGCCATCCCTGGGGCAACGACAGCGACCAGTTCTACGGCACCTCCACCGGCACGGTGGCCGTGCTGACCACGCGCGGCGACTCCCGCGAGGACTGGATCACCGCCGGTGAGGCCCTGCAGCGCGTGCTGCTGCACGCCTCGGCGTACGGCCTCAGCGCCGCCTTCCACACCCAGGCGCTGGAGGCGCACCACCTGCGGGAGTTCATCCGGCAGGAGCTGCTGTCCGGCGAGTACCCGCAGATGATCATGCGTCTCGGGTTCACCTTCGACGAGAACGCCGCCACCCGGCGGCCGGTCTCCGAAGTGCTGGAGGAACGCCCGCCGCACTGACCGGTGATCATTCGGGGGAGCGCCCGGAAGCGCCTGCCGGCGCACGGGAGCACCGTACGACCGGGCCACCGGCCCGCGAGAGCAGGGGGAGGACACCGTGATCCTGGTGGGAGTCGACGGCTCGCACGCCGGCCTGGGCGCCGTGAGCTGGGCGGTCCGGGAGGCCCGCCTGCGCCGGACCGCGCTGCGCGTCGTGCACGTCATGCCGGCCTGGCCGCTGCGGATGACCGAGGGCGCCCCGTACGCCGAGGTGGGCCGGTGGATGCGCGACGGGGCCGCCGCCACACTGACCGGCGCGCTGGCCCGGGTGGAGGAGGAGGGCGGCGGCGTCGAGACGGAGACGGAGCTGCTGCCCGGCGAGCCCCGGAACGTGCTGCTGGAGGCCGCCCGGGAGGCGGAGCTGCTGGTGGTGGGCAGCCACGGGCTGGGCGGGTTCCGGGGGATGCTACTCGGCTCGATCGCGCTCGGCGTGACCGGCCGCGCCTCCTGCCCGGTGGCCGTCGTGCGCGACCTGCCCGCCCACTCACGCGGCGAGGTGGTCGTGGGCGTCGACGGATCCCCGGGCGGCGCGGCGGCCGTCGACCTCGCCTTCGCCGAGGCGGCCCTGCGTGGCGCCCCGCTGCGGGCCGTCCACGCCTGGCGGCGGTCCGTCGCCCCGTTTCCGCCGCGCGAGACGGCCGAAGACGAGCGGCGGGTCCTGGCCGAGGCCCTGGCCGGCCGGGGTGAGAGCCACCCGGACGTCAAGGTCGCCGAACAGGTGGAGCAGGGCCACCCGGTCGAGGTGCTCAGGGACCTGTCCGCGCGGGCCGACCTGCTGGTCGTGGGGTCGCGAGGACGCGGTGAGCTGGGCGGCCTGCTGCTCGGCTCGGTGAGCCACTCACTGATCCACCACGCCGCCTGCCCGATGATCGTGGTCCCCGGCCCGCCGGAGCACTGATCCCCGCCGCGGCTTGATAGGTTGATCGGCGGGGTGAGCCGGGAAGTCTGGTCGGCAGTTCTGTCGTCGACCCCGAAAGTGCCGGTGCATCCGATGCGCGCCCGTGACCTCGTCAGCGAGTTCCCCACCATCCCCCTCGACGCCCCGGCGGCCGACGCCGCCCGGATCGTGGCCGACCGGCACCTGCTCGCGCTGATCGTCGTCGACGACGGCGGCTCACCCGTCGGCGTGCTGCCCGCCACCGCGGTGCTGCGACTGGCCGTACCGCGCTACTGCCTGGACGATCCCGCGCTGGCCCGGGTGGTGGACGAGGCGCACGCCGACGTGTTCCTGCGGTCGCTGGCCGAGCGCACCGTCCGCGACTGCATGCCGGACGACCCCCGGGAACTGCCGGTGACCGACCCCGACGCGACCGTGCTGGAGGTGGCCGCGCTCATGGCCCGCACCTCCAGCCCGCTGGTCGCGGTCATGGACGACGGGCGCCTGCTGGGAGCCGTCCTGCTGACCAGGCTGCTGGGCCGGGTGCTCTCGTCGTGACGGTCACCGCGTGGCTGGCGGTCGCGATCTTCCTCGGTGCGTACACGCTGATCGCCAGCGAGAAGGTCAACCGCGTCGCGGCGGCGCTCGGCGGGGCCGGCATCATGCTGATCATCCACGCCACCGACGGCCGGGCCGCGTTCTTCTCCGAGCACTCCGGCGTCGACTGGAACGTCATCTTCCTGCTGCTCGGCATGATGATCATCGTCGGGGTGCTCAAACAGACGGGCGTCTTCGAGTATCTGGCGATCTGGGCCGCCAAACGGGCCAGGGGCCGCCCCTTCCGGCTCATGGTGCTGCTCCTGGTGATCACGGCGGTCGCGTCGGCGCTGCTGGACAACGTCACCACGGTCCTGCTGATCGCCCCGGTGACGTTCCTGGTGTGCGAGCGGCTCGCGCTGCCGGTCGCGCCGTTCCTCATCGCCGAGGCCATGGCTTCCAACATCGGCGGCACCGCCACCCTGGTCGGCGACCCGCCCAACATCATCATCGCCAGCCGCGCCGGGCTGACCTTCAACGACTTCCTCGTCCACCTGGCGCCGCTGGTGGTGGTGCTGATGGTCGTGTTCATCGGCCTGTGCCGCCTGCTGTTCCGCAAGGCGTTCGTCTACGACCCCGAGCGCGCCGCCGAGATCATGCAGCTGAACGAGCGCGAGGCCATCGCCGACCGCCGCCTGCTGTGGCAGAGCCTCACGGTGCTCGCCCTGGTACTGGCCGCCTTCGTCCTGCACCCCGTGCTGCACTACGAGCCGTCGGTGGTGGCGATCCTCGGCGCCGGTGTCCTGGTGGCGGTCACCAGGGTCACCACCGAGGAGGCGATCCGCGAGGTCGAGTGGCCCACCCTGGTTTTCTTCGCCGGGCTCTTCGTCATGGTCGGCGCGCTGGTCGAGACCGGCGTCATCAAGCAGGTCTCCCAGGCCGCCGTCGAGGCCACCCAGGGCCGCCTGGGGGTGGCCGCCATCGGCCTGCTGTGGATCTCCGCGGTCATCTCGGCGATCGTGGACAACATCCCCTACGTGGCGACCATGAGCCCGATCGTCGCCGAGCTGGTGAACGCCAACGGCGGCAACGGCCCGGCGGAGGTGCTGTGGTGGGCGCTGGCCCTCGGCGCCGACCTGGGCGGCAACGCCACCGCGGTCGGCGCGGCGGCCAACGTGGTCGTCCTGGGCATCGCCGCGCGCAACCGGACGCCGATCAGCTTCTGGCAGTTCACCAAGTACGGCCTCGTCGTCACCTTCGCCACCATCCTGGTCGCCACGCCGTACCTGTGGTTCCGCTATCTGGTGTGACACGGTGAAGACCGCCGGGAAAACATGACATCAGGTGTCCTCTTTCGGCGGCAGCATCGTCCCCATGCACAACACGCTGAAGGAGAAGGTCGCCCTGGTCGCCGGGGCGACGAGGGGGACGGGACGGGCCATCGCGGTGGCGCTCGGCGAGGCGGGCGCCACGGTCTACTGCACCGGCCGGACCACCCGCGGGGAACGATCCGAGATGGGCCGCCCCGAGACCATCGAGGAGACCGCCGAGCTGGTGACCCGCGCCGGTGGCCGGGGCGTCGCCCAGCGCGTCGACCACCTGGAGAGCGACCAGGTGCGCGCGCTGGCCGAGCGGATCGACCGCGAGCACGGCCGCCTCGACATCCTCGTCAACGACATCTGGGGCGGCGACATGTTCGCCAAGTGGGACGTGCCGGTGTGGGAGCACCCGCTGGACGACGGGCTGCGCCTGATGCGCCTGGCGATCGACACCCACCTCATCACCAGCCACCACCTCCTGCCACTCATGATCAGGAACCCCGGTGGCCTGCTCGTCGAGGTGACCGACGGCACCGCCGAGTACAACGCCGTCAACTACCGCCTCTCCGTCTTCTACGACCTGGCCAAGACCTCACTCAACCGCCTGGCGTTCTCCATGGACCACGAACTGCGCCCGCACGGCTGCTCCGCCGTCACGCTGACGCCCGGCTGGATCCGCTCGGAGGCGATGCTGGAGCACTACGGCGTCACCGAGGACAACTGGCTCGACGCCACCGCCCGGGACCCGCACTTCGCGATCACCGAGTCGCCGGCCTTCGCGGGCCGGGCCGTCGCCGCGCTGGCCGCCGCCGACGACCGCGCCCGCTGGTCGGGGCGGACCGTCTCCAGCTTCCAGCTCGCCCAGGAGTACGGGGTCACCGACGTCGACGGCAGCGTGCCCGATGCCTGGCGCTACATCGAGGAGGTGCAGAGCAAGGGCAAGCCCGCCGACGTCACCGGCTACCGCTGATCCGGGGGGACGGGGGCGGGGCCGCGTGCCGGGCGGCACGCGGCCCCCCGGCGCCTCCGGGCCCGCACCCCCCGTCCTCGGCCCGGTACGGTCGCGTCCCCGGGCCCGCATCGCCCGCCCTCAGCCCGGTACGGTCGCGTCCCCGGGCCCGCCGTACAGGGCGTTCATCCGCGCGGCGGCCCCGGCCAGGAGCGCGCGCAGCTCCGGCGGATCGAGGACCTCGGCCTCGGGCCCGAACCGCAGGAGCTGGCCGTAGGCGACCTCCACCGACTCGACGGGCAGCGACACCGTGACCCACCCCTGCCCGTCGGGTCCGGTGGCCGACGCCAGCGCCTCGTCCAGGGCCGCCGGGTCGGCGAAGATCTGCAGCCGCCGGTGACCGAGGGCGCTGAGCCGTACGGTGACCCGCGTCCGCAGCAGCGAGCGGGCGAACTCCGCGGCGCGCTCCTCCCAGAACGCCGCCAGGTCGAAGCCGCGGTCGCGCTCGAAACGCCGGTCGGTGTGCGCCTCGACCCCCGAGAAGCGGTCCACCCGGTAGATCACCGACCGCGTCGCCAGATACCAGACCCCGGCCTTGAGCACCAGCCCGTACGGCTCCAGCGTCCGGTGCTCGCCCCGGTAGAGGCCGGTGACGGGGTGATCGCCCCACACCGCCCTGGCCAGCGGGGCCAGCGCCTCCGGCGGTGGGCTGTTCCCGGCGAACCAGCCGGGGGCGTCCAGGTGGAAGCGCTGCGAGGCGCTCGCGGGGGCGTCGCGCGCGCCGGGCGACAGCGCGGCCGCCGCCTTCAGCCGCGCCGAGGCCGCCACCTCGCCGAGCCCCATGTCCCGCAGCGCCCGCGGCACCCCGGACA
Source organism: Streptosporangium sp. NPDC004379 (assembly GCF_042873875.1). Lineage (NCBI taxonomy): Bacteria > Bacillati > Actinomycetota > Actinomycetes > Streptosporangiales > Streptosporangiaceae > Streptosporangium > Streptosporangium sp. NPDC004379. The sequence continues at coordinate 44,939 of NZ_JBIAMC010000015.1, forward strand.
GGAACAGGGCCTCCGCCTCGGCCCGGTCCAGACCCGTCAGGCGGGTGCGGTAGCCCTCCAGCAGGCGGTAGCCGCCGCCCCGGCCGCGGTCGGCGTAGACCGGCACCCCGGCCTCGGCCAGGGCGAGCACGTCACGGTGGACGGTCCGCTCGGAGACCTCCAGCTCGCGGGCGAGCTCCGCGGCGGTCATCCCGCCGCGCGCCTGGAGCAGCAACAGCAACGACATCAGCCTGGCCGCACGCACCCGCCGACCCTAACCCGCCCGCCGTCCGGCCTCACCGTCCGGCCCGCGCCCGCCGTCCGGCCCCGCCCCGCGGGCCCGGCCCCGTCACGCCCCGCGCGCCCGCCGTACGGCCCGCCCGTCGCACGGACCGGGCCCGGCCCGCGGCACGTTGCATGATCACGGTTCCCGCCGGTATTCTTTCGGCATGCGAGACCTCGACACCCTCCAGTGGTGGCGCCGCTGCTAGGCGGCGCGTGTTTCGCATTCGCGAAGTGGACAGACGGCCGCCCGGGAAGGCGGCCTTTTCTGTTTCCGCCTCCTTCCGGGCATCGAGCGACCAAAAGGGACGAGGCTGCAAGTGGAGACCAGCGGATATACCACTGCCGGTGGCATCGGCGTCGAGGTCACGACGTCCGACGTGCCGGAGACCATGCTGGAGGACGTCGTCACCGCCCTCGGCGAGCGCCGCGGCGGCGTGCTCTCCTCGGGCATGGAGTATCCCGGCCGCTACAGCCGGTGGCACCTGGCCTACGCGGACCCCTGCCTGGAGATCGTCGCCCGCGGGCGCAGGATCTCCGCCCGCGCCCTGAACGGCCGCGGCCGGGTCGTGCTCCCCGCGGTCGCCTCGTGCATGCTCGCCGCCGGCAAGCCCACCGGTGAGCCGACCGCCGACCACGTCGAGGTCCACGTCGCCGAGTCCGAGGACATCCTCCCCGAGGAGATGCGCAGCCGCCGCCCCACCGTCTTCACCGCGATCCGCGAGATCATCGCCGCCTTCCAGGGCGACGACGAGCACCTGGGCCTGTACGGCTCCTTCGGCTACGACCTGGCCTTCCAGTTCGAGCCGATCCGGCAGGTCCTCACCCGGGCCGACGACCAGCGCGACCTCGTGCTGCACCTGCCCGACCGGATCATGGTGGTCGACCGCAAGCGGGAGACCAGCAGGGAGTACCTCTACGAGTTCACCGTGGACGGCGTCTCCACCCGCGGCCTGCCCCGCGAGGGGGAGAGCGTCCCGCTGCCCCCCGCCCCCTCCGAGGTCCCCGCCGCCCCCGTCAGGGGCGCCTACGCCGAGGTCGTCGCCGCCGCCAAGGAGAAGTTCGTCCGCGGCGACCTGTTCGAGGTCGTCCCCGGCCAGGTCTTCCACGGCGTGTGCACCGACCCGGCCGGCTTCTACCGCACCCTGCGCAGGCGCAACCCGGCGCCGTACGAGTTCCTGTTCAACCTCGGCGACGGCGAGCACCTGGTCGGCGCCTCCCCGGAGATGTACGTCCGCGTCAGCGGCGACCGCGTCGAGACGTGCCCCATCTCCGGCACCATCGCCCGCGGCGGCGACCCCATCGAGGACGCCGAGGCCATCCGCACCCTCCTGAGCAGCGTCAAGGAGGAGTCGGAGCTGACCATGTGCACCGACGTCGACCGCAACGACAAGTCCCGCGTCTGCGTGCCGGGCAGCGTCCAGGTCATCGGCCGGCGCCAGATCGAGATGTACTCCCGCGTGATCCACACCGTCGACCACATCGAGGGCCGCCTGCGCCCGGGGTTCGACGCCCTGGACGCCTTCCTCACCCACATGTGGGCCGTCACCGTCACCGGCGCCCCCAAGACCTGGGCGATGCAGTTCATCGAGGACCACGAGGCGACCACCCGGCGCTGGTACGGCGGAGCCGTCGGCTACATCGGCTTCGACGGCTCGATGAACACCGGCCTGACCCTGCGCACCGCGCAGATCCGCGGCGGCGTCGCCACCGTCCGGGCGGGCGCCACCCTGCTGTTCGACTCCGACCCCGAGGCCGAGGAGCGCGAGACCGAGCTCAAGGCCAGCGCGCTGCTCGAAGCCCTGACCGCGGTCGGCGAGGAGCACGAGCAGGCGCCGGCCCCGCGGGCCCCCAGGACGGGAGAGGGCATGAAGGTGCTGCTCGTGGACCACGAGGATTCCTTCGTCAACACCCTCGCCGACTACTTCCGGCAGCAGGGCGCCGAGGTCGTCACGCTGCGCCACGGTTTCCCCGTCGCCATGATCGACGAGATCGGCCCGTCCCTCGTGGTGCTCTCGCCCGGCCCCGGCTGGCCCGTCGACTTCGGCCTGTCGTCGCTCATCGACGCCCTCTACGAGCGCGACCTGCCGGTGTTCGGCGTCTGCCTCGGCCTGCAGGGCATGGTCGAGCAGGCCGGCGGCACGCTGGAACTGCTGGCCGACCCCGAGCACGGCAAGCGCGGCCAGGTCAGCAGGACCGGCGAGAGCGCCCTCCTCGACGGCCTGCCCGAGGAGTTCGTCGCCGCCCGCTACCATTCGCTGCACGCCAAGCGGTCCGGCCTGGTGGGCTTCACCGCCACCGCCTTCACCCCCGACGGCGCGGTGATGGCGATCGAGGACCCCGAGCGGCGGCGCTTCGCCGTGCAGTTCCACCCCGAGTCGATCCTCACCGCCGAGGGCGGCGCCGGAGCGAAGATCATCGCCAATGTCCTCCGGCTCTGCCGCACCCCCGCGTAGTTCACGCTGAAGGACTCCGTCGCCCGATTCCCCGGAGGTCACGCCGGATCGGGCGACGGAGTCGTGAAGGCCGGGGATCCGGCTTGTGCCGCGTGACGGCGCCTCACCCGCGTCGGCCCGGGTCCGCGCCGGGTTCCCCCGCCGACGCGGGCCCGGCCGGATATGTCTAGGGTGTTCTCGTGGCCGCCCCGCTGAACGCCGAGAAGACCCGCACCGCGCTGCGCACGTCGGCACGCATCTCCCTGGAGACGCTGCTCGTCGTGCTGATGACCGCGGTGGCCCTGTGGATCCTGGGCCAGATGTGGTCCATCGTCTGGCCGCTCGTCATCGCGCTGCTCCTGACCACCCTGACCTGGCCCGTGACCCGCTTCCTGCGCCGGCGCGGCTGGCACCCCACCCTGGCCGCCTCGGTCGTGACCCTGCTCTTCCTCCTGGTCGCCGCAGGCACCGTGGTGCTCATCGTCGTCCCGGTGGCCTCCCAGTCCGGCGAGCTGGTCACCGGCGTGGGCGACGGCATCCAGCGCCTGCGCGACTGGGCCTCCGGGCCACCGCTGAACTTCGGCGACAGCCAGGTCAGCGACGTGTTCAACACCGCGGTCACCCGCGTCCAGTCCAGCGTCGGCAGCATCGTCACCGCCACTCTCAGCGGAGTGGGCACCGTGCTGAACGGCCTGGTCACCACCGTTCTTGCGCTCTTCCTGATGTTCTTCTTCCTCAAGGACGGCCCGCGCTTCCTGCCGTGGCTGACCCGCCAGCTCCCCGGCCGTCTCGCCACGGACGTGCCGGCCGTGGCGACGCGCGGCTGGGACACCCTCGGCTCGTTCGTCCTCTCCCAGGCGTTCGTCGGCCTGCTCGACGCCGTCTTCATCGGTATCGGCCTGTGGATCGTGGGCGTGCCGCTGGTCCTTCCCCTGGCCGTCCTGACCTTCGTCGCGGCTTTCGTCCCCATCGTCGGAGCCCTGTTCGCCGGTTTCGTCGCGGTCCTCATCGCGCTGGTGTCCAACGGCCTGACGGACGCGCTGATCGTGCTCGCCATCATCGTCGCCGTGCAGCAGCTCGAGGGGAACGTCTTCCAGCCCATGGTGCAGAGCCGTGGCCTGGGCCTGCACGCGGCGGTGATCCTGCTGGCGGTGACGCTGGGCGGCAGCCTGGCGGGCATCGTGGGCAGCCTGCTGGCCGTACCGGTCACCGCCCTGATCGCCGTGGTGTGGAACTACCTGCGCGAGCAGCTCAGCGATCCGCTCCCCGCGCCCCCCGAGCCGGAGACCCCTAAGCCGGAGACCCCCGGGCCGGAGACCCCCGGGCCGGACACCGGGGGCGCCCAGCGCGGGCGGCGGGGGCTCCTGGGGAGGCGGCGCTAGGCTTGCCTGTGCCCGCCAACCGCCACCGGAAGGTCTACCGCCCATGGACGACAGTCAGCCGCGTTTCCTCGACGACGTCACCGTCGAGTTGGTCAAGCACAGCGCCTCGGACACCGACGTGCTCTGGGCCGCGCGGGTGTCGACCGCGGGGGAGCAGTCCCTGGAGGAGATCAGCAAGGACCCGGAGCGGTCCAGGGGGCTGATCAACTACCTGATGCGCGACCGGCACGGGAGCCCGTTCGAGCACAACTCCATGACCTTCTTCGTCCGGGCGCCCATCTTCGTCTTCCGCGAGTTCCACCGCCACAGGGTGGGATGGTCCTACAACGAGGAAAGTGGGAGATATAGGGAGCTTTTGCCCGATTTCTACGTTCCGGGCAGGGATCGCCGGCTCGTTCAGGAGGGCCGTCCGGGCAAGTACGTGTTCGTCGAGGGGACCGACGAGCAGCACAAGCTGGTGACCGAGGCGATGGAGGCCTCCTACCGGCAGTCCTACGCCGCCTACCAGGAGATGCTGGAGGCCGGTGTCGCCCGCGAGGTGGCGCGGGCCGTGCTGCCGGTGGGCCTGTTCTCCTCGATGTACGCCACCTGCAACGCCCGGTCCCTGATGCACTTCCTGTCGCTGCGCACCAAGAGCGAGCAGGCCAGGGTGCCCTCGTTCCCGCAGCGGGAGATCGAGATGGTGGCCGAGAAGATGGAGGCCGCCTGGGCGTCCCTGATGCCCCTCACGCACGCCGCGTTCGTGGCCAACGGCCGCGTCGCCCCCTGACCGGCGTCCTCCGGTGCGCGGCCCGCTGAGCGGTGTGCCCCCTCGGCCGGCCCGTCGCCTTCGGCGCGTCTCCCGGGGGAGGCGCGCCGTTCGCCTTCTCTCGCCCCCGGCCGCCGACGGGGGCCCCGTCCACCCGGAGGCCGGAGCCTTCCCGGTCCCGGGCGTCCCGGGTGGATCGCCCCGGGCGAGGTGCGAGGGTCGAAGGACGGACCCGGCCCCGGGAGGCCGGGAGCTCACTCCGGGCGGTCCGCCTCGCCGGCGTCCGGCTCGCTGACGCCGAAGGGGAAGGCGTCGAAGTTGACGGCGACATAGGCGGTGTCCGGGGTGTCGGCGGGACGATCCCGGGCCCGCCTCCGGTAGGCGTCCAGGACGGCGGAGACCTCGCCGACGAGGTCGGCCAGCTCCTGCAGGGTGAGGCGCATCCTCCCGCTGGAGGCGACGGAGGCCTCGGTCCACGGCCGGGGGGTGGTCCGCGACTCCTCCAGCCAGCGGGTGAGATCGGCCTCGCGCTGGCGGACCACCTGGGCGAGCACCATCTCGGCGGCCTGGGCCGTGTCGGGGTCGCGCCGGAAGCGGTCGCCGTCCATGGAGAAGCTGCCCGCGCGCCACCAGCGTTCCTTGCCCCGGCCGCGTCCCGGGACGTCCTCGATGAAGCCGTACTTTTCGAGCTGCCGCAGGTGGTAACTCGTCGCGCCGGTGTTCTCCCCGGTCAGGGCGGCGAGCTGGGTCGCGGTCGCCTCGCCGTGTTGCTCCAGCAGCTCCAGCAGGCGCAGCCGGGAGGGATGCGCCAGCCCTTTGAGCGCGGCGGCGTCGATGGAACGGGTCTTGTCATCCGTCATGTGCAGCCATATCTTTGCAAAGAATCGTTTGCAAACTTCTCTTTCCACGATACCGGGAGCGCGCATGGCCGGACGACCCTTCCACTGGCTGATGACCGCCTCCGGCCTGTCGAACGTCGCCGACGGGATCACCGTCGTCGGCGTCTCGCTGATCGCGGTGACCCTGACCCGCTCGCCGGTCCTCGTCTCCCTGGTCAGCGCGGCGGCCACACTGCCGTGGCTGCTGCTCGCGCTGCACGCGGGCGCCCTGGCCGACCGGCACGACCGCCGCCGGATCATGGTCGCCGCCAACGCGCTGCGGGCCGCCGCGCTGGCCGGGGCGGCGCTGGCCGCCTGGCTGGAACTGCTGAGCCTGCCGGTGCTGCTGGCCGGGGCGCTGCTGGCCGGCGTCGCGGAGGTCCTCGCCGACACCTCCGCGCAGTCGGTGCTGCCGATGGCCGTGCCGCGCGAACGGCTGGGCGAGGCCAACGGCCGGCTCATCGCCGTGCAGACCGTCGGCAACAACTTCCTCGGCGCCCCGGTCGCCGGGATCCTGGCCGGGATCGGTGCGGCGGTCACGCTCGGGACGCCCGCGCTGCTGTACGCGGCGGCGGCCCTGACACTGCTCGGCATGCGCGGGCGGTTCCGCGTCGAGACCCCCTCCACCCGGCCGCTGCGCGCCGACATCGCCGAGGGCCTCCGCTACCTGTGGGGCCACCGGGTGCTGCGGAGCCTGGCTCTTTTCTCGGGTGTGCTCAACTTCGCCAACACCGCCTACTTCGCGGTGTTCGTGCTGTGGGTGGTCGGAGAGGAGTCCCGGGTGGGGCTGACCTCCGCCGGGTACGGCGTGCTCACCGCGGCGCTGGCGGCGGGCGCGGTGGCGGGCTCCCTGCTGGCCGACCGGCTGACGCGCCGGGCCGGTCAGGTCAGGACCCTGCTGGCCGCCGACCTGGTCGGCGGGATCCTGCTGTTCATGCCGGTCCTGGTGCCCACCGTGCCCGGTATAGCCGTCACCGCGGTGCTGCTCGGCGTGACGAGCGCCGTCGTCAACGTCGTCATCGTCTCACTGCGGCAGCGGATCGTCCCCGAGGCGATGCTCGGCCGGGTCAACGCCACCGCCCGCCTGATCGGAATGGGGGCCACGCCGCTGGGCGCCGCGGCGGGCGGGTTCCTCGCCGACCGGGCGGGACTGCCCGCGGTGTTCTGCGCCGCGGCGGCGCTGTGCGTCGTCTCCGTCGCCGCGGTCTCCCGCTCCGTCACGACCGCCTCGGTCGCCGCGGCCGAGGCGGCCGCCCGTACGGAGGAGGAGGCGCGTACGGAGGAGGAGGCGCGTACGGAGGAGGAGGCGCGTACGGAGGAGGAGGCCCGGACGGATGGGATCGGGGCGGACGAAGTCCTCGCGGGGGATCACGCCCGGACGGGAGGGACGGCCCGGCCGGCGGAGACGGCTCAGGCGGGGGAGACGGCCTGAACGGGGGAGACGGCCTGGGCGGAGGAGACGGCTTCGGACCGGACGACGTCCCAACGGATGTCGGTCAGGGGGACACCCCCGCGTCGCAGCCTGCGGACCGCGTCGCCGACCATGGCGGGCGGGCCGCAGACGTAGACCTCGTGGCCGGCCCAGGAGGGGAAGCGGTCCAGCACCTCGGTCACGGTGCCCCGGACCCCGTCGTAGCCCGGCTCGTCGGAGACGACCGGCAGCACCCGCAGCCATGGGAACTCCGACTCCATCCGCACCAGGTCGGGCAGGTCGTACAGCTCCGCCGAGTGGCGCGCGCCGTACAGGAGATGGATGCCGGGCCGCCGCCCGGAGGCGATGACGTGCTCGGCGATCGCCTTCAGCGGGGCGAGCCCGGTGCCTCCCGCGACGCACAGGATGTCGCGGCCGGAGTCCGGCGGGGCCATCGAACCGGACGCGGGGCCGAGCATGAGGGTGTCGCCGACACGGGTGTGCCGGACCAGCGCGCCGGAGACCCAGCCGCCCCGCACCGCGCGGACGTGCAGCCGGATGGCGCCGTCCGGCCGCGGGGCGTTGGCGATGGAGAACGGCCGCCACACGCGCGGCCAGCGGGGGGTCTGCACGCTGACGTGCTGCCCCGGCAGGTACGGCAGGGGCTGGGCGGGCCTCAGGGTGAGGACGGCGATGTCCGGGGTGCGCAGTTCGTGGCCGGTGACCTCGGCCGGCCACCAGGCGGGGGAGACGCCCGCGTCGGCCTCGGCGGCCCCGGTCATGACGCTCGCGGCGAGGTCGTACGCGGCCTCCCACGCCCGCCCGACCTCGGGGGTCCAGACCTCGGCGGCGAAGTGCCGCACGGTGGCCAGCAGCGCGTCGCGGACCGCGGCGTAGTGCTCGGTGAGCACGCCGTACTTGCGGTGGTCGCGGCCCAGGCGGGCGAGGAACGGCGCCATGCCGTCGGGGCTGTCGACGCTCCAGGCGATGCGGGTCAGCGCGCCGAACAGGCGGTCGCGCTGGACGTCCATCGCCGGGGGGAACATTCCCCGCAGATGCGGATTGGCGGCGAACAGCCGCCCGTAGAAGTATGCCGCCGCCCGGTCCGCGACGGGCTCGATGACGGCGAAGCTTTCCTTGACGAGACGCGGATTCAACGACATGTGATCGACCCTCACCCCACCGACCGGATCAAAGTCCGATCACGCAGACCACCTCCATGACGGCTCCGGGTGACGAGCGCCCGGTGGCCCCGGCCCGCCGGCTCGCTCAAATTGAAGTCTTGCAGTTTCCGATAGGCGTCACAACCGTTTCTCCGGAATATGGTGTGAAATCTGGTCTTCCGTAATTGAGAGGTCGTCTCGGGTCACAACCTCTCTGCAATCGGACGCACTTAAAATGAGGGATATTCGTGATATTTCGTATTTGATAGTGCGTCCGCTCGCCCGGCCGGTTCGTGAGCCGGTTTCGGGGAATCTCCAGAAGATGGATCGTTCCATCGTCCCCGGACGCGGCCGGCGGGTGGAGCGCTCCATTCCCCCGGGGAGCGCTCCGCCGGGGGCGGGGTTTCCCGTGCGGCCCCGTTGAGATCTGATATGTGTGACATAACCGAAATGGCGCGCAGCATGATAGGGATGTTGCCGAAAGACGGGACAGGCGCCGTCCGGGAACAGGGCGCCGCCTCCCGCACGGCCACTGGAGAGCCCATGCCCCGACCTCTGATCGGCATCACCTCCTACCTCGAGGCCGCCCGCTGGGGCGACTGGGTCCGCGAGGCCGTCCTGTCCCCGGCCGCCTACACCCGGGCTGTGGAGCGGGCGGGCGGCGTCCCGGTGCTGCTCCCGCCGCTCGCCCCGGCCGTGGCCGCCGAGCACGCGCGCCACCTCTCCGGGGTGCTCCTCACCGGCGGCGGCGAGATCGACCCCACCCTGTACGGCGCGGCCCGCGACAAGCGGCTCGGCGAGCCCCAGCACCACCGCGACCGCTTCGAGCTGGCCCTGGCCCGCGCCGCCGTCCAGGCCGGCCTGCCGCTGCTGGGCGTCGCCCGGGGCATGCACGTGCTGAACGTCGCCCAGGGCGGCAGTCTGATCCCGTGGCTCCCCGACGCGGTCGACAGCCACGAGCTCCACACAGGGGGCGGGCACGTCGTCCAGGTCAGCGCGTCGAGCAGGCTGGGCGAGGCGGTGGGAGACCGCGTCGAGACGACCGCGCCGCACCGGCAGGCGATCCGGCGGATCGGCGCCGGCCTGACCCCCGTGGCCTGGGCCGACGACCAGATCGTCGAGGGTGTCGAGCTGCGGGACCACCCCTTCGGCGTCGGGGTCCAGTGGCACCCCGAGCGCGACGACGGCGACCGGCTCGTCGCGGCGCTGGTCGAGGCCGCCGCGCGGTTCGGGACCGGAACCCGGCCCGGAACCGGAGGCGGGGCCGAGACCGGAACCCGAGCCCGTCCCGGGGCGAGGGACCTGCCGGACGCCGCCGCCACGCGGCCCGAGGAGGCCCGGCGATGAAGGGGTACGAGGGCTACGAGAAGCTGAGGATCGACTGGGCCGCCGACGGGGTGCTCCGGGTGACGATCAGCGAGCCGCGCAGGCTCAACGCCGTGGACACCGCCGGCCACCGCGAGCTGGCCGGCGTCTGGCTCGACGCCGACCGCGACGACGCCGTGCGCGCGGTGCTCGTCCGGGGCGAGGGCGAGGCGTTCTCGGCCGGCGGCGACCTGGCGATGATCGAGGAGATGACCCGCGACCACGCCACGCGCATGCGGGTCTTCACCGAGGCCCGCGACATCGTCTACAACGTGATCAACTGTTCCAAGCCGGTCGTCTCGGCCGTCCAGGGCCCGGCCGTGGGCGCGGGCCTGGCGGTCGCGCTGCTGGCCGACGTCTCCGTGGCGGGCCGTACGGCGCGCGTCATCGACGGCCACACCCGCCTCGGCGTGGCCGCCGGCGACCACGCCGCCATCGTCTGGCCGCTGCTGTGCGGGCTGGCCAAGGCCAAGTACCACCTGCTGCTGTGCGAGCCGGTCACCGGGGAGCAGGCCGAGGCGATGGGCCTGGTCAGCCTGTGCGTGGACGACGACCAGGTGCACGAGCGGGCACTGGAGGTCGCCGTACGGCTGGCCGCGGGCTCGGCCGAGGCGATCCGGCTGACCAAGTACGCGCTCAACAACTGGCTGCGCCTGGCCGGTCCCTCCTTCGACGCCTCCCTGGCCATGGAGTTCCTCGGCTTCACCGGTCCGGACGTGGCCGAGGGGGTGCGGGCCGTACGGGAGCGTCGCCCGCCGAGGTTCACCTGAGGGCCCGCACGGGCACCCCGGGAAGAGATCCCTCAAAGGAGAGCCCGGCGGGCCCGGAGAGCCGTCCCGCGGGCCGCCGAGGGCCGCCCCGCCGGGGTCAGCCGACAGGTTCGGCGTCCGCCGAGGGAAGACTCCCGGCGTGCCGCTCGCCCAGGGCCGCCAGACCGGGCGCGAAGATGTACCGGGCCACGGTCCGGGTCACCTTGGCCTCGTCCGCCCCGGCGTCCGTCTCGAAGACCGCCGACCACTCCACGAACGCCCGGCCGGTGTCGGTGACGGGGCTGACCCGGTAGACCGCCCGGTACTCCCGGACCGGCAGCGGGCTCTCCAGGATCTCGTAGGCCGCCGAGCGGGAGTCGTCGTCGAGGGTGAGCAGCCGCTCCCGGAAGAGCCCGCCCGCACCCTCGATCCGGCGCACCGTGCCCGGACCGCCCTCGCCCTCCTCGAACACGCAGGAGGAGATCCCGGGCAGCCACTCGGCGAGGTTCCCGAAGTCCCTCAGGTAGCTCCACACCTCGTCCGCGGAGGCGTCGATCACGGTGCTGGCGTAGGCGGGCATCGGCTGCTTCCCCTCGTCGTCCGGTCCGGCGCTCTCCGCCGTCGTCGGGGCCCGGCGCCGGCCGCCGGGTCCGAGGGGAGTCTGCCCCCGGCGGCGGCCCCGCAACCGGGTCAGAAGCTCCTGGGCAGCCCCAGCACCCGCGTGGCCAGATGGTTGAGCAGCATCTCCTCGGCGACCGGGGCGACCTTGCCGACGCGGGCGTCGGCCAGCAGCCGCGCCACCGGGTACTCCAGCGAGTAGGCCATGCCGCCCAGCGTCTGGAACGCCCGGTCGGCGGCATTCCACGCGGCCCGCGAGGCGGCCAGCTTGGCGATGCCGGCCTCGGTCCCGCACGGCAGCCCGGCGTCGAACAGCCACGCGGCCTTGTGGACCATCAGCCTGGCCAGCTCGATCTCCGCCCTGACCTCGGCCAGGGGGAAGGCGACGGCCTGGTTGGCGCCGATCGGCCGGCCGAAGACCTCCCGCTCCCCGGCGTAGCGCACGGCCACCGACAGGGCGACCTCGGCGGCGCCCAGCCCGCCGGCGGCGAGCAGGATCCGCTCGGGGTTGAGGACGTCCCACAGCACCCGCGACCCCTGGTCCACCTCGCCCACCACGTTCTCCGCCGGCACCCGCAGGCCGTCGAGGAAGACCGTGTTGGAGGGGGTGGTGTTGGCGCCCATCTTCGGGATCGGCCGGTAGGACAGCGATCCGGCGGCGACCGCCTCGGGCACGTTCACCAGCAGGACCGTCAGGCCGTGGCTGCGCGGCTCCGCCTCGGCGGCCGGGACGGTCCGGGTGACCAGCAGCATCCAGGTCGCGCGCTGCACGCCGGTGATCCAGATCTTCCGGCCGTCGACCACGAACCCGTCGCCGTCGCGCCGGGCGGAGGTGGAGATGCCCAGGGAGTCGGATCCGGCGTCGGGCTCGGTGAGGGCGAAGCAGGTCTCCACCTCGCCGGTGGCCAGTTTCGGCAGCAGCTCCTCGCGCTGCCGGGGGCTGCCGTGCCGGGCCAGGGTGAGGGCGCCGAACCCGGGGGTGAGGACGTAGGTGAACGCCGAGCCGCCGGCCGCGCCGGACGCCGACAGGGCCTCGGTGGCCACGGCCAGCTCCAGCAGGCCCTGGCCGCCCCCGCCGTACTCCTCCGGTACGGCCAGGCCGAGCCAGCCGCCCCGGGCCAGGTCGTCCCAGACCTCCTGCGGCCAGCGTTTCTCGGCCTCGCAGCGCTGCCAGTAATCGAGGTCGTAGCGGGCGCAGACATCGGAGACGCCGCGCCGGACGGCGAGTGCGCTCTCGGGAAGGGTGAAGTCCACGGGCGATCAACTCCATTCCGGTCGCGCGATCTTAGAACGAGGTTCTGTTCCCGATCCAGTGCCCCGCGCCCGACGTCCGCGCCCGCCCGTCTCCCCGGAGCCCGCGCCCGCCGTCCGTCCCCGTCCGGGCCTCCCCGGCTCCGGGTCCGTCTCCGGCGTGCCGCTCCGCCCCTTTCCGGAGTCTCCGCCCCTTTCCGGAGCCTCCGCGCCGCCGTACGGGCTCAGCCGGGACGGCCCGCCCCGTCGGCGGGGCGCGGCCGGCGCGCGTGGTAGACGAAGGCCGGCGGCAGGTTGCCCCACACGGTACGGCCCGCCACGAGCTCCTCGAAGGAGGCCGCCAGGAGCCGCCGGAAGCGCCGGGCGGGCGGCAGGTGACGGACGAAGCCGTAGGCGAAGGTGGTGAAGGCCGCGTCGGGCCCCGCGGCCGAGCGGACCGCCTCCAGCAGCCGCACCTGGACTCCGTCGGGGAACGCCGCCCACGGCAGGCCGCTCACCACCACGTCGGCGCCGGCCAGCCCGCGCTCCCGCAGCAGGCAGGGCAGCCGCGCCGCGTCGGCGGCGACGACGTCCACCTCGGGGTGCCGGTCGGCGAGGAGCCCGGCCATCCGGGGGTTGATCTCCACGGCCAGGTGGTGCCCCCGGCCGCCCAGCCGCCGCTGGATCTCCGCGGTGAACACGCCCGTGCCCGCACCGAGCTCCACCACCACCGGGTCGCCCCGGCGGGGGATCGGCGCGGTCACCGCCTCGGCGAGCCGGCGGGAGCTGGGGGCCACCGCCCCGACGGTCGCCGGGGAGCGCATCCACTGCCTGAGAAAGAGTGCGGCGTCACTGCTCATGCTGTGCACCATAGGCGGTGTGAGGTCCGAAACCACCCCAACGGCTGGCCGGATCCCGCGGCCACTTGGAGGAGGCGACCGCCCTTCCGGAGGAGGGCTTCTCCCTCGTCAAAGCCTATACCGTGCATGTATGCGACTCCGTGACATGCCGTATGAGATCCCGTGACCCGTCTGCGGCCCCGAAGCCCGGCGGCCCGGTGACCGGCACGGGACGGCGCGGCTGGGCCGTGGACGTCTGCCTGGCCGTCGCCGCGGTCGCCCTGGACCGGTTCGTCTCCGGCGGCGCCTACCTCGGCGGCACCGTCCCGGCACTGATCACCTGGGGGTTCGCCCTACTGGCCGGGGCGCCCATGGGGTTCGTCCGGCGGTTCCCCCTGACGGTCTGCGCCTTCCTGGCGGTCTTCCTCGTCGTGTGCGACCAGCTCGGCGCCTACACCGCCAACACCGCGCAGATCCTGCTGACCGTCGCGGCGGGCGTGGCCGCCCACCGCGGCGGCCGGCGCCGCGCCGCGGCCGCCGCGGTCCTGACGGGGGTCGCCACCGCGGTCAACGTGGCCGACCCCGGGGTCGTTCTCACCGCCGCCGCCTGGTCCGCCCCCGCCGTGGCGGGCATCCTCCCCGTGGCGATCGGCCGCTACCTCCGTCACCCCATCGAGCCGATGACCGGGGTGGAGCGCCGTCCCGGCCTCGACCTGCTGCTCGCGGGCGGCGGGGTGGCCTTCATGGTGCTCGGCACCTGGACCAGATGGCACGACGGGCCGCTGCCGGTGTGGGGGGCCGGCTGGTTCGTCATCTGCTGCGGTCTCACCGCCGGGATGGTGCGCACCCTGCCCGGTACGGCCTTCGCCGTGCAGGCGCTGCTGATGCTGCTGGCCGACCGCGCCGCCGACTTCGCCGTCGGCCCCGTCCAGAGCCTGTTCCTCGTCACACTGGGCGTGTTCGCGATGCGGACCTCCTGGTCGTGGACGGGCGTCGCGTACGTGACCGCCTCCGTCGTCACGGCGGTGAACATCGTGGGCGACGAGCTGTCCCGGGTCACCCCGACCCGGGTGGCCGCGCTGCTGGTGATGGTGGCCGCGCCGGCCGCCATCGGCCGCTACCTCGGCATCCGCCGGGCCACCGTCGAGCTGCGGCTGGCGATGGCCGAGGAGGCCAGGCTGCTCACCGCCGAACGGGCCCGGGCCGACCTGCTGGCCGAGCGCGAGCGCATCGCCCGCGACGTCCACGACATCGTGGCCCATCACGTCGGGGCCATGGTGCTGCGGGCCGGAGCCGCCGGGTACGCCGCCCCGACGGGCCCGGTGGCCGAGGCGCTGGCCGACATCCGCGCCACCGGCCACCAGGTGCTGGAGGACCTGCGCGGCCTGCTCAACGTGGTGCGCGACCCCGGCCTCGTCCACCCGCCGCTGCTCGACCCCGAGGACGTCGTGCGCGAGGCCGTGGAGCGGATGAACGCGGCCGGGCTGCGGGCCGAGCTGCGCCTTGACCCCGAGGTGACGCGGCTGCCCCTGGTGAGCCGGGCCTCGGCGGCCCGGATCGTCCAGGAAGGGCTGACCAACGTCCTCAAGCACGCCGGCCCCGGCACCGCCGTCGCCGTCGAGCTCGCCGTGACCGGCGAGGGGCTCGCGGTGAACGTGGCCAACGACGCGCCCCCGCGCTCCTCCGCGCGTCCGGGAGCACCGCGGGCCCGGGAGAGCCCGGAGACCGGGACGCGGGGGCTCCGTGAGGACCTGCCCGGGGCGGGACAGGGCGTCGCGGGGATGCGCGAGCGGGCCAGGGCGCTGGGCGGCCGGATGTCCGCCGGCCCCGACGGTGCGGGAGGATGGCGCCTGGCGGTGACGCTCCCCGCCGACCCCGCGAACCCGGCCGGCGTGACGGGACGGAGCGGATGGACGAACAGGGTGTGCCACGAGGACAGGGCGGTCCCGGAGGAGGCGACGTGATCAGGGTGGTCGTCGCCGACGACCAGGCGCTCGTGCGCGCCGGCGTGCGGATGCTGCTGGAGGCGGCCGGTGACATGGAGGTCTGCGGGGAGGCGGTGGACGGCGCGCAGGCCGTACGGCTGGCCGAGGGGCTGCGCCCCGACGTGACGCTGATGGACCTGCGCATGCCCCGGATGGACGGCCTGGAGGCCACCCGGCGCGTCCTCGCGGCCTGGCCCGCGGCCCGGATCGTGATCCTCACCACGTTCGCCGAGGACGAGAACGTCTACGCCGCGCTGCGCGCCGGGGCGATCGGCTTCCTGGTCAAGGACGACGAGCCCGGCCGGATGGTCGACGCGGTGCGCCGGGCGGCCACCGGCGAGCCGCTGCTCGCCCCCTCGGTGCTGCGCCGCGTCGTGGAGCGGGCGCTGGCCGCCGAGGAACAGGCCGCCGCGCACGTCCCGGCCGGCCTGACCGACCGGGAGCTGGAGGTGCTGGCGCTGGTCGGGACGGGCCTGTCCAACGCCGAGATCGCCGACGCGCTGCACGTGGGCGTCACCACGGTGAAGAGCCACGTCTCCACCGCCATGGACAAGCTGGGCGTGCGCAACCGCACCCAGGCCGCGGTGGTCGCGCACCGGATGGGGCTGGTCGACGCCGGTTTCCGGCCGGTCGGGCATCCGCCCAGGGGCGGAGCGGCGCATCCTCCCCGGGGGTGACGACGCCGCGGCCCCTCCGCCGTCACGATGTGTCCTGAATCGTTCACCCGAGGAAGGACATCCCTCATGCAGGAGGTCATCGCCCGGCCGGCCACGGCGGACGGCCGTCCCGTCCCCGCCGGCCTGCTGTACGGTCTGCGCGTCCTGGTCACCGCCCAGGCGGCCGGTCTGATCGTCGCGGCCTCGTTCGCCGGCCAGGCCGTACGCGGCGGGGAGGAACTGGCCGAGACGCACGTCATGGCCGGGATGGTGGTGCACCTGATCGCGCTGCTGCAGGTCGTCGCCGCCGTGCTGGTCTGGCGGCCCGGCCGGGGCGCCGGCTGGCCCGTCCTCGCCAGCCTGGCCCTGCTGCTGATCGGCCTGGGCCAGCACTTCAGCTGGGAGATGCTCGGCACGCACGTGCCCAGCGGGCTGGCGCTGTTCGGCCTGACCGTGGCCGTGCTGATCTGGGCCTGGTCGTCCCGCGCGGCGGTGCGCCGCTCCTGACCCGCCCCCTGCCGGGGGGCAGGCCGCGAACCGTATCCCCAACGGGGATACGGTTCGCGCATGCCCCGCACAGGTAGGGTCGGCATCAAGTACGGGAGGGGAGACATACCGGTGAATCCGGAAGCATCGGATACCGAGGACCGCGTCTGGACGGTCCCCAACGCGCTCAGCCTGGCCAGGCTCCTGGGGGTGCCGGTCTTTCTGTGGCTGGTGCTGGGGCCCAAGGCCGACGGCTGGGCCGTCGGACTGCTGATGCTGGCCGGCTTCTCCGACTGGCTGGACGGCAAGATCGCCCGGGCGTGGAACCAGACCAGCAGGCTCGGCCGCCTGCTGGACCCGCTGGCCGACCGCCTCTACATCCTGGCGACCCTGCTCGGCCTGGCCATGCGCGGCATCATCCCCTGGTGGCTGGCGCTGGCGATCCCGCTGCGCGACGTCATGATGCTGGGCATCCCGCCCATCCTGCGCCGCCTCGGGTACGGCCCGGCGCTGCCGGTGCACTTCCTCGGCAAGGCCGCCACCGCCAACCTGCTCTACGCCTTCCCCCTGCTGTTCCTGGCCCACCACGACACCTGGTACGCCGATCCGGCCCGGATCGTCGGCTGGTCGCTGGCCATCTGGGGCACGGGCCTGTACTGGTGGTCCGGAGTGCTGTATTGGGTACAGGTGCGGCAGCTCGTCAAAGGAGCCAAACGCCTTAAGAGGTGATTCGTGAAGGCCGTCGTGATGGCGGGCGGGGAGGGGACACGGCTCCGGCCGATGACCGCCAACCAGCCCAAGCCCCTGCTCCCTGTGATCAACCGGCCGATCATGGAACACGTGCTGCGGCTGCTGCGGCGGCACGGGTTCACCGAGACCGTCGTCACCGTGCAGTTCCTGGCCGTCCTGGTGCGCAACTACTTCGGCGACGGCGACGAGCTCGGCATGAGCCTGCACTACGCCACCGAGGAGATGCCCCTCGGGACCGCCGGCAGCGTCAAGAACGCCGCCGACAAGCTCCGCGACGAGCCGTTCCTCGTGATCTCCGGCGACGCCCTCACCGACATCGACCTGACCGACATGGTGCGCTTCCACCGCGAGAACGGTGCGATGGTCACCATCGGCCTCAAACGGGTGCCCAACCCCCTGGAGTTCGGCATCGTCATCGTCGACGAGCACGGCCGGGTCGAGCGCTTCCTGGAGAAGCCCACCTGGGGCCAGGTCTTCTCCGACACCGTCAACACCGGCGTCTACGTGATGGAGCCGGAGATCCTCGACGAGATCGCCTCCGGCGTGCCGGTCGACTGGTCGGCGGACGTCTTCCCGCGGCTGCTGGCCCGCGGCGCCCCGCTGTACGGCTACGTCGCCGACGGCTACTGGGAGGACGTCGGCACCCACGAGAGCTACCTCAAGGCCCAGGCCGACGCCCTGTCGGGCCGAGTCAAGCTCGACATCGACGCCTTCGAGGTCTCGCCCGGCGTCTGGGTGGCCGAGGGGGCGTCCGTGGACCCCGACGCCGTGCTCAAGGGCCCCCTGTTCGTCGGCGACTACGCCAAGGTCGAGGCCGGGGCCGAGCTGCGGGAGTACACCGTGCTGGGCAGCAACGCGGTGGTCCGCGAGGGCGCCTTCCTGCACCGGGCGGTGGTCTGCGACAACGTCTACGTCGGGCCCGGCGTTCACATGCGCGGCTGCGTCGTCGGCAAGAACACCGACCTGATGACCGGCGTCCGGATCGAGGAGGGCGCCGTCGTCGGCGACGAGTGCATCATCGAGGCCGGCTCCTACGTCTCCTCCGGAGTCAAGGTCTACCCCTTCAAGACCATCGAGGCCGGTGCGGTGGTCAACACCAGCGTCATCTGGGAGCCGCGCGGCCAGCGCAACCTCTTCGGCCCGCGCGGGGTCTCCGGGCTGGTCAACGTCGAGATCACCCCCGAGCTGTGCGTACGGCTGGCCAGCGCCTACGCCACCACGCTCAGCAAGGGCGCCTCCGTCGTCACCTCCCGCGACTCCTCCCGCGCGGCGAGGGCGCTGAAGCGGGCGGTGATCAGCGCGCTGAACGCCAGCGCCATCAACGTGCTGGACCTGGAGGCCACCCCGCTGCCGGTGTCGCGCTTCCACACCGCCCGGGAGAACGCGGTCGGCGGCATCGCGCTGCGCACCACCCCCGGCGACCCGCAGAGCGTGGACATCGTCTTCATGGACGAGCACGGCGCCGACCTGTCGCAGGCGGCCCAGCGCAAGCTCGACCGGGTCTTCGCCCGCCAGGAGTTCCGGCGGGCCTTCCCCGGCGAGATCGCCGAGCTGCGCTTCCCGCCCCGGGCGGTCGAGGACTACACCCACGAACTGCTGCGGCACGTGGACATGCGGGGGGTCCGCGACGCCGACATGAAGATCGTCGTGGACTGTGCGGGCGGCACCTCCGCCCTGGTGCTGCCGAGTCTCCTCGGCCGGGTCGGGGTGGAGGTGCTGACCGTCAACAACCGGCTGGACGAGGCCTCGCCCACCGAGACCCTCGCCGAGCGCCGCCGCGACCTGCAGCGGCTGTCGGAGCTCGTCAGCTCGTCCCGGGCGGCCTTCGGGGTGCGGTTCGACCCGGTGGGGGAGCGGATCGCCCTGGTGGACGAGCTGGGCCACCTGATCAGCGAGGAGCGCGCCCTGCTGGTGGTTCTGGACCTGGTGGCCGCCGAGAGGTGTGCCGGCCGGGTGGCGCTGCCGGTCACCACCACCCGGGTGGCCGAGCAGGTCTGTCGTTTCCACGGCGTGCAGGTCGAGTGGACCGCCACCGCGGTCGACGCGCTCACCGGAGCCGTCCGGAAGCAGGAGATGATCTTCGCGGCGGACGGGCGGGGCGGCTTCGTCGTGCCCGAGTTCGGGCCCACCGTGGACGGCCTGGCCGCGTTCCTGCGCCTGCTCGGCCTGGTCGCCAGGACCCGCCTGTCGCTCAGCCAGATCGACGCCAGGATCCCGGAGGCCAAGCTGCTGCGCCGTACGGTGCCGACGCCGTGGGCCGCCAAGGGGGTGGTGATGCGCTCGGTCATCGAGGCCGCTCAGCACCACCGCATCGACACCACCGACGGGGTGCGGGTCGTCACCGACGACGGGGCCTGGGCACTGGTGCTGCCCGACCCGGCCGAGGCCGTGACCCACCTGTGGGCCGAGGGCCACGACGTCGACACGGCCCAGGGCCTGCTCGAACACTGGGCAAGAGTCGTAGAGGACGCCACCGGCCTCTGACCGCGAGGGCGCCGGTGGCCTGGACCCGCTCGGGGGCGTCGATGGTCGGGACCCGCTCGGGGGCGCCGGTGTCTGGACTGAGGAGCGGAGGAGCGGAGCGACGGAGTGACGAGGGAAGACACCGGATCAAGAGCCCGCGAGCCGCGACGCGCAGCGTCGCCATGAGCCTGCTCGGGGGCGC
>NZ_JBIAMC010000015.1:64658-70749 GCF_042873875.1 Streptosporangium sp. NPDC004379
CCGGTGTCTGGACTGAGGAGCGGAGGAGCGGAGCGGCGGAGTGACGAGGGAAGACACCGGATCAAGAGCCCGCGAGCCGCGACGCGCAGCGTCGCCATGAGCCTGCTCGGGGGCGCCGGTGTCTGGACTGAGGAGCGGAGGAGCGGAGCGGCGGAGTGACGAGGGAAGACACCGGATCAAGAGCCCGCGAGCCGCGACGCGCAGCGTCGCCGTGAGAACTTCGGCGCGGCGGCATGGACCGGGAGTGCCACCCGGCGGTAACTTTGTCCCGACCGAACCCGCGGTCGAGCGTCGGCCTTGATCTTTGCGTCTCATTGGTGTATGTTGCGGCATTCGCAGTCAGAGAAAATACTTGAGAAGCGAAGAAGCGAGGCGCGCATCCCTGAGCACCGTTGCCGCGTCTTCGCGGTAGGAGGCCGAGCCGATCGATGCCGAGCGTCTACTGCACGCAGTGCGGGCACCCCAACCCTGAGGACGCCCGTTTCTGCTCCCAATGCGGTTCGCCGCTGACCAAGTACGAGTCACCCGGAGACAGCACGTCCACCATCTCCCTCTCCGGGATCGAGGCGTACGAGGCGGAGACCGGAGAGACGCTTCTCGCCGAGCGGCAGGCCGTCGAGCAGTTGCCCCCGGGCACGGCCCTGCTGGTCGCCATGCGCGGTCCCAACGCCGGCAGCCGCTTCCTGCTGGACAGCGACCTGACCACCGTGGGGCGTCACCCCGAGAGCGACATCTTCCTGGACGACATCACCGTCTCGCGCCGTCACGTGGAGTTCTACCGGCGCGGCGGCGGCATGTTCACCGTCCGTGACGTCGGCAGCCTGAACGGCACCTACGTCAACCGTGAGCGGATCGAGGAGGTGCCGCTCTACGGCGGGGACGAGGTACAGATCGGCAAGTTCCGGCTGGTCTTCCTCACCCGCGGCGCCTCTGGAGGATGATGAGCTCGCAGGCCGCTCGTGCGCACATGAGCATCGGGGAGGTGCTCGCCCTGCTGCAGGGCGAGTTCCCCGACGTCAGCATCTCCAAGATTCGCTTCCTGGAGGGCGAGGGGCTGATCGAGCCGGAGCGCAGCCCCTCCGGCTACCGCAAGTTCACCTACGCCGACGTCGAGCGGCTCCGCTACATCCTCAGCGAGCAGCGTGACCGCTACCTCCCGTTGCGCGTGATCAAGGACCGGCTGGAGGCGGCCGACCGCGAGGAGCGGCCGGTCGCCCCGCCCCGGGCCCTGCCCGACGAGCCGGTCAGGGAGGTCCGCCTCACCCGCGCGGAGCTGCTGACCGCCGCCTCGCTCTCCGAGGAGGCCCTGACCGAGCTGGAGGACTTCGGCCTGGTGGAGGCCGTGGCCCGCCACTACGACGCCGAGGCCCTGGCGGTGGCCCGCAGCGTCGGCGCCCTGGCCGCCTTCGGCCTGCACGCCCGCCACCTGCGGGCGGTCAAGGCCGCCGCCGAGCGCGAGGCCGGCCTGGTGGAGCAGGCCATCGCCCCCCTGCTGCGTCGCCGCGGCCCCGGAGCGATCGCCGAGGCCGATGAGACGGCCCGGGAGATATCCGGGCTCCTGCTGGAATTACACGCCTCGTTGCTGCGTTCCGGCGTTCGAGGGGCCCTGGGCCGGTGAGCCCTGGCCGGACGGCCGAAGTCCCCCGGATGTTACGTTGAACGAACCGGTCGAAATCCAGCGAAGATGGAGCAGCCCGTGTTGCAGATGGAGGTCGTGGGCGTTCGGGTTGAGATGCCTTCCAACCAGCCCATTGTTCTGCTCAAGGAGGCACATGGGGAGCGCTATCTGCCGATCTGGATCGGCATGACCGAGGCCACGGCGATCGCCATGGCCCAGGCCGACGAGCCGCCACCGCGGCCGCTCACCCATGACCTCTTCCGCGACGTGCTCGACGCCTTGGACGTCCAGTTGACCACCGTCAACATCGTCGCCCTCCGGGACGGCATCTTCTTCGCCGATCTCGTGTTCTCCAACGGGACGGAGGTCAGCGCCCGCCCGTCGGACTCGATCGCCCTCGCGTTGCGCACCGGAGCCCGCATCTTCGCCAGCGAGGACGTGGTCGCCGAGGCCGGGGTGATCATCCCCGATGACCAGGAGGACGAGGTGGAGAAGTTCAGGGAGTTCCTTGACACAATCACGCCCGAGGACTTCGGTCGCGCGGGGTAGGTATTTCGGTGCATTTACGCTTCACGACGCGCCGGGTGGGGTCGTTGACTGGGCTTGGCCCCGAGCCTACGGTGCAAGTGAACCCCGGGGCCGCGCGTAAACCCCCAGATCAGGCCGCGGGATGAGAGAAAGCCGGAGGTCCGCGTGGCGGTCAGCAGCGGCGAGGGTAGAAACGCCGATCAGGATGACCCGAAACGGCGCGGGGAGGCCTGTCAGCGCGCGGGCGAAGAGGGTCTGCTGTTCGACGGGGCGCCGGTGAGCCCGCCCGCCGACGTCGGTTACCGCGGCCCCACCGCCTGCGCCGCCGCCGACATCACCTACCGCCAGCTCGACTACTGGGCCCGCACCGGGCTCGTCGAGCCCACGGTCAGGGCCGCCCAGGGCTCAGGTTCCCAGCGACTGTACGGCTTCCGCGACATCCTCGTCCTCAAAGTCGTCAAACGCCTCCTCGACACCGGCGTCTCCCTCCAGCAGATCCGCATCGCCGTACAGCACCTCCGTGACCGCGGGGTCAGCGACCTCGCCCAGATCACCCTGATGAGCGACGGCGTGAGCGTCTACGAGTGCACCTCGCCCGACGAGGTCATCGACCTCCTCCAGGGCGGCCAGGGCGTCTTCGGCATCGCGCTGGGCCGCGTCTGGCAGGAGGTGGAGGGTTCCCTGGCCGATCTGCCCGGCGAGCGGGCGGAGGCGTCCCACAGCCCTTTAGGAGATCATCAGGCGGATGAGCTGGCCCGCCGTCGCAGAGCCCGGCGAACCGGGTAAAGTTGGTCTGGCCGCAGACACCGTGCGGGAGAGACCCCGGCTCGACCGGGGCGCCGAAGGAGCAAACCTCCCCGGAATCTCTCAGGCACCCTGTACCGCACGGACGAGGCGACTCTGGAAAGCAGGTGCGCCCGCCAGGCGTGTCTCACCGACGGTGAAAGCCCTCCCCGGCGGGGAAGGTGAAGCTCTCAGGTGGAGATGACAGAGGGGGAGACCCGGCATACGCCCGCGCTCAGCGCCGGTCTCCACCAGCCTCGGGAGGCTTTCCATGACCGACCTGTCACCGCTCGGTGAGCTCAGCTCCCCGCCTTTCTCCACCCGTCACATCGGCCCGGCCGACGCAGACCAGGCCCGCATGCTGGAGACGGTCGGCTTCGCCTCCGCCGCCGACCTCCTCGCGGTGGCCGTGCCGGAGGCGATCCGTATCGCCGACCGGCTCGACCTCCCTCCGGCGGCGAGCGAGCCGGAGGCCATCGCCGAGCTGCGCGCCCTCGCCTCCCGCAACACCGTGCTCACCTCGATGATCGGCCTGGGTTACCACGACACGATCACCCCGGCCGTCATCCGCCGCAATCTCCTGGAGAACCCGGGCTGGTACACCGCCTACACGCCCTACCAGCCGGAGATCTCCCAGGGCCGCCTGGAGGCCCTGCTCAACTTCCAGACGGTCGTGGCCGACCTGACCGCCCTCGACGTCGCCGGGGCCTCCCTGCTCGACGAGGCCACCGCCGTCGCCGAGGCGATGACCCTGGCCCGCCGCGCCGGCAAGGCCGCCTCCAACGTGTTCGTCGTCGACGCCGACGCCCTGCCGCAGACCAAGGCCGTGCTCGCCACCCGCGCCGAGCCGCTCGGCATCGAGCTGGTCGAGAGCGACTTCACCGCCGAGCTGCCCGACTGCTTCGGCGTGCTCGTGCAGTACCCGGGCGCGAGCGGCCGGATCAGGGACTTCCGCTCCGTCGCCGACGCCGCCCACGCCCGCGGCGCCCAGGTCGTCGCCGCCGCCGACCTGCTGGCCCTCACCGTGCTGACCGCCCCCGGTGAGATGGGCGCCGACATCGCGGTCGGCTCCACCCAGCGGTTCGGTGTGCCGATGGGCTTCGGCGGCCCGCACGCCGCCTACATGGCGGTCCGCGACGGCCTGCAGCGGCAGATGCCCGGCCGCCTGGTGGGCGTCTCCCAGGACGCCGACGGCCGCCCCGCCTACCGCCTCGCGCTCCAGACCCGCGAGCAGCACATCCGCCGGGAGAAGGCCACGAGCAACATCTGCACCGCGCAGGTGCTGCTCGCGGTGATCGCCGGGATGTACGCCGTCTACCACGGCCCCGAGGGGCTGCGCAGGATCGGCCGCCGCGTCCACCGCCACGCCGTCGTCCTCGCCGAGGGCCTGCGCCAGGGCGGCGTCGAGGTCGTCCACGACGCCTTCTTCGACACCGTGCTGGCCCGCGTCCCGGGCCGGGCCGCCGAGGTCGTCGCCGCGGCCCGCGACAACGGAGTCAACCTGCGGCTCGCCGACGACGACCACGTCGGCGTCTCCTGCGACGAGAGGACCGAGCTGCCGCACATCGAGCGGGTGCTGGCCGCCTTCGGCGCCGGCGGCGCGGTCCTGGCCGACCTGGACGCCTCCGCCCACGACGCGCTGCCCGCCACCCTGACCCGGACGAGCGACTTCCTGACCCACCCGGTCTTCCACAGCCACCGCTCCGAGACCGCCATGCTCCGCTACCTGCGCAGGCTGCAGGACAGGGACATCGCACTCGACCGGTCGATGATCCCGCTGGGCTCGTGCACCATGAAGCTCAACGCGACCACCGAGATGGAGCCGATCACCTGGCCGGAGTTCGCCGGCCTGCACCCCTACGCCCCCGCCGAGCAGGGCACCGGCTACACCGAGCTGATCGGGCAGCTGGAGGGCTGGCTCGCCGAGGTCACCGGCTACGACGCCGTGTCGATCCAGCCCAACGCCGGTTCCCAGGGCGAGTTCGCCGGCCTGCTCGCCATCCGCGCCTACCACCGGGCGCGCGGCGAATCCGGCCGCGACGTCTGCCTCATCCCCTCCTCCGCGCACGGGACCAACGCCGCCAGCGCCGTCATGGCCGGCATGCGGGTCGTCGTGGTGGCCTGCGACGACGACGGCAACGTCGACCTCGGCGACCTCGCCGCCAAGATCGAGAAGAACCGCGACCGGCTCGCTGCGATCATGGTGACCTACCCGTCCACGCACGGCGTCTACGAGGAGGGCATCACCCGGATCTGCGAGCTGGTGCACGAGGCCGGCGGCCAGGTCTACGTCGACGGCGCCAACCTCAACGCGCTGGTCGGCCTGGCCAAGCCGGGCGAGTTCGGGGCGGACGTCTCCCACCTGAACCTGCACAAGACCTTCTGCATCCCGCACGGCGGCGGCGGTCCCGGCGTCGGGCCCGTCGCGGTCCGCGCCCACCTCGCCGAGTACCTCCCCGGGCACCCGCTGCGCGACGGCTCGCCGGTCGGCCCGGTCTCGGCCGCGCCGTACGGCTCGGCGGGCATCCTGCCGATCTCCTGGGCCTACATCCGGATGATGGGCGCCGAGGGGCTCCGGGCGGCCACCGAGCAGGCCATCCTGTCGGCCAACTACCTCGCCCGCCGCCTGGCACCGCACTACCCGGTCCTCTACACCGGCCGCGAGGGCCTGGTCGCCCACGAGTGCATCGTGGACCTGCGCCAGATCACCAAGGAGACCGGTGTGACCGTGGACGACGTGGCCAAGCGCCTCATCGACTACGGCTTCCACGCGCCGACGATGTCCTTCCCGGTGGCCGGCACGCTGATGATCGAGCCCACCGAGAGCGAGGACCTGGCCGAGCTCGACCGATTCTGCGACGCCATGATCGCGATCCGCGGCGAGATCGCCAAGGTCGCCTCCGGCGAGTACGACAAGAAGGACAACCCGCTGCGCAACGCCCCGCACACCGCCGACTGCCTGGTCACCGACGACTGGGACCACCCCTACGGCAGGGTTGAGGCGGCCTACCCGGTGTCGTCGCTGCGCGAGGACAAGTACTGGTCGCCGGTCCGCCGCGTCGACCAGGCCTACGGCGACCGCAACCTGGTGTGCTCCTGCCCGCCGCTGTCGGCCTACGAGGACTGACCTGCTCATTGCGACACTGCGTGTCGCGGCTCGGG
>NZ_JBIAMC010000015.1:70846-214272 GCF_042873875.1 Streptosporangium sp. NPDC004379
GGGGGCTCTTGAGCCGGTGTCTTCCCTCGTCGCTCCGCCGCTTCGCGGCTGCGTTCCTCAGTCCAGACACCGGCGCCCCCGAGCATGCTCATTGCGACACTGCGTGTCGCGGCTCGGGGGCTCTTGAGCCGGTGTCTTCCCTCGTCGCTCCGCCGCTTCGCGGCTGCGTTCCTCAGTCCAGACACCGGCGCCCCCGAGCATGCTCATTGCGAAGCGAAGCATCGCAATGAGCACCGCGGGGCGCCCCGAGTCGTTAGGCTCGGGGCGTTTCCCTCACCCGGAGAGGACCCCGCATGCCAGAGGTGGACACGCGTCCCTTGGAAACGGCCCGCAGACTGGCCGAGGACGGCGACCTGGACGCCGCTGCGGCGATCTTCGCGGATCTCGCCGCCGACTCCGCGGGGCCCGATCGCGCCCAGGCGGCGGTGGGACTCGCGGTGGTGCTGGAGGAACGCGGCGACGTGGCCGGCGCCCGATCGGCCGCGCGCACCGCGCTGGCGACCGGGCATCCGGAGTTCGCCGCCCAGGCCGCCTGCCTGCTCGCCCGCAGCTTCGAGCGCGAGGAGCTGCCGGACCAGGCACGGGCCGCCTGGCAGGCCGCCCTGGGCATCGGCAACCCGGCCTACGTGCCGTTGGCGCACATGGCCCTGGCCCGGCTGGCCACGGGGGAGGAGGAGGCCGAGGAGGCGCTGCGCGCCGCCCTGGCCACCGGGGACCCGGAGATCGCCTCCCGGGCGGCCCAGCGGCTGGCGGAGTTCTTCCTCCAGGAGGGTGAGGCGGGGCAGGCCGCCGACGCGGTCCTCACCGCGCTGGCCGTACCCGACGTCGCAGACGCCGCCCGGCTGCGGGTGCTGCTCGGCATGGCGCACCTCGACCTGGCGTGCGCGGAGTTCGCCGCCGCCGTCGAGGAGGAGGGCGACGTGGAGACCGGCGCGCTGGCCATCGAGCTGCTGGCCCGCACGCTCCCGCTCCGCGGCCGCGACGAGGACGCCGAGCGGGTGTGGCGCTACGGCCTGGACGGCGACGCCGACCTCGCCGACGAGGTCCGCCTCCGTCACGACCGCGATATATAGGTCAGGTGTGGGGGCGGCGGCGGCCCAGGGCGTGGGCGAGGTTCACCGCGATGATGCCGCCCCAGGCGAGCAGCAGGCCCGCCGTCCCCGCCTCGCCCGCGGCGATCGCGGTCAGCGGGACGCCGATGCCCAGGGAGCCCAGTGCGATCGACACCGAGCCGTCGCCCCTGCGCCGGTTCCCGGGAGGTTGAGGGCCGGCGTCCGCGGCGCGTAGCTCGGCCCGGACGCGGGCGGTGATGGTGGCGTCGATCCGGTCGACGAAAGACTCCACCAGCGCGGCCTCGTACTCGGGGCCCAGATCGCGGCGGGCCTCCAGGGTGGCGCGCATGTCCTGTCGGATATCGTGATGCTCCTGCACACCCTGATTCTCTACCTGATCCCGGCTCCCGGGATCGGCCTTTAGGACGACATCTGTGTCCCCGCGTCAAGCGACCGCCCTGGAGATCCCGACCCCGCACGGCCCGGCCCTGGCCGAGATCGGCGAGGTCGCCCGTCCGCGCTTCCTGCTGGTGCTCACGCACGGCGCGGGCGGCGGGGTGGAGGCTCCCGACCTGCTGGCCGTACGGGACGCCGTGACGCCGATCGGCGGCCTGGTCGTCCGGGTGACGCAGCCGTTCCGGGTGCGGGGCGGCCGCGCGCCGGGTTCGGCCGTCAAGCAGGACGAGGCGTGGACGGCGCTGGTGGCCGCGCTCCGCGCCCGTCATCCGGGCCTGCCGCTCGTGCAGGGCGGGCGGAGCAACGGCGCCCGGGTCGCCTGCCGTACGGCGCGGCAGGCCGGGGCCGAGGCGGTCGTCGCGCTGGCGTTCCCCCTGCACCCGCCGGGCAGGCCGGAACGCTCCCGCGCGGAGGAGCTGCGTGCCGCCGGGGTGGACGTCCTCGCGGTCAGCGGCGACCGCGACCCGTTCGGTGTGCCGGAGGCGGCCGACACCGCCCGGCTGGTGGTGCTGCCGGGTGAGGGGCACGAGTTCAGGAAGGATCCCGGCCGGGTGGGCGAGGTCGTCGCGGAGTGGCTCGGCGCGAGGATGCGGCCGGCCCCGGTGTGACTCCCGATGCGGGAGCCCGGACGATCAGGACACCCCGGCCAGCGGCCGATGCGGCTCGATGACGGCGCCGTCGGGAAGGAGCTCGCCGGTGTCCTCGAACAGCACCACACCGTTGCACAGCAGGGACCAGCCCTGCTCGGGGTGCGAGGCCAGCGTGCGGGCGGCCTCGCGGTTCTGCGCGTCGGCGGACGGACAGGACGGCTCATGCGGGCACATCGGCGTGCCTCCGGATCTCTCTCTTCGGCTCGCCGGGACCGTTCCGCCGGGCGACCGGCGTCGGGCCCGATCCCCGCGCATGCGGGGCGAGCTTCTGGTGGACATGTATGGTCGTGCGCGTCTCGGCGCTGAGGTGCGCACATCAGGCAGATCAAGTGTGCGATCCGCACGCCCCAGGCGACATAGCCCGTTAGGACTGTTTGCACCCTGAACAGGAGTGGGCCCCGCCAGCATGTTGAGGGTGTGTTCTATGACACAGCATGCCTTATAGGAAGATACCCGGCCAACCTCGACACGCCCGATGCCGGGTAAAATCCCCGGGCCGCCCGGGAGACGGAACGGCCTGCGGGCGCCGTGCCGCCTTGACGCCGCCTTGACACGGTCTTCGTCCCCGGCCGTCCGGAGGGCGGTGACCGGGCCCGGTGGCCGGACGTGCACGCCGTCCTTCCGCCCGGCCGCGCGTCTCCGGCCGGGCGGCGTCAGCGGGCGGCCAGCCCGGTCAGGAGCGCCTCCAGGCCGGTCTCGAAGTCGGCGTCGGACGCCGGGTCGCCTCCCCCCGCCGACGGCGGGCGCCAGGGCTCGTCGTCCTCGCCCATCGGCTCGGCCCAGCCCGACTGCTGCACCTCCACCGCCACCGCCCCGAAGACGTAGGCGCGCAGCGCCCGGACGGCTCGCGGCGCGTCCGGCAGCCCCGCTTCGGCGAGCTGGTCGGTCTGCTCGCGCAGCGCCATCGCCGCCCGCCCCTTGGGGGGCCTGGTGAGCGCCAGCGCCAGCACCCCCGGATGCTCCCGCAGCAGGGCCCGGCTCGTCCGGCACCACTGCCGGGCGCCCTCGCGCCAGTCGGGGGAGGGGTCCACGTGGACGGCGGTGACGTGCTCGGCCAGGGCGTCCATGAGGGCGTCCTTGCCGCGGGGCAGGTGGTGGTAGATGGCCATCGCCTCCACCTGCAGGGCGTCCCCCAGCCGGCGCATCGTCAGCCGCCGCAGGCCCTGGGTGTCGGCGATGTGCAGGGCGGCGTCGATGATGCGTTCGCGGGACAGGGGAATGGGCGGTCGTTTCGCTGGCATGGCGGCCATCCTGCCAGCCGTGACCTTACTGCGTAAAGGCAGGCGCGCCGTGACGCCGGTCCCTGGATGTGTGGGGCGGACGTGAACCGCGTAGGCTACGAGCCGTGATCAGCCGGGGAACGCCCGGCGGTAGAGAGAGGGCAGACGATGGCGTTTTTCCGACCGGGCGTGAGCCGGGAGGCGGAGGTTCGCTACCACGCTGACCAGGAGGTCGGGAAGAGCTTCCCCGAGCTCCTGGGGAAGGCGCGGGCCGCCGAGGCCGAGCTGCGGCGCGTCCAGGCCGCCGGGGCCTCCACCGAGGAGCTGCGGGTCGCGGCCCGTTCCTTCGACATGGCGCTCACCGAGGCGCTGCGGGCCGCCGAGGCCAACCAGCGGGCGACGTTCGGCGTCCGGGCCTACGACGACCGGATCCGCCGCCGCAAGGCCAAGGCGACCCCCAAGGGCTCCGTGTGGACCGACGAGGTCAACCGGTTGCGCACCCTGCGCGAGCGCAACCGCCTCACCGGTCTCATCCGCGTCCCCCGGCCGGCCGGCTGGGTGGGCTGACGCCCGCGCGCCCGGCCTCCTTCCGTGCGGCCGGGCGTCGTGCGTGCGGCCGCCCGTCTCCCGTGCGGCCGTACGGCCCTGCGAAGGCCGTCCGTTCCCCGGTAAGGCCCGCCGCCTCCCGCACCCGTCGCGTTCTCCGCGGCGGGTGCCTTCGTGTGCCGGGTCGTTCCGGGAAACCCTTTGATTCCATTGCGGTTATATAGCTGAAAGAGTATGTTGAGGAGGTGTCATCACCACTCGACGTGCTCGCCGAACCCGTCCGGCGCCGCATCCTCGACCTGCTCCTGGAGCGCCCCCGACTGGTGGGGGAGCTGACCGATGAGCTGGGCCTGACCCAGCCGGGCACCTCCAAGCACCTGCGGGTGCTGCGGGAGGCCGGACTGGTGACGGTGCGCAGGGACGCCCAGCGCCGGTGGTACGAGCTGCGCCCCGAGCCGCTGAGCGAGCTCGACGCCTGGCTCGCGCCGTACCGGCGGCTGTGGGCCGGTCGTCTGGACGCGCTGGAAGGCCACCTCGACGCGATGCCGGACGAGGACGGCGAGCACCGCCCGAAGGAGTCCCCGTGAACGAATCCCAGACACCCTGGACGCCCCCCACATCCCCGGAGTCCTCGGAGCTCTCCGAGTCCCCGGGATCTCCGGTGAGCGAGACCCTGGCCGCGGACGGCGACCGGACCGTCCTGCGGATGGAGCGCCGCCTCGGACACCCGCCGGAGAAGGTCTGGCGGGCCGTCACCGACCCCGCGCACCTCGCCGAGTGGTTCCCCGCCCGTGTCGAGGCGGACCTGCGGGCCGGCGGGAGGATCGGCTTCGACCTCGGCGGCGGGCACCCGCCGGTGGACGGCGTGGTCACCGAGTTCGACCCGCCGCGGGCCATCGCCTACACCTGGGGCGACGACCTGCTGCGCTGGGAGGTGCGGCCCCGGGGCGACGGCAGCCTGCTGGTCCTCACCCACACCTTCGCCGACCGCTTCGGCGCGGCCAGCTTCGCCGCGGGCTGGCGGATGTGCACCGGCACGCTGACCCAGATCCTCGGCGGCGGGCCCGCCACCGCGCCGGGCCGCGCCGACGACCTGCACGAGGCGCTGGTCGCGAGGTTCGGGCTGGACGAGGGGACGAGCGAGGACGTTCCCGGGGGCTGGCGGGTGCGGTTCGAGCGCCAGCTCGTCCGCCCGGCCGAACGGGTCTGGGCCGAGCTGCACCCGGACGCCGTCCCCGCGCCCGGCGACGCCGTGCCGCCCGGCTTCACCGTCCCGGAGTTCGCCCCGGGGACCGTCACCGAGGCCCGCGTCCCCGCCCTGCTGGAGTACGGCTGGCACCGCGGCGACCGGCCCGCCGGGACCGTCCGCTGGGAGCTCGGGCCCGGCACCGGCCACGGCGCCCGCCTCGTCGTCACCCAGACCGGCCCGCACGACCTGCCCGGGGCCCGCATTGCGGCCCTCACCGCCTGGCGGGCCCACATCGCCGACCTCGCCAAGCGGCTCCTGGACACCGCCCCCTGAGGCGGCCGGAGCACCCGGGCGGCGACGAGGACGAAGCCGGAGAACCGAAAGACGCCGCCCCCGGAGGATCCGGGGGCGGCGTCTTTCGGTTCGTGCGGTCAGCTGGCCCAGTCGAGCAGGGGCCGGGTGTTGCTGGGGTGGCGCAGCTTGGACAGCGACTCCTTCTCCAGCTGCCGGATGCGCTCACGGGTCAGGCCGAGGTGCTTGCCGATCTCGTCGAGGGTGTGGGGCTTGCCGTCGACGAGGCCGAAGCGCAGGGCCATGATCTTCGCCTCCCTGGGGGAGAGGTTGCCCAGCACGCCGCGCAGTTGCTCGCCGAGAAGCTGCCGATCGACGACCTCCGAGGCCTCGGGGGAGTCGACGTCCTCGATGAGGTCGCCGATGGTGGTCTCGCCGTCCTCGCCGATCGTGGCGTTCAGGCTGATCGGCTGGCGGCTGGTGCGCAGCAGCTCCTCGATCTGGTCGGGGGACCTGTCCAGCTCCACCGCCAGCTCCTCGGGGGTGGGCTCGCGGCCGAGACGCTGGTGCATGTCACGCTCGACGCGCGACAGCTTGGACAGCATCTCCAGCACGTGCACCGGCAGGCGGATGGTGCGGGCGGAGTCGGCGAAACCGCGCTGGATGGCCTGCCGGATCCACCACATGGCGTAGGTGGAGAACTTGTAGCCCTTGGTGTAGTCGAACTTCTCCACCGCGCGGATCAGGCCGAGGTTGCCCTCCTGGACCACGTCCAGCAGGGCCATGCCGCGGTCGGTGTACTTCTTGGCGACCGAGACCACCAGGCGGAGGTTGGCCTCCAGCATGTGGTCCTTGGCCCGGCGGCCGTCCTCGGCGACCCACTCCAGGTCGTCCCGCATGGCGGCGGACATGCCCGGCTCGGCCTCCAGCTTGGCCTCGGCGTACAGGCCCGCCTCGATCCGCTTGGCCAGCTCGACCTCCTGGGCGGCGGTCAGCAGCGTGCGGCGGCCGATGGACTTGAGGTACGTGTGCACCGAGTCGCCCATGACCGAGGACTGGTCGTCCAGGTCGAGCGCCTGCTCGGCCTCGGCCTCCAGTTCGGCGTCGTCCGGGGCGGTCCACTCGTCCTCGTCGGACTCCCCGGCGCCGGCCTGGGACGTGTCCTTGGCGGCGGTCTTCGCCCTGACGCCCTTCGGCGCCCTGGTGGTCTTCGAGGCGCGGGTCACCCTGGGCCTGGGGGCGGCCGCCTCGGGGTCGTCCCCGGACGCCGGCTCCGCGCGATCCGCGGCCGGCTCGGCGGTCGTCTTCGCCGCCGCCCTGGTCTTACGCGCGCCGGTCTTGCGGGTGGGCCTGGCCGTGGCCTTGGCGAGCGTGGGCTCGTCCTCGGCCGACAGGCTGACGCCCGCCTCGGTGAGCTCCCGCAGGATGGCCCTTCCCTCGGTCGGGCTGACCCCTGTCTCGGCGAACGCGTGGCGCAGCTCCGCGAGGGAGAGGTGACCCTGGACTCGCCCTCGGTCGAGGAGCTGGTCGAGGGTCGTCGGGGCCTCAGGAGAGGTCGCGGCGGCGGTTGGGGGCATGAGGACACCTCCTCCATCACG
This sequence comes from Streptosporangium sp. NPDC004379, assembly GCF_042873875.1. Lineage (NCBI taxonomy): Bacteria > Bacillati > Actinomycetota > Actinomycetes > Streptosporangiales > Streptosporangiaceae > Streptosporangium > Streptosporangium sp. NPDC004379. Next base: position 77,849 of record NZ_JBIAMC010000015.1, read on the forward strand.
GAGTCGTCTGCAATACGGATTGTCTATTGGGTGGGGCGGCGTGGGGGCCGCTCAGCGCACCAGTACCAATAACCCCGTCCAAGAACTTTCTGTTCCCGACTTGACGGGGAAAATATGATGGGCAGTTCACGGCCCGTCGTGGCGCGCGGTCCCGGGCGCCCGTACGGCGGCCCGTTCCCGGCCGGATCGAGGCCCGTCGGCGGGCCGGCGGCCCGCGAGGCGACGGCCTCCTCCCGGCCCGCCCCAGGCCTACTCCGTCACGTTCACCGGGCCCTCGGCCGCGGGCATGGGGAACGGCTCCGCCTGCTCCAGGCGGCTCTCGGTCCAGTACTCCGCGGCCTTGCGCGGGTCGGGGTTGACCCGGCGGGAGACCACGTAGTCCTCCGGGGAGGGCGCCGCCTCCGTGGGGGAGGGGAGGGGCCGGGCGGTCTCGCCCGGCTTCAGGGGATCCGCCGGAGCCACATCGCCCGGATCCAGGGTCTCCACGGGCTCGCCGGTCCTCGCGGGCCCGGTGCCGCCGCCGAGCCTGCCCGCCGAGGCGGCCGCCGCGACGGACGCGCCGCCGGCCAGGACCACGCCGACGACCGCCGCCGAGACCAGTGTCCTGCGGTCGATCCTCATGGTTATCGTCCCTTCCGTATCGGCCGTGCCGGTCGTCTCCGGTGACGCGCACCGGCCCGCCGATGTCCGCCCGGGGCACCCGGCGGATGCCGGTTTCTTCCCTATTGACGCGCGCCGCCCCGTAACGGTTCCGGGCCACGGCCGTGACGCCGGACCGTCAGGGTTCCGGATGACGACCATAACGGAGGGCGGTGAGATCCGGCTTCCCGTTGGGCAGAAGAGGCATCTCCGGCAGCACGACGAGCTCGGCCGGGGCCGCGTGGGCCGGAAGGCGCTCCTTGACGAAGTCGCGCAGCTCGGCCAGGGACGGCGGGGCGGGGGAGACCACGACGGCGACCACCCGCTCGCCCCATTCGGGGTCGGGGCGGCCGACGACCGCGGCGTCGGCCACCGCGGGGTGCGCGGCCACGACCGCCGCGACCTGCGCCGCGACGACCTTCTCGCCGCCGGTGTTGATCATGTCGTCGGCCCGGCCGAGCACCCGCAGCCGGCCGCCGGTCACCTCGCCGAGGTCGGAGGTCAGGAACCAGTCGCCGTCGCGGGCGGCGGCGGTGAGGTCGGGGCGCAGGCGGTAACCGGAGAACAGCACGGGCCCGGCGAGGCGGATCCGCCCGTCGCCGCCGATTTTGAGATCTACATTGTCAAGGGGCTCGCCGTCGTAGACACATCCGCCGCAGGTCTCGCTCATGCCGTAGGTGGTGACGACGCGGGCGCCGGCGGCGCGGGCGTCGGCGAGCAGGGCCGCGGGGGCGGCGGCGCCGCCCAGCAGGATCGTCCGGAAGGCCGCCGGACCGGCCGGGTCGGCGGCCAGCAGGCGGCGCAGCTGGGTCGGCACCAGCGAGACGTGCTCGGCCCCGGAGGCCAGCACCGCCTCCGGGGAGAAGCCCTCGTGCACGATCGGCTCGGTCCCGCCGAGCAGCGACCTCACCAGCACCTGCAGGCCCGACACGTGGGAGGGCGGCAGGCAGCACAGCCAGCGCTCGCCGGGACGGGCGCCCAGCCGGCGCAGCGAGGCGGAGGCCGAGGCCCGCAGCGCGGCGGCCGTGAGCCGCACCCCCTTGGGGACGCCGGTGGAACCGCTGGTGGCGATGACCACGGCCGTCTCCGCCGCCACCGGGACGCCGCCGGCGTACGGCGCGCCGTCGAGGTGGGTGGGGCGCAGCGCCGTGAGCGTCGCCCGCAACGCGGGGGCGGGCAGGGCGGGCGGCAGGGGCAGGACCGCGGGGCCGTCCCCGCCGAGCGCGGTGGCGACGGCGGCGGTCAGCCGGGGGCCGGGGGGCAGCGTCAGGGCGTGCAGTTCCCGCCCCCCGGGAGGGGGCTCCAGGTGTGCGGGTCCGGTCGTCACGGTCGTAAGGTTAGTGCCGAATGCCGAGTGAGGACCGGGGGAGACCCCGGTGAGGAAGGGGCGAGACGATCGTGAGCACCGAGCGGGCCGAGCCGGGCGGCAACGAGGCGGCGGCGGGCGAGGGGCGTCCCCTGCCGGAGAGCGTCCAGAAGCGCGCGGTCGACTGGAAGCGGTCGGGCGACTACGAGGACATCGTCTACGAGACCGGCGAGGGCATCGCGAAGATCACGATCAACCGGCCCGAGCGGCACAACGCCTTCCGCCCGACCACGCTGTTCGAGCTGCGCCGGGCCTTCGACGTCGCCCAGGAGGACGGCGAGGTCGGTGTGATCATTCTCACCGGCGCCGGCGACCGGGCCTTCTGCTCCGGCGGCGACCAGAAGATCCGCGGCGACGACGGCTACGTCGACAAGTCCACCCCGCACGTCGGCCGGCTGAACGTGCTGGACCTCCAGGTGCAGATCCGCCGCTGCCCCAAGCCGGTCATCGCGATGATCGCCGGTTACGCCATCGGCGGCGGCCACGTGCTGCACGTCTGCTGCGACCTGTCCATCGCCGCCGACAACGCCGTCTTCGGCCAGACCGGCCCGAAGGTCGGCTCCTTCGACGGCGGCTACGGCTCCTGGCTGCTGGCCGAGACCGTCGGCCTGAAGCGGGCCCGTGAGATCTGGTACCTGTGCCGCCAGTACGACGCGAAGACCGCCCTGGACTGGGGTCTGGTCAACGCCGTCGTCCCGCTGGCCGAGCTTGAGACCGAGACCGTCAAGTGGGCCAGGGAGATGCTGGAGAAGTCACCGCTGGCGCTGCGCATGCTCAAGGGCGCGCTGAACGCCGTCAGCGACGGCGCCGCCGGCATGCAGCAGTTCGCCGGGGACGCCACCCTGCTGTTCTACATGAGCGAGGAGGCGCAGGAGGGCCGCGACGCCTTCAAGGAGAAGCGCAGCCCCGACTTCGGCCAGTTCCCGCGCCGGCCGTAATGGGGGAGACGCTGCCGCGGGACCCGGTGGGCCGGGCCGCGGGCACGGCGGGGCGCCGCGCCCGCGGGTCGTGGCGGGTGGCGCGGTGAACCCGGCCACCGCGCTCGCGACCGTGCTGGTGGACGAGCTGGCCCGCTGCGGCCTGACCGACGTGGTGCTCGCGCCCGGCTCCCGCTCTACCCCGCTCGCGCTGGCCGTGCACGCCGACAGCCGGCTGCGGCTGCACGTGCGCGTCGATGAGCGGTCGGCGTCCTACCTGGCGGTGGGCCTGGCCCGCCGCGGGGAGCGGCCGGTGGCGCTGGTCTGCACCTCCGGCACCGCCGCGGCCAACTTCCACCCCGCGGTGATCGAGGCGCACGAGTCGGGGGCGCCGCTGCTGGTGCTCACCGCCGACCGGCCGCCCGAGCTGCGCGACACCGGCGCCAGCCAGACCGTCGACCAGATCAAGATGTACGGCACGGCGGTCCGCTGGTTCGGCGAGGTCGGCGTGCCGGAGAACCGCCCCGGTCAGGTCGCCTACTGGCGTTCGCTGGCCTGCCGCGCCTACCAGCGCGCCCTGGGCCCCTACGACCCCGGCCCGGTCCATCTGAACGTCCCCTTCCGTGAGCCGCTCGTCCCCGACGGCGACGCCTCCTGGTGTGAGCCCCTGGACGGCGGCGGCTCCGCCGGGCCGTGGGTCCGTGCCCGGGTGGCGCCCCCGGCGTCGGCGCTGCACCTGCCGCCGACCCGGCGCGGGGTGCTCGTCGTCGGAGACGGCGCGGCCAACGTGCGGCGGTACGTCGCGGCGGCGGGCATGGCCGGCTGGCCGGTGCTGTCGGAGCCGCACGGCAACGCCCGCTACGGCGACCACGCGATGCCGGCGTACCACTTCCTGCTCGGCGCCCCGGAGTTCACCGAGGGGCACCGGCCCGACGTGGTGGTCACCCTGGGCCGGCCGAGCCTGTCGCGGCCGCTGCTGGGGTGGCTGGGGCAGGCCGCCGAGCACATCGTGGTCACCGGCGACCTGACCCGCTGGCCGGATCCGACCCGTTCGGCCACCCAGGTGGCGCAGGCGGTGGAGATCCCGGTCGCGGCGGGCGACGACGACTGGCTGCGTTCCTGGCGGCGCGCCGACGCCGCGGCCCGCGCCGCGGTCGACGAGGTGCTGGACGGCTCCGGGTTCAGCGAGCCGCTCCTGGCCCGCGACCTGGCCGAGGCGCTGCCCAACGGGTCGCTGCTGTTCTCCGGCTCCTCCATGCCGATCCGTGACCTGGACCAGGCGATGCGGCCCCGCCGGGGTCTGCGGGTCATGGCCAACCGGGGTGCGGCCGGGATCGACGGCGTGGTCTCCAGCGCGATCGGCGCGGCGCTGGCCCACAACGGCCCCGCCTACGCGCTGCTAGGTGACCTGACGTTCCTGCACGACCAGAACGGCCTGATCCTGGGGCCCCGTGAGCCCCGCCCCGACCTGTGCCTGGTCGTGGTGAACAACGACGGCGGCGGGATCTTCTCGCTGCTGCCCCAGGCCGCGCTGCGCGAGCCGTTCGAGCGGCTCTTCGGCACCGCGCACGGGGTGGATCTGGCGCACGTGGCCGCGGCGACCGGCACGCCGTACACCTTCGTGGACGAGGCGGGGCAGCTGCCCAAGGCGCTGCGAGGGGAGGGGGTCCGGATCGTGGAGGCCCGCACCGAGCGGGAGCCCAACGCGGCGCTGCACGCCGCGATGCGCGAGGCGGCCCACACCGCGATCCGCGGGGCCGTCTGACGCTCCCGGCGCCGGCGATCCGTGCCGGGGGATCCGGGTACGGCGGTGCGGTACGGCGTGCCCGGCTCCGCTCGTCCGGCCGGGGCGGCCCGCCTGTCTTCAGGCCCTGACCGGCGCGTCCGGCTGTGCCGTGCCCGGACGGTCCGGATGGCGAAGATCGCGGCATCGGACCAATAGGGTGGCATCCATGCATGTCGACGCGTTGCTCCAGTCGATTCCGCCGCTGTGGGTCTGCCTGATCGTCGGGCTGGTGATCGGGGTGGAGAGCCTGGGCATCCCGCTTCCGGGGGAGATCGTCTTGGTCAGCGCCGCGCTGCTGGCGGCCAAGGGGGTCGTCGACCCGGTGTGGGTCGGCGTCTGCGCCAGTGCCGGGGCGATCGTCGGCGACTCGATCGGCTACGCCATCGGCCGCAAGGGGGGCCAGCCCCTGTTCGACCGGCTGGGACGCAGGTTCCCCAAGCACTTCGGTCCGGAGCACATCTCCAGGGCGGCGCACTACTTCCACCGCTACGGCATGTGGACGGTGTTCTTCGGCCGGTTCATCGCGTTGCTGCGCATCCTGGCCGGGCCGCTGGCGGGCGCGCTGCGCATGCCGTACTGGCGGTTTCTGATCGCCAACGTGCTGGGCGGGATCGTGTGGGCGGGCGGCACCACCGCCGCGGTCTACTCGGTGGGCCGGGTCGCCGAGCAGTGGCTCAAGGGCTTCTCCTGGGTGGGGCTGGCCGTGGCGGTGCTGTTCGGCCTGGCCACCACGGTTTTCATCAAGCGGCGGGCCACCAGGGCGGCCGCGGAGGCGGCCGAGGGGGAGCACGGCAAGGCGGTCGGCGCCTCCTGAGCCGGACCGGCCGGGGACGTCTTCCGGATTTCCCGGGGCTTTCGGTTCTCCGGGGCCGGTGCGGCGCGGACGCCGCGTCGCATCGGCCTTTCCCGGGTCTCACGGGGTGATCCCGGCGGTCAGGGGCGTCCGGCGAGGTCGCCGTTCAGGTAGCGGACGCCGGTCGCGTCCTCGGACAGCCGCCAGAGGCGCTCGGCCAGGGCGGGGTCGTCGGCGGGCGGGACGAGCGCCTCGAAGTGGATGCGGGGGTCCGTGCGGCGGCTGGAGAAGCCGAGGAAGCGCCCGGTCCGTGCCTCCGGGCTCGTGGCGGCGAACGCCAGCGGCAGCGCGCCCTGTTCCGCCGGACGGCTGAACAGCGGCTTGACGACCGCGAGCACCGCCTTCTGGGCGAAGCCCCGGGCGTTGTCCTGCATCGGAGTGGAGGCCATGCCCGGGTGGGCGAGGAAGCTGCGCACGGGGCTGCCCGCCCGTCGCAGCCTGCGGTCCAGCTCGGCGCCGAAGAGCAGGTTCGCGGTCTTGGACTTCACGTAGGCGACGCCGGAGGAGATCGGGCGTTCGGCGGTGAGGTCCTCGAAGTCCGTGCGGGGGCGCACGCGGCGGTAGAGGTTCGAGCCGACGGTGACCACGCGCGGGTCGTGGTCCGGGCGGAACAGCTCCAGCAGCAGGCCGGTGAGGGCGAACGGGCCCAGGTGGTTGACGGCGAAGACGTTCTCGTACCCCTGGGGTGTCGGGGCGGGCGTCCGTACGCCGATGCCCGCGTTGTTGAGCAGCACGTCGATGCGGCGTCCGTCGGCGTGCATGCGGTCGGCGAGGCGCCGCACCGAGTCCAGGTCGGCCAGGTCGACCTGGCGGACCTCGATGTCGCCCCGCAGGCCGGCGCGGACGCGCTCGCCCTTGGCGGGGTCGCGTACGGCCATGATGACGCTCGCGCCGCGGCGGGCGAGCCGGTCGGCGACCACGAGGCCGAGTCCGCTGCTCGCGCCGGTGATCAGTGTCGTCCGGCCGCTCTGGTCGGGGATGTCGTCGAAGGACCAGGTCAATGCCATGTTCGCCGTCCCGGGTTCGAGTTAGGGGATAGATTATCCGTTTCAAGGTACCACGCTAGCGGATGGTTTATCCTCTTGGTGTGACAATGCGTGCCGACTCCGCCCGCGTACGGGCACGGATGCTGGCCGCCGCGCGCGCACGCGTCGCCGCCGGTGACCTCGAACTGCCGCTCAACGCCATCGCCAAGGACGCCGGCGTCGGCGTCGGAACGGTGTACCGGCACTTCACCGGCCGCCAGGCGCTGCTGGAGGCGCTGGCGGCGGACGGCTACCGGGAACTCGTCGCGGCGGCCGCCGCGGCCGCCGCCGATCCGGACATCGCGGGCGGCCTGCGCGACCTGCTGCGCGCCGCCCTGCGCCACCAGCTCACCGACCCCGCACTCGCCGAGGCCCTGTCGACGCCCGAGTGCCGGGGCGCGGAGACCCTGGCCCTGGCCGGCGAACTCCAGGCGCTGTCGGCGCGCGTGCTCGACCGCGCCCGCGCGGCCGGGGTCGTCCGCGCCGACGTCGTCCCGGACGACGTGCGCCGGCTGACGTGCGGGCTGCAGCACGCGATCCGCGGCGGCGAGGACGAGGACGGCGTCGTGACCGACCGCTACCTGGAGATCCTGCTGCGCGGCCTCCGGCCGTAGCCCCCGGGACGGGCCGGCCGCCTCCGGACCCGCCCGCCCACAGGCCGCAGGCCACAGGTCGCGGGCCGTGAGCCGCGAACGGTGGGCTGCCGGCTCCGGGTAGTGGGGGTCCGCCCGCCGTCTCGCCGCTTGCGGGCCGTACCCGGCGTCCGACTACCAGGTCTGGGGATGTGGCGTCGTCGCGGCCCGGTCACGGTGGGTGTACGACCTATCTGAGGAGGGCCACATGCGACCCGCCGAGACGCCGCCCGCCGCCCGCGAGCCGGTGGCGAACTACCGCACCTACGCGGAGGCCCAGCGTGCCGTGGACTACCTGTCGGACCAGAAGTTCCCGGTCGAGAACACCTCGATCGTCGGGGTGGACCTGCGGCTCGTGGAGAAGGTGCTCGGACGGCTGACCTACCTGCGCGCGGCCGGGATGGGCGCGGCGTCGGGCGCCTGGATCGGGCTGCTGGTCGGACTGTTCCTGGCGATCTTCGTTCCCGGGCGGTCCGGCCTCCTGCTGATCTTGTGGGGCCTGATATGGGGTGTGATCGCCGGCGTGATCTTCGGCCTGGTCGGTCACGCGCTCACCGGAGGCAAGCGCGACTTCGTCTCCTCCAGCGAGCTGATCGCCGACCACTATGAGGTGCTGGCCACGGCGCCGCACGTCGTCGAGGCGCGCAGGGTCCTGGAGACGATGTCCCCGGGCGGGGCGTCGGTCGGGACGATGCCGCCCGGTTCGGCCACGCCCGGCGGGAGTGCTTCCCCTCCGGTGTCCGGGGGGATGCCCCCGGCGTCGCCCGGGGCTCCGGGGACGATGCCGCCCGGCGCCGTCCCGCCGCGCCCCTGAGACGGAGCCATTGAGACGGAGTCCTTGAGACAGAGGTCCTGAGAGGGGCCCGGAGGCGAGGGGCCCGGGACGGGGCACGAGAGGGCGTTCCCGGGATCGCGCCCCCACGGACGGCCTCTCCGGGGCGGCGTCCCCGTGACAGGCCGGCGGCGGAACCGCCGGAACCGTCAGGTCTGAGGATGTGGCGGCGGGCCGTACGGGGCGAACGTGGGCCGCATGGGGTGAGACCCGGCCCCGCGGCGGCCCGTGGGGCGCCCGCCGGAGGTCAGAGCGCACTCGTCGGAGGTCAGCATGGCCAAAGCAGTCGGGATCGACCTGGGGACCACCAACTCGGTGATCGCCACGATGGAGGGCGACACGCCCACGGTCATCCCCAACGCCGAAGGGTCACGGACGACGCCGTCGGTCGTGGCCTTCACCCCCGAGGGCGAGCGCCTGGTCGGGCAGCTGGCCCGGCGGCAGGCGATCCTCAACCCCAAGGGGACGATCTCCTCCGCCAAGCGGTTCATCGGCCGCCGCTACGACGAGGTCTCCAGCGAGATCAACGCCGTCTCCTTCGACGTGGTGTCCGGCCCGGACGGCGCGGTCCGCTTCGACGTGCGCGGCAAGCTGTACGCGCCCGAGGAGATCGCCGCCCAGATCCTGCGCAAGCTCGTCGACGACGCCTCGAAGTTCCTGGGGGAGAAGGTCACCGAGGCGGTCATCACCGTCCCGGCCTACTTCAACGACTCCCAGCGCCAGGCGACCAAGGACGCGGGGAGGATCGCGGGCCTGGAGGTGCTGCGGATCATCAACGAGCCCACCGCGGCGGCGCTCGCCTACGGCCTGGACCGCAAGGAGAACGAGACCGTGCTGGTTTTCGACCTGGGCGGCGGCACGTTCGACGTCAGCGTGCTGACCGTCGGCGAGGGCGTCGTCGAGGTACGGGCGACCGCCGGTGACACCCACCTGGGCGGCGACGACTTCGACCGGCGCATCGTCGACCACCTGGCCGACGAGTTCCAGCGCGACACCGGCATCGACCTGCGGGAGGACCCCCAGGCGCTGCAACGGCTGTTCGAGGCGGCGGAGAAGGCGAAGGTGGAGCTGTCGGCCGTCACCCAGACGCAGATCAGCCTGCCGTTCATCACCGCGGACGCGAGCGGGCCCAAGCACCTGAACACCACGCTGCGGCGGGCGACGTTCGAGGAGATCACCGCCGACCTGCTGGAACGGTGCCGGGGGCCGGTGGAGCGGGCCATGTCCGACGCCAGGCTCACCGCGGCCGACGTCGACGAGGTGATCCTGGTCGGCGGCTCGACCCGGATGCCCGCCGTGCAGGAGCTGGTGCGCCGCATGACCGGCGGTAAGGAGCCCAACATGACGGTCAACCCCGACGAGGTCGTGGCGCTGGGCGCCGCGGTCCAGGCGGCCGTCATCAAGGGCGAGCTGAAGGACGTCGTCCTGCTCGACGTGACCCCGCTGTCGCTGGGCATCGAGACCCTCGGCGGGATCATGACGAAGGTCATCGACCGCAACACGACGATCCCGGCCCGCCGTACCGAGGTGTTCAGCACCGCCGAGGACGGCCAGAGCGCGGTGGACGTGGTGGTGCTGCAGGGGGAGCGCGAGCGCGCCGCCGACAACCGGGTGCTGGGCCGGTTCCGGCTGGAGAACATCAGGCCCGCGCCGCGCGGTGAGCCGCAGATCGAGGTGACCTACGACATCGACGCCAACGGCATCCTGAACGTCTCCGCCCGCGACAAGGACACCGGCGCCGAGCAGCGCATCACGATCAGCGAGAGCTCGACCCTCGACCAGGGCGAGATCGAGCGGATGGTGCGCGACGCCGAGCAGCACCGCGACGAGGACCGGCGGCTGCGCGAGGCGGTCGACGCCCGCAACGCCGTCGACAGCGCCGCCTACCAGGTGGAGCGCCGCCTGCGGGAGCTGGGGGACGCCGCCCCGGTGCACGAGAAGGCGCGGGCCGACATGCTCGTCACCGAGGCCCGCGAGGCGATCGAACGGCAGGACACCCCGCTGGAGCGGCTGCGGTCGCTGGCCGAGGACCTGCGGCAGGTCTACCAGGGCCTGAGCACGGCCGGGGCCGGGGCGGGGCCGGGGGCCGGCACGGGCACCGCCGGGGCCGGCGCGGCTGCGGGCGCCGGTGCGGGCACGGGTGCGGGCGGGGACGAGGACGTCATCGACGCGGAGTTCACGACCGATGAGTGACCCGCCGGAGTGGGAGAGGACCGCCGCGGGGCCGTCCGCGGACCGGGCGGCGGGTCAGGACGCCGGTCACAACGCCGGTCACAACGCCGGTCAGAGTGCTGATCAGGACGCGGTCCGGGCCGGGGAGCGGGCCGGAGGGCCGGCCGCCGGAGCGGAGACCGGGGCGGAGGCGGAGGCGGCCGGGCTGCGGGCCCGGGTCGCCGAGCTGGAGGACCTCTGGAAACGCGCCCTGGCCGACCTCGACAACCTCCGCAAACGCGTCAGCCGCGACGCCGGGCGGGTCCGGCTGGAGGAGCGGGCGAGGGCGGCCGGGGAGTGGCTGCCCGTGCTGGACAACCTGGAACGGGCCCTGGAACACACCGAGGGCGACCCCGCCTCCCTCGCCGCGGGCCTGCGGGCGGTGCTGCAGCAGGGCCTGACCGTCCTCACAGATCTGGGGTTCCCACGCCGGGACGACACCGGGGAGACGTTCGACCCGGCCCGGCACGAGGCGGTGGCGGTGGTCCCGCGTGATGACGTGCCCGCCGGGACGGTCCTCGCGGTCGTGCTGCCCGCCTACGGCGACGGCGAGCGGCAGCTGCGGCCCGCCCAGGTCGTGGTCTCCAAGGCGGAATGATGCCGCCCGCCCGCGACTTCTACGAGATCCTCGGCCTCCCCAGGGGAGCGGGGCAGGAGGAGATCCAGCGCGCCTACCGCAGGCTGGCCCGGGAGAACCACCCCGACGTCAACAAGGACCCCGCGGCCGAGGACCGGTTCAAGGACATCGCCGAGGCCTACAGCGTGCTGTCGGATCCGGCGACCCGCCGCCGCTACGACGCCTTCGGACCGGAGTTCCGCCAGGTGCCCGAGGACGTGGACCCGGAGACCTGGGCGCGCGCCAGGGCGGCCCGCGCCGGGCGGGGCACCCGGGCGGGCGCCGGTGGCTTCGGACCGGAGGGCTTCGGTCCCGGCGTGGAGTTCGGCGAGGACATCGACCTCGACGACCTGCTGCAGGGGCTGTTCTCCGGGCGGGCGGGCCGCGCCGGGCGGGCGGGCCGCACGGGCCAGGCCGGCCGGGCCGGCCGGGGCTGGGGGCCGATCCCGGGCGCCGACCAGGAGGCCGGGATCGAGCTGACCGTCGAGGACGCCTACCGCGGCGGCCGCCGGTCCATCGCCGTGGGCGGCCGTACCCTCCAGGTGGACATCCCGCCCGGGGTGACCGACGGGCAGCGCGTACGGCTGGCCGGGCAGGGCGGCCGGGGCACCGGCGGCGCGCCGCCGGGCGACCTCTACCTGGCCGTCTCCATCGCGCCGCACCCCCGCTACCGGGTCGAGGGGCGCGACCTCCACGTCCGGCTGCCGGTGGCCCCGTGGGAGGCGGCGCTCGGCGCGGCCGTCGCCGTCGACACCCCCGGCGGCGAGGCCAAGGTCAAGGTGCCGGCGGGCACCTCCAGCGGGCGGCGGCTGCGACTGCGCGGCCGGGGGATGCCCGACCCCCGCGGCACGCCGGGAGACCTGTTCGCCGAAGTGCGGATCATGGTCCCGCCGCACCTGTCGGATGAGGAGCGCGAGCTGTTCGAGCGGCTGGCCGCCTCCTCGTCCTACGACCCGAGGAGGCGGCGGTGACCTACGCCCTGGCCCGTCCCCGGCGGCTGGACCTGGAGACCTTCGCCCGCGCCGCGGGCGTCCACCCCGATCTGCCGCGCCGCCTGGTCGTCCTCGGCGTGCTGCAGGCCCGCACCGACCCGTCGGGGACCCTGTGGTTCGAGGAGTCCCAGCTGCGGGCCATGGCGCGGATCCAGCGGCTGCGCGCCGGATTCACCCTCAACTACGCCGCCCTCGGCCTGGTGATCGACCTGCTCGACCGGATCGCCGAGCTGGAGGCCGCCGCCCGCACCCGTTCCCGGCCCGTAGGAGGCACGCCGTGGATCTCAACCGGCTGACGCAGAAGTCGCAGGAGGCGCTGCACGACGCGCAGACCGCCGCCTTGCGCCACGGCCACCAGGACGTCGACGGCGAGCACCTGCTGCTGGCGCTGCTGGACCAGTCCGACGGGCTGGTGCCCCGGCTGGTCTCACGCGCCGGAGCCGACCCCGCGCGGCTGCGGGAGGAGGTGGAGGCCGAGCTCCTCCGCCGCCCCCGGGTCGCCGGGCCCGGCGTCGAGCCGGGCCAGATCCGGGTGACGCAGCGGCTGTCGCGCCTGCTGGAGACGGCCAGGCGGGAGTCCGACCGGCTGAAGGACGAGTACGTCTCGGTCGAGCACCTCCTGGCCGCCCTGCTGGAGGAGGGGCCGGAGACCTCCGTCGGGCGGCTGCTGGCCGCCCAGAGGCTCGATCGGGAACGTCTCCTGCGGGCGCTCACCGAGATCCGCGGCCACCAGCGGGTCACCTCCGCCATGCCGGAGGCCGCCTACGAGGCGCTGGCCAAGTACGGGCAGGACCTGGTGGCCGCCGCCGCCTCCGGGCGGCTGGACCCCGTCGTCGGCCGCGACACCGAGATCCGCCGCGTCGTCCAGATCCTGTCGCGCAAGACCAAGAACAACCCGGTGCTGGTCGGCGACCCCGGCGTCGGCAAGACGGCGATCGTCGAGGGACTGGCCCAGCGGATCGCCGACGGCGACGTGCCCGAGGGACTGCGGGACAAGACGATCTTCAGTCTCGACATGGGGGCTCTGGTCGCCGGGGCGAAGTACCGGGGCGAGTTCGAAGAACGCCTCAAGGCGGTGCTCACCGAGGTCGCCGCGGCCGAGGGGCGGATCCTGCTGTTCGTCGACGAGCTGCACACGGTCGTCGGCGCCGGAGCCGCCGAGGGCGCGATGGACGCCGGGAACATGCTCAAGCCCATGCTGGCCCGCGGCGAGCTGCACCTGATCGGCGCGACCACCCTCGACGAGTACCGCAGGCACATCGAGAAGGACGCCGCCCTGGAGCGGCGCTTCCAGCCGGTGATGGTCGACGAGCCGTCGGTGGAGGACGCCATCTCGATCCTGCGGGGCCTTCGCGAGCGGCTGGAGGTCTTCCACGGGGTGACCATCCAGGACGCCGCGCTGGTGGCCGCCGTCGTGCTGAGCCACCGCTACATCTCCGACCGGTTCCTGCCCGACAAGGCCATCGACCTGGTGGACGAGGCGTGCGCGATGCTCCGTACGGAGATCGACTCGATGCCCGCCGAGCTGGACGAGCTGACCCGCAGGGTGACGCGGCTGGAGATCGAGGAGGCCGCGCTGAGCAAGGAGGAGGACGCCGCCAGCGCCGCCCGCCTCGCGGAACTGCGCGGGGAGCTGTCCGGCCTGCGCGCCGAGGCCGATGCGATGCGCGCCCGATGGGAGGCCGAACGGCAGGCGCTGCGCCGGGTGCAGGCGCTGCGCGAGGAGATCGAGCGGGTCCGCACCGAGGCCGAGCGGGCCGAGCGCGACTACGACCTCAACCGCGCCGCCGAGCTGCGCCACGGCCGGCTGCCCGAGCTGGAACGCCGGCTGCGCGCCGAGGAGGAGAGCCTGCGCGCCAAGCAGGACGCCGGGCGGCTGCTGCGCGAGGTCGTCACCGAGGACGAGATCTCCATGATCGTCGCCCGGTGGACGGGCATCCCGGTGAGCCGGCTCAAGGAGGGCGAGCGCGAGAAGCTGCTGCACCTGGACCAGGTGCTGCACGAGCGGGTCGTCGGCCAGGACGAGGCGGTGCGGCTGGTGGCCGACGCCGTCATCCGGGCCCGCTCCGGCATCAAGGACCCGCGCCGGCCGATCGGGTCGTTCATCTTCCTGGGGCCGACCGGCGTCGGCAAGACCGAGCTGGCCAAGGCGCTGGCGGAGGCCCTGTTCGACACCGAGGACAACATGGTCCGCGTCGACATGAGCGAGTACCAGGAGCGCCACACCGTCAGCCGCCTGGTCGGCGCGCCGCCGGGATACGTCGGCTTCGAGGAGGGCGGGCAGCTCACCGAGGCGGTGCGGCGCAAGCCGTACTCGGTGGTGCTGTTCGACGAGGTGGAGAAGGCCCACCCCGACGTCTTCAACACCCTGCTGCAGGTCCTGGACGACGGGCGGCTCACCGACGCCCAGGGCCGGACCGTCGACTTCCGCAACACCGTGCTGATCATGACGTCCAACATCGGCTCGATGCACCTGCTGGAGGGCGTCACGCCCCAGGGGGAGATCAAGCAGGACGTGAAGGAACGGGTCATGGGGGAGCTGCGCGGGCACTTCCGCCCGGAGTTCCTCAACCGCGTCGACGACATCGTGGTCTTCAAGCCGCTCACCATGGAGGAGATCGAGCACATCGTCGACCTGATGTTCACCGAGCTGCGGGTGCGCCTCGGCGAGCGCGGCATCCGGCTGGAGCTGACCGCCGAGGCGCGCCGCCACATCGCCGAGCGCGGCTACGACCCGGTGTACGGCGCGCGGCCGCTGCGCCGGTTCATCTCCCGGGAGGTGGAGACCCGCATCGGGCGGGCGCTGCTGACCGGGGACGTGGGCGAGGGCACGGTGGTGCGGGTCGGCCTGTCCGGCGGGGAGCTGGCCGTCTCCTTCGGCTGACCCGGCTCGTGCCCGGTCTCCGGCGGCGGCCGCGGAGCCGGCCGGCGACCGGGAGCCGCCGGGTCAGCGCCCGTCCGGACCCGCGGCGGACAGGGCGGCCAGCCTGGCCAGCTCGACCCTGGAGCGGACGCCGAGCTTGCGGAAGATCTGGCGCAGGTGGAAGGCGACGGTGTGCTCGCTGACGAACATCTGCTCGGCGGCCTGCCGGTTGGTCAGCCCCTGGGACACCAGGTCGCAGACGGCGCGCTCGGTGGCGGTGAGGCTGGACCAGCCGGAGTCGGGGTGGTCGACGCGTTCCCAGTGGCGCCGCCGCTCGCCCAGCTCGCGCAGCCTGCGCCGCACCCGGGCCGCGTCGCGGCGCGCGCACACGCCGTCGTAGCCGGAAAGGGCGCCGTTCAGGGTCGCCACGGCCGCGTCGCGGTCGCCGGGGACGGCGCCCAGCAGCACGCCTAGGTCCTCGGCGGCCGAGGCCCTGGCCCACGGGTCGGCGTACCCGGCGGCGGCCCGGCCCAGCGCCGCGGGATCGCGGTCGCGCAGGCCGCGGGCGTGGACGGCCGCCACCGGCGGGCCGGGCAGGCAGGGGTTGCGCCCGGCCAGGTCCTCGGCGGCGGCCGCCACCGCGTCGGCCCGCCGGCCGTCCCCGGCGGTCAGGGCGGTGCGCACCAGCCACGCCGCCGCCGCGGGCTCATCGGTCAGCACCCCGGTGTGCCCGGCCAGGCCGTCGTAGAGCCCGCCGAGCGGCGCCATCGCGGCCTCCGCCCCGTCCCGCGCCTCGATGATCCGCCCGGCCGCGAGCTCGGCGCGCAGCCGCCCGTACGGCGTGCCCGGCGCCCGCGTGGCCCGGCCGGAGGCGAGGGCCCGCGCCGCCCGCGGCAGGTCGCCCGCGCGCAGCGCCGCGGTGCCGAGCGCCGACAGCGCCAGGCAGGCCAGGTCGGGGACGTCCAGGCCGACGGCGGCCGCCAGCGCCGCCTCGGCCCGCTCGGCCGCTTCGCCGGGCCGGCCTGCGGCGAGGTCGAGCCGGGCACGTAGCACCAGGACCGCGGCGGCCCACGCGGGCCGGTCCGCCGCCTCGGCCGCGGCGTTCGTGGCGGTTTTCTCCGCCTCGTCGAGCAGCCCCAGGTCGATGAGCATCGCGGCCAGTACGGCCCGCGGCTGGGGATCCCGGGGGCCGGGGGTCCGGGGGGGCGCCTCGGCGGCCTCGCGGGCCAGTTCCAGGCCGCGTGAGAGGCGGCCCTCGTCCCAGGCGAGCAGCGCGGTCACCGGCGCGGCGGGTGCCGCGAGGCGCTCGGCCTGCCGGCGCAGTGCCTGCCGTACCGGGGGCGGGACCGTCTCCAGGACCGACCGCCACAGCAGCTCGTGGCGGAAGGCCAGCTCCTCGGGCGTTGCCACCAGCAGCCCGGCGGCCAGGGCCTCGTCCAGGGCGGGAAGCAGCGCGGCCGGGGACTCGCCGAGCAGCTCGGCGGCGTAGGACGGGCAGAAGGACCGCCCGAGCACCGCGACGGCCTCCAGCAGGTGGCGCGTCCGGGGGCTCACCTCGTCCAGGCGCCGCCGGACCGCGGTGTGCAGCCTCCGGGGCAGCACCCCCGCCGCCGGGCCGCACCCGGCGGCCCACGAAAGCTCCGAAGACCCCGCAGACCCCGTCGTTCCTCTGAGGCGCGCGGTCCCCCCGGGCTCCGCCGTCCTTCGGGACTCCGCCGTTCCCACGGAGCCGGCCACGCCGGCGTCCACCAGGACGGCGCCCTCCTCACGCAGCCCGGTCAGCAGCGCCAGCAGCAGCGCCGGGTTTCCGGCGGCCTGGGCCGTCAGCGCCGTCAGCTCCGCGTCCGGCGCGGCGCCCAGCGCGTCGGCGGACACCCGCGCCGCGGAGACCCCGTCCAGCGGGCGCAGCGCGATCCGGGCGGCCCCCTCCTGCTCCAGCAGGCCGAACAGCCGCGCGCCGTCGTCGTCGCCGGTGGCGCGGCGTGCCAGCAGCCACGCCAGCGGGCGGCCGGCCAGCCGCGCCGGCAGCGTCCGCAACGCCATGAGCGTGACGGGATCGGCCCACTGCAGGTCGTCGAGGGCCACCAGCAGCGGCCCGGCGGCGGCGCGCCGTTCCAGCGTGGTGCGCACCCGTTCGGCCAGCCACATCAGCAGGCCCGGCTCCCCGGGGAAGGCGCTCCGCGCGACCGCGGCGCGGGTGGTGGCCTCCTCCAGCGCCGACAGCAGTGGCGCCAGGGGCATCATGCGTTCCAGCTCGTCGGCCCGGCCGGCGGCGACGTCCGTCCCGCGGGCGGCCGCCGCTGCCGCCGCCTCGGCCAGCAGGAGGCTCTTGCCGATCCCCGGTTCGCCCTCCACCAGGAGCACGTGCGTCCCCGGACCGGCGACGCCCTCCAGCAGGCGGAGCACCTCCGCCCGCTCGGGCTCCCGGCCGCGCATCGGCGTTCCCAGCGTCTCCGGAATCGCAGGTCACCTCGAGATCACCTCGCGGCACGCGGCCGCTCTCCCATGAACCGGTTCCTGCGCCCCGGACCATCCGGAAAAACCCATTTAGATGGATGAATACCCAGATCAATGGTCTTTTTGCCGGAACAGGACCGGGCCGTCAGCGCTCGATGAGCGTGACCTCCAGGGAGTAGCGCGAGGCGCGGTAGACGTGGGAGCCGTGCTCCACCGCCCGGCCCTGGTCGTCGTAGGTGGTGCGCAGCATCGTCAGCAGCGGGGCGCCGCGCCGCTCGTCCAGCAGCCTGGCCTCGGCCGCGGTGGCCGCCCGCGCCCCCATCCGCTGGTCGGCAACGCGCATCCGCACCCCCGCCGCGCGCAGCAGCTCGTACAGGCCGCGCTCGGCGAGCCGCTCGGCGGTCAGCGGGGCGACCCCGGCGGGCAGCCAGTTGCGCAACAGCGCCAGCGGCGCCCCGGCGGCGTAGCGGATGCGCTCCAGGCGCAGCACCTCGGCGCCGGCCGGGAGGCCGAGGGCCGCGGCGACGTCCGCGCCGGCCGGGACCGCCTCCAGGGCCAGGACCCGGGTGGCGGGCTCCTGACCGGCCTGGCGCAGGTCGTCGTAGAGGCCGGTGAGCTCCACCGTACGGTTGACCCGGCCGTGCACGACCTGGGTGCCCACGCCGCGCTTGCGCACCAGCAGGCCCTTGTCCACGAGGTACTGGATCGCCTGGCGGACCGTCGGCCGCGACAGGCCCAGGCGGCCGGCGAGGACGATCTCGTTGTCCAGGCGCGTCCCCGGCGCCAGGTCGCCGCGCCCGATGGCGTCGGAGATCTGCTGGGCGACCTGGAAGTACAGCGGGACCGGGCTGGATCGGTCCAGCTCGATGCCGAGCTCGGCGCTCATGCCGCCCTCCCGTGGACGTCTTCCTGATCGGGGTGGTGGACATCAGGATGTCATGACCAATTCCGCCTCCGGGGCCTCGGGGGAGTCCGTGCGGAGTGAAAGCGGCATATCAGGGAAAATGGGATGACCACCGCGGGTGCCGAAGGCCGGCGCGGCCCGCAGACGCCGCTGGAGGATTCGATGGACCTGAGCACCTCGCGCGAACTGTGCGACGTCGCGGCGGAGGCCGCCCGCGCGGTCGGCGAGCGGCTCCGCAAGGCGTTCCGGTCCCGGCCCGAGGTCGAGACCAAGCGCGACTTCCACGACCCGGTGACCGAGCACGACCGCGCCGCCGAGGAGACCATCCGGGAGGTCATCTCCCGGCGTTTCCCGGACAGCACGATCATCGGGGAGGAGGGCGGCACCACCGGGTCGGGCGAGCTGCGCTGGTACGTCGACCCGATCGACGGGACGGCCAACTTCGCCGCCGGGCTGCCGTTCTTCTGCGTGTCGGTGGCGGCCGTCGTGGGGGAGGAGCCGGTGGCGGGGGTGATCTACGACCCGGTGCGCGACGACGAGTTCCGCGCCGACCTGGGCGGCGCCTGGTGCAACGGCGTACGGCTGCGCAGCCGGGGCGCGGCGGGGGATCGGGAGGCGATGCTGCTGAGCGGCTTCCCCACCGCCGGTGACGTGGCCGCCGACCGCCAGGGGTCGCTGGAGGCGTTCGGCCGGATGCTGGAGGCGTTCGCCTCGGTGCGCCGGCCGGGCAGCGCCGCGCTGAACCTCGCGCACGTCGCCGCGGGCTGGGCGGACGTGGCCTACGGCTCGGGGGTCAAGCCGTGGGACGTCGCGGCGGGGGTGCTGCTGATCCGGCAGGCCGGCGGCGTCTACCTGCCGCTGGGGGAGTCCCTGTTCGCCCCCGGCGGCTACCTCGCCCACGTCGGCGGGTTCGACCTGGCCGGCTCGGTCATGGCCGAGGTGTGCCGCCCCGCGCCGACGGCGTAGGCCCGGCGCGGGAACGGCCGTCCCCCTTTCCGGGGACCCCTCCCGGGACCGGGCCTCTCCCGGAGCCCGGTGACGGTCAGGGAGTTCGGGGGCGGCGCAGGAACGGCCGTTCCCTGGAGGCGGCCACCGCCGCGAAGCCGTGGCGGAGCATGGCCGACTCGTACTCGGCGACGGCCGTCTCCAGCGGCACGCCGTGCCGGGCGGTGAAGACCAGCGCGTGGCGCAGGAGCCCGGCGTCGCGTAGCGCGACGTTGGCGCCCTCGCCCCGGCCGGGGGACATGGTGTGGATCGCGTCGCCCAGCAGGGTCACGCCGGGCACGTGCCACGGCTCGACGGGCCGGGCGGAACGCAGCCGTACCGGGAAGGGCGCCTCGCCCTCCTCGACGAGGCGCCGGACGGCGGCGGGCCGGTCGCGGATCAGGTCCAGGGCGAGCCGGCGCAGGCCGGCCGGGTCCAGGCGCTCCGGCCGGTCCGCGCCGCCGGAGCCGTCCGGCGGGCGCGTGCCGCCGGGCCGCCCTCCCATGGAACCCGCCGAATCCGCCGGGCCCGTCGATCCCGCGGAGCCGGTGGAGATCGTCCAGGCGAGGTAGCCGGGGATCTCCGTCAGGCCCGCGGGGAGCGGGCCGCGGGTGCGGCAGGTCGCCACGGTCATTGAGACGCCGTCCGGGCCGGTCAGCGTGGCGAAGGCGTCCACGAGGGCCTCCGGGACCCACCCCGGGACGTCCTCGCCGACGAGGGTCCTGCCGTACAGCAGGGTGCCGAGCTCGTCGAAGGCCGCGCCGGGCGCCACGAACGGGCGGACCGCCGAGCCGGTGCCGTCGGCGCCGACCAGCAGGTCGCCGTCGGCGTGGGTGCCGTCGGCGAAGCGGGCGCGGATCCGGCCGTCGCCCAGCCGTTCCAGGCGCTGGAAGGCCGCGCCGAAGCGTACGGCGCCGTCCAGGCCGGTCAGCAGGATCTCGCGGAGGGTGAGCCGGTTGATCCCGAAGTACGCCGTCTCGTCGAGGCGGGGGAGGGGCTTGCCGAACAGGGGGTTCAGCCGGTGGTCCAGGGCGGTCAGGCGGGTGGCCTGCCGCAGGGAGGCGGCCAGGCACAGGCCGAACAGGTGCTCGGGCAGGCATTCGCGCAGGGCACGGGTGCCGTCCGGTTTGAGGGAGATGCGGTAGCCCTGCCCGGTGGTGCGGGGGGAGTCGTCGCGTTCGAAGACGGTGACGCCGATCCCGGCCGTCGTCAGGCCCTGGGCCAGGCACAGGCCGCCGAGCCCGGCACCGATGATCAGGACGTGCGGGGGTCTCCTCGGCGGTTCGGGGCGGATGTGGTCCATGCCGGGACGCTAACAGATAGCTGTCATGACAGTAAATGGCTGGACAGTTACCAGTAGCATGTCGGCATGGATCCCCGGCATCTGCGGCTCGTCCTCGGTGGCGGCTCGCTGGTCAACCAGGTGGGCCGCGAGTTGCGCGCGGCCGTCGAGGCCCGGCTCGCGCCGTTCGGTGTGACCGCCCAGCAGGCGGCGCTCCTGCTGCACGCGGCCCGGGGGGAGGCGGGTCCGGGCCGGCTCGCCGCCGAACTGGGCACCGACACCGCCGGGATGACGAGGCTGCTGGACCGGCTGGAGGTCAAGGGCCTCGTCCGGCGGCGGCGCAGCCCGGAGGACCGCCGGGCGGTCGTCGTCGAGGTGACGGCGGAGGGGCGTGAACTCGTCCCGGCGCTCGCCCCGGTCTTCGGCCGGGTCGCCCGCCGTCTGCTCGACGGGTTCTCGGCGGAGGAGGTCGAGCATCTCACCGGTCTGCTGGGCCGGATGCTGGCCAATCTGGACGCCGGATCTCCGGGCGGCGACGGGAATCCACCGGAGACCCTTTATTAATCTACATTGTAAAGGCGACTAGTCTGGTCCGATGACCCAGCCGTACCTGACCCTGGAAGACCTCGCCGAGCACGAGACGGAGGTCAAGCGATCGCGATTCCTGTGCGCGGTCGCCCCAGCGGGTTCGGAGGAGGCGGCGCGGGAGTTCGTCGCCGGGCGCAGGCGCTCCCACGGCGACGCCACCCACAACTGCTCGGCCTACGTGATCGGCGGGGACCGGGGGATCCAGAGGGCCGACGACGACGGCGAGCCCGGCGGCACCGCCGGCACGCCCATGCTGGAGACGCTGCTGCGCCGGGGGTTGTCGGACGTGGTGGCGGTGGTGACGCGGTACTTCGGCGGGGTGAAGCTGGGTGCGGGCGGTCTGGTGCGGGCCTACGGCTCGTCGGTGGGCAAGGCGCTCGATCGGGCCCGTCTGGTGGAGATGGTCCCGGCGCGGCTGGTGGCGGTGAGTGTGGACCATGTGCGGGCCGGGCGGCTGGAGAGCGATCTGCGGGGCTCGCCGTACGAGGTGCGGGAGGTGGGGTACGGGGCGGGGGTCCGGTTCACGGTCGCGGTGCGGGAGGCGGACCTGCCGGTGTTCGGTGACTGGGTGGCCACGCTGACGGCGGGCCGGGCGGAGGTCGAGGAGGGGGAGGCGGTCCATCTGCGGGCCGGGTGACGCGCGGGTGGCGGGGATGCGGTGGCGCGGTGAGCGGGCCCGGCGCTGCATCCGTGTGGCCAGGCGTTCGCGAGGGTGAGGTCGAGATCCGGCCGGTGGTGTCCGAGCCCGCCGGGTGCGCTGTTCCGGGTCCGGGACGTGGGGACCGCCCGCGGAGCGGATCGCGCACCGATCAGGTTTCCGCGCCGCGCCCGTCTGTACGTGTGAGATCGACTCACGAGAGGCTGCACGATGCGGAAACTGATTTTCGCCATGAACGTCACCCTCGACGGCTACATCGCCGCGCCCGGCGACTCGCTGAAGATGGGACGACGGTGACGGGTCCGATCACAGCGTCGAGGGCAGGCCCAGCCATGGTTTGCCGGTGGCGTCGAATCCGGTGAGCTCGGCGATCCTCCCGTCGACGATGTGCAGGACCGCGATGTTCAGCAGGCGGTGTTCCGGGCCGCCGGGGGTGCGGAGGTACAGCGCGGCGGCGGGCATGCGGTTGACCGTCGTGGCGATGCAGCGCCAGTCGTCGTGGCCGCGCTGGAAGAGCCCGCCGGAGATCCAGCCGTCCACCGCGTCCTCAGCCGTGAGGATCAAGGTGCCCGGCTCGGGCAGCATCGCGAAGCGCAGGTCGTCGCGCAGCAGGGCCATCAGGCCGTTGAGGTCGTTGCGCTCATGGGCGTCCATGTACGACCTCACCACGCCGCGCTCGTCATCCGACAGCTCGTGCGTGGCGGGGCTCCGCCAGTCGAGGCGGCGGCCGGGCAACCGCTCGCGCATCGTCACGCGCGCCCGCTGCAGCGCGCTGGTCACCGATGCGACGGTCAGATCGAGGGCGTCGGCGGCCTTCGACGCAGGCCAGCCGAGGACGTCGCGCAGGACGAACACCGCCCGCTGCCGCGGTGGCAGGTGCTGGACGGCGGCGATGAACGCCAGCTCGATCGTCTCCCGCGCCACCACCGATTCCTGCGGGTCCTCCGGGAGCATCCGGTCCGGGTAGGGCTGCAGGTGGCGCACTTCCGAGTCCGCGTCCGGAAGCTCGGCGGGCACGGGTGTGCGGTCGTTGCGTTTGTCCAGGAAGTCGAGGCAGGCGTTCGTCGCGATCCGGTACAGCCAGGTCCGCAGCGCGGCGTGGCCCTTGAAAGACTCCCGTTTGTTCCACGCCCGCAGGAACGTCTCCTGCGTCAGGTCCTGGGCGTCCTCATAGTTGGCGAGCATCCGGTAACAGTGCACCTGCAGCTCACGCCGGTGGCGCTCGGTGATGAGCGCGAACCGTGCCGCGTCGTTCGAGCGGGCCGCCGCGATGAACGCGGCCTCGTCGCCTGGCAGTCTGGTGTGGGTCATGGTGGTCGATCCTTCCGTGGGTGGCGAGGGGCCACCAGAACTGACGACGTGGCGGGGGATTTCTGAGCGGTGAGAACGAGGCCCTCACCGCCGGATTCGCGGGCTTGTTCCTCACCGGGCGGATCCAGCCGGCCGACGGCCTGGGCGTCGACCGGCTCGGCCACCTGGAAGATGTGGGATGGATCACAGGGTTCGCCGGAACTTTTCCGGTGGAGGTGCGGCCGGGCCGGTCGGCGCGGGGCTGTGGTTTTCCGCAGCCTCCGGGTGCGGCCGGGCCGCGGTGGGCGGGTGGGTCTCCGCATTCTCGCGGGTGCGCGGGGCTTCGTAGGGTTCGGGTCATGAGCACCTCAACGACTGTCGATGGAGTCGCCGGCTGGGCGATCGGCCTGATGGAGACCCTGGGAGCCCCGGGGGCGGGGCTGGCGATCGCGCTGGAGAACCTGTTCCCGCCGTTGCCGAGCGAGGTGATCCTGCCGTTGGCGGGGTTCACCGCGAGCAAGGGGGACATGTCGCTGTTCGAGGCGATCTTCTGGACCACGTTGGGGTCGGTGGTCGGGGCGGTGGCGTTGTACGGGGTCGGGGCGTTGCTGGGGCGGGCGCGGGTGGTGGCCATCGCACGGAGGTTGCCGCTGGTGGACGTGTCCGACATCGAGAAGACGGAGGCGTGGTTCGCCCGGCATGGCCGTAAGACGGTGTTCTTCGGGCGGATGATCCCGATCTTCCGTAGCCTGATCTCCATTCCGGCGGGGGTGGAGCGGATGCCGGTTCCGGTGTTCCTGGTGCTGACGACGCTGGGCAGTCTCATCTGGAACACGGTCTTCGTGATGGCAGGGTATCTGCTGGGGGAGAACTGGGATCTGGTGGAGGGTTACGCCGGGGTTCTGTCCAAGGTGGTGCTGGGCGCGGTGGCGCTGGCCGCGGTGGTGTTCGTCGTGGTCCGGGTGCGGCGCCGGGGCAGGCACCACGCGGAGCGCTGAGGTGGCCGCCGAGGTGGCCGCCGTGGCGAGCGGGGCGGCGGCCGGGTCGCGGCCCGGTCGCTCCGGCGGTCCTCCGGCCGTCGGCGGAAGAGCGGCACGGCGGTGAGTGTGGCGGTGGACGCGGCGGGCGCGGTGGTCCGGGCGGCGCGGGTGCTGGCCGGGATCGCCCTGGGGGTCCCGGCGGCGGTGGTGCAGCTGCTCTTCCTGCTGGTGGCGGGGCCGCTGCTGTGGGTGCCCCGGGCCCGGAAGGGCGTGCTGGCGGTGGCGGTACGGCTGGCCGGGATCGAGGTCTGGCGGCTGGAGCTGCTCGGCGGGGCGGAGGCCGCCGGGGGTGCGGGGGGCCGGTCCGGCGGTCACGACGGGCGGCGGGCGCTGCGTTATCTGGCGTTGCGCTGGCCGGTCGGGGTGCTGGGCGCACTGGTGCTCACGCTGCTGGCCGCGGGGGTCTCCGTGGCGGTGCCGCTGGCCTGGAGCTGGAGCCGGGGTGAGCCGTTCGACGGCATGACGCCCAGTGTCCTTCTGGTGTCGTACGCCTCGGTGGCCGGGGTGGTGCTGCTGTTCCTTGAGGTCACGGGCCTGATGGGGGTGGCGGCGCTGGAGCGGCGGCTGGCGCGTTCGGCGCTGGGACCCAGCCCGACGGAGCGGCTGGAGCGGCGGATCGCCGAGCTGGCCGAGACCCGGTCGGGGATCGTGGCGGCGGTCGACCAGGAGCGGCGCCGTATCGAGCGTGACCTGCACGACGGGGTGCAGCAGCGGCTGGTGGCGCTGGCCATGCTGATCGGCCGTGCCCGGCGGGGCCGATCGCCGGAGATGCTGGAGGAACTGCTGCGCCAGGCGCACCGGGAGGCGCAGGAGGCGCTGGGCGACCTGCGGGAGGTGGCCTGGCGGGTGTATCCGGCGGGCCTGGACTCCCTGGGGCTGCGGGAGGCACTGGACACCGTCGCCGAGCGCGCCGGGGTGCCGGTGGAGGTCCGCTACGGCCTGGACGGGCGGCCGCCCGGCCCGGTGGAGACCGCGGCGTACTTCGTGGTCTGCGAGGCGGTCACCAACGCGGCCAAGCACGCGGCGGCGCGCTCGGTCACCGTGGAGGTCGTCCGGGAGGGGGCGGCGGTCGTCGTGCGGACGAGGGACGACGGGTGCGGCGGCGCGGATCCGGCGGGCGGGGGGCTTTCCGGCCTGGCCCGGCGGGTGGCGGCGCTGGACGGGCGGCTGGAGGTGGTGAGCCCGCCGGGCGGGCCGACGGTGGTGACCGCGAGGCTGCCGTGGGGGTGATCCCTTCCGGGACCCGGCGGCCGTCCCGGAAGGGGCGCTCAGCCTTCCAGGGCGTACTGCATGACGCGTAGTTTGGCCTGGGCTTCGGCGAGTTCGGAGGCGGGGTCGGAGTCGCCCATGATGCCGCAGCCGGCGAACAGCCGGGCCCGGGGTCCCTCGATCTGGGCGCAGCGCAGCGCGATGCCCCATTCGCCGTCGCCGCGGGCGTCGATCCAGCCGACCGGGCCGGCGTATCCGGCGCGGTCCATGCCCTCCAGCTCGCGGATGACGTCGAGCGCGGTGCGGGTGGGGGTGCCGCCGACGGCGGCGGTGGGGTGCATGGCGGCGACCACGTCCAGGACCGAGGCGCCGTCGGCGAGGCGGCCGGTGACCGGGCTGGCCAGGTGCTGGACGTTGGGCAGGACGAGCAGTTCGGGTTCGGTGGGCACGGTGAGCTCCGCGCACAGCGGGGCGAGGGCCTCGCGGACCGATTCCACCGCGCAGGTGTGCTCGTAGCGGTCCTTGTCGGAGGCGAACAGGCCGGCGCCGCGGGCGTCGTCGTCGGCCTGGCTGGTGCCGCGGGAGACGGTGCCGGCCAGCACCAGCGACTCGATGGTCTCGCCGGTGCGGCGGACCAGCAGTTCGGGGGTGGCGCCGACCAGGCCGGCGCAGGAGAAGGTGTAGCACTCGGGGTAGCGGGAGGCCAGGCGTGACAGCAGCAGCCGGACGTCGATGGGCCGTTCGGCGACGGCGGTCAGGTCGCGGGCCAGCACGGCCTTCTCCAGCCGCCCGGATCTGATCTGCCGTACGGCGAGGGCCACGGCGTGCTCCCACTCCGGGGCGGTGAGGCTGCCGTCGCCGTAGCGGATCCGGCCGGGGTCGGCGGGCGGGGTGACGAGGTCGAGGTGTTCGTCGCCGACGGTGGTGAGCCAGGCGCGGCCGTCGCGGCGGGCGAGGACGACCTGGGGGACGACGAGGACCGAGCCGTGGGCGTCGGGGTCGAAGGTGAAGGAGCCGAAGGCGACCGGTCCGGAGCCGGGGACGCCGGCTTCGTCGTCGGTGTGGGCCTCTCCGAGGATCGCCGAGAGCCATCGGCGGGCCCAGTCGAAGCGGCCGGGGCCGGGTGGCACGGCCACGCGCGCGGCCTCACCCCAGGCGACCAGCCCCTCTCCGCGCCTGATCCAGGCGTAGGGGGCGGCCTCCGGAAGTCGCGCGAGCAGGTCGCCGGGGTCACCGACGAGGGTGGTTCTCACCACGAGGGGGCGGGTCAGTCCGAGCGCGACACTCACCCGGAACACTCTATGCCGGAAACTGAACGTGTTCGACGACGGCCCCGGTATCGGTGCCTCCGCCACGTTCCGTCAAGAAAGCCATGGTGCCCGGTCAATGAAGGGCGCCGCGTCGTCCTGCGGTGATACATCCCTTGGCAGGGGTGCGACCGTTCGGAGGTGTCATGGCCGGCAGGATTGTGACAGTGCTCACAGGCGTGGTGACGCTGGTGGCCCTCTGCCCGGCGGCGCCGGCGCGGGCGGCCGGGCAGAGGGCCGGGGAGACCCCGGCGGCGGGGTCGCGCCCGGCGGAGTCGCGCGTGGCGGGGCAGGCAGGGGGTGCAGGGGCCGCGCCGGTCGCCGGGTGGCGGCCGGCGGTGATGGCGGCGGTGGGGGATTCGATCAGTTCGGGGTTCAACGCCTGCGGCTGGTATGTGCCGTGTCCGGCGCGGTCCTGGTCGACGGGCGACGACGAGCGGGTGCGCAGTCACTACCTGCGGTTGCTGGGCGATGGCGCCCCGGTCGGCGGGCACGGCGTCAACCTCGCGGTGCCCGGGGCGACCAGCGCCGATCTGGCCCGGCAGATGGCCGGGGCGGTGGCCCGGCGCGCCGACTACGTCACGGTGCTGGTGGGCGCGCAGGACGCGTGCGTGGCCGAGGAGCGGCGGATGACTCCGGTGGAGGTCTACCGCAGGAGGGTGGCCGGGGCGCTGGAGACGTTGCGGGCCGGGCGGCCGGACGCGCGGGTGCTCCTGGTCAGCGTCCCCGACCTCAAGCGGCTGTGGCAGGTGGGCAGGAACAGTGTGGCGGCTCGGGCGTTCTGGGCGGTGGGCCGTATCTGCCAGAGCATGCTGGCCCGGCCGCGCTCGACGGCGCCGGCCGACCGGGAGCGCCGTGAGCGGGTGCGGGACCGGGTCGCCGGTTACAACTCCGCGCTGGCGCAGGTGTGCGCCGCCTACGGCCCGGCCTGCCGGTTCGACGGCGGCGCGCTGTTCGGGTGCCGTTTCACCCGGGACCAGCTGAGCAAGTGGGACTTCTTCCACCCCAGCGCCTCCGGGCAGCGGGTGATCGCCCAGCTGACGTTCCCGCTGGTCGAGGACTGGCTGCGCGAGCCGGCCGGAGAGCAGGCCGCCTGAGCGGGCCCGGCGGGGCCCTTCATGTGAGGACCTTGTCCAGGAACGCCGTGAGCCGGGTCCGGGTGCGGTCGATCTGCTGCTCCAGCGTCAGTGACTCCTGCAGCCGGCCGCCGAGGCCGGGCAGCTTCCTGCCGCGCAGGTACAGCGAGCAGTCCAGGTCGGTGCAGGCGTACAGGCCGACGGAGTTGCTGTCGCGGCCGGCGGGGCCGGCTCTGCGGGCGGTCATCAGGGAGACGCCGGTGCCCGGGTGCATGGTCAGGCACAGGGAGCACATGCCGCGGTGCGCGCCGCCGCGCTGCCGGGCCGCCAGTCGCAGGGCCACGCCGACGACCTCGCCGCCGTGTTCGGCGACGAGGTAGCCGCGTTCGGGGGCCGAGGGGTCGAGCCATCCCAGGAAGTCCAGGTCGTCCCAGGGGCGTTCGGACAGGTCCCGCGGGAGCGTCAGCCGTTTGGTCTCCCCCTTGGAACAGTTGACGAACGAGCCGCGGATCTCCTGTTCGGTTACTGCTTTCATGCCGCGGAACGCTACCTTGCCTAAATGTTGTAGGCAAAGGATTAATTTCCCTAGGAAAGGCGGGGTGCCGGATCCCCGGCTCCACCGGCCCCGTCGGCCCTCCGCGTCGGCCCTCCGGACCCCGCCGGCCCCGCGCCCGTTTTCCGGCCATGCCCGGCCTTCCGGACCCCGTCTCCTGTCCGGCCCCGCCGGGCTGTCAGCCGTGCCGGGCTGTCAGCCGCGCGGCTCGCCGAGTCCGGCGAGGGCCGCCGCGGTGGCCGCGGGCGCGGAGAACATCGGCCAGTGGCCGGTGGGCACCGCCGCGAAGCTCCACTCGGGCCCGGCGAGGGCGGCGAAGTAGGGGTGACCGGCCTCGATCATCGCGCGGACCTGCTCCAGGGGGTAGGAGCAGGTGATGAGCGTCTTGGGCAGCCGGTCGGCGCCGCCGCCGAGCTTCAGCGGCCGGGTGAGCGTGCCGTACGGCTGAGCGGTGGCGCCGGCGGTGAAGCGGGCGCGTTCGGCGGCTCCCATCCCCTCCAGGCTGACGCCGGAGCGCTCGAAGTGCTCCCAGGAGGGCGGCGGGTAGGCGGTTCCGCCGCAGGCGGCGGCGCTGCGTTCGATGTACTCCCGCTGGGCCGGGTCGCAGAGGTCGAGCTGGGTCAGGCCGTCGGCCACCGGGCCGCTGTCGAGGTAGACGACGCGGGCGATGCGCTCGGGGATCCGGTCGGCCGCGCCGGTGACGGGGGCGCCGGCGCCGCTGTGGGCCACCAGGATCACCTCCCGCAGACCGGCGTGGACGATCGTCTGGACGATGTCGTCGATGTGGGTCTCCAGGTCCACTCCGGGACCGGCCAGGTGGGAGCGGTCGCCCAGGCCGGTCAGGGTGAGGGGGTGGACGTCGTGCCCGGCCGCGCGCAGCGGCCCGGCGACCTCCTCCCAGGCCCACGCGCCGAGCCAGAAGCCGGGTACCAGGACGTATGTGCTCATCGTTTTCTCCTTAGCCGGGGCGTTCTCCGGAACGGCTCCACCGTAGGATCGAATCCGGACAGAACCGGTCCTGATTCGCGGGGAGTTTCCATGACCGTCACCCGGGTGCTCGCCCTGCTGGAGCTGCTGCAGGCCGCCCCCGGCCTGACCGGGCCCGAGCTCGCCGCGCGGCTGGGGGTGGAGGAGCGCACGGTGCGCCGCTACGCGGTGCGGCTGTCGGAGCTGGGGGTGCCGGTCCAGGCCGAGCGGGGCCGCTACGGCGGTTACCGCCTGCTGCCCGGATACCGGCTGCCGCCGCTGATGTTCACCGACGACGAGGCCGCCGCCGTGGTGCTGGGGCTGCTGGCCGGGCGGCGGACCGGGCTGGCGGTGGGGGAGGCCGCGACGGAGAGCGCGCTCGCCAAGATCCAGCGGGTGCTGCCGCGGGCGCTGCGCGAACGTGTCGAGGCGGTCCAGGCCACGCTCGGCCACACCCGGGACGCCGCTCCGGCCGCCGCCCACCCGAAGGCCGGTCCGCTGCTGGCGCTGGCCGAGGCGGCCCGGCACGGGCGGACGGTACGGCTGGCCTACCGCTCCTGGCGGCGGGAGTCCTCCGAACGCGACCTCGACCCCTACGGGCTGGTCTTTCACTCCGGCCGCTGGTACGTCACCGGGCTGGACCACGCCAGCGGGCAGGTGCGCACCTTCCGGGTGGACCGGGTGGGACGCGTGGAGCCGGCCGCGCCGGTCTCCGGGTCCGGGGAGCCGGCCGGGCGGCCGGGGCGGGGGGAGCCGGCCGGGAGATCCTTCGAGGTGCCCGACGGGTTCGACCCGGTCGCGCACGTGGTCGCCTCGCTGGCGGCCGTGCCGTACCGGCACGAGGTGGAGGTGCTGCTGGAGATGCCGCTCGCGGAGGCGCGCGAGCGGGTGCCGGCGTCGGTGGCGACGCTGACACCGGCGCCGCGGGGCGTCCTGCTGCGCACCCGGGCCGAGCGGCTGGACGGCATGGCGCTGATGCTGGCCGGGCTGGGCCGGCCGTTCACCGTCGTCACCCCCGACGGGCTGCGCGAGGAGGTCCGGGCCCTGGCGGGGCGGCTGGCCCGCTGCGCCGACGCCGTGCCCGGCCCCGGGGACCGTCCGCCGGTGTAAAGAACCCGTAAATCAACAGCCCCGGGAATGGATAACGATCATCATGATTGGGCAGGAAACTCGCACACGCCTTGCGTTCCGGGGAGGTGCGGCATGGCCTGGTCGCAGGAGGAGGAGCGGATTCTGCTGCGGATCGAGCGCCACCTCGTCGATGAGGACCCGAAGCTGGCGGCTCGGCTGGAGTCGTTCGACAGGCGTGTGCGGCGCCACGAGGAGGGCCGCCGCAGGCGTGAGCGGCGGCGCGAGCGCCCGTCGCGGCGGCCGCGCCGCTCGACGGTCGTCCTCATGACGAGCTGGCTGCTGATCGCGACGCTGATCGCCACGCTGCTCATCCTCGTCCTGCGTCACGAGGCGGCCGCGCTGCCGCTCTGACCGTTCCCTGCGCCGTCCGGCCGCTCCCCGTCCGGGAGGGTTCTCCTTCCATCCGGCGGGGGCCGTCCCGCGGGACGGTCAGGCGAACGGGCGGGCCATCTGGTCCAGCGCCCTGCCCATCAGCTCGCGCAGCGTCCGGCTCTCCTGCTCGGCGCACCACCACTGCATGGCGATGCGCAGCGCGGTCAGGAACGCGGCGGTGACCACCTCGGGGCCGACGCCGTCCGGCCGCGCCCGTGCCGACACCGCCCGGCTCAGCTCGCTCTCCAGCCTGACCCTGCCGGCCAGCTGCCTGGCCAGCAGAGAGGGGTGGCGCATGGCCAGGCGGGTGCGCAGGTGCAGCTCCCGGTCGGAGCGGCCGTCCTCACCGGTCTCGTCGTGGAGCCGCTCCAGTGCGCCGCGCAGCGCCTGCCAGGCGGAGTCGGTGGCCGGCTGTTCGCGGACGCGCCGCACCAGCGTGCCCAGGCGCTGCTCGTCGCCGTACAGCAGCGCGTCCTCCTTGCCGTCGAAGTAGTTGGAGAACGTCCGGCGGGAGATGCCGGCGGCGTCGGCGATGGCCTCGACGGTGACGTTGTCCAGGCCGTGCTCGACGGTGAGCCGCAGCGCGGCCTCGTGCACCGCCTGGCGGGTCTCGGCCTTCTTGCGCTCACGCAACCCCGGTGTGCTGTCCATGATGCGGAAGAGCTTACCCAATGGGAATAAGTGCCCAATGCGCAAAGTTTCCCATTGGGCATGTATGGTGTCCGGGTTGCATCCCCTCATCCCCTGATCGGAGGTTGCGCGTGAGCGCACAGCCGGCGGCGCCGCCCGCGGCGGAGCCGATGACCCACCGCCAAGTCCTGGAGGCCCTCAGCGGCCTGCTGCTCGTCCTGTTCGTCGCCATGATCAGCGGCACCATCGTCTCGGTGGCGCTGCCGCAGATCATCGGCGCGCTGGAGGGCAGCCAGTCGCAGTACACCTGGGTCGTCACCGCCTCCCTGCTGGCCTCGACCGCCTCCACCCCCGTCTGGGGCAAGCTCGCCGACCTGTTCGACAAGAAACTGCTGCTGCAGATCTCCATCGTGATCTTCATGGTGAGCTCGCTGGCCTGCGGTCTCGCCCAGAACACCGGGCAGCTCATCGCCTTCCGCGCGGTGCAGGGCCTGGGCATGGGCGCCCTGCAGATCCTGGCGCAGGTCGTCATCGCCGCGATGATCTCCCCCAAGGAGCGCGGCCGCTACAACGGCTACCTCGGGGCGGTCATGGCCGTGGCCACGGTCGGCGGCCCCCTGCTCGGCGGCGTCATCGCCGACACCTCCTGGCTCGGCTGGCGCTGGTGCTTCTTCATCGCCGTGCCGTTCACCGTCGCGGCGTTCGCGCTGCTGGCCAAGACCCTGCACCTGCCGACCGTGCGCCGTACGGACGTCAGCATCGACTACTGGGGCGCCACCCTCATCGCCGCCGGCGTCAGCGTCCTGCTCATCTGGGTCACCTTCGTCGGCAACTCCTTCGAATGGCTGTCGTGGCAGACCGCGGCCATGGCCGGCGGCGGCGTGCTGGTGCTGGCGGTGGCGACCTGGGTGGAGTCGAAGGTCCGCGAGCCGGTCGTGCCGCTGCACGTCCTGCGGCGCGCCACCCCGGCGCTGGCCATCCTGGCCAGCCTCGCGGTCGGCATGGCCATGTTCGGCGGCTCGGTCTTCCTCGGCCAGTACTTCCAGATCGGCCGCGGCTACGGTCCCACCGCCGCCGGCCTGCTGACCATCCCCATGATGCTCGGCGTGCTGCTGTCGTCGACCATCAGCGGCCGCATGGTCTCGGCCAGCGGCCGCACCAAGCCCTACATCCTCATCGGCCTCGTCGTCCTGCTGGCGGGCTTCTCCGGCCTGGCCACCATCGACCACCGGACCGCGATGCCGCTGATCTCGGCGTACATGCTCGCCGTCGGCGTCGGCGTCGGCATGTCCATGCAGAATCTCGTGCTGGTCGTGCAGAACACCGTCCCGCTGCGGGAGATCGGCGCCGCCAGCGGCGCGATCACCTTCTTCCGCTCCCTCGGCGGCACCGTCGGCGTCTCGGTGCTCGGCGCCGTGCTGGCCGGCCGCGTCGCCACCGGCATCACCGAGGGACTGGCCAAGGCCGGCGTCCAGGTCCGCGGCGCCTCGGCGGCCGGCGGCAGCCTCAACATCGCCGCCCTGCCCGAGCCGGTCAGGACGATCGTGCGGGCCGCCTACGGCGACGCCACCGGCCACATCTTCCTGATCTCGGCGGGCATCGCCGCCGTCGGCCTCGTCGCCGCGGCGTTCCTGCGGCCCGCCCGGCTGCGCGACAGCCTCGACCTGCCCGCACAGGCCGGGGAGGCCGGGGAGGATGCCGGGAAAAAGGTCAGCGCCTCCTGACCCGCCCGGCCTGTCCGGCCGGGGCCGGAAAGGGCCGCGCCCCTCGCACCGCCCGGGGGAGCGCGGCCCTTCTCCGCGCACCCGGCCGCTACGGCCTCACCGTCTCCACCCCGGTCGCCGCGGTCCTGCGCACGCCGCGTGATCCGGACACCGCGGAATCGGACGGGAGCGACGGCGGGAGCGGGCAGGGGTAACGCGCCGGGCACGCGCGTCCTTCGGCTCAGCTCGCGCGCGGGGCCCCGTGGCGCAGGCCGTCGAGGAGGAGGGCGGTGACCTGCCGGGCCTCGTCGAGCCATCCCTCGGACACGCGCATGGCGCAGATGCCGCCCAGGGCTCGCAGCAGAGTGGGGCCGGTGACGTCGCCGCGGACGGTGCCGGCCGTGCTGCCGGCGTCGAGCAGCCGGGTGAGGGCGTTCGCCATGCGGGTGCGGGCGTCGTCGAAGACCGGTGAGTCCGTCGCCATGATGCTCTCCAGCGCGACGGACATCCCTTTGCCCACGGCCGCGTGGTCCACGAGCAGCAGCAGGAAGCGCCGCAGGGCCTCTTCCGGGGCGTGGCGGGTCAGCAGGTCGGCGGGCGCGGCGCACAGGTCGTCGACCTCCTTGCGGTAGACCTCCTCGATCAGCGCCTCGCGGGTCTCGAAGTGCCGGTAGAGCGTGCCCACGGCGACGCCGGCGCTGCGGGCGATGTCTTCCACGTGCGCGTCGGTGTCGCCGCCGAGGAACGCCTGGCGGGCCGCGGACAGCAGTGCCTCGCGGTTGCGGCGCGCGTCGGCGCGCAGCGGGCGTGATGACGGCAAGGAACCTCCATAAGGTGAGTCCGGTTCCGTTTGCATGTATCGTTTCCGGAGTCAGGTTCATCTTACGGAGGGGATTTCCCATGGCGAACGCCGACGAGGGCCTGGACGGTTTGCGAGTGCTGGTCACCGGCGGCAGCCGGGGTCTGGGCGCGGCGATCGTGCGCCGCTTCGTCGCCGCGGGCGCGACCGTGCTGACGGCCTCCCGCAGCCGGCCCGAGGAGGACGGCGGCGCCACGTTCATTCCGGCGGACCTCTCCACGCCGGAGGGGGTGGCCGGACTCGGCCGCCGCGCCATTGACCACATGGGAGGCGTGGACGTCCTCGTGAACAACGCCGGTGCGGCGAGCCCCCCGACGCCGACCCTGAGCCGGTCGGACGAATCCTGGCAGGCGGACCTGGGGATGAACCTCCTGAGCGCCGTGCGCCTGGACCGGGTCCTGGTGCCGGGGATGGTCGAGCGGGGCTCCGGCGTCGTCGTGCACGTCTCCTCGATCGCCAGCCGGCTGCCCCAGCGCACGGAAGCCTCCTACGCCGCCGCCAAGGCAGCGCTGAACGCCTACAGCCGCGAACTGGCCACCGAGGTCGGCGAGCACGGGGTGCGCGTGGTCTGCGTGCTGCCCGGCTTCGTCGTCACCGACGGCGCCACCGCCCACCTGCGGCACATGGCCGAGCAGCAGGGCGTGACCACGGACGAGATCACGCGCCAGATCGTGGACCACCTGAAAGTCCCCATGGGCCGCCCCGGAGACCCCGAGGACGTCGCCGAGATGATCGCCTTCCTCGCCTCCAGTCGCGCGAAGTGGCTAACCGGAGCCCAGTTCCGCGTCGACGGCGGCATCCTCCCCACCGTCTGAGCACCGACCAGCACCAGGAACAGGACCGTCACCATGTCCATCACCCTGAGTTCCGTGATCATCGACGCCGCTGAGATCGAGACGGAGGGAGCCTTCTGGCACCGGCTGCTCGGTGGCTCGATCCATCGCACGCCCACCCATCACTTCATCCAGGCTCCCGGCCTCCCGGTCATCGTCGTCCAGTCCGCCCCCGAACACGTCGCCCCGAGCTGGCCGGACGGCACCTCCCAGCAGATGCACCTCGATTTCGGCGTCGGGAATCTCGCGGCCGCCGACCGCGTGGCCACCGGCGCCGGCGCCACCCGGCTGCGGCCCAGCGGGGACATCACCCCGGAAACCCGCACCGGCAGCCGCGTCTACGCCAGCCCGGCCGGACATCCCTTCTGCCTGCGCGCGGCCTGAGGCCGCCACTTCTCACCGTGCGCGGGGCCGGGATCGACGTGGCCGCCGGCTCCGGCGGGACCGGGGTCGGGGAACCCAGGAGCAGCCGTTGGCGCTGAGAATGATCTTGGGTGAAGTGTGACGTCCAGCTTCGGTGCGTGATCGCTCTACCTGGAGGTCTCTGGCCCGTGGATGATGCGGTGGATGGTGGAGCGGCCGACGCTGTACTCGGTGGCAAGGTCGGCCAGGGACACCTCGCCCTCGGCGTAGCGCCGGCGGATGGAGCGCCGGGCGGGTTCAGGCAGTTTGGGTTGCTTGCCCTTGAGCTTGCCGTTCTTCTTGGCCAGGGCCATGCCCTCGCGGGTACGCAGGTGCCCGAGGCTGGCTTCGAACTCGGCGACCATGGCGAGGGTTTGCAGGAACAGCCGGCCGAACGGGTCGTTCCAGTCGTAGACGGATGCGCCGAGTCCGAACAGGACGCCCCGTCCGGACAGGCCGGTCAGGGTCTCGTTGGCCTCGGCCATGTTGCGGGCGAACCGGTCGAACTTGGTGACGGTGAAGACCGTCCCGTCCCAGACGGCGGCGAGGGCCTGGTCGAGGCCGGCGCGGTTGCGTCGGGTGGTTCCGGAGAAGCCGCGGTCGATGTAGATGCGATCCTCGGGGACGCCGAGGGCCAGGAGCTGCTCGGTCTGGATGATGACGTCTTGTTCGTCGGTGGAGCAGCGGGCGTAGCCGACGCGGGTTCCGTTCACGTGCCCAAGTGTTCCGGATAGGGGGCCTTCACCGGAGCAGTGTGTGGAACACCTATACGGAACACCTCGACCTGGGTGTCTGTCTCGGCTGGTGGGTGTTCCGGTTGAGGATCCTCTTACGGAACGTCAATTCATCCCGGCCACGTTCTGGATCTCCCTTGTGCGCGGCTGTGGTGGCACTCACCCCACATACCTCGGGCGCGGCCCCGACCCGTAGCGAAGCGGCGGGCGGCCATGTACGTGATAGCTGTCCTTCCACGTACATGGCCGCCCATAAGTGTCCGGTCAGGCGTCGCGGTGGTTGATCGCCAGGGTTGCCAGCAGGAGGGACACCACGACGTAACCCACCAGGATGACGGCGGCCGTTGAGGGATCGAAGGCTCCTGCGTCGGGTACGGTGGCCAGTTGCCTGGCCAGCGACGGAATCGTCAAGGAGCTGATCCAGTCGTTCCACGGAGCCGGGAGGAAGCGCTCGAGCACGGTCGGGGACAGCGGGAGGACGACCAGCACGATGAGCGCTCCCGGTGTCGACCGCAGGACCGTGGCCAGGCCCAGCCCCATCACTCCGGCGACGGCGGAGCCGGCGCCGGTAGTCAGAACCTCGGCCAGGGCCGCATGTTCGGCGAACGAGGCACCGATCGGACGCCCGGCCACCACGGCCTGTGCGGTGAAGTAGGTGGCGAACGCCAGCACCTGGCCCGCGACAGCGGCCACGGCGGCCACCACAACGGCCTTGGCCACAAGGAGCGTCCACCGGCTCCGGATCGTGGTCAGCGTGAGTCTGATCATGCCGGTGGCGTACTCGCCGGAGATGGTGAACACGCCCAGCATGCCGAACAGCACAGGCGGAATGTCGGCGCTGAGGCTGATACCCGTGCCGACGGGATCGCCGCCGGGGCCGTTGGTGTCGAAGTTGCGCGAGATCGAGTAGGCGGCGAAGCCGGTGAGCGCAAGGGCCGAGAGCGTGGAGGCCAGGACGTAGTAGGTGGCTCGGAGCGAGCGTAGCTTGAGCCATTCCGATGCGACGACGTTGATCATTGGGTGATCTCCATGAAGGCTTCCTCTAGTGATGTCCGGCGCGACACCAACTCGTGAACGGCGCAGCCGTTCGCCAGGGCGATGTCGCCGATGGCGGCTGCGGTCAGGCCGGTCACCAGCAATTCCTCTCCGGCCCGGGCGTCCCGCACGGGGCGCGTATCGACTCCAGCCGCTGCGGGCCGGCCAGGCACCGGCTCCTCATCGGTGTCGGTGTCCTGAGCGGGGTGTATGGTTGCGCCGGCCGCTTCGAGTGCCCTGGACAGGCGGGCCGCGTGGGGGGATCGGACCAGTACGCCGCTCTGGAAACGGGCCAGCAGGTCCGCCGTTGAGGTGTCCTCGATCAGCCGGCCCTGGCCGATGATGATG
This sequence comes from Streptosporangium sp. NPDC004379, assembly GCF_042873875.1. Classification (NCBI taxonomy): domain Bacteria; kingdom Bacillati; phylum Actinomycetota; class Actinomycetes; order Streptosporangiales; family Streptosporangiaceae; genus Streptosporangium; species Streptosporangium sp. NPDC004379. The sequence goes on from NZ_JBIAMC010000015.1 coordinate 114,942, forward strand.
AGCCGGTCGGCGGTAAGGGACATCTCGGTCATGAGGTGGCTCGACAGCAGGACGGTGCGCCCCTCGGCGGCCAGGGATCTGAGCAGTGTCCTGAGCCAGCGAATGCCGTCGGGGTCGAGACCGTTGACCGGCTCGTCGAGAATGAGCACGCCCGGGTCACCGAGCAACGCCGCCGCAATACCAAGGCGCTGGCGCATCCCCTGAAAGAACCCGGCGATCCGCTTGCGCGCCGCCCCGGCCAGGCCGACCTCCTCCAGCACCTCCACGACCCTGCGGCGCCCGATCCCGCCGGCATGCGCCAGCGCCTGGAGGTGAGCGAACGCGCTGCGCCCGCCCTGCACCTCGGCCGTGTCGAGCATGGCGCCGACCTCGCGCATGGGGTCGCGCAGGTCGTGTTTGCGGACGCCGTTGATCAACGCCTTGCCCGAGGTGGGCGTGTGGAGGCCGAGGATCATGCGCATGGTGGTGGACTTGCCGGCGCCGTTGTGCCCGAGGAAGCCGGTGACCTGTCCGGGTTTGACGTCGAACGTGAGCCCGGACACCGCGCGGGTGGAGCCGTACAGCTTCGTCAGGTCTGTGACCTCGATCATTTGCCCACCTTCTGAATCCGCTCGGCCGGGCAACGCGTGCCCGGCGCGGGCAGCCCCCCCGTGGTCAGGTAAGCATTGACGTGCCGCCGCAGGCAGATGTTGGCTGCCCACGACGCGTGGCCGTCGCCGTGCCACAGGACGCGCGCGGACGGGATCTGCTCGGCCACGTGCGCCTGCCCGCGATAGTTGGTGTTGTTGTCGAGCTCCCCGATCGCGAAGAGGATCGGCGGGGCGTCCTTCACACGCAACGGGTGCGGCGCCCAGGACGCGCCCCCGCTGCGGCCCCAGCACCGCCCGAGCTCGAAGCGTCCCTCCAGCCAGCCGAACCTCGGCGCGATCTCATGGAGTCTGGCCTCGATGCCCTGGAACTCTTCGTACGTCGGCGGCTTCGGCATGAAGTCGTTGCACAAGGAGTCTTGGCTCACGGACGTGCCGCCCTCATCCGGGAGCAGTTCCCCCTCCAGGAAGCCGCCGGCGTCGCTGTCGAGGGCCTTGCGGATGGCAGTGGCGAGCTGGGGCCAGAGCGCCGGATTCATGCCTTTGACCGCGCCGGCGTACAGCTGCCCCTCGGTCACCGTCCGTCCGGCCGACGCCGGCAGTGGCGCGCGCTGCACCCTGGCGACGAGCTCGTCCCATGCCTTGCCCGCGTCCCTGCCGTGCAGGGCGCAGTCGGTGCGGCGGGCGCACCAGTCGCGGAAGCGAGTGAGATGGCGCTCCTGCGTGAGCGCGTAGTTGCGGATCCAGGGCTCGAAGTCCTGCTGGGTGTGATCGGCGGTGCCGTCGAAGTACATCCGGCCGACCCGCTGCGGGAACAGCTCCAGGTAGGCTTGGGCGTAGACGGTCCCGTAGGAGTTGCCCGCGTAGATGACCTTGTCCTGGCCGAGTGCGGCGCGCAGGGCGTCGATGTCGTGCGCCACGTTCCATGCCGTTATCCCGCGCCAGGCCGATTTGGCCATTTTGCGGCAACTTGCCTGGTGGGCCGCGTTCTTTGCGGCGTGGGCGTCCCAGTCCTGCTTCGTCCTGGCCAGGAGCAGTCCGAAGATGGAGGCCCCGGGCTCCGCGCAGCTCACTCTCTTGCCGCCCGCGGGCTCCGACATCCCGCGCGGATCGATGGCGATGACGTCGAAGCTCCTCTGCAACTCATCAAGCAGGTTCGGCAGCTCCGCCGGAGCATCGGGCTGGCTTTTCCGCCTGAGCATCGACGTGCTGGTGCCGGGCCCTCCGAAGTTGACGATCAGCGGCCCGATGCTCTTGCCCGTCGCGGGCAGTTTGGCCACGTGCACCGAGGTTCTGGGCCCGCCAGGATCGGCCCAGTCCACGGGAACGACCAATTCGGCGCATCGCAGGCCGTCACCACAGTCTTTCCACACGAGGCCGTGGGCCTGCGCCGAGGCCAGCGCGACACCACCGAGCGGCACGGCGAGACAGGCCGCCAGGCACAGGGCGATGAGTCTGCGTCGGTTCATGGCGACAACGATGCTGTACGGCGGTGGGCCGCACATCGGAGCCAGATCCGATCTTTGGGATTGGACCAGGGTCATACGGTGCGGGCGTATGTGGGCGGAGTATGACCCTGGTCTGACGGACCGTGCTCCGATTCGCCCCCGGCCGTTCCTCGATAACGTCGGGCTGTGAATCTGCTCGCCCGACGGCCTCCGCCCTGGCTGCTCATCCTGGCCGACACCGTGGTCGCGGTGCTGCTCGCGCTGGCGTCCACGGCGAGTCCGCCGGAACTGACCACGAACGCCGTGACCACCGTGCTCTGCTGGCTGCTCGCGGTGCCCGTGGCGGTGCGGCGGGTATGGCCGGAGCCCGCCTACTACGGTGCGCTCCTGATCGGCCTTGCCGTGCTGGCGCTGCAGAGCAACCGGCTGATGGCGACGGCCGTGATGGCCCTGGCCATCTACCCGGTGGCGGCCGGCCGGCCGGTGTGGCGATCGGCGATCGCCCTGGTGTCGGGCCTGCTCGTCAACGGAGGGTCGCTGCTGGTCTCGATGCCGGGCCCAGCACGATATTCGAACGGCTGGCCCGACCCCGTCTTCATCCTCGGTACGGCTTGGCTGCTCCTCGCAGCGAGCTGGAGTCTTGGCACGGCGGCGCGCACCCGCCGCGAGTTCGCCGCCCGCGAGGCCAGGATGCAGGCCGAGAAGGCGGCGGCCGACGAACGCCTGCGGATCGCGCGCGAGCTGCACGACGTCGTCGCCCATTCGATGAGCATGATCACCGTCAAGGCGGGGGTGGCGGCCAAGGTCCTGGACAAGCACCCAGAGGAAGAGCGCAAGGCGTTGCGGGCCATCGAGGAGATCGGGCGTAGCTCGCTCGCGGAGATGCGCCATTTTCTCGGCGTGCTGCGCGCACCCGGCAGCGCGCCCGACAGCACACCGCTCCCCCGGCTCGCCGACCTGCCGTCCCTGGCGCGCCAGGCGGCGGAGGCCCGCGTGCAAGTCGATCTGTCGGTGGACGGAGCCGTGCCCGACAGCATGGCGCTGGCCGTTTACCGCATCGTCCAGGAGGCGATCACCAACGTCGTCAAGCACGCCGCTCCCGCCCACTGCCAGGCCAGCGTGTCGGTCGCCGATGGAAGGTTGCGGATCTCCGTGCTCGACGATGGGCCTGGGCAGAGGGTGCTGCCGGAGCGGCCGGGTGGGCACGGGCTGGCCGGAATGCGCGAACGGGCGCTGCTGTACGGCGGCACCTTCGAGGCCGGCCCGCTCCCGGGACGGGGGTTCGGCGTGCACGCGTCATGGGAGATCCCGTGACCCGCCTGGGAGTTCCACTCTCTCTCGACGGAGGGAGGGGGTGCGGCGCCGGACACCTTCCGGCGAGCGCGTGCGTGCGCGAACGGCAGGTCCATCCGACAGAGCGCCGCAGTGGCGCATGGATGATGGATGTACGTACGGCCGGCGTTCCGAGAAAGCATCGACGTGGTGCGAGCGGTAGGCGCGGATCGGTCATGATGGACGTGATGACGAGGATCACGAGCATGAGCCGGAGGAAGCGGAGTCGGCGGGTCCGGACAGGACGTCCGCGGACCGGGCCGGGCCTGCTCCGGGTGGGTGCGGCAGGGGGAGGCTCGTGATTCGGGTGCTCATCGCCGACGATCAGGCGCTCCTGCGCGGCAGTTTCCGCCTGCTGATCGACTCGGAGGACGATCTCACCGTGGTCGGAGAGGCGGCCGACGGGCGGGAGGCGGTGGCGCTCGCGCGTACAGAGTCACCCGACGTGGTGCTCATGGACGTCAGAATGCCCGAGATGGACGGCATCACCGCGACCGGGCAGATCGCCGCGGACACTCGGGTCCTCATCCTGACCACGTTCGACCTCGATGAATACGTCTATTCGGCGCTGCGCGCGGGCGCCAGCGGGTTCCTGCTCAAGGACGCGCCTCCGGACGACCTCCTGAAGGGGATCCGAGTGGTGGCCTCGGGTGAGACGCTGCTCGCGCCGACCGTCACCACCCGACTGATCACGGAGTTCGTACAGCGGCCGCCCCAGCAGCCCTTTCACGGGCTCGACACATTGACGGACCGGGAGCGCGAAGTGCTCACCCTCGTGGCCCACGGACTGTCCAACGCCGAGCTCAGCGTGCAGCTCCAGGTGAGTCCCGGGACCGTCAAGACGCATATCGGCCGTCTGCTGGCCAAGCTCAACGCCCGCGACCGCGCCCAGCTCGTCATCGCCGCCTACGAGGCCCGCCTGGTCACGCCGCGTTAGCCGGCCGCGCGCCGTGACCGCCGGCGGCGTCAGCGCTCCACCACGCCGGCCCGCACACCGGGCATGCGAGGAAGGCATCGGGACCAGGACGCATGTCGTGGCCCGCGAGCCCGGGCATCTACACCCCCTCCTCGTTCACGCCGCCACCATCGGGGAGGTCCGGGATCTCGCCGAGCTGCCGCAGCCCTTCGGCCGGGGCGGAGGAGGAGATGGAGTAGCGGCCCAGGACGTTGAGGTGGGCGTGGTCCAGCGGGGACAGCCGGGCAGCGTCCTCATCCTTGACCGGGACGCCTTCGGCGTGCAGCCGGTCCACCGCGGCCGACAGATACTTCGAGTTCCACAGCGCGACCGCGTTGACGACCAGCCCCAACGCGGCTAGTTGGTCTTCTTGTCCTTCACGGTACGCCTTGCGGATCTGCCCGTTGCTGCCGTGGCAGATCTTACGGGCGAGCCGGTGCCGGGACTCCTGGACGGTGAGCTGCTTGTTCAGCTTGCGGCGGTAGGTGTCGTCGATCGGGTCCAAGATGGAAAGCAGGTGCAACGTCTTGTCGATCCGGCCGTACTCGGCGAACGCCTGCCCCAGCGGCGTCGGACGCCCGCTGCGGGCGAACATGCGCAGCAGGTCGTAGGCGCGGACCTGGTTGGTCACCAGCGACCCGGCAACCCGGGTCATATCCGACCACTGGGTGCAGATCTTCTGCCGGGTGATCTTGTTACGGGCGATCGCCTCCAACGGCCCGTAGTCGCCCGGGGTGTTGCTGCCGGGCACCTCCGAGCGCCAGAACCGCTGATCGCCCAGGTCGGCGAAGCGGGGCGCGAACCGGTAGCCGAGCATGGAGAAGATGCCGAATACTGTGTCCGAATCGGACGCCTGGTCGGTCGTGACGACCTCGGGCTGCGGACCGGCGTCGATGTTGATCAGGGTGTCGAGGATGTACAGCGAATCGCGCGGCGTCCCGGGCACGACCATCTGCCCGATCCCCATCACTTGATCATTGACTGCGTTCAAGAGCGTCAGGCCGCGTTTGTAGCCGAAGTACTTCGGCGAGGGGGCGGCGTTGATCGTCTGGACCGGGACGACGAACCGCAGCCCGTCGACCGAGGCCAGCAGCCCGCCGCCCCACAGCGCCACGATCGGCACGCCGCGCTGGGCCTCGATCAGGATCGCGTTCGCCGCGGCGTGCGTCTCGGCCCGCACGTAGTTCTGGTCGACGTGCGAGAGCCGGCCGCGGGTCAGCGCCTCGTCCCCGTCCTTGATCACCGGGGTGAGGCCGACGTTGCAGGCCTCGCTGATCAGCAGAGCGGCCAGGGATCGGGGCAGGTCGTGCATGCGCGTGGAGATGTCGGCCAGGTGCACATAGGCGTCCAGGAACCCGGTCCAGGAGTGCACCTCCAGCAGCAGTTCGGGCAGGTCGATGCGGGGCAGCATCGCCTGGCAGGCCGCACGTAGCCACTTCAACGACGGGCTCTCGCCCAGCACGCCGAGCTTCTCCACCGACAAGCGGGCGTGTCCGTCAGACGGGGTGACCACACGGACCAGGGCGTCGTCGCCGGCTTCTTCGAGTCGGCCGGCCATCTGCCGCCACGCCGCGTCCAGCGCCAGCAGCTTGGCATCGAGGTGGGTCTCGACGGGGTCGGTGAGCGACAGGGAGGCGAGCACGTCCTCGCTGATCGCCTCCCACGCCTTGCCGTCCAGCAGGTGGGCGCGCGGGTCGGCCCACCGCAGCGACGGCGCGGCGAACACGTCGCGCACCTGGAGTGCCCGAAACAGCCCCTCGAGGACACAGACCACATAGGCGTCGCGATCCACCGCGCCTTCGGGCAGGTCGGGGTTGGCGAACACCGGCCGCTTCCAGGCCGCGGTCACCAGGGACGCGTCGATCTCCTTCGGGATGAGGGGCTTGCGGGAGACGTGCCGGCGCGTCAGCTCCGGCAGAGCGCGCACCGCGGCCAGGACCTTGCGGCCTCCGGCCGCCGCGCCCAGGGCCTTGGACTCCCCAGCAGCTTCAAGAACGGCCGGACGGTGTTGTACTTGTCGACCAGCGCCGCGCGCAGGGCCGCCTCGGCCGCGCCGTCGTCGTCGGGGACGAGCTGGTCGACCTGTTCCAGCGCGGCCAGGACCTGCTCCTTGCTCGCCCCGGCTTCGGCGATGACAGCCGTCCACAGCGCCGCTGGGTCCAGGTCGGCGCCCGCCTCGGCGACCAGGTCGAGCTGCTCAACCAGCACCCGGCCCGCCCGGGACAGGAGCCTGGAGGCTTTCTCCAGCTTCGGCAGCATCGCCAGCCGGTCACCCGAGGACTTGCGGCGCGCCGGCGAGATCAGCCGCGAGGCTATTAGCAGCGCGAACAGATCGAGGGCGTCGTCGATCGCCTCGGCCTCCAGTGACCGGGTCACCGCCAGCATCGTCGCGGTCTTCCTCGGCTCATGCAGACGGGCCAGCAGCGGCGCTTTGCTGCCTGCCCCGTACTTGGCGAGCGTCTTCAGTCGCCGGACCGGCACCTTGTCGATGCGCACCCGCCCCAGCCGGAACCGGGCGATGTCGTCCACCCGCTGCAGCGCCCGCGCCATCTCCGTGCCCGACTGCCTCTTGGGCGCCTGCCGCAGCCGCTCCAGCTCCGACATCCGCGCCCCGGGAGGAACCACCAGCAGCCCTGACAGCTCCCGCCGCAACGCCGCATCAGCGCGGTCTACCTGACGCGCCACCGTGGCATACAAACGCTCATCGGCCTGCTCACGGACGCTGGCTACCAGGCGTTCCAGCACCGTCACCCCCGGCAGCAACACCCGGTGCCTGCGCAGCCACGCCACCGACTGATCGAACAACGCCGTCGGCCCCTCGGCATGCGTCCACGCCCGACCATGCAGGAACGTCCGGAACCGCCTCGCCAGCACCCGCCCCTCCCACGGCTCGTGATCATCAAAGTCGCGGTAACCGTAAGCGTCCCGGATCATCCACGCGTGCTCATACGCCGTCTTCAGCCGCTCCCCGTACCTCTTCACCTGCGACGGATCGCCGATTCCCAACTGCGCGGCCAGATAGTCCACCACCGGTCACGGCACCGCCAGCGGATCCTCTAGGAACAGCCCCTTGTACCGGACCGTCCCGATCTGAACGGCCACGCCCAGGCGATGCGAGTCCTGGCGTGACTTCGCGATCACGTCCCGATCGAACGCGTCTAGGAAGAAGAACTTCTCCAGGTCCGACAGTGACGGCAGCTCATCGAGCGCCGTATACGCCCTGACCTGGTCATCAGACAAAAACCCCACCGGCATGGGCGACAACAGTAGACATGTCACTGATCACCGTCAAAGCGACGATCGCGCCAGATGCCCGGATCTCGAAGCTGGCCCGATCACACACCGAAGCCGGACGTCACACTTCGAGCAAGATCATTCTCGGCGCCAATGGCTGTTCCTGGGTTCCTCAACCCCGGGGACGGTGCCGGGCCGTCGTGCGGTCATCCGCCCGGCCATGGCGTTGGGCAGGGGAAGGGGCGGCGGCTCCAGCGGCTCCATGCCGGGTTCAGATGGGCTCAGTCCAGGGCGCGCAGGAAGCGGGCCGCCACCGGGGCGGCGACGGTCCCGCCGCCGCTGCCCTCCTCGACGATCACCGCGAAGGCCAGGTCACCGCGGAAACCCATGAACCAGGCGTGGGTCTTCAGGTCGTCCTGCGGGCCGTACTCGGCGGTGCCGGTCTTGCCGCGGGTGCCGGCGGGCAGCCGGGCGTCCTTGGCGGTGCCCTTGGTGACCACCGCCGACATCATCTTGTGCATGCCGGGGACGACCCCGTCGGGCAGTTCGCGCGGCGCGGCCTCCTGCTTGACGGAGGGCACCAGCGTCGGCGGACGCCAGGAGCCGTCGGCCAGGGCCGCGGCGACCGAGGCGACCATGAGCGGGCTGGAGGTGACGCGGCCCTGGCCGAAGGACTCGGCGGCCAGCTCGGCGTCGCTCGCCGCCCGGGGGAAGGAGCCCTTGGCGGCCGGGACGCCGATGTCGAGGGGGGTGTTGAAGCCGAACAGCTCGGCGGTCTTGAGCAGCTTGGCCGCGCCCAGCCGCTGGGCGGCCAGCGGGGCGAAGGTGGTGTTGCAGGAGTAGGCGAAGGCGTCCGACAGGGTCACCGAGCCGTAGCCGGCGTGGTGGGAGTTGCGGATCGGCAGGCCGCCGACCTTGACGTCCTTGGGGCAGGTGGTGCGGTCGCCCGGGTTCATGCCCTCGGCCAGGAGCGCCACCGCGGTGACCGCCTTGAGGGTGGAGCCGGGCGGATAGTTGCCCATCAGGGCGCGGTTGAAGCCGCCCTGGTTGTTGACGACGGCGAGGATCTCCCCCGAGGAGGGTTTGACCGCCACCAGGGAGGCGGTCTTCTTCAGGTCGCGCACCGCGTCGGCGGCGGCGCGCTGCACGCGCAGGTCCAGGCTGGTGTGCAGCGGCTCGCCGTCGCGGCCGGCGATCTCACCGGCCTTCTTGACGGTCTTGCCGCCGGAGTCGACGATCCGGATCTCGGTGGCGGGAACGCCGGCCAGGCGCCGCTGGAAGGCGAGCTGCAGACCGTCCTTGCCGACGGTGTCCCCGGCGGCGTACGGCGCGCCGAGGGCCTTGGCCTCCTTGGCGGTGGCCTTGTCGAGGTAGCCGACGAGCTGCTGCACCGAGCCGCCCGCCGAGCCGTCGTCGATGCGCTCACCGCCCGCGGCGGTGATCCCGGCCCGCTTCGGCCAGCGGGCCGCCAGGGCGAACGACCGGCCCGAGGCCAGATCGGGGTGGACGGCGGCGGGCGACCACGCCACCCGCCAGTTGCGGTCGACGACCGCCAGCTCCAGGGCGCCGGAGTAGCTCCACCGGCCGCCGCTCTTCAGCGTGACGGTGGCGGTGTAGCCGGCCCGGCCGGTCTCGTCGCCGGTCCGGCTGACCTGGCCGAGCCGTACCTCGGTGCGTTCGGCGCCGAGCTTGTCGGCCATGGCGCGGTAGGTCGCCTCGAAGGCGGGGTCGGCCTTGCCGAGCTCGGCGCGCATGGCGGCCAGGTCACCGCCCTGCCAGGCCCGGGTGAAGCGCTGCGCGGTCTCCTGCGGGGTGCCGCGGGTGTGCAGCAGCCACCAGGCGCCCGCACCGCCGCCCGCGGCCACCAGAACCGCCGCCGCCGATGTGATCGCGATCGTCCTGCCGCGTGGCACCTTCGGCCACCCCCCGTCGGATCCGGTTTCCTGGGGGCCACAGCCTATCGTCCGGCGCGGGCGGGCCCGGCCGTGAACGGGCCCCGCCCCGGAGATCGCCGCCGCGGGCGCGGCGGAGGTACGGCGGAGCGGGAGGGGTGCGGCGGCGGGCGGGGCCGGTCAGCCGGCGCTGCGGCTGGGCGCGTAGCCGCCGGCGTACTCCTGCCCGGACAGCTCCTGGACGGCCGCCATGACGTCGTCGGTCACCCGGCGCCGGTCGCGGGCGCTGGCGGCCGAGCCGGTGAACGTCAGCGGCTTGCCGATGCGGATGCCGATCCGGCCGAGCTTGGGCACCGAGGCGCCGATGGGCAGCACCTTGTCGGTGCCGGTCATGCCCACCGGGACCACCGGCGCGCCGGTCTCCAGGGCCAGCCAGGCCACCCCGACCTTGCCGCGGTACAGGCGGCCGTCGGGCGAGCGGGTGCCCTCGGGGTAGATGCCGAACAGCTCGCCGTCACGCAGCACCCGGGCGGCGGCGTCGAGCATGTCCTGGGCGGCGGTGGGGCTCTGGCGGTCGATGCTGATCTGCCCGGTGGCGCGCATCCAGGCGGCGGTGACGGGGTTGCCGGTGAAGTACTCGGCCTTGGCGACGAAGCGCACCTGCCGGGGCAGCACCAGGGGCAGGAAGGTGGAGTCGAGGACCGACAGGTGGTTGGAGGCCAGGATGGCCGGCCCGGAGGCGGGTACGTGCTCTGCCCCGGTGACCGTGGTCGGCCACAGCAGGTGCAGGAAGGGGGCGCTGACGATCTTGGTCAGGCGGTAGAGCACGGGCTCTCCTCTTGCAGGACGGGTTTCACCACCCTAGGCGGTGTCCCGGCGGCCGGCGGCTGTGCGCACCCGCACAAGCGGGGTCCCCATGTTTGTAGCCCTTCTCCAAGGGCGCAGGCAAAGCCATCCGTCCTTCTCCGCCGCGCGTCGCGGATGGGAGGAGGGCCGCGTGTGGTCCGGGAACGCGGGGGTGAGGGGAAAAGGAACCGCCCCGCGGCGCCGGAGCGCTCGCGGGGCGGGACGTTTGGTGCCGATGTGGCGGTCGCCTCCTCGGCGAGAGGCACAACACGGCTCCAGCCGAACGGTATTCCGTGAAGGCGGTAATTTGCGGCCCGGGGGACACAAACCACATCGGCACGATTACTGTAACCGACGTCCGGCGGAGGTTATTCCGCGATGATGCGGTGGCGTGTCGGGGCCGGATCGCCGTCCGCCGCGTGTCCGCCCCGTGTCCGCAGGTCGGCACGGTGCCGGCGGGCCGGCGGGGTGCGTGCGGCGGTCCGTGAAAAGCGCGCGCCGACCGGTGCGGGCGGGCGTGCGTATGCTCCTGCGCTGTGCGGCCGCGAGGACGCCGCCGGAGCGGGGGAGGGGCACGTGGAGACGGAACGGCTGGTCATGCGCAGGTGGCGGGAGGCGGATCTGGAGCCGTTCGCGGAGCTGAACGCCGACCCCGAGGTGATGCGGTGGTTTGCCGCGCCGCTGACGCGTGAGCGGTCCGACGCGATGGTCGGCCGGATCGAGGCGGCGTTCGACGAGCACGGCTACGGCCTGTGGGCGCTGGAGGTGCGGGCGACGGGGGAGTTCATCGGGTTCACCGGGCTGGCGTGGCAGCGGTTCGAGGCGCACTTCACCCCGGCGCTGGAGGTGGGCTGGCGGCTGGCCCGGCGGGCCTGGGGGCACGGCTACGCCACCGAGGCGGCGCGGGCGGCGCTCGCGTACGGGTTCGGCCCGGCGGGGCGGCGGGAGATCGTGTCGATGACGGCGGAGGGGAACCTGCGGTCGCGGGCGGTGATGGAGCGGCTGGGCATGAGGCGGGACGCGGCCGACGACTTCGACCATCCGAACGTCCCCGCCGGCAGCCCGCTGCGCCGCCATGTGCTGTACCGGATCGGCCGCGACTCTTTCTGATCTACATCGTAAAGGCAGCGGCTTCCGTGTAAAAATGATCATGAAAAGCGGAAAGACCCTCCACGAGAGGAGCGGGCGATGGGCGAGGCGTGCGTGACCGCGGTGAGCCGTGGTCCGGAGCACACCTTCAGCAAAGGGTGTGAGCCGGCGATCCGGCTGCTGGAGGGTCTGGGGGTGGAGGGGGACGCGCATCTGGGGGTGACGGTCAGGCATCGCTCCCGGGTGGCGCGGGATCTTTCCCGGCCGAATCTGCGTCAGGTTCATCTGATCCACGCGGAGTTGCACGAGGAGTTGCGGGCGGCGGGGTTCTCGGTGGGGGCGGGTGAGCTGGGGGAGAACGTCACCACGCGCGGGGTGGATCTGCTGGGGTTGCCGCAGGGGGCGTTGCTGCGGCTGGGGGAGGAGGCGGTGGTGCGGGTGACGGGGTTGCGTAATCCGTGTGCGCAGATCGAGGCGTTTAGGCCGGGGTTGCTGGCGCGGGTGGTGGGGCGGGACGGGGAGGGCCGGGTGGTGCGGCGGGCGGGGGTGATGGGTGTGGTGGTGGCCGGTGGGCTGGTGCGGGCCGGTGATCGGGTGGTGGTGGAGTCGCCGCCGCTGTATCGGGCGTTGGGGCCGGTGTGAGGGGTGAGGCGCCCATATTGGAACGAATTATTCCGTTCTGGTAGGGTGCGGGTTTCGTGTCCTCCGACGGAGAAGGGGCCTTCCATGCCCGAGGTGCTCGGCGTCCGCGCGTTGAACCGGGCCACGCTGGAGCGGCAGCTGCTGCTGCGCCGCTCGCCGCTGACGGCGCTGGAGGCGGTGCGGCACCTGTACGGCATGCAGGCGCAGGCGCCGGATCCGCCGTACGTGGGTCTGTGGTCGCGGCTTGCGGGGTTCACCCATGAGGAGCTGTCGGATCTGCTGCGGGAGCGGCGGGTGGTGCGGCTGGCGCTGATGCGCTCGACCATTCATCTGGTCGCCGCCGAGGACTGCCTGGCGTTGCGTCCGCTGCTGCAGCCGGTGCTGGACCGGGTGCTGCGCGGCCCGGTGGGCAGGAGGCTGGCCGGGCTGGAGGTCGCGGAGGCGGAGGAGGCGGGGCGGGCTCTGGTGGAGGAGCGGCCGCTGACCTTCGCCGAGCTGGGGTCGCTGTTGCGGGAGCGGTGGCCGCAGGTGGCCGCGGCGGATCTGGTGCATCTGGTGCGGGCGAGGGTGGCGCTGGTGCAGGTGCCGCCGCGGGGGATCTGGGGGGTGGGCGGCAAGCCCGCGCACACCAGTGCCGAGGCGTGGCTGGGCCGCCCGCTGGAGGGCGCCGGCGGGCGGGAGGCCCTGGCGGGGATGGTGCGGCGGTATCTCGCCGCCTACGGCCCGGCCACGGTGATGGACCTGCAGCAGTGGTCGGGCCTGACCCGGCTGGGCGAGGTGGTGGAGGGGATGGGGCTGCGGTCGTTCGTGACCGTGGACGGGGCGCGGCTGGTGGACCTGCCGGAGGCGCCGCGGCCCGATCCGGACGTGGTGGCGCCGGTGCGTTATCTGGCGGAGTTCGACAACACGTTGCTGTCGTTCGCCGAGCGGACGCGCACGCGGATGATGGCCGAGGATCATCGGGGGCGGGTGTTCACCGTCAACGGCATCATCAGGGCGACGGTGCTGGTGGACGGGTTCGTGCGGGGGATGTGGGCGGTGCGGCGGTCGCGGGGTGCGGCGGTGCTGGAGGTGGAGCTGTTCGGGCCGGTGCCGGCGGCGGCGCGGGCGGAGCTGGAGGGGGAGGGGATGCGGATGCTGGATTTCCTGGCCCCGGCGGCGGTGTCGCGTGAGGTGCGCCTGCTGTGAGCCTCCGGCGCGGGAGGTCCTGTACGGGCCGTGGTTTTCCCGGTGACGGCCGGGTGGGCCGTGGGGGAGGGTCGTCCGTGCCGGGTGCGGGCCGGTCAGGAGGCGCGGTGGCGCCGCCCCGGCAGGGGCAGGGATGCGGCCAGCCAGCGGCGGGCCACGGCCCAGGCCAGTGGCGCCGGTACGGTGCCTGCGCCCAGGCCCACCTCGACGAGGAGGTCGAAGACTTCGGGGCGGTGGGCGGCGGTGGTGACGGCGGCGTCGATGAAGGCGGGTGACTGGGCGGCCAGGGACAGGGCGTCGGTGGTGCGCAGGTGCCGTCCGAGGGTGGTGCGCAGGGCTCGGCGGTAGGCGGTCAGCGGGTCGGTGCCGGCGTGGGCGGCGGCCTGTCCGGCCAGGCGGCCGGAGGCGAGGGCGTAGTAGATGCCTTCGCCGGTGAGGGGGTTGATCAGGCCGGCGGCGTCGCCGGCCAGGAGGACGCGGCCGGCTCCGGGGCGGGGGCGTCCGGGGGACAGGGGCAGGTGGTGGGCGCGCAGGTCGCGGGCGGGCAGGTGAGGCAGGAGTTCGGCGAGGCGGCCGTGGAGCACCTGGCGGCCGGGCAGGCCGGTGGCGCGCAGGCGGGGCAGGAGCATGCCGAAGCCGACGTTGGCGGTGCCGTCGCCGATGGGGAAGGACCAGGCGTAGGCGGGCCAGCCGTCTTTCTGCATGGCGATGAGCTGGGTGTCGTCGTCGGGGGGGACGTCGGCGTAGCCGCGTACGGCGAGGGCGGTGTGCCGGTCGGGGGAGGCGGGCAGGCCGAGGAGGCGGCGGACGGTGGAGTTGGCGCCGTCGGCGGCGATGACGGTGCGGGCGGTGATGGCGCCGTCGATGAGGGGGAGTCCGTCTCGGGTGGTGAGGGTGCGGACGCGGTGGCGGCGGACGTCGATGTCGCGGGCGCGGGCGGCGTCGATGAGGCGGGCGTCGAAGACGGTGCGGGGCACGACGTGGTTGGGGCGGGCGGCGGTGGCTTCGACGCGGGCGCCGCCGGGGGAGATGACGGCCAGGCGGGGGGTGGGGCGGTAGTCGTCGATGAGGCCGGCCAGGCCGAGGTGGGCGAGTTCGTCGCGGGCGTGGGCGGCGATGCCGTCGCCGCAGGCCTTGTCGCGGGGGAAGTCGTCGCGGTCCAGCAGCAGGATGCGTGCGCGGGGCCGGAGTGCGCGGGCCTGCAGGGCCGCGGCCGAGCCGGCGGGGCCGCCTCCGATGACCACCAGGTCCCATTCCTCGTCCATGGCAGTGAGCCTGCCACGGCGGGGCGTGGGTGAAACCGCCGGACGGGGCCGGGTGGTGCGGCGGGGCGGGCCACTTGGCGGGATTGGCCGTTCTCGCCGGTGGTGGGGGCGGGGGAGGATGCGGTCATGGTTTCCACGGGTGCGGTGATCGGGGTCGCGGGGGTCGCGTTGGACATGGTGCTGACGCCGGGGCCGAACATGGTCCATCTGGTGTCGCGGTCGGTGGCGCAGGGCCGGCGGGCGGGGCTGATCGCGCTGGCGGGGGTCGCGGCGGGGTTCGGGGTGTATCTGGTGGCGGCGGTGGCGGGGATCGCGGCGGTGTTCGCGGTGGTGCCGGCGTTGTATGCGGCGGTGAAGTTCGCGGGGGCGGCGTATCTGCTGTGGCTGGCGTGGCGGGTGGTGCGGCCCGGTGCGGCGCCGATGCTGGGCGGTGCGGTGGCGCAGGGGGAGGCGGTGCGGGCCGAGGGGGCGGGGCGGTTGTTCTCCGGGGGGTTGGTGACGAATCTCCTCAATCCGAAGATCGCGGTGTTGTACGTGTCGTTGCTGCCGCAGTTCGTGGATCCGGCGCGGGGTGGGGCGGCGGCGCAGAGCCTGGTGCTGGGGCTGGTGCAGATCGCCGTCGCGGTGTCGGTGAACGCGTTGTTCGTGGTGTCGGCGGGGTCGATCGCGGGGTTCGTGGGGCGGCGGCCGGTGTGGGCGCGGGTGCAGCGTTATCTGACGGGGACGGTGCTGGCCGCGGTGGCGGTGCGGGTGGCGGTCGACCGTTCCGGCCCGGTGGCCGCCGCGGCGTGAGCGGCCGGGGGCGGCCGGAGGCGGGGCGGTGGGTGGCGGCGGCCGTGGGGCCGGTGCGGGTGAGTGCGGGTCAGTGCCGGTCGCCGAACCAGCCGGGGACGTCCAGGCGGAAGAGGTCGCCGGGGGTCAGGGCGCGCAGGTCGCTCTCCAGGGCGCGCAGCCGTTCGGCTCCGATGACGGCGGCCCAGCGGGCGCGTAGTTCGTCGAAGATGCGTTCCGAGCGGGTCAGGCCGTCGATGGCGCGCGGGGTGAGCCGGACGACTTTGCGGCGGGCGTCGCCGGGGTCGTGGCCGCGTTCGACGTAGCCGAGGGTGCGCAGGGCCTCGATGGTCTTGCCGGCGGCCTGTTTGGAGATGCCCAGCATGCGGCCGAGGTCGGCGGCGGTGGTGGGGCCGCGGCCGATGGCCTGCAGGACGAAGCCGTGCATGGGCCGCAGGTCGGGGTGGCCCTGGCGGGCGAGTTCGGCGTGCAGGTCGTCGATGAGGACGCGGAAGCCGAGGAGGAGCCGCAGGGGCAGCTCGAATCCCGGCGGGTCGGCGGGCGCTGTGGGTGGGGTGGTGTTCAGGGGAGGATCTCCAGGCGGACGCCGGGGGCGCCGTCGTACAGGTGGGGTGCGGGGGTGACGATGCGCCATCCGCCGCGGGATTCGGCCAGCAGTACGGCGTGGACGGCGGTGAGGGCGGCGACGAGGGCGGCGTCGCGTTCGCCTGCGGGCGGGCGGCGGTGGGAGGGGGCGGTGAGGGCGGGGCCGAGGCGGGTGGTGGCGGCGACGTCGGCGGCGGTGAGGGCGCCGATCGTGATGACGGGTACGGCCAGCAGTGCCTCGGTCTGGGCGGGGCGCAGGGCGGCGGCGCACTGGGCGGCCAGTGCGGGCAGCAGCAGGGTGGTGTTGCGCAGGACGGACTGGCGGACGATCTCGCGGCCGTAGTCGCTTTTGCCGTCCAGGAGGTGGCAGAGGGCGTCGTAGTCGAGGACGTGGCCGGTGAGTCCTTCGGGTTCGGTGCTCACGCCACGTCCTGGGAGGGGCGGCGGGTGGTGTGGGGTGCGGCTGTGGTGCGGGGCTGGTCGGGCGGGGTGTCGAACAGGCGGCTGGCGCGGGTGCGGTCGGCGTCGCTGATGCCGTCGGCCCAGCCGGGTCCCCACAGGCGTTCCAGGGCGGCCATGCCGTCGCGGATGCGGCGCTGTTCGCGCAGGGCGCCGGCGATGTAGCCGGAGGCGTTGCCGGAGCCCTGGGCCTCGTCGGCGAGGTCGTCGGGGAGGGAGATGGTGATCCGCTTGGTCATACCGGAAGGGTAGATCAGTCATACTCTCCTCGTCCACCGGGAGATCCCCGGAGGCATACGGAGATTCTCGGTCAAAGGGTGCAAAATGCGCGGTGTGGTCTCCGGGTGGGGTCCGGGCGGGACTCAGGCGGTCCCGGGGAGGACCTCCACCGGGCTCGCCGGGGCCGCGTCGAGGCGGACGTGTCCCGGGCCGCCGGTCGCCTCCGGCCCGGGACCGGGGCGGCGGAGCCGGCGCGACCCCTTTCAGGAGATGTCGCGGCGCAAGGGCTTGAGCAGCGCGGCCGTGCTCGCCAGCGCGGTGTAACCGAGCAGGATCAGCGCACCGGCCACGGGGGGCAGCAGCCGGACGGGCTCGCTGGACAGCTGCTGGGCCAGTGCGTCGGTCACGGCGGTGAAGTCGGTCAGGGCCGCGGTCGCGCCGCCGGGGAGCCAGGGGTACAGGCCGCGGACGCCAGGGATCATGATGAGCAGCAGCTCCGCGCCGTACAGATAGCCGATCACCACGCACAACGCCGCGACCTGGTGGCGGATCAGCGCGCCCATGCCCACGCCGAGCAGCGTGTAGGCGGCCATCGCGACCGCCAGGCGGGCCAGCAGCCCGGCGATGGTCCCGGCGGGCAGTCCCAGATCGACGCCGCGGGCGGCGGCCGCGCCGAACAGCGCCGCAGCGGCGGTGCCCGACAGGACGAGCCCGTAGATCATGCCCGCCAGGCCGTGGGTGAGGAGTTTGGCGGCCAGCACCCGCCGGCGGTCCGGGGCGAACAGGAACGTGAAGCCGACGGTCCGGTGCCGGTATTCCGAGGTCAGCGCCAGGGTGCCGATCGCGGCGGGAACGAAGGTGGTGAACCCCAGGAAGCCGAGGACGGCCCGTACCCCGGCCTCAGTGTGCAGTCCCGGCATCGGGGGGTCGAAGTTCTCCGGTCCGATGAGCGCGAGCAGGCCGATCAGGCCGCCGCCGAGGAGGGCGGCCGCGAGCAGGGTGGCGACCCACAGCCGGGTGGCGAGCAGCCGGCGGAACTCGGCGTTGATGAGGGGTTTCATGCATCCGTCCGTTCGCCGGTCAGGTCGAGGAAGATCTCCTCCAGGGTGCGGTGCTCGACGGTCAGGCCGTGGACGCGTAACCCGTGAGCGGCGGCCAGTGCGGCGATCCGGTCCGGGCCGAGGCCGCGGACGCGCAGGTCCTGCGGGCCGGTCGTGTCCACCCGGTGGGCCTGGCGTGACAGGATCGGGCGCAGTTCGGCGGCGTCGGGCGTGCGCACCAGGACGTCCTGCGCCGTACCGGACAGCTCGTGCAGGGGGCCGGCGGCCAGCAGCCGTCCCCGCCCGATGACCACCACGTCGTCGGTGACCTGCTGCACCTCGCTGAGCACGTGGCTGGAGACCAGGATCGTGCGGCCCTCGTCGGCCAGGGCGCGCAGGAACGAGCGCAGCCACGCCATGCCCTGGGGGTCCAGGCCGTTGCCCGGCTCGTCCAGCAGCAGGACGCGGGGGTCGCCCAGCAGGGCGGTGGCCAGGTTGAGCCGCTGGCGCATGCCGGTGGAGAAGCCGCCCGTCCTGCGTCCGGCGGATCCGGTCAGGCCCACGAGGCCGAGCAGGTCCTCGGCCCGGCCGGTGGGATATCCGCCCATCGCGGCGTAGATGTTCAGGTGGTCCCTGGCCGAATGCCGCGGGTGGAAGGAGGCGGAGTCGAAGGCCGCGCCCACCACGGTGGTCGGGCGGGGGAGGTCGCGGTAGCGTCGTCCGCCGATCGTCACATCGCCGCGGGTGGGCGCGACGTGGCCGATCATCATGCGCATGGTCGTGGTCTTGCCGGCCCCGTTGGGGCCGAGGAAGGCGGTGACCGCTCCCGGTCTGACGGTGAAGCTGAGGTCGTCGACGGCGGTGAGCGAGCCGTATCGCTTGGTCAGGTCGCGGACCTCGATGCCGCTCATGCGGCCACGGCCCTGATGGTCTCGGCGAGATGGGCGGCGTCGGGGGCTGAGATGACGACCTCGTCGAATTCGCCGCCGGAGCTCCCGCGGTCCAGCAGCAGGTGCACTCCGGGCAGGCGGCGGCTGACCGACACCAGTTGCCGCGGGCCGCCGAAGAGGCCCCACGTGCCGATCTTGGTGTGGCCCGAGACGGTCAGGCCCTTCCTCGCCCCGCGCGGGACGCGCAGCGGGTGGTCCGTGGCACTCGCCCGGCGCACCGCCGTCACGGGGATCGTGTGCCGGGCGCGGCCGGTGAACAACCGCTCCCACGGGCCGAACTCGATGGTGATCGAACGGTCGGTGATCATTACTGCCGCCATGGGTCAGCCTTTCGTCAGGGGGAGGAGGATCGTCGCCAGCAGCCGGGGCGTGCGGTCCTGTTGCGGCTCTTTCGCGAGCAGGGGCCGGACCAGCTCGGTGAATCCCTGTGCGAAGCGGATGAACTCCTCGTCGTTCAGGTGCAGCACCATTTGCTGGTAGCCGGCGCCGTCGGCCGCCAGGTCGATGTGCTCCCTGGCGAGGTAGCGCGAGAACTCCGACAGCAGGCTGCTGACGAACGCGGTGAAGTACCGTGCGTGATCTTCCGGGGTCGCCGAGGCCAGTGCTTCGGCGGTGAGTGTCACCCCGTCCTGCGGTACCGCGTACACCCGCTCCGTCGCCCCTCCGACCTTGCGTTCCTCCACCACCTGCAGCAGGCCCGCCTTGGCGAGCGTGCCGATCTGCCGGTACAGCGTGGCCTGCGGCACGCCGGGCAGCAGGCCGGCCAGATCGGTGGCCGTGCGGCGTCCGCCGGCCACGGCGCCCAGGATGCGGATGCGCACGGGGTGAAGCGCCAGCTCGGCCCAGCGCTCTGTAGAAGATCTCACCCTAAGACGTTATCACTATCGATAATGAGAATGAAAGAAGGTGCGGCCCCCAGGCCGTCCCGCGGGCCTGTACGGCCCGCGGGACGGCCTGGGGCGTCCGGCGGCGGGCCCCGGCCGGGGGAGGCCGCATCGCCCTGATCATCGGGGGATCGGAGGTCGTCCCCGGGGCCGCGTGAACCCCCGCCGCCGCCCCGGCCCAGGGTGGGGCGATGGCCGGCCGGCCATCGCCCCCGGTCATCGTCCCGGGCGGTGGCGCTCAGCCGGCCAGCGGCGCGGTCTGCCGGCTCAGTGCGGCCACGACGTCGGCGAAGCTGCCGCGCTCGGCGAAGGCGGCCCGCTGCCGGGCCGCCCCGGAACCGGTCTCGCGCAGCCGGGAGAGGTAGTCCACGACCGTGTCGGTGTCGCCGGCGGCCGACAGGGCCGGGCGGACGCGTTCCAGGAGCTGCTCGGCCAGCCGCCCGGCCGGCACCAGGGTGGCGGAGGTCAGCTCCAGCCCCTGGCCCTCCAGGCCGTCGCGGGCGGCCCGCCAGTAGGCGGCGTGCAGGAGCGGCTCGTGCGGCCGGGGAGCGGGCACCCCGGCGCGGATGTCGCCCAGCACGGTCGTCACCAGGGCGCGCACCAGGGCGGCGAAGGCCACCGACTCCTCCACCGTGGCGCACACGTCGCCCACCCGCACCTCGACGGTGGGCAGGTGGTGGGAGGGGCGGGCCAGCCAGTACACCATCGCCTCGTCCAGGATGGCGCCCGAGGTGATGAGGGCCTGCAGGGTGGCGGTGTAGTCGGCGGCCGTCTCGAAGTAGGGCGGCAGCTCGGCGCTGGGCCAGCGGGAGAAGGCCATCGCCCGCCAGCTGCCGTAGTGGCTGTCGGCGCCGCCGGTGAAGGGGGAGTTGACGGTCAGGGTCAGCAGGGTGGGCAGCCAGGGCCGCAGGTGGTTGCAGACCTGGACGGCCTCCTCGCGGTCGGGCACCTCGACGTGGACGTGGCAGCCGCAGCAGTTCTCGCCGCGGGCCATGGCGCCGTACTCGTGGGCCATCCACTTGTAGCGGGGGTTGTCGGTGAGGCGGGCGCCGCTGGCGGAGTGCTCCAGCGGCGCCGAGCCGGAGGCGACGAGGCGGCAGCCGGCGTCGCGGGCCGCTCGGGCCAGCTCGGTGCGCAGGTCGGTCAGCTCGGCGCGCAGCAGGCCGAGGTCGGTGTGGGGGTTGGAGGCGATCTCGACCTGGCAGGTGGTGAACTCCCGCTGGGTGAGCTCGCGCTGGCGGGGCCGTACGGTCGCCAGGACGGCCGAGGCGCGCGGCGCGGTCTGCCCGGTGTCGGGATCCATGAGGAAGAACTCCTCCTCCACGCCGACGGGCAGGACGGCGGGGGTGGAGGAGGGCCGCGTCCGGGGCGCCGCATCCGGGCGGGCGGATGAGTCGATGCTTCCTTGCTGGGTCACCGTGCCTCTTTTCTGGTGCGGGTTCCGCGGGCGGCGGGGGAGTCCCGCCGCCCGGGGACGGTGCGGTCTGCGGGCGGGGCGCGGCGCCGCGGGGTCCCGCCCGCATCCCCGGCGGGGGCGCGGTTGCGGCCGTGCGGCGCTGAGCTGCGCAGAATGGCTGCCCGTCAGCGGGCGTCTCACACCTGGGCGGCCGGTGCTCCCTCGAAGGCATTAAGTGATCTACTTCGTAAAGCCAATCGGATAATGAAAAATCCAACACAAAAGGACAAATAAGCAGTAAGGGCGGAGGGCCGGCCCGGCGGGCGCGCGCTCAGTGGACGGAGAAGCCGCCGTCGACGCAGATGGCCTGGCCGGTGATGTGGGCGCCGGCGGGGGAGGCGAGCAGGACGGCGATGCCGGCGTAGTCGCCGGGGACGGCGTTGCGGCGGTTCATGGTGCGGGCGGCGAGGGCTTCGACGCGGCCGGGGATCGCCTGGGCGGGGCGGGTGAGGGGGGTCAGGGTGAAGCCGGGGATGAGGGTGTTGACGCAGACGCCGCGGGGGGACCAGGCCTCGGCCTGGGAGCGGGTGAGGCCGGTGACGGCGGTTTTGGCGATGCCGTAGGCGCCGCTGTCGCCGAAGGCGCGCAGGGACTGCTGGGAGCCGATGTTGATGATGCGGCCCCAGCCGCGTTCGGCCATGCGGGGGCCGAAGAAGCGGCTCAGGAGGTAGGGGGCGGTGAGGTTGACGGCGAGGGTGCGTTCGTAGTCGCCGGTGGTGAGGTCGTCGAGGGGGAGGCGGATGTTGTTGGCGGCGTTGTTGACGAGGATGTCGACGCCGCCGTCTCCGTCGCCGGCGGTGGCGGCTGTGGTTTCGGTGGCTCGCCGGCACAGTTCGTCGATGGCCGCGGGGTCGGCGAGGTCGGCGGGGATGGCGGTGGTGGGGATGCCGAGGGCGGTGAGGCGGCCGGCGGCGCGGGTGAGGGGGGCGGGGCGGCGGGCGGTGATGAGGAGGCGGGCGCCGGCGCGGCCGAGGGCTTCGGCGATGGCGTGGCCGATGCCGGAGCTGGCGCCGGTGACGAGGGCGGTGCGGCCGGTGAGGGAGAAGAGGGTTTCCAGGTAGGCGGGCATGGCTCTTTCTCCGGGGGCGGACGGGATGGGAGGGGGCGGGTCAGTGGCCGGTGGCCAGGGCGCGGGCGGCGGTGTGGAGTTTGGCCAGGACGGCGGCCAGGTCGTGGAGGGTGGGGGTGTCCAGGCGCTGCAGGAGACGGTGGAAGTCGGCGAGGCCGGTGTCGGCGATCTGCTCGGTGAGGGCGCGGCCGCTGGGGGTGAGCCGGATGCGGCGTACGCGGCGGTCGTGGGGGTCTTCGCCGCGGGTGACCAGGCCGTGGGTGACGAGGCGGTCGACGATGCCGGTGACGGTGGCCGGGCCGACGCCGAGGTGGTGGGCGAGGTCCTGGGCGGAGGCGGAGTCCTGGCAGGACAGGATGAGGACGACTTTGAGCTGGCGCATGGTGAGGTTGGAGTCGAACAGGGGGGAGTGGTGGTGCCGGGTGATCAGGCGGCCCAGGTCGCGCTGGGTGGCGCCGATGCGGTCGATCAGCTGGTCGCGTTCGTCGTTCACGTGCACCTCTCGGTTCCTGAGAAGGTTATCAGGAACATCGGATGGGGCTGAATATTCGTCTGAGGCTAAGTGTTAGTGTGGGGCGGGATTTCCCCTGTGACCTCCGTGATCTTCCCCTAGGAGCCGTCCTCCATGACCGCCCTGGCCAGGTTGAGCCTCGCCAACCGCAGCCTCGTGATCCTGATCGCGGTCGTGCTGAGCGCGTTCGGCGCTTTCGCGATCCCGTCGTTGAAGCAGCAGTTGCTGCCGTCGTTGTCGTTTCCCGGGGCGTTCGTGGTCGCCTCCTATCCGGGGGCGTCCCCGGAGATCGTGGAGGAGCAGGTCACCGCGCCCGTCGAGGACGCCTTCCAGGGTCTTGCGGGGGTGGAGGAGGTGACGTCGACCTCGCGGGAGGGGTCGGCGCAGGTGCAGGTGTCGTTCGCCTACGGCACCGATGTCGACGACTCGGTCGCCAAGATGCAGCAGGCGCTGTCGCGGATCTCGGCGCGGTTGCCGGAGGGCGTCGATCCGCAGGTGCTGTCGGGCGGCACCGACGACATCCCGGTGATGACGCTGGCGGTGGGCACCGGCGGGGACGAGCAGGCGATGACCGAGAAGCTGGAGCGGCTGGTGGTGCCGCGGCTGCAGGGCATCGCCGGGGTGCGGCAGGCGACGGTGACGGGCACGCGCAAGGAGACGGTGGTCATCACGCCCGATCCGGTGAAGCTGGCGGTCCGGGGGGTCGCGGCGACCGCGATCGCCGACGCGCTGCGGGCCAACGGCCAGCCGATCCCGGCGGGCAGCCTGGTGGCGGACGGGCGGTCGATGACGGTTCAGGTGGGCCGGCGCCTATCGTCGATCGAGGATCTGCGGGATCTGTATCTGGCGCCGGCCGCGGCGGCTCCGCAGCAGGCGCAGCCGCAGGGCCGTACGGCGGTCCCCCCTGGGGCGCAGGGCACGCAGGGCGGCGCGCAGGGCGTCCAGGGGGCGCAGGGCGCTCAGCGGGGTGCGGCGGCGGCTCCGCAGGCGCGGCCGAAGCCGGTCCGGCTGGGGGATGTGGCGACGGTGGAACCGGCGCTGGAGTCGGCGACGTCGCTGACGCGTACCGGCGGTGAGCCGAGCCTGGGGGTGTCGGTCACCATGGCGCCCGACGGCAACGCGGTGGCGATCTCCCATGAGGTGCGTGACAGGATCCCGGAGCTGGTGCGGGCGGTCGGTGACGCCGCGGCCATCACGGTGGTGTTCGACCAGGCGCCGTTCGTGGAGCGTTCGATCGAGGATCTGACGACCGAGGGCCTGCTGGGGCTGGCGTTCGCGGTCCTGGTGATCCTGGTGTTCCTGCTGTCGGTCCGCTCGACGCTGGTGACGGCGGTGTCGATCCCGCTGTCGGTGGTGATCGCGCTGATCGCGCTGTGGCTGGGGGACTACTCGCTGAACCTTCTGACGCTGGGCGCGCTGACGATCGCGGTCGGCCGGGTGGTGGACGACTCGATCGTGGTGCTGGAGAACATCAAGCGGCACCTGGAGTACGGCGAGCCCAAGGGGGAGGCGGTGCTGGCGGCGGTGCGGGAGGTCAGCGGCGCGGTGACGGCCTCGACGCTGACGACCGTGGCGGTGTTCGTGCCGATCGCGGTGGTCGGCGGCATGGTGGGGCAGCTGTTCGCGCCGTTCGCGGTGACGGTCACGGTGGCGTTGCTGGCGTCGTTGCTGGTGTCGCTGACGGCGGTGCCGGTGCTGGCCTACTGGTTCCTCAAGGCGCCGAAGGCCGATCCGCAGCAGATTGCGCGGCTGCGCGAGGAGGCCGAGGCCAAGGAGCTGCGCAGCCCCTTGCAGCGGGCGTATCTGCCGGTGCTGCGGTTCGCCACGGGGCACCGCCTCATCACGCTGGTGGTGGGCCTGCTGGTGTTCGCGGCCACGATGGGCCTGGCGGGGCGGCTGGAGACGAACTTCCTGAGCGCCTCGGGCGGGAACGCGGTGTCGCTGAGCCAGAAGATGCCGCCCGGCACCGATCTGGCGACCACGGACGCGGCGGCCAGGAAGGTGGAGAAGGTCATCACATCGCTGCCGCAGGTGGAGTCGTACCAGGTGACGGTGGGTTCCGGCGGCGGGTTCCTCGGCGGTGCGGCCGGTGGCGGGTCGGGCGACGGCGCCTCCTACTCGCTGACGTTGCGTGAGGACGCCGACGCCGAGGCGGTGCAGGAGACGCTGCGTGAGCGGCTGGCCGGTCTCGGCGACGCCGCGGGCGACGTCACGGTCGGCGCCTCCCAGGGCGGAATGGGCGGTTCGGCGGACCAGCTGAAGGTGATCGTGCAGGCGCCCGACACCGAGGCGCTCAGGACGGCGGCCGAGCAGGTCCGCGCCGCGATGGCGGGTCTGGGGCGGCTGCGGGACGTCTCGTCCAACCTGCAGGCCGGCGGTGAGCGCGTCGAGGTGCGGGTGGACCGCCAGAAGGCCGCGGCGCGCGGGCTGAGCGAGACGCAGATCGGCCAGCTGGTGGCGCAGCGGTTCCGGGGCGCGCCGATGGGTCAGGTCACGGTGGAGGGCCGCAGCGAGGATGTGATCCTGCGTTCCGGTGACGCCCCGGAGGACCTGAAGGAGATCGGGGCGCTGAAGCTGCCGACCGCTTCGGGGGTGGTGAAGGTCTCCGACGTGGCGCGGGTGGTGCGGGCGGCGGGGCCGACGCAGATCACCCGGATCGATTCCAAGCGCAGCGCGACGGTGTCGGGCACGGCCACCGGCCAGGACGTCGGCGCGGTGACGGCGGCGCTGAACGAGCGGCTGGGCAGGCTGACGTTGCCGGCGGGCGCGCAGTGGAGCCTGGGCGGTGTCAGCGCCGACCAGGAGGAGGCGTTCGGGCAGCTGGGCCTGGCGATGCTCGCGGCGATCGCGATCGTCTTCATGATCATGGTGGCGACGTTCCGGAGTTTCGCCCAGCCGCTGATCCTGCTGGTGTCGGTGCCGTTCGCCGCGACCGGCGCGATCGGGCTGCTGGTGGCCACCGGCACGCCGATGGGCGTTCCGGCGCTGATCGGCATGCTGATGCTGATCGGCATCGTGGTGACCAACGCGATCGTGCTGATCGACCTGATCAACCAGTATCGCGCCCAGGGCCTGGGTGTCGTCGAGGCGGTCGTCGAGGGGGGCCGGCGCAGGTTGCGGCCGATTTTGATGACGGCGGTCGCGACGGTGTTCGCGCTGGTGCCGATGGCGCTGGGGCTGACCGGGTCGGGCGGGTTCATCTCCCAGCCGCTGGCGATCGTCGTGATCGGCGGGCTGGTGTCGTCGACGATCCTGACGCTGGTGCTGGTGCCGACGCTGTATGTGATGCTGGAGCGGGCCAAGGAGCGGCTGGGCCGCCGCCGCGGCGGCGGTGAGAGCGGGGGCCGGGGTGAGCTGAAGGTCTACGACGCCGCCGGTCTGCAGCCGGCCACGCGGGAGGGCTGAGAGCGGCCGGGCCGCCAGGCGGCCCGGCGGCGGGGCCTCGTCTTTTTCGGCGGGGCTCCGCCGCGCTGCTTTTCCGTTTTTCCGGTCGACTCCTGCCGGAGCTGGGGCGGGGGGAGCCGCCGGGCGGCGCGGCGGGGGCCAATACACTGAGGCACCGTGACTGTGAAGCCGCCCATTCCCGATGTCCTGGCCGCCCGTTACGCCTCACCGCAACTGGTGCGGCTGTGGTCCCCCGAGTACAAGGTGGTGGCCGAACGGCGCCTGTGGCTGGCGGTGCTGTCGGCGCAGGCCCGCCTCGGCGTCACGGTGCCGCCCGGCGTCGTGGCCGACTACGAGAAGGTCCTCGACCGGGTGGACCTGGACTCCATCGCCGCCCGCGAGCGCCTGACCCGCCACGACGTCAAGGCCCGCATCGAGGAGTTCAACGCCCTGGCCGGGCACGAGCACGTCCACAAGGGCATGACCTCCCGCGACCTGACCGAGAACGTCGAGCAGCTGCAGATCCGCGACAGCCTGCTCCTGGTGCGCGACCGCTGCGTGGCGCTGCTGGCGGCGCTGGCGGCGCGGGCGGCCGAACACGAGACGACGGTGATGGCGGGCCGCTCCCACAACGTCGCCGCCCAGGCCACCACCCTGGGCAAACGATTCGCCTCCGCCGCCGAGGAACTGCTGGTGGCGTTCGACCGGCTGGAGGAACTGATCGCCCGCTACCCGCTGCGGGGCGTCAAGGGACCGGTCGGCACCGCCCAGGACATGCTGGACCTTCTGGGCGGCGATGAGGAGAAGCTGGCGGACCTGGAGGACGCCGTCGCCTCCCACCTGGGATTCTCCCGCCGCTTCTCAAGCGTGGGGCAGGTGTATCCGCGGTCCCTGGACTACGAGGTGCTGACCGCGCTGGTGCAGCTGGCCGCCGCACCCTCGTCGCTGGCCAAGACGATCCGGCTGATGGCCGGCCACGAGCTGGTCACCGAGGGCTTCGCACCCGGGCAGGTCGGCTCCTCGGCGATGCCGCACAAGATGAACACCCGCTCCTGCGAACGCGTCAACGGCCTGACCGTCGTGCTGCGCGGCTACGCCTCCATGACCGCCGAGCTGGCCGGCGACCAGTGGAACGAGGGCGACGTCTCCTGCTCGGTGGTGCGCAGGGTCGCGCTGCCGGACGCGTTCTTCGCGTTCGACGGCCTGGCCGAGACGATGCTGACGGTACTGGGCGAGTTCGGCGCGTTCGAGGCGGTCATCGCCGCCGAGCTGGACCGCTACCTGCCGTTCCTGGCGACGACGAGGATGCTGATGGCGGCGGTGCGGGCCGGGATGGGCCGCGAGAGCGCCCACGAGGTCATCAAGGAACACGCGGTGGCCTCGGCGCTGGCCATGCGTGAGCGGGGCCGCGCCAACGAACTCCTGGAACGCCTCGGCGCCGACGAGCGTTTCCCGCTGGACGCGCCGCAGCTGCGGCGGCTGCTGTCGGAGCGGATCGCGTTCACCGGCGCCGCCGCCGGGCAGACCGGCGCCGTCGTCACCCGCATCGAGGAGATCACCACCCGGTATCCGCACGCCGCCGCCTACCGGCCCGGCGCGATCCTGTGACCTTCACCGGCGCCGCCGGGCAGACCGGCTCCGCCACCGAGCTGATCCGCCCCGCCGACGTCCTGGCCGCCTGCGGCTCCGACGCGCTGCTGCTGTGGGCGGCGCAGGGCGTACGGGCGGGGGTGCGGGCCTGGACGTGGGGCCAGGCGCTGGCGGTGGCGTGCCCGGACCTCAACCGGCGCGACCGCATGGCGGTGCGGGGCCCGGCGCCGCAGGTCGCCTCCCTGGTACGGTCCCTGGCGCCGCAGCTGGGGCCCTCCTGGCGGCTGCTGGGGGAGCGGCCGCTGATGGACGAGCTGGCGGGCCCGCTGGGGGTGGAGCCGGTGGGTTTCGAGTGGATGGACACCGACCGGCCGCCCCTGCCCGCCTCCGGTGGGGAAACCGGTGACGGCCCGGTGCGGTGGCTGGGCGACGCCGACGGCGAGGTCACCGCGCTGCTGGACGAGGCCTCACCGTCGGCGTGGGCCAGACCAGGCGTCGCCGGTGTCCGCCGCTGGGCGGGCCTGCGGGACGAGCGGGGACGTCTGATCGCCACCGCCGCCGACGCCTGGTCCTGCCCGCAGGTGGGTTTCGTCGCCGGCGTGGCCACCGCCCCGGCGCACCGCGGCCGCGGCCACGCCGAACGGGTCTGCCGGTTCGTCCTGGAAGAGCTGGCCGCCGGCTGCGGCCGCGCCGCGCTGATGGTCGACAGCGACAACCCGGTCGCCATCGGCATCTATGAACGGCTCGGCCTGCGGCGCCGCCCGGTGGCCGCCTCAGCTCTCATCGCGTGAAGGACAGGACGGCGGGGGCGGGGGCGGGGAAAACCCGGTGCGGACGGTGCCGCGAACAGGCAGAGTAGACGAAATGATGTTCGATTTCGTTCCCGGGTTGCGGCTTTCCCGCGGCTTCTACGAGCAGGTCGCCGGTCCCGCACTGGCGGGCGTGCCGCACGCCGCGGCCCTGCTGGGGGAGGGCTCGGAGGTCCTGTCCTTCGACACCGCCGCCTCCGCCGGCCCGCGGTGCGGAGTCCGCCTGCTGGTGCTCACCGCCCCCGGCCAGGCCGGACCGGTGCGCGCCCTGCTGCGGCGCACCCTGCCGCCCCGCCACGCCGGGCGCCCCGTCACCTTCGGCGCCGACGGGGTGGAGGTCAGCGAAACCAGGACGTGGCTTGAGGCCCGGCTCGGCTTCGACCCGCTGGAGCCGGCCGGTGTGCTGGACTGGCTGGCCACCCCCTGGCAGCGGCTGGCCGGAACCTGCGGCGGAGAGGTCTTCCACGACGACGCCGGCCTGCTGGAACGCGCCCGGCAGACGCTGCGCCGATATCCGCCCGACGTGGAGCGCTACGTGCTGGCCGCCCAGTGGCGGCGCCTGGCCGCCGGCTACGGCCACGCCGCCCGCTGCGCCGAGGTCGGCGACGAGCTGGGAGCGGCGACGCTCACCGCCGGCCTGGCCCGCGACCTGATGCGCCTGGCGCTGCTGACGCGGCGGCGCTGGCCCCCGTACGACAGGTGGCTGAGCGGCGCGTTCGCCCGGCTGCCCGGCTCGGCCGAGACCGCCGACGCCCTGGCGGCGGCGCTGGCCGCCGCAGACCCGTCCCTGCGCCAGGCGCATCTGCAGCGGGCCTGGCGGCGGGTGACCGCCCTGCGTGAACGCTCACCCGCCGCACCGCCTCCCAGCACGACGGCCGCCGCCGGAACCGGTACCGCGACCACGGCCGGGCGGTCCTCACCGCAGCGGGAGGCCGAAGGGCTCGCCGAGACGCTCACCGCCGCGATCACCGATCCGCGGGTACGGGCGCTGCCGCCCGGCGGATCGGTCGACCAGCTCACCGGCTCGGCCGAGGTGCTCACCGACCCGGCCCGCTGCCGGGCACTGACCCGGGCCGCCCTGGGCCTGTGACGCGGCCGGACGCCGCCCACCGGCGGCAGCTCACCGGGCACCGCCGCCGCAGCGCCGCCCGCACCGGACCGGCTCCGGAAGAACCCTAAAGGGGCCGCCGATCCTGTTCCGCCACACCGGCGGGACCCTCCGGGGGCCCGGCGGCCGGAGACGGGGGAGCCGCGGCGGGGGAGGACCCCGCGCCACCACGGCCGGGCGGACGCAGCAGCGGATGGGAACGCATCGCCACCTCCAGCTCCCCGGGCAGCTCATCGCGGTAGCGGCCCAGCGTCGCCAGGTCACTGTGCCCCAGCACCCGCCGTACCGCGTCCATGTCCACCGCGTCGGCCAGAAGATGCGTGGCGGTGGTGTGGCGCAGCCCGTGCGGCGTCACCGACCGGCGCCGGTCGTCTTCCACCCGCCGCTGCACCCGGTCGATCACCGCCTGCACGTCGCCCCGCGCCAGCCGCCGCCCCCGCCACGACAGCAGCAGCGCCTTCTCCTGCGTCGCGGGCCGGCCGTGCGCCAGATACCCCTCCAGCGTCCGGGCCACATCATCGGGCAGCGGCACGTCCCGCGTCCGGCCGCCCTTGCCGAAGATCCGCCAGTACCGCACGCCGTCGTTGGTGTAGAAGTCCTCCACGTTGGCGCGTACCAGTTCCGACACCCGAGGCCCCACCGCGGTCAAAAGCAGCACGATCAGCGCGTCGCGCAGCTCGGTGCGCTGGTCGCGCCGGACCCGCCGCCCGCCCGGACCGGTGGACGGCTCGGCGGCCTGCCCGCCGGGTGCGCCCAGCAGCCGGGCCGCGCCGACCAGCCCCTGGGCCTGCTCACGCGTCAGCGCCCGCCGCTGCGCCGCGAGCCCGCCGCGTTCCCGGGCCGTCACCGTCGAGGACGTCATCGGGTCGACCTGCACCCACCCCGCCAGCGCGGCGTGTTTGAAGAACGCCGACACCGACCGGCGGAACCGCGCCTGGGAGGAGGCCGACTGCAGCCTGCCGTCCGGCTCGGCGCGCCGCCCGTCGGGTTTACGGGCGAAGGCCAGCAGCACCGCGTCGAGGTCCTCGCCCGTCAGGTCGTCCAGCACCACCTCCTCACCGGCCAGGCGCACGAACGTGGCGACGTCGCGCGCGTACACCTCCGCCGTCGCCGGTGACAGCGCGCCCGTCGACGTCTTGGCCCGGACCAGCTCCACATACCGGTCGGCCGACTCCTGGACGGTGAGACGATTCAGCTCCGCTGGCCGCATGGTCTTCGCAGGCACCCCTTCCCGTGATCACCTCTGACCGTACCGGGCGGCGACGACGCCCGCCGGGCATCCCCCCAAGGCTCCTGCGCCTCCCGGCCCGCCGGTCGTGCCCTCATGGACGCGCCCGGACGGCGGGCGGGGCGGACGACAGTCAGAAGATCATCGTGGACGTGTCCGTCATAGGGTGGGCTCATCAGCCGATGGGAGCACAACGGTTCGGCATGATCTGGCTGATCCGCATGGAAGGCGGAAAAATGGAAGAGATGTGGACATATAGCAGCACTGTCTGACAGCTATGTCCTAGTCGGGAAGAGCCGCTTCCCCCGCGGCGGCAGGCCTTCGAAACGGGGGAGAGGCACCCGGCCGCACCCCGCCTGCGGCCCCGCACCCGGACGTACGATCACGCCATGAGAAACATCGGACCCACCGAACTTCTCGTCCTCGCCGTACTGCTCGCCGTGGCGGCCCTCTTCCTCATCGGAGTGATCCGCCTGGCCACCCGCGGCTCCCGGGGCTCCGCCGCGCCCCGGCCACGGCTCGACCCCGCCGAACTGCACCGCCAGGCCACCGGCCTGATCACCGCCGGAAAGACCATCCAGGCCGTCAAACTCGTCCGGGAGCAGACCGGCCTCGGCCTGGCCGACGCCAAACGCTACACCGACGACCTCGCCGCCGGCCGCCCGCCGTACCCCGCCTTCCCCCACCCCGGCCACACCACCGCGCCCGGCCACACCGCGGCCCCGCAGCCCGCCGCCGACCTCGCCGGCCGCGTCCGCCACCTCAAAGCCACCGGCCACACCGAGCAGGCCGTTCTCCTCGTCAGGGGAGAGACCGGCATGAACGACGCCGACGCCCGGCGATTCGTCGACTCCCTCACCTGACACCCCCCGCGCCGCCCCCGGCCGCCGCAGACCTCCCGCGCGGCCCGCCCCCGGACCCCGGGTCACACGACGCGGGAGCGAGCCGCCGCCACCAGCCGGGCATCGGCGCCGGAGGTGACGACGACGACCGCCGACTCCGGAGTGCGCTCCCGTACGTCCTGCGACCTGATCGCCATCACCGCCGCCGGGCTCCCCAGCTCACCGTAACGGGCGGCCACCGCCTCGGCGATCACCACCCGGGCGGCGCCGGCCACACCCCTGGCCGACATCGGCGCCCCCGCGGCGCACAGGTGACCGAGCAACGCCGCGAACCGCAGCTCACCCTCCATCGGCGAGACCACGCCACCACCCTCACCGCCCGCCGCCCGCGGCCCGTCCAGCCAGAACACCCCGCCACGCAGGAAACCCGCACAGGACCCCTCGCCGTGCGGAAGCACCCGCACGGCGTCGGCCACCACCCGGCCGAACTCCGCCAGGTCCGCCTCCGGCGGCAGATCGGTGGTGACCAGCAGCGGCACGACCAGCGAATCCAGCATCAGCGGGCATCCCTTCGGTGAGACCGCTCATGGTAGGACCCGCCACCGACAATTCCGGGGGAACCGCGACGCCCGGCGTGCCGCCGTGCCCTCCGCCCGCCTCCCCGGGGCCGCGGCGGGCGACGCCGCGGCCCCGGGGGAGAAGGGACGGCACCGCGGTGTGGACCCCGCCCGGACCCCTTCGCCGGCCGAGGCCACCCGGGCCCGGATGGCCTTCCGAGCCGCGGACCCGCTCCGGCTCCGTGCTGGAGGCCATGCTGCGCGGCTTCGGCCCCGGCGCGGACTGAAACGCCGGGGGCGGCCCGGCGTGGACGCCGTACGGGGGCCGTGTCGCGGCGATCATGGGTGATCGTGAGCTAAGGAATACGGTCAGAATGGTCGAATCTATACCAAACAGAATTCAGCTTCTGTCTGGTATGACATTTATTGTCCGTTTTGAGAGTGTGGGGAAGGCCGGATGGGCGTGCGGGCGTCCCGCACGCCGCAGCGGCCTGCGACGGCCACGGCGCGGCCGGGACGCGAGCGGATCACCCGGGGTCGCGGCGCCGGGCCGGTGAGCCCGGGTGGGCCCGGCGCCGCGCCCTGCGAGATCGTCCCGGCCGGCGGGAGGCGGCCGGGACGCATCCGATGATCGTTTCGCGGCCTGCGTCCGGGGGCCGGTCGATGAGGCGCGGTGCGGTGGCGGCCGGGACGCATCGGTCGTGTCCGTCCGGTGTGGCGGCCGGGGTGCGCCGGGTTCTTCCCGTGGCCGTCGCCGCGGTGGCCGGGTGCCGCATCTGCCGGTGCCTGCCGGTGCCTGCCTGCGGGTTTCCGGGGTCTGTGGCGGGTTCGTGTCCGCCGTACGCCACAGGCGGGCGGGTGCCGGTGGCCGGGTGGTGCGGGTGCGGGCCGTACCGGACCGGTGGGTCGGTGGCGGGTTCTTCCGGGGTGTCGGGCGTGGTTGCCGAGGTTTTTGATGCATAATCGCACTTATGCATCATTTGTGGGTGGTCCCCTGTCGGCGGGCGGGAGGTGCGTGATGGGCGCGGGTGAGGCCGGTGGGCCGATGAGCGTGACCGGGGCGGCCGAGGAGTTCCTGTTCTCGTTGCGGGTCAAGAAGCTGTCGGCGCACACGATCGCCGGGTACGCCCGGGATCTGCGGGCGGTGACGGTGCTGGCGGCCGCTCAGGCGGGGTGCGCGCCGGGTGAGCTCGCGGTGGGCGGCCTGTCGGGGCGGCTGGTGCGGACGGCGTTCGCCGAGTTCGCCGGGCCGCGGTCGGCGGCGAGCGTCAACCGGGCCTGGAGCGCCTGGAACCAGTTTCTGACGTTCTGTGTGGCGGAGGGGCTCCTGGAGGGCAATCCGATGGCGGCGGTCCCCCGGCCTCGGCAGCCGGCCAAGGCGCCCAAGCCGTTGCTGGGTGACGGGGAGGCGTCGGGGTTGCTGCTGGAGCGGATCGCCGCGGGGGCGCGTAAGGCGCGGGATCCGTGGGTGGAGCGGGATCTGGTGGTGCTGGCGCTGGCGTTGGTGACGGGGATGCGGTCGGCGGAGCTTTTGGGGTTGACGCTGGGGTCGGTGGGTGGTTCGGCCGGGGATCGGCGGGTGCAGGTGGTGGGCAAGGGCGGGCGGACGCGTTCGCTGCCGATCGAGGCGCCGGTGGAGTTGCTGGTGGAGCGGTATCTGGAGAGCAGGATGCGGCGTTTCGGGCTGGCTGCGCTCCCCCGGTCGGCGCCGCTGCTGGTGGACAACCGGGGTGAGGCGTTGCGGCGGGGTGGGCTGCAGTATCTGGTGCGGCAGTGTTACCGGTATGCGGGGGTGCATGATCGGGTGCAGCGGGGGACGCTGGTGCACGCGTTGCGGCATGAGTTCGCCACGCGGCTGGCTGAGCGGGGGGCTTCGGCGCATGAGCTGATGGAGTTGCTGGGGCATGCCTCGATCGTGACGGGTCAGGCGTATGTGGCTTCCACGGCGCGGGAGGTGCGGCGGGCGGCGCGGGGTAATCCGGCGTACGGGGTGCTGGAGCGGCTGACGGGTGAGGGTGGAAAGCGGCGGGAGCCGTAGCGGCGGGGCGGGGTGAGGGTGGTGGGGGCCGGTCCTCCCCTCCCCTGGGCGGCCGGGGGCTCGCGCCGGCCGGGGTCCTGCCGCCGGTGTGACCCGGGGTGTTGTGCCGCGCTCCCCCGGTTTTCGGCCGGTGCCGGTGCCCGGGTGGGGGTTTCGGGGGCGGGGATCCGGGGGTGCCGGTTCGGGGGTGGGTGCGG
Source organism: Streptosporangium sp. NPDC004379 (assembly GCF_042873875.1). NCBI lineage: Bacteria > Bacillati > Actinomycetota > Actinomycetes > Streptosporangiales > Streptosporangiaceae > Streptosporangium > Streptosporangium sp. NPDC004379. The sequence continues at coordinate 149,138 of NZ_JBIAMC010000015.1, forward strand.
GGGTTGTTCTATCGTGTCGGAGTCGTTGGGTGTCCGGGCCGGTGCCGGGGTGGCCGGGTCGTGGCGGAGGGGGTGCGCCGGTTGTCTGGTCGTCCGGGGCGGTCCTGGCCGGCTCGTGCGGCCGGCGGGTTCCGGTGGTGTCGTCCGTGGTCGGTGCCGTGGTTCCGCCGGTCGGCCGGCTGAGATCGCTTCGGCCCTGTTCGGGGGCGCCGCTTCTCCCCCGTTTCGTTCCCTGTTCAGAAGGAGCCGCTTCGTGACCGTCTCGCATGCGTTCCCGTTGGAGCCCGTTTCGATCCGTGTGCCCGGTGAGGTCCTCGATGATCTGCGGGCTCGTCTGGTGTTGCGGCGTTCACCGGTGGATGAGGGTAATGAGGACTGGTTCTACGGTGTTCCGGATGGTTATCTTCGTGAGCTGGTCGCCTACTGGCGGGATGGCTATGACTGGCGTGTGGCCGAGGCGGCGATCAACGCTCATGAGCATTATGAGGTGAGTGTGGCGGGTGTTCCGGTGCATTTCATGCGCAAGGCCGGCCGTGGTCCTCGCCCGATTCCGTTGATCCTCACCCATGGGTGGCCGTGGACGTTCTGGCACTGGTCGAAGGTGATCGGTCCGCTGGCCGATCCGGGGGCGTTCGGTGGTGATCCGGCCGATGCGTTCGATGTGATCGTGCCGTCCCTGCCGGGTTTCGGTTTCCCGGGGCCGCTGACCGGTTTCCCGGAGGTGAACTTCTGGAAGGTCGCCGATCTGTGGCATGTCCTGATGACGGAGGTTCTGGGGTATGAGAGGTACGGTGCCGGGGGGTGTGACATCGGCGGGATCGTCTCCAGTCAGCTGGGTCACAAGTACGCCGATGAGCTGTACGGGGTTCATATCGGGTCGGGGTTGCCGCTCGATTTCTTCACAGGTCCCCGTGCGTGGGATTTCGCGCGGAATCGGCCTCTCACCGAGGATCAGCCCGCCGAGGTGCGTGCCCGGATCGTGGAGCTGGATCGGCGTTCGGCGTCTCATCTGGCGGTGCACATGCTCGATGGTGCGACGTTGGCGCACGGGCTGAGTGACTCCCCCGCGGGGTTGCTGGCCTGGCTGCTGGAGCGCTGGAACGCCTGGAGTGACAACGGTGGTGACGTCGAGTCGGTCTTCACGAGGGATGATCTGCTGACGCATGCCACGATCTACTGGGTGAACAATTCCATCGCCACGTCGATGCGGTATTACGCCAATGCCAACCGCTATCCGTGGGTTCCGGCTCATGACCGTGTCCCGGTCGTGCAGGCTCCGGTGGGTGTGACGTTGGTGACGTATGAGAATCCGCCCGGTGTGCGTGGCGCCGATGAGCGGGTGCGGGCGTTCCTGGACGGTCCGCAGGCCGGCTGGTTCAACCATGTCAACGTCAGCGCCCATGATCGCGGGGGTCATTTCATCCCGTGGGAGAACCCGGAGGCCTGGGTGGGTGATCTGCGCCGTACCTTCCGTGGCCGCAGGCCCTGAGGGGTCTTCCGGGTCCGGGGCGGGGGCCTTGGCCGGCAGGGTCAAGACGGCCGGGCCGGTCAGGCCGAGGGGCGTGTAGGCCGTCAGTGCGGCGGGGAAGTAGTCCCGCAGCGCCGGGCCCGCTTGAGTGCCCGGCGCTGCTCGTCTTGGACCTCCCCATCGTGGTGATCCTCGGCCCGGTCGTCACCGACGTACGACGTACGGCACCCGGATCCTCCGCCCCCGGGCTGCGCGGTCAGGCAGCCCGCAGGAGCCGGTCGGCGTGCTGATGGACCAGTACTCACACCACCAGGGCGGGCACGACATCCCATCGGTGATCAAGGCTCCTGACCACCGGTGAGGGCACGGTCTGACCCCAGGACTCCACCATCGGTCCGGCGGACGAAAGTGCTCACTCACCGGTGGCTACCGGGCATCGGGTCTGCCTGATCGGCCGACCCGGTGGCTTCCGTCAGCGCAGGGGGAAGGCGCGGGTGGTGGTCTGTTCGGCCTTGTTGCCTTCGGTGTCCCAGGCTTCGGCCTTGAGGGTGACGGCGCCCTTCGTATCCGCGAGGGCGGGGTAGGTGAGTGTGGTGGTGTAGACGCCGGTACGTATCCGGCGGACCTTGGCGTTCTTCCAGGTCTGGCCATCGTCGGTGCTGTAGGCCAGCTTCAGCCCCGCGGCGGCCGGCATCCGCTCGGCCGACGGGGAGTGGGTCACGTCGATCTGGAACGTGTGCCGGCCACCGGCCCGTACGGAGGTGTCCGGGGCCTGGGTGTCAGCCAGGTCGTAGCCGACGAACACGAGCGGCTGCGGGTTGCACGAACCGGACGAGCCCATGATCGGGTGGCAGTCGGTCGTGGGCGGGATGGTGTCCTCGTCGCGGGCCCTGGAGTGGAAGGTCCAGGCGTTGACGGAGCCCGAGCCGCTCTGTTCGAGCCGGTAGAGGCCCTCCTGCTTGGTCAGCGTGAACATCGGGAACGCGGCGCCGGCGACGCGTGGGATCTCCTTGCCGTCCTTGAACAGCTTGGCGTTGGTGTTGACGCTGCCGCCGGGCATGGCCGGCCGCCCGTCGCCGGTCACGAAGGTGTAGGCGGGCAGGAACGTGTCGCCGCGCCGGCACATGGCGCACAGCACCTTGTTCTCGACGCCGGGGATCTCCGGGATCACCATGGCGCCCGGGGTGGCCGGGCCGGTGCCCCAGCGCCTGGTCTCCTTGCCGGGCTTGTCGATCGTCGTGTCCAGTTCCCAGGTCTTTCCGTCGGTGCCGCTGACGCTGCCCTGCCGCAGCGTGTCCGCCGAGGACAGGCTGAAGTACTGGGTCCGCCTGGAGGGGGCGGCGAAGTGGAACGCCGTCGCGAACGTGACCCGCTCCAGCGGCTTGCGGCTGTGCCAGATCTCCATCTGGTCGTCGAGGCTCATCGGCGTGTGGTACGCGGTGTCCACGGTCCGCAGGCGGTCGTTGGTGAAGTGGTAGACGGGGTCGGGGATCCGGCCGTCCTTGTACTCCTGGAGCTGGTAGGTGTAGTCGACGATCGGGTTGTTGGTGATCTCCAGTGTGACCGGGCCGTTCGCGAGCTGGGCGCGGAGCTGGTCGCCGACGGCCTTGAAGATCTGGATCACCGGCAGTGCCGGCTTTCCGTCCCCGCCGGGCCAGGTGGGGATCGAGCAGCCGGGGTACACGCGGTCGGCGAAGAGCACGACCCCGGCGGCGCCCGCGGCTTTCAGCGCCTGGAGACGGTCGAGTTCGATGAGGCAGGTGTCATCGGGGTCGATCGTCATCAGCGCGAGTTTGCCGCGCAGGTCGCCCTGCGGGTTCGCGCCGCCGCCGACATCGGCGAGGTTGTAGCGGTGGGTGCCGGCCGGGAACGGCATGTCCCAGCCGAGGTCGAAGCTCAGCCCGCGGTCGAAGTACTCATAGGTTCTGGCGTCGATCGCGTACTTCCGGGGGGACACGGCGCGCACGGCCAGTTGCGGGTTGGCGGCCGTGGCCTGCATCGAGTACAGCAGCTTGCCCTTGGTGACCTTCTTGGTGGGGCTGATGTACCAGTCGTTCATGCCGATGGCGCCCATGTGGCCGGTCGTCAGCGGGGTGCCGTCCCAGGCCGTGCGCACGAAGGAGAAGGTGCCTCTGGCGTGGCGCCAGTCGATCGGCTTGGGCGTTTTGACGCTCAGCAGCGCGGCTTCGCGCGCGTCGAGGGTGATCTCGGCTCCCCCGTCCGGCACGGCCACCTCGGGGTTGAACAGGAGGGCGACCGGGCCGGGCCCGCTGTCGATCGTGTTGTGCTGGACGCCGGCCTGGACGCTGTAGGTGCCCGCCTCGACCATGAAGCGGTAGACGCCGTCGCTGACGAAGTCGCCCGAGCTGATGCCGTAGGTGTCGGGGACGTCGACCGCGCTCGCGGCCACCCAGGTCACCGTCGGTGAGGCCGGGTTGCCGTATCTGTCGATGAGGTGCACGGTCAGCGGCACCTTCTTGGGCCCTCGGCGCAGCCCCACCGGGGTCGTGACGTGCGTACCGGACGGGCCTGTGGCGACCACGGCGCCGGTGTAGCCGCCCTTGGGCAGGCCGTCCGGGCGGAGGGTGACGGTGACGGACGCGGTGCCGCCCGCCGGGACGGTGACCGATGGGGTGCTGAACGTCAGTGCGTCCTTGGCTTCGCCCAGGGTGGCGGTGAGGGTCAGCGTCACCTCGGCGGCGCCGTCGTTGGCGTAGGTGACGGTCTTGTCCACCGTGTCGTTCACGTCTACGGGGATGATGCCGTAGTCCAGGTTCGGCGTGGTGGAGACGACGGCCTGGGAGACGGCCCTGGCCACGTCGACGCGGCCGGCGCCCTGCTCGTAGGCGGAGTATCCAGCGTCCTTGGCGGTCGACATCAGTGCCGCCTTGAGCCGCTGGCCGTCCCAGGAGGGATGTTCCTGGGCCAGCAGTGCGGCCGCGCCCGCGACGTGCGGGGTCGCCATCGAGGTGCCGTTCAGGCTGGTGTGGAGGGTGTCGACCGGGCTGCCCAGTGAGGTTCCGGCGGCGCGGGCGGCGATGATGCCTACGCCTGGGGCGGTTATGTCCGGCTTGAGCGCGCCGTCCACGGCCCTGGGCCCGCGGCTGGAGAAGTCCGCGAGCCGGTCGGACTTGTCGGTGGCGGCGACCGTCAGCGCGGAGGTGGCGGCGCCGGGTGTGCCGATCGTCTCCTTGCCGGGTCCGCTGTTGCTCGCGGCGATGACGAACAGCGCGCCCGTCGAGGCGCTCAGGTCGTTGACGGACTGGGACAGAGGGTCGGTGCCGTCGGTGGGGTTGCCGCCGAGGCTCATCGAGATGATCTTCGCTTTCTCCTCGGTGGCGGCCCACTCCATGCCGGCGATGATGTCGGAGGCGTCGCCCGAGCCGGAGTCGTCCAGCACCTTGCCGATGACGAGCCTGGCGCCGGGGGCGACGCCCTTGCGTGTGCCGTCCGAGCCCGCGCCCGAGCCTCCCACGGTCGCGGCGACGTGGGTGCCGTGGCCGTGGTGGTCGGTCACCTCCTGGCCCTCGACGAAGCTGTGGCTGTCGGTGATCCGGCCGGCCAGGTCGGGGTGGGTGGCGTCGACGCCGCTGTCCAGTACGGCGACCGTCGTGCCGGAGCCGTCGAAGCCGGCCTTCCACGCCTCGGGGGCGCCGATCAGCGGCACGCTCTCGGCCAGGTCCGCCTTGACCTTGGCGTCCAGCCAGACCTTGCCGACGCCGCCGGCCAGCTTCGTCCTGCCGTTGGCCGAGTCGCGCAGGGTGGCCCAGAAGTCGTCCGCCTTCGCCTTGTCGACCGTGAGCGCGGCGCCGTGGATGCTCGGCAGGGATCGGGTGGCGGTGCTGTCGGGCAGGGCGCGGGCGGCGCTCTTCCGGGCGCCCTGGTACTGGACGATCAGCGGCAGGCGGTCGGCCGTGCCGTCGGCGTAGCCGTTCTCGGCCAGGTAGCGGACGTCGAACAGCTTGAGGTCCAGGAGGCCCGCGTCGAGGGCGGGCTGGGCGTCGTCCGGGATCACGAAGATGCCCTCCGGTCCGGCCTCGCTGCGGAACAGCGGGATGTGACCGTCGGGGCGGCGGGCGGCCTCGGGGGTCGCGGTGTAGCGCCCGTCTGCGTCTCTGGTGAGGTGGACGGTGTCGCCGGTGATCAGGGTGAGGTTCCATGCGCCGCCGGCGGTGCCGGGGAGCGTGACGACGCCGGTGTCGCCCTCGTCGGGCGCGGCGAGGGCCGTCGCCGGGGTCAGCAGGCCCGAGGCCAGTGCCGCTACGGCCGCGGCCGCTGACACGCGCGGCCACGGCCGCCTTCTGGTGGTTGGCATCGGGGGTTCTGCCTCTTTCCTCATGCGTCGACCCAGCCCTCTTCGAGTTCGTCCTCGGGTTCGGCCTCGGGCTCGGGGGTGTCCTGGGGAGTGTCGTGCTCGTCCTTCGGATCGGGTTCTTCGGGCATGCGCCTAGCGTCACAGGAGCGATAGATGGCTACCTATGGGGCAAACACCCCAATAGTCAGGCGTCGAGGCGGTGCGCCAGCCCAGCGCGGGACCGCAGGCCCAGCTTGCGCATGGCCGACCCCAGGTGCTTGTCCACGGTCTTGGCCGACAGGAACAGCTCCTTGGCGATCTCCTTGTTGGTCAGGCCGGTGGCGGCCAGCCTGGCCACCGCGTCCTCCCTGGGGGAGAGCGCGGACCCGTAACCACGCGGGCCGCCGCGATGCCGGGCCGGTACGGGCAGGCCCCAGCGCCTGCTCAGCCGGCCGGCCCGGTCGAGGTCCCAGGCGGCGCCGAGCCCGCCGTAGGCGTGCAGGGCGGCCTCCAGCATCGGCGCCCCCCGCTCGTCACCGGCGGTGAGCAGCAGCCCGGTCGCGTGCTCGCGCGCCTGTGCCGCCTCGTACGGTGCCCCCAGCCGGTCGTACGACGCCGCCGCGTCCATGAAGCGCACGGCGTCGGCGGACAGGAGGCCCCGCGCATGGCCGAGCGCCGCCCGCGCGAGCGGCGCGTCCAGCGCGGCGAGCTCGCCTTCGAGACGTGACACCAGCTCCCCGGCCTCATCGGCCCTGCCCAGCCCCATCAGGGCTTCGACCAGTGCGGGAACCGCCCGAACACCCACCGGCCACAATCTCTTGGCCGCCCACAACGAGAACGCCTCGCCGGTACGCGCCACGGCCTCCCCTGCCCTGTCCTGTGCGGCGGCCAGCCGCAGCAGCGCGCTCACCGGCAGCGCGAGCACGTCGGCCGCGCCCGTCTCCAGGTTCGCGCGTACCAGGTCGTCGAGCCGCGCGGCGTCGGCCCGCCCGCGCGCGAGGGCCAGGCAGCCGGACACGGTGTCCGCGGTGAGGCGGAAACTGGGCAGGTCGGCGAAACGCACTCGCAACGCTTCGAGCTCGTCCGCCACGCCGTCCCAGGAACCCCGGCAGTACGCCAGAGTCGCCAGGTTCAACCGGCACCTGGACTCGATCAGGCCGGTGACGTCGTGCTCGGCCGCCTTGGCCAGCGCGGCGTCCAGCAGGCGGTACGCGGTGTCGTGATGCCCGGCCAGGCAGGCGACCTCGCCGATCGAGTCGTAGGCCACCACCTCCCACCGGTTCGTCGGCCGGCCGCCGGTCCGCGCCACGACCTGCCCGGTCAGGCTCGCCCCGCGCGGGTCGCCGACGAGGGTCAGCACCATGGCGACCTTGCCGAGCACGGAGATGCGCCGCTCCGGCTCCGCGATCTCGGGCAGCCGTTCGAGCGCCAGGTCGAGCCAGCGCAGGTGCTCGGCGAGCGGGACACCGGGGGTTCTCGGCATGCCCAGGCCCGCCATCGCGTACGCGGCCAGCACCGGGCGGTCGGCGAGATCGGCGACCGCCTCGATCATGGCCCCGCGGGTGAGCTCCGGCGCGGCGCCTCCGGCCTCCAGCTTCAGCCCGATGAGGTAGTTCAGCTCGCCGCGCACCGGTCCGGGCGGCTGGCGGGCGGCGGCGGCGCGCAGCAGGCCGATGAGCTCGTCGGCGCCCAGCGCGTATCCGCCCGCCCAGCCCAGTTTCGCCGCCAGCCTGCCCTCGCGTTCCGGGTCGAGGGGGGCGTGCCGCAGGACCGCCTCCAGCAGGCGTTCGGCCTCCGCGTCGTTGGCGAGGGCCACGGCCTGGTCGGCCGCCTTCTCCGCGGCGTCCACCCACGCGTCGTGCCGGCCGGCGTGACGGTGGTGGTGGGCGATCTGGCCGAGCGGCGTGGGATTTTGCCGCGCCACCGCCTTGGCGGCGCGGACGTGCAGGTCCTGGCGTCTGGGCAGCGGGATGCTCCCGTACACCGCCTGGACGGCCAGCGCATGCCTGAAGCCCGCCATGCCGGCGTGCTCGGCGAACAGGCCGCGGTCGAGAAGCTCGTCCAGGCCCTCGTGGGCGTCCTGCTCCGGTACGCGGCAGGTGGCCACGAGATCGGGCACCGGCACGGCCACCCGCAGCACCGCCGCGGCCTCCGCCACCGCCTGCGCGTTCGCGCTCAGGCCGCGCACCCGTTCCAGTACGGAGTCGCGTACCCCGGCCGGTACGCCCAGCGCGTCGAGCGTTTTGCGCGCCCACCTGGTACCGCGCTGGACCAGGACGCCGCGGGCCCGCAGCAGCGCGACCAGCTCCTGGATGGCGTACGGCAGGCCCGACGTACGCTCGCACAGGTAGGCGGCGAACTCGTCCGACACCTGCGCGGTGCCCAGGATCGAGGCCGTCAGCTCGTTCGTCCGGGCGGCGTCCAGCGGGGCCAGCACGAGGTGGGCATGGGCGAGCTCAGGACGTAACCGCGCGGTGAGCGCTCGCAGCCCGGGGCCGGCCTCCTCACCGCGGAACGTGAGCACGAGGACGAGCCCGGGCGGCGGGTCGGCGAGCAGGTAGCCGAGGAACTCGACCGTCTGCTCGTCGGCCCAGTGCAGATCCTCCAGCACCAGGACGGCCCGGCCGAGTGCGGCGAGCAGTTCCGCGAGCCCGCGGAACACGCGATGCCGCAGCCCGGCGGGGTCGTCCAGCGGGCCGGGCTCGGCCGGGAGGACGGCGGCGAGCTCGGGCAGCAGCGGGCGCAGCGCGCCGGTCACCGGCGACAGTCCGCCCTCGGGCAACCTCCCGGCCGCGCCGCGCAACGCCTCGATGACGGGCCCGAGCGGGAACGGCTCCCGGATCTGCGGGCACCCGCCGACGAGCGGCGGCCGGTCAGGCTGCTCGGCGGCGGGTGGCGGGCGGTCACGCAGCTCGGCGGCCAGTTCGCTGACCAGCCGCGTCTTACCGATGCCGGCCTCGCCCTCGATCATGACGACGGCCGGGGGACGCCGCACCGCCGCCCGCAGCCGCCACATCTCCGCGTCCCGGCCGACGAGGACGGGCGAGACCACCCGCTCCACCGCCATTTCGGCATCGTCCATAATCGAGCCATTGAAGCGCCGCCCGCATGAGATGTCACGTCTGTCTTACCTGGCGGCCGGCCCATTGGGCTCGGCCGTCGCGGCGGGGGTGGCCGCGCAGCCCGTCCTGGCCGACTCCTGGGCGGCGAGGGTGAAGGCCAGGACCTCGCGCCACTGCTCGCCGGTGAGCGCCGGAGGGGACCGCCGAGCAGGACGTCCACGAACGCGCCTTCCGGAAGGCGGGTGATCGGGGTGCCTTTCTCCGTCCCGGAGGTGGGTGGCGGGCTGGTGCCGTGGAGGGGTCTTCACCTCACGCGGGGGGCTTCGCCGGGGGTGCGGCGGGTGATCGGTCCGCGGGGTTCGTCGACGTGGCCGGTCGCCGGGTCGCCGTTCAGGCCTTGAGCCTTCTGACCAGGCGGGTGGCGGCGCGGTGGCTGAGGCCGGTTTCGCCGCGGACGAGGAAGACGGCCTGGTCGGTGTGGCCGGTGGTTTTGAGTTCGAGGGCGCGGGCGAGGAGTTCGGGGCTGAGGCCGCCGTGCAGCAGGGCGTTGCGGGGGCGCTGGGTGATGCGGACGGCCCAGATGATGAGAGCGATGGCGATGAGGGCGAGCAGGATCGTCACGGCAGGGATGAGCAGGGAGTCCGACATGGGTGTCCTTCGCGGGTGGGTCGCCGGGGGCTCGGGGGCTCGGGGGTCGAGGGGGGTCGCCGGGGCGGGCCGGTGGGCGGGGGTTCGGTTCTTTCGGGGTTGCCGGGGGTTTTTGTTACGGTCCGGGTTCGTGGCTGTGCAGTCTCTTATTCACGCGCGGGGCCTGGTCAAACGTTTCGGGGATTTCACCGCGGTCGATGGGACCGATCTGGACGTGGCGCCGGGTGAGGCGTTCGGTTTCCTGGGTCCCAATGGTGGGCGATCCGCGCTGGTGCTGCTGGACGAGCCGACCACGGGGCCGGACCCGCAGGCGCGTCACCTGCTGTGGGAGCGATTGTTCCGCCTGCGGAGGCAGGGGGTGACGCTGGTGCTGACGACGCACTACATGGACGAGGCCGAGTAGTTGCGCGACCGGCTGGTGGTGATGGACGGCGGACGGATCGTCGCCGAGGGAGGGCGTGTCCCCCCCCTCCCCCGGGGGGCGAGGCGCGGGCGGGGGCGGCGGGATCGTGGTTCCGGCCGCCCCCGCCCTGCGGTTCCGGCCGCCGGCGCGCGGCGGGTGAGGGGTCAGGGGTCAGGGGTCAGGGGCGGCTGTAGGGGGCGGCGGAGACGACCGCGGTGAGCGGCAGCGGCCCGTACAGGTGGGGGAAGGCCTCCTGGGCGCCGGCGGGGACCTCCAGGCGGACGTCCAGGCCCGTGGGGTCGATGGTCAGCAGCAGCAGCGGGACGGTGACGTCGCGGTAGTGGCGGCGGGCGACGGCGTGCAGCTGGGCCTCGTCGGCGCAGGCGTGGATGAAGCCCTCCTCCTCCAGGGTGCGGCCGAGGGTGGAGACGCGGTACTCCCCCGCCTGGCGGGCGGCGTCCCAGTCGGCGGCCAGGGCCAGGTGCAGGATGGTCATCGCGTCTCCTTGCCTCAGGGCCGGGCGTCCCACTCGCGGTGCAGCATCGCGTAGATCACCTCGTCGGTCCATTCGCCTTTGACGAGCTCGTTTTCCACCAGGTGGGCTTCGCGGCGCATGCCGAGGCGTTCCAGGACGCGGGCCGAGGCGTGGTTGCGGCCGTCGAGGCGGCCGGTGATGCGGTGCAGGCCCAGTTCGCCGAAGCCCAGGTGCAGCAGCATGCGGGCGGTTTCGGTGGCGTAGCCGTTGCCGTGGTGGCCGGGGTGGAAGATGTAGCCGATCTCGCCGCTTTCGTGGGTGCGGCTGTGCCAGAACAGGGTGGCGTCGCCGATGAGTTCGCCGGTGGCGGTCAGCTCCACCGCCAGGCTGAGGGCCTGGCCCTCGTCGGTCAGGGCCGAGGAGGTGATCTTCTTCTTCAGGGAGGTGCGGGTCTGCTCCAGGTCGTGGGGTTCCCAGTACAGGTGGCGGGCGACTTCGGGCAGGCGGTGGATGGCGTGCAGGGCCTGCAGGTCGTCTTCGGTGAAGGGGCGCAGGATGAGGCGTTCGGTGCGCAGCGGGTAGGAGGGGTTGAGCATCCGCTCAGCGTAGGGGTGGCGGGCGATGCCGGGCCAGTGGATTTGCGCGGGCGGCGGGGCGGGAGGGGACGGAGGCGACTTGCGGGTGGTGTCGAATGCGTGTTCCACTGATCGGATGCGATGGGAGTCGCCGGCGTTGCTGGAGGAGCCGCCGCCGCGGGGCGGGCCGCGGATCGGGCGCAGCGCCGTCCGGCGTGTCCTGGGGGATCTGACGTGTTATGAGGCTCCGGCTCGGGTGGCGCTGGAGCGTTCGGGCGGCGGGTGGTCGCTGAGCCCGTACCGGGGGTGTGAGCTGGGGTGCCGGTACTGCGCGGCGCGGGGCGCGCATCGGCGGCTGGGGCTGGATGCGGGGGCGGGGTTCGACTCGACGGTGGTGGTGCGGCCCGACATCGTGCGGCGGTTGCGGGCGGAGCTGGCCTCGGTGTGGGACGGCGAGCATGTGAGTGTGGGGGTGGGGGGTGACTGCTACCAGCCCGCTGAGGAGGTCTACGGGCTGATGCCGCAGGTGGTGGCGGCGTTGCGGGAGGCGGGGGCGCCGTTCACGGTGTTCACCAAGAGCCCGCTGGTGCTGCGGGACGCCGGGCTTCTGGCGGGGGCGCCGGGGGCGGGGGTGGTGGTGTCGATCGCGTTCGTCGACGAGCAGGTGCGGCGGTGGGCCGAGCCGGGGGCGCCGAGCGCGCAGAAGCGGCTGGAGCTGGTGGCGGAGCTGGGTGAGCGGGGGGTGGCGTGCGGGGTGGCGATGGCGCCGGTGCTGCCGCTGGTGACCGATTCGGCGGATCAGCTGGCGGCGACGGTGCGGCGGGTCGCGGCGGCGGGGGCGGTGAGTGTGGAGCCGCGGGTGCTGCGGCTGCCGCGGGGGGCGCGGGAGTGGTATCTGGCGTGGCTGGGTGAGCGTCATCCGCGGCTGGTGGAGCGTTACGGCGAGCTGTACGCGCGGGGTGCGGACGCCGAGGAGGGGTATGTGCGGGCGGTGACGGCTCAGGTGCTGCAGCTGGCGGCGCGTTACGGGCTGGGGGCCGAGCGGCCGGAGCAGCCTTTGCCGCTGGCGTTGCCGGGTCATCGGCAGCTGCCGTTGCTGTGAGATGCGGCGCTCCCCCGGGGCGGAGGTGAACGTGCCGGGAGCCGGGCGCTCGGGTGGGGTCGCCTCCCCTCCCCCGGCTTCGCCGGTGGCGCGTCCTGGTCTGCTCTGGTGATCTGGGCGGCCCTGCCGGGCATCACGCCGTATGCCGCCCGTCGCCCGTCCGGTGAGAGCGCCGGGGCCGGGGGTGGTGGCGCGTCGGCCGGTACGTCCGATGCTCGCACACGGGTACAGAGGGCTCGGGAGGGCGGGGAAAGGCCGGGGCCCCGTGCGCCGGTGCGGCGCGCGGGGCCCTGATGGAGGGGTCCTTCTCCCCCGCCTGCGCCTTGCGGTGGTCGTCTGGCCGGCGCGGGGGCGGGGGGTCAGCTGTCGGCGCCGGTCAGGGCGCTGCCCTTCTTCCACTGGCTGAACGGCATCTGCCAGAAGCCCCAGCCGTTGTTCCATTCCAGTTTGCGGCTGGTGCCGGTGATGGTGATGACGTCTCCGCGCTGGACCTGGTCGTAGAACCACTTGGCCTGGTCGGGGCGGGCGTTGATGCAGCCGTGGCTGACGTTCTGGCGGCCCTGGGCCCAGACGTTGTTGAGGGCGTGGACGTATTCGCCGCTGTTGGAGAACCGCACCGCGTGGTTGATCATGAGGTCGTAGTAGCCGGGGTCGCCCTTCTTGCGGCCCGGGGAGATCATCCGTTCGGGGTTGGCCTTGCCCATGGTCAGGTGGACGCCGCTGGTGGTGGTGTATTCGCGGGTGGAGCCGTTGCCGGCGCTGATGAGCATGGTCTTGACGACCTTGCCGTCGCGTTTGACGACCATCTTGTGGGTGCGGGCGTTGACGACGGCGGTCTGGGCGGCGCCGATCCGGATGGTCTTGGTGAAGTCTTCGACGCCGTAGGCGTCCTTGCCGCTCTGGACGCCGGTGATGTCGGCGCGGAAGGTGACCTTCTGGTGGGGCTGCCAGAATTTCGCGGTGCGGTAGATGACGGTGGTGTCGCTGGTCCAGCGCCAGGCGCCCTGGGAGGGTTTCTCGGATTCGACGTGCAGGGCCTTTTCCACCGCGGCCTTGTTGGTGACGGGGTTGTTGAACGTCACGATGATGGGGGCGCCGATGCCGACCTTCTCGCCCTTGAGGGCGGGGGTGACGTCGGAGACCTTCAGTTCGACCTTGGGTTTGCGGGTGGTGAAGCTGCTCTGCGCGGTGGTGGCGCCGGCGCGGGCCGAGACGGTGTAGGCGGTGGAGGGCTTCAGTGCCCGCTTGGAGACCCACTTGGTGCGCCCGGTGTCGAAGGTGCCTTCGACGGGTTTTCCGTCGCTTTCGGCGGTGACCTCCTCGAGGGGGCCGCCGGCGGCGGTGACGACGATCTTCCGGTTCGGGGCGACGGTGCCGCTGCCCTGTCCCGGGGTGATCTTTATGGCGGCCCCGGCGGGTGTCTCTTTGGCGGGTGCCTTCTGTCCTTCGGCGGCGGGGTCGGGCGCCGCCGTTCCACCGGAGCAGGAGGTCGCCAGAAGGGCGGCGGTCGTCATGGCCATGGCGGCCAGTGGCGTCCGGAGGCTGCGGCGTTCCACGTCTAGCACGACTTTCTCCCCCATAGCAGCAAGGTGCGTTCAAAACTTTAGTAGGTGATGCGCAGTACGGTTGCCTGGTTCAGCCGAGTTCGGTCACGTTTACGTCACTTCGTGGAGTCAATATCGTGCCGACGATCCGTCAGAAGATCGGTGGAGGGCGGCGGGCGTCTCCGTACGGTGACGGGGGCACGGGGCCGAGACGGTGCGCGGGGGTGCACAGGGGCCCGCGGTGGTGCGGCGGTCGGTGACGGAGGGTGGCCGGCGGGCCCGCCGGGACGGTGCGGAGGATAGGGTGGTTTGACCGCTCGATTCGGAAGGTCTGTCGGAAGGTCTGGGTGATGACCGCAGCTCGGTCCGCCGGCCGGGGCGCCGGCGCCGCAGGTGGTGAGGCCTCCGCCGGCCTGTACGGCGACGCGCACGGTGATGCCCGTGGCGGCCTGCGCACCGGTGTGTGCGGCGATCCGCCGGGGGGTTTCCACGACGTCGCGGCGCGGGCGCCGGATGAGGCGCTGCTGCGCGCCGTCGTGGACGCCTGCGGCGAAGGGGTGGTCCTGTGCGACGCCGCGGGGACGGTGGTGGCGCGCAACGCCGCGGCGGCGCGGCTGCTGCCGGCCGTACTGCCGGGGACGGAGGCCGCCTCCACGGAGGCCGGCCTGTTCGATGCCGGATGTCCCGAGGGCGAGGGCCGCGAGGCGGTGCACGGCGGGCGGCGGCTGCTGGTGCGGCGCGAGTCCTTCGGGATGGGCCACCGCGCCTGGTATCTGCGGGACGTCACCGTCGAGCGTGACCGCACCGAGGCGTTGCTGGCCGAGCGGCGGCGCACCGGTTTCCTGCTGGAGGCCGGGCGCCGTCTGGCCTCCTCGCTCAATCCGCGCCGCTGCGCCCGCGCCGCGGTGGAGCTGGCCTCGCCGTTCCTGGCCGACGTCGCCATGGTGGTGCTGCCGCCCGCGGCGCGGCGTCAGGCGCCGTGGCTGCGGTCGGTGCCGGGCCGGCCGGTCCTGCAGGAGGGGGTCATCGGGGCGGCCGAGGTCGCCCAGGTGCCGGGCCTGACCGAGGCGCTGGCGGGTTTCCCGCCGGTGCCCAGCCGGTGGCTGGATCCGGCGCAGGTGCCGCAGTGGCTGCTGCCGGAGGGGTTCGGCGCCGCCGCGCACCTGCTGGTGACGCCGCTGCCGGGCAACGGGGTGCCGGCCGGGGCGCTGATCCTGGCCCGCGGCGCAGGCGGTGAGCCGTTCGATGAGGAGACCGAGACGCTGGTGCGGGTCTTCGCCTCCCGGGCGGGCGCGGCGATCTCGGCGGCGGCGCTGTACCAGGAGCAGGGGGCGACGAACGCGATCCTGACCGGGGGGCTGCTGCCGCCGCATCTGCCGCAGCCGCCCGGGGCGGAGCTGGCGGGGTCGCTGCGGGCGGCCCTGCAGACCAGCCTGGTCGGCGGTGACTTCTACGACGTCTGCCCGCCCGAGGACGCCGCACCCGGCGGGGAGCCGGCCGGTACGGCGCGGGGTGAGGCGCTGCTGATGCTGGGGGACGTGTGCGGCAAGGGGCCGCGGGCGGCGGTGCTGGCCGGGCAGGTGCGTCAGTCGCTGCGGGCGCTGGCGCTGCTGGAGCGCCGGCCCGGGCCTCTGGTGGAGCTGCTGAACCGCTGCCTGCTGGCCTCGCCGGTGCCGAACTCCTTCGTCACGCTGGTGCTGGGCTCCCTGGCCGCCGACGGCGGCGGCGGGGTGCGGCTGGAGCTGGCGGTGGCCGGGCATCCGCCGCCGCTGGTGCTGCGCGCCGACGGCACGGTCACCGAGGTCGTCTCCCGCGGTTCGATGCTGGGGGCGATGCGCCGGATCCTGCTGGAGCCGGTCACCGTGCAGCTGGCGCCGGGTGAGGTGTGCCTGCTGTACAGCGACGGCATCACCGAGGCGTTCGGCGGCCCGTCGGGCCGGGAGATGTACGGCGGGCAGCGGCTGAAGGCGGCGCTGGCCGGGTGCGCGGGCATGCCGGCCTCGGCGGTGGTGGAGCGGCTGGAGCAGCTGAGCACCGAGTGGCTGGCCGGGCGGGTCCAGGACGACCGGGCTCTGCTGGCCGTACGAGCGGAGGGCCCGCGATGAGCACCACTGCCGTCTTTCCCGGTCTGCGGGCCGCGGGTGAGCGTTATTTCGGCCACATCGGCCGCGCCGACGAGTTCGGCGCGGTGGATGTGGTGCTGGAGCTGCTGGAGGCCGGGGTGCCGGCCGAGCGGGTGCTGCTGGACCTCATCGCCCCGGCGCAGCGGCGGGTGGGTGAGCTGTGGGCGGCCAACGACTGGTCGGTGGCGCGTGAGCACGCCGCCACGGCGATCAGCGAGCGGGCGGTGGCGGCGGTCGCCGCGCGGGTGCGGCCCCGGCCGCACCTGGGGCGCATCACGGTGGCCTGCACCGACGGCGAGTACCACGCGCTGCCCACGCGGCTGCTGGCGGAGGTGCTGCGGCTGCGCGGCTGGCACGTCGACTTTTTGGGCGCGTCGGTGCCGGGCCCGCATCTGATCACCCATCTGCATCAGACGGGGCCGGACGCGGTGGCGCTGGGGTGCGCGCTGGCGCTGCGGCTGCCGCGGGCGCACGCCATGATCGGCGCCTGCCAGGCGGTGGGGGTGCCGGTGCTGGCCGGCGGGGCGGGGTTCGGCGCCGACGGCCGGTTCGCGCGGCTGCTGGGCGCCGACGCCTGGGCGCCCAGTGCCGACGCCGCGGCCGACCTGCTGGCCGAGGGGTGCCTGCCGTCGTTCCCCTCCCCCGCGGTGGCGCTGGCCCACCTGGACGATGAGGAGTACACGCATCTGACGCGGCGGCGGGCGCAGCTGCTGCAGACGGTGATGAGCGAGATGGTGGCCGCCTTCCCGCCGATGGCGGCCTACGATCCGGCGCAGCTGGAGGCCACCGCCGACGATCTGGCCCACATCCTGGACTTTTTGGGAGCGGCCCTGTACGTCGATGACGATGAGTTGTTCGCCGGGTTCGTGTCCTGGACGGCCGGGGTGCTGGGGGCGCGGGGGGTGCCGGGGCGGGCGCTGAGCGGCGGCTTGCGCCTGTTCCACGATGAGCTGCGAGACTTTCCCCGGGCCCGCCGTATCCTGCGGTGCGGTATCGCCGCCGCGGACGGCGGCCACAGCGAGTTGGAGAACTGACGCCAGATGCTGGAGAAGACCCCGCTGCGCACCGAGGTGCGAAGCCGCGAGCCGGGCGCCGTGCTGCTGGCGCTCACCGGCGACCTGGACTACGACACCGCGGCCGAGCTGGTCGCCGCGGCGCAGGAGGCGCTGGGCGGCGGGGTGGGCCGGCTCGACCTGGATCTGTCGGGGCTCGACTTCATCGACTCCTCCGGCCTGGCCGCTTTGATCAACGTCTACAACGTCGCGCGGGAGCAGGAGGCGGGTCTGCGGATCGTCGCTTTGACGTCGTATCTGCGGCATCTGTTCCAGGTGACGGCGCTGGATCACATCTTCGAGCTGCCGGTGTGAGCGCCCCCCCGGCGGGGGGGCGGCCGGGCCGGCTGTCGTGGATGGCTGTCGTGGGCCACGGTGCCGGCTGCCGGTGTGGCCGTGTGGCCGGGTGTCATCGGCTCCGGCGGGGTGGGCGCGGCCGGGCCTTTCCGCGTGACGGCCGTGGCGGGCGTCGCAGGCGGGTGTTGTGCGCGGGGGCTTGGCCGGGTGATGCTGGGTCGGATCCGCAGCGGCGCTTCGATGGGGAGAAACCATGGACGTGGTCGGCTTCGCCGAGGTCCCGGTGGAGGAGCGGTTCGCCTTCTGGCGTGAGATGAGCGCGAAGACGTGGATGCCGCTGGACGCGCACTGCGAACCGGGTCTGGAAGGGGCGTTCCAGGCGCGGGTCGCTCTGGGCGGGTTCGGGCCCCTTCAGGTGAGCGTGCTGACCGCGCCGTCGCTGACGATCCGGCGCACGCCCCGGCTGATCCGCCGGTCCGATCCCGGGACCTTTCTGGTGACCTGCGTCGTGCGCGGTCACGCCGTCGCCGAGCAGGCCGGCCGGCAGGCGGATCTGCGGGTCGGGGACCTGATGCTCCGTGACAGCTCGCACCCCTACCTGACCGGGTTCGGGGCGGAGGGCCCCGCGGGCGGCCAGGTGCTGTCGCTGCAGTTCCCGGGTTCGGCGCTGGCGCTGCCCGAGCGGGACCTGCGGGGGCTCGGCCCGCTGCGCATCCGGGGTGATCGGGGTGTCGGCGCGCTGGCCTCGCAGTTCCTGCTGCAGCTGGCCCGGCGCCTGGAAGAGTTCAGCCCGGCCGAGGCGATGCGGGTCTCCGCCCTGACCCTCGACGTCGTGTCCGCCGCGCTGGCCGGCGCCCTGGAGGCCCGCGGCGCGGTGCCTCCGGGCGGCCGGCGGCGCGTGTTGCTCGCCCGGATCCGTGCGTTCATCCTGGCGAACCTGGGCGATGCCCGTCTGACCCCGGCCGCGGTCGCCGCGGCCCATCACATCTCGGTGAGCTACCTGCATCAACTGTTCCGCGATGAGGAGCACACCGTCGCCGGCTGGATCCGTGAGCGGCGCCTGGAGCGGTGCCGGCGCGACCTGGCTGAGCCGTTGCTGGCCGAGCGCACGATCACCGCGATCGCGGCCCGGTGGGGGTTCACCAACCTCCAGCACTTCAGCCAGGCCTTCCGCGGCGCCTACGGTGTGTCCCCGCGCCGGTTCCGGCAGCGGTGCGCCGCGGTGCGCGCGGAAGGGCCGCCGGGCTGACCGGCGGGTAGACCGGCGGCGGTGCCGCGGTGCGGCCCGCGTCCTGTCCGCGCCGCCCTCCCGGCCGCGCTCCCCGGTGCGCGGTGCGCCTTCTGCGGCCTTCGAGGAGGACCGGGTGCGATCCTCCTCGAAGGCCGGCCGATCCCCGGGCTAGCGGATGCGGTAGGCGCTGACCCAGTTGCCGATGGATCCGTAGCCGCTTCTGTCGACGACGATCGCTCCCCCGGTGCAGTCGTAGTTGTCCCACAGCTCCACCAGGCGGCTGCTTTCGGTGCGGGCGGAGTTGATCCTGTCGTTCCAGCCCGACCCGACGTAGTAGCACTTGCCGACGTCCCCGTTGAGCCAGGTGTTCGGGCCGGAGAAGCCGGTGTCGTCGTAGACGTGGACGCCACGGACCGCCGCCGCGTGGCGGGCGGCGCCGGCGGAGGACGCCTGGGCCGGGCCGGCCGCCAGGACGGGTATCAGCGCGATCGCGGCGCCGAGGGCGGCCAGACGCCTCGGTGTGACGGCCTTCGTGTGGATTCCCCCGTTGCGGGGAAGACGGCGGGCGGAGCGGGCCTGCGTTCGCTGCGACATGGGCGGTTCTCCTTTGCGGAACGTTTCTCCTGCTTCCTTCGAAGGCTGCCTGCCGCGGTGCTGTCTGTCGTTACGCGTGAGTGCACGCTCCTTCGGTCCGCGTGCACTTCACGCGGGCAGGGTGCGCGGCGTCCCGGTGGGGGCGACCAGGGTGACGAGCGCGGCCGCGCCGTCGAGCAGGGCCCTGGAGCGGGCGGTGACGGCGGCGTCGCGGGCGTCCAGCGCGGCGGTGACGTCCTGCCGGCCGCCCGGCTCACGCAGCTGCGGCATCAGGGCCCGCAGCGGCGCGATGCGGTATCCGGCGGCGCGCAGCTGGTGGACGATCCGGGCGTCGCGGACCTGGGCGGGGGTGTAGCGGCGCGCCGCGCGGTCGCGGTCGGGCACGACGAGGCCCTCGGCGTCCCAGTGCCGCAGTGTCGAGGCCCGCACGCCCAGGGCGGCGGCGAGTTCGGAGACGCTCATCGCGTCGCCGGCGCGCACGTCGCCGATCGGTTCGGCGGAGATCTCCCGGGCGGCCTCGCGGGCCCGCCTCAGCCGGGTGCGCTCGGCGTCGAGCCGGGCGTGCGCCGCGTCGAGCAGGGCAAGCGCCTCCGAGGCGGGTGAGCGGTGGGCGGCCCGGACGATTCTCCTGGCCTCGGCGGGGCCCGCGCCGGCGGCCAGGGCCCGGTAGGCCAGTGCCGAGGCGAGGTGGACGCCGCTGTAGAGGCGGTGGCCGGCGGCCGAGCGGGCCGCCGGGGGCAGCACGCCGTCGCGCTCGAGGTTGCGCACCTGCTGGACGGAGTAGCCGCAGCGCCGCGCGACGTCCACGGTACGCATTTCGGGTGATTCGCGGCTTGGCATCGTGGAACCCCTGGTGGCATGCGGTGAAGTCTCCACAAGCACTTTAATGTGACGCTTGAAGGCATGACCATGGATGAGATCATCGACTTCGTGAGCGGCCTGGAGGGCGTCCTGGCCGTCAGGCCGCAGCCCGGCGACGGCACCCCCGAGCTGGTCTGGGGGGATGCGTTCTTCTACTACTCCCCCGACGGCGTCGTGCCGACGACCGTCCAGCCCTTCGCGACGATCGTGACGAAGAACTACCCCGAGGACGAGACCTCCCGCCTGGAGCGGCCGGGCGCCTTCCGGGTGAACGTCGCCGCCGGCAGGGAGGCGTTCGTCCATTGGAGCGGTCACGCGCCGCGCGAGCCGGGTCCCGCCGCCCGGTCCGGGGCGGACTCCGGACCGGGCGGCGGGACCCGGTCCGGCGGGGGTGAGGGCCCGGGCGGCGATGGCGGTGGCGGTGACGCCGAGGACACCGTGATCGCCCACCCGCTCTACGGGGCCCAGTCGTGGCTGGCGGTGGTGAACCCGGGTCCCCGTACCGCGCGGGTGCTGCGGGAGCTGCTGTCGCAGGCCCACCGGCTGGCCCGCGCCCGCTACGAGCGGCGCGCCGCGGCGGGGTGAGCCGCCACCGGGGCCGAGGGGGCAGGGACCTCTCGGCCCCGGGGTCGCCCGGCTCTCCGGCGGCGGTGGCCGGCGTGCCGCGGGGCCGGGGCCGGGGCCGGGACCGGCCGTGGCCGGGCCGGGGAGCCGGGTGACAGTGGCCGGCATCGGGAGTGGCTCCCGCTCTTTGCCGGTACGGCCTCCTCGAGGGGGAGGCCGTACCGGCCCTCCCTCCCCCTCCCCCCGGGGGGGCTAACCGGCAGGAGGCGCCGCTGCGTGCGGTCGGGGTGCTCAGGCGGCCTTGCCGCGGGCGATGTAGTAGAGGTTCATGTCGGTGAAGTCGAGGGTGGCGGTGCTGGGTTTGTGGAAGCAGTGGAAGAAGGCGACCGGCACGTCGAACCCGTTGGGGGCCAGCGGCGCGTCCGGGTTGGCGTAGCAGTAGACCTCCCTGGCGGTGGCGTCGCCGAGGCGGATCTCCTTGGGGTAGCAGGGGTAGGCGACGGCCGGGTGGCTGCCGGCGAAGGTCTCGACCGGGCGGTCGCGGTCGGTGCGGATCCGCAGCCGCTCGGACGTATCGCCGAGCACGACCGCGGCGACCTCGCCCTGCCCGCCGAAGAGCGTGCCCACCACCTGCGGGCCGGAGGCGGTGAGGCCGGCGAGGCTGCCCCGGCTGTGCAGCGAGTTCTCACGGGTCAGCCACATCGGCAGGGGTCCGGCGCCCGCCCGTGCGGCGGCGGCGCGTGCCTCGGCGGCCGTCTCGGGGGTCCGGCGGCGCAGGATCAGCTGGCGGCCCGCGTAGTCGAAGGTGGTCAGCAGGTGGTAGAGGACCCATATGCCGATCATGCCGTCGGAGTCGGTGTCGACGTCCGCGCCCGACTCGGTCGACGACCAGCTCACGGGGACGTCGCGTAGTTCGATGCCGCCCAGTCTGAGTGAGTCCAGCGCTCCGTAGTGCGCCCAGACGACGCCGTCCAGGTAGTCGATCTTCTCGCTGACGATGGGGTTCAGCCCGGCCTCGCGGGCCACCGTCGCTGAGACATGCAGGTAGGGGGCGCCGGTGTAGAAGGTGAAGCGTTTCGCCGGTCCGCCGTTGACCGAGGCCTCTACCAGCGGTATCGGGTCCATCTGCTGCCAGGGCAGGCGCGCGGTGTCGCCGTGGATCCGGTACGGCTCGCCGGTGAAGGCCGCGAACCAGGTGGCGTAGCTTTCCTCGCCGGCCGCCCGCCAGTGCGGCGCCGACAGGGAGAGCTTGTCCTGCCGGATGTAGCAGTCGGCCAGGAGCCGGTTGGCCTCCTTGTCACCGGGCGCCAGCTGGACGGCGGTTTTGAGGTGTTTCTCGGCGTCGGGGAACCGGTTGGACAGCAGTGCGATGTGGCCGCGCCGGCGCGCGGCGTGCAGGTTGGCGGGGTCCTGTTTCAGGATCTCCTCGTAGGCGCGGGCGGCCTGCTCGAACTTGCCGGCCTTGAACAGCGCGTCCGCGTCGCCGCTTCCGGTCGTCGCGGCGGCCGCGGCCGTGCTGCCCAGCAGCGGCACGGCCGCGGCCGCACCGGCCAGTGCGGCGGCGCCCCGCAGCACCGAGCGCCGATCCCATCCTCCGTCGTTGACCAAGGCATTCTCCTTTTCGTGATCGCTTTCGCCGGGGTCCTGCGCCCGGCGGACGGCCACGGCGGCGGCCGGGCCGGGCCGGTTCGGGGGCCGGCCGTTGCCGGGCGGCGACGCGCACGGCATGCCGCCGGGCTTCGCCGCCCGGCCGGGGACCCGCCGTCCCCGTCCCCGTCCGTCCCCGTCCGCCGCCGTCCGTCGCCGGTCCCGTCCACTGTCGGGCGGCCGGGTCCCCGGTTCGTCCGCGTCGTGTCATGGTCGTGTCACGGTCGCGGCCGGCGCCGGTGCGGAGGCGGCCGGGAAGTCGCGGCGGGCGGCGGGGGCGGGTTCGCCGTAACGGCGTCCGGCCGTCGATGATGGGGGCATGAGTGTCACCGTCACCGGTCCCGTCCCGCTCGCCGCACTGGCCGCGCTGCTGGCCGATCCCACCCGGGCGCGGTTCTGCCTGGCGCTGCTGGACGGGCGGGCCTGGAGCGCCGGGGAGCTGGCCCGCGGCGCCGGGGTGGCCGCCTCCACCGCCAGTGAGCACCTGTCGCGGCTGGTGGAGGCGGGGTTGCTGGCCGAGGAGCGTCAGGGCCGTCACCGCTACGTGCGGCTGGCCGATCCCGGTGTGGCCCAGCTCATCGAGGACCTGGCCGCCCACGCCGGCGGGCCGGGCGGGGGGCGGCCGGTGACGTTACGGGCCTCGGCCGCGGCGCGGGCGATGGCCGGGGCGCGCACCTGCTACGACCATCTGGCCGGGCGGCTGGGGGTGGCGGTCACCGACGCGCTGACCGCGCGGGGCCTGCTGTGCCAGGACGCCGGGTTCGCCCTGACCCGGGAGGGGCTGGAGTGGTTCGTCACCGGTCTGGGGGTGGGGTTGCCGGGGTCCGGGCGGCGGCCGCTGGCCCGGCCGTGCCTGGACTGGACCGAGCGGCGTCACCACCTGGCCGGCGCCGCGGGGGCGGCGTTGTGCTCGGCGCTGCTGGAGCGCGGCTGGGTGGTGCGGATCGGCTCGGGGCGGGCGCTGCGCGTCACCGGCGGCGGGCGGCGGGCCCTGGCGGAGCTGCTGGGGCTGGAGACGGGGAAAGAGGCGTAGGCGGAGGCGGAGGCCGGCTCGGGGAACGTCGGCACGGCGGTTGACGCCGAGCAGATGATCGTGGTCAGGCCGGGGTTCCGAGGGCGGTGACGCGGTTCACGTACTCGCGGCGGGTCTTGCGCCGTGCCGGGATCGCCAGGGCGTCGTCGAGCGGCGCGGCCGGGGACCGAACCCTGGTGAGGGTAGGCTCACGCCGCATGATCGGTGAATTCGCGAAGGACAACCTGCACGAGAGACTGCGGCGGGACCGCGGGGCGCTGCTGTGGAAACTCGACGGCTTGTCCGAATACGATGCCCGCCGGCCTCTGACGGCGACCGGGACCAACCTCCTCGGCCTGGTCAAACACATGGCCACCATCGAGGCCAGGTACTTCGGCGAGGTCTTCGACCGCCCGTCCCCGGAACCCCTGCCCCGGTGGCAGGACTCCGACGGTGGCGATCTGTGGGCGGCCGGGGACGAGACCCGCGAACAGATCATCGGGTTCTACCGGCGCACCTGGGAACACTCGGATGCGACGATCAACGGCCTTCCCCTCGACGCCCCCGGCCGCGTGCCGTGGTGGCCGGAGTCGACGCCGGCCCGGCACACGAACCTGTTCGCCATCATGGTCCATGTCCTCGTCGAGTCCACCCGGCACGCCGGGCACGCCGACATCCTGCGCGAAGGACTCGACGGCCGGACCGGGCTGCGCCCCGAACACGAGGGGCGGATCGACGAGGAGGCCCGCGCGGCCTACCGCGCGAAGGTCGAGCAGGCCGCCAGGTCGGCCGCGTCGATCAACGCTTAGCCGGGCATGTCAGGCGGCCTCACGTCAGCTCCCCCGCGCCCGGACTCGTGCCCGTGGGCACGTGAAGGGCGGGTCCGCGCACCCACCTGCTGAGATCTCCGTCAGCAGTGAGCCTTCCCGGCCCGGATACGACCATCCGCCGGGGAGGCTTTTTTCATGCTCCGGGGCCGCTCATCCGGGACCGGCGCTGATCATACGGGTGTCCTCCCGGGACCGGGCATCGCCGATCCGGGCATGCGGCGCTCGCTCGTTGACCACCCCTGCAAAGTTGACCACCCCTGCAAAGGAGTCTCGTGCCGGATGTGTCCGTTCGCCTCGCAGGTATCGCCGACCGTCCCGTGGTGGAGCGGCTGTGGCTGATGTTCCGCCATGACATGTCGGAGTTCCATGGTCTGCTGCCCGACGCCGACGGAACCTTCCGCAACGATCGGCTCCATATGGCCTTCTCCGAGCCCGACTGGGCGCCGTACCTGTTGACGAGCGGTGACAGCCCTGCCGGTTTCGCGTTCGTCCGCGGTTCGACCGGCCCGACGCGCGTGCTGAACAGCTTTTCGTGGTGCGCGGCGCACGGCGGGCGGGGATCGGGCTGCACGCCGTCCAGGAGATCGTGGCCAGGCACCCGAGTTCGTGGGAAGTCGCGTTTCAGGACGCCGACACGGCCGCGGTGCACTTCTGGCGTCGCGTCGCCACGAAGATCGCCGGTGACGCATGGGCTGAGGAACGCAGACGGGTACCAGGCCGGCCGGACCTGCCTCCTGACGTCTGGATCTCGTTCAGCACCCCCGCGGTCAGGCCCGGGGCCGGTCGGAGCCTGTCCGCCCGGCTGCCGCCCGGAGGCGTTCCAGAGCCCACAGCGTGAGGGCCGCGGCCGACAGGGCGGCGCCGAGCAGGCTGACGCCGCTCCAGCCGGCGTGGGTCCAGGCGAGTGAGGCCAGGGGCGGGCCGGCGGCGCCGCCGAGGAAGAACGCGGTCATGAGGGCGGAGTTGAGCCGGTTGCGGTTTTCGGGGGCGAGGGCGTAGATGACGTTCTGGCCGGCGTTCAGCAGCGCCTGCTGGGCCGCGGTGAACAGCACGAGCCCGGCGACGAGCGGGACGGGCGACAGGGCCCCGGCGGCGATCAGGGGCCACGACAGCGTCAGCAGCGCGGCGGCGATGCCGCTGACCTGCTGCACCCGTCCGCGGTCGGCCAGCCGGCCCGCGATCGGGGTGGCGATCGCCCCGGCGATGCCGGCCAGGCCCAGGGCGCCGACGGCCGCCTCGTGCCAGCCGTACGGCGGGCCGGTCAGCAGGAAGGTCAGCGCCGTCCACAGCGCGCTGAACGCGGCGAACGACAGTGCGCCGATTCCGGCCCGCCACCGCAGCAGCGGCTCGTGGCGGAACATCGCCAGCGTCGAGCGCAGCAGCGCCGGATACGACAGCCCGAGGGGGGTGTGCAGGCGGGGCAGGAACCGCCACAGCAGGGCGGCGGCGATCGCGACGAGGACCGCGTTGAGCCAGTAGATCGTCCGCCAGCCGCCGAGTGCGGAGACCGTGCCGGCCGCGGTGCGGGCCAGCAGGCCGCCGAGCAGCAGTCCCGTCATGACGGTGCCCACGACGCGGCCGCGTTCGCCGGGTGCGGCGAGGGTGGCGGCGTAGGGGACGACGACCTGCGCGGCCACCGAGGTGAGCGCGGTCAGCGCGGTGCCGGCCAGCAGCAGCGCGCCGCTGGGCGCGCTGGCCGACACCAGGAGGAACACCGAGGTGGCCGCGAGCAGGCCGACGCTGAGGCGGCGGCGTTCGGCCAGGTCGCCCAGGGGGACCAGGAGGATCAGGCCGAGGGCGTAGCCGCCCTGGGCGGCGGTCACGATCAGCGCGGCCATGGTGGTGCTCAGCCCGAGCTGGCGGCCGATGACCTCCAGCAGCGGCTGGGCGAAGTGGTTGCCGGCGACCGCGAGGCCGGTGGCCGCCGACATCAGCAGCAGCAGGGAGCGGGGAAGCCGGGCGGGGGCCGCGACAGCGGGGACGGGGGCGGGGGCGTGCCGCGGGGTGTGCGTCATGGGGTCAAGGGTGCGCGACACCCGATCGATGAGTCCAACACATGGTTTTCATCGTGATCGATCGTGGTTCATGATGGGTGGGTGGAGTTGCAGCAGCTGAGGTATGTCGTGGCGGTCGCCGAGATCGGCAACTTCACCCGGGCGGCCGAGCGCTGCCATGTGGTGCAGTCGGCGCTCAGTCACCAGGTCGCCGCCCTGGAGCGGGAACTGGGCGCCCGGTTGTTCGAGCGGACCAGCCGGCGGGTGCGGCTGACGCCGGCCGGGGAGGCGTTCCTGCCCGCGGCGCGGGCGTGCCTGGAGGCCGCGGCGCGGGCGCGGGCCGACGTGGCGGCCGCGAGCGGGGAGATCCGCGGGCGGCTGGCCGTCGGTGCGATCCCCACGGTCACGGCCGTCGACCTGCCGGCCGCGCTGCGGGACTACCGCCGGCGCCACCCGCGGGTGCACATCACGCTCGTCTCGGCGGGCAGCGAGGAACTCGTCGAGCAGGTCCGCAGGGGCGGCCTCGATGCGGCGTTCCTCGGCCTGCCGCCGCGCGCGCGGCCCCGGGGGGTGCGCGGCCTGCGGCTGGGCACGGGCGAGCTGGTCGCGGTGGTGGCGCCGGAGCACCCGCTGGCGGGCGGTGAGGTGGACCTGCGCGGCCTGGCCGATGAGCCGTTCGTCGACTTCCGCGCCGGCCACGCCGGGCGGCTGCAGTCGGATGAGGCGTTCGCGGCCGCGGGGGTGCGACGCGAGGTGCCGTTCGAGGTGTCCTCGGCGGAGTTCATGGTGGACCTGGTACGGCAGGGCCTGGGGGTGGGCATGCTGCCGGCCGCGTACGCGCCGCGGTTCGCCGATCTGGGCGTCGTCCGGCTCCGCGACGCCCCCACGCGGGCCGAGTACCTGATCTGGGACTTTCGGCCGTCGCCGGCGGCCGCGGCGTTCCTGGAGCTGGCCGGCGCCGATCCCGCGGCGGCGGAGGGTGCCGGGGGCCGCTGAGCCGGGACGCCGGAGCCCGCTCCGCCGGGCGGCGCGGCCGCGGCGGGGGCGGGGCGGCGCGCAGGGCGCGGGCCTCCTGCGGCGTGGTGAGGCCGGTGGCGGGGGCGGCTCCTTTCCCGCCGGGTGCGGCGGGGGCCGCCCGCCCGGCCGACGGGCGGCCCCCGCCCGGCTGGAACGCGGTCACGCCGTACGTCAGGATGAAGCCGTGATCGAAGAGCATCGCCTTCCCGGAGGGAACACCGGCGGAGCGGTTCGGGCCGGGGACACCGTCCGCCGTGTCGCCGGTCCGTGGACGCCCTCCGTGCACGCGCTCCTGCGGCATCTGGAGGCCGCCGGGTTCGACGGGGCTCCGCGCGCGCTGGGATTCGACGATCGAGGCCGGGAGGTGCTCTCCTTCCTGCCCGGCGAAACGGTCGGGACCGTACGGCCGTGGCCCGGCTGGGTGCACGGTGAGGACGCGCTCTGCCAGGTGGGTCGTTGGCTTCGTGACTTCCACGCGGCCGTGGCGACCTTCGTCCCTCCTGCGGACGCGGTCTGGCGCGAGGGAGGGACCTGGCGGCCCGGCATGATCGTCGGCCATAACGACGCGGCCCCCTACAACGCGGCCTGGGCCGATGGACGCCTTACCGGCTTCTTCGACTGGGATTTCGCCGCTCCCGTCACACCGGAGTGGGACCTCGCCTTCACCGCCTTCGCCTGGGTGCCGCTGCACGCCCGCGACGTCGTGGCGGCGGAGGGCTTCACCGCGTTCGCGGACAGGCCCCGGAGGCTGCGGCTGTTTCTCGACGCCTACGGCTGGAACGGACCGGCCGGGCGGTTCGTCGACATCGTCCGGCAGCGGGTGAGCGCCTCGGCGCAGGGCATCCGGCGCATCGCGGCGGCAGGAGACCCGGCCTATCAGACCATGCTGGAACGTGGTGTCCACGCCGCGCTGGAGAGGGCCGTGGACGAGCTGGCCCGCTTCCCGGACGCGTAGACGCCCGGGTGGGGGGCGTCACCGGCGGGCCGCCCGGCCGGAAGGGACGGCGGGCGGGGTCAGGCCGCCGGACGGGAGCCGCGGCGCCAGACGGCCCGGGTGTTGAGGGTGTCGGAGATGGTGGTGGCCGGGTCGCCGTCGACGAGGAGGAGGTCGGCGCGCAGGCCCTCGGCGACGCGTCCGCGGTCGTCGAGGCCGAAGCGGCGGGCGGGGGTGGCTGTGGCCGCGCGCAGGGCCTGGACGGGGGTGAGGCCGGCGCGGACCAGGTACTGCAGTTCGTGGTGGAGGCTGGCGCCGTGGGCGACGCCGCCGAGGAAGGGCAGGGGCAGGGCGGCGTCGGTGCCGGCCAGCAGGTCCACGCCGGCCTCATCGAGGGCTTTGACGGTGGCCAGGACGTCGTCGATCCTGCCCTGGGGGTGGTGGCCGTAGCAGGAGCGCAGGGTCTCGTCCCAGCCGGCGTCCAGGCGGGAGGCGACGCGCGGGTCGTCGGCGAGGGCGGCGCCGGTGATGCCCATCATGGAGGCGTTCAGCACGACGCAGGGGACGACGAACACGCCGGCGTCCCTGATGAGGCCGATGATCTCCTCGGTGTGGGGGCGGTCCATGAACAGGTGGGCCAGGCCGTCGATGCCCGCCTCGAGGGCCATGCGGGTGGTCTGCGCGGTCAGGGTGTGGGCGACGGTGAGCACGCCGTGCCTTTTTGCCTCGGCGACGCCGGCGTTCAGGGTGGCCTGGTCCAGCATGGGCAGGCCGGGGTGGCCTTCGATGCTGCCGTCGTCGACCATGAACTTGATGTAGTCGGAGCCGTTTTCGATGAGCCGGGGGACGAACGCGGCGGCTTCCTGCGGGGTGGTGGAGAACGGCATGAGCGGGGGCGGCCCTGCCGGTTTCGTGCCCGCGGGCGGGCCGGGGCGGAAGCCCTCGGGGAACAGCTCGCTGGGGTGGCCGCCCGGCGGGGTGATGGCGAAGCCGCTGGAGCGCACGTCGGCGACGGTGTCGTCGTCGCTGATGCGGGCCCGGTTGCCGCGGGTGTGGGTGCCCTGCATCTCCAGTTCGGTGGTCACGCCGAACCGCAGGGCCAGCGCCAGGGTGCCCGGGCCGGTGTGGACGTGGGCGTCGATCAGGCCGGGCAGCAGCGTCGCCCCGCGGCCGTCGACGATCTCGGCGCCGGGCGGGGCCTGCCCGCCGACGCGGGCGATCCGCCCGTCCTCGATGAGCACGGTGGTCACGCCGAGCGTCTTGTCGCCGTCGAAGACCCGGGCGCCGGTGATGGCGGTCATGGACATCGTCTACCTCGATCCTTGAGCACGGACACCCCGAATATATACCTAAAGCTATGTGCATGCTTCATGGTATGGGTATGCGTGGCGGCCGGTGTTCCCTAGGATGGCCGCATGAGCAGCTCCGCACCGTCCCCGGAGGCCGAAGACGCCCTTCTCGACCAGGTCGGGCCCGCGCTGTCGCGGCTGCGGCGGCGCACCGCGGGCGGGCGCGCGGATCTCACGCGCAACCTCGTCCTGAACGTGGTCGCCGACGCGGCCGGGGAGATGACGGTCGGCGGCCTGGCCGGGGAGATGGGGGTCACCCAGCCCGTCGCCAGCCGTACGGTCGCCGCCTGCATCGCCGACGGGCTGCTGCGGCGGGCCGTCTCCCAGGCCGACGGGCGGCGCACCGTGCTGGAGCTCACCGCCGCCGGCGAGGCCGAGCGCCGCCGCTTCGCCTCCGCGCAGCGTGAGGTCTTCGAACACATCACCGCGGCGTGGGAGCCGGCCGAGCGCCTGCGGTTCGCCCGGTCGCTGATCCGCTACAGCCGGGACGCCGGAGCCTGGTCCGCCGGGCGGCGCGACCGCGAAGGCGGCGAAGGCGGCACGGACGGCGAGAGCGCCGAGGACGGTACGGGCGTCCGGCCCGAGCGGGACTGAGCCTCCCGCTCAGGCCGGGCGCAGCCGGTGGGTGAGGCTGGTGTGGCGGCGGCCGGCGCCGCGGGTGCGCACCGCCTGGCCCAGTGCGCGGCGCGAGCCGACGATGACGACGAGCCTCTTGGCGCGGGTGATGGCGGTGTAGAGGAGGTTGCGCTGCAGCATCATCCAGGCGCTGGTGGCCAGCGGGATGACCACGGCCGGGTACTCGCTGCCCTGGGAGCGGTGGATGGAGACGGCGTAGGCGTGGGCGAGTTCGTCGAGCTCGTCGAAGGCGTACTCGACGTGCTCGTCCTCATCGGTCAGCACGGTCAGTCCGTGGTCGTCGGGGCGGATGTCGACGACCGTGCCGACGGTGCCGTTGAACACCCCCGCGGCGCCCTTGTCGTAGTTGTTGCGCAGCTGGGTGACCTTGTCGCCGACGCGGAAGACGCGGCCGCCGTAGCGGCGCTCGGGCATGCCCTCGCGGGAGGGGGTCAGGGCCTCCTGCAGGAGGGTGTTGAGGTTGCCGGCGCCGGCGGCGCCGCGGTGCATGGGCGCCAGCACCTGCACGTCGCGGCGCGGGTCCAGGCCGAAGCGGCGCCGGATGCGGTTGGCCACCACGTCCACGGTCAGCGCCGCGATCTCCTCGGCCTCCTCGCAGGGGAACAGGAAGAAGTCGGCCATGCCCTCCAGGGCCGGCATCAGGCCGGAGTTGACCCGGTGGGCGTTGGTGACCACGCCCGACTCCTGGGCCTGGCGGAAGATGTGGGTCAGGCGCACCCGGGGCACGACGTCCTCGGCGGCGGCCAAAAGGTCGCGCAATACCTCGCCGGCGCCGACGGAGGGCAGCTGGTCGACGTCGCCGACGAACAGAAGGTGGGTGCCGGGGGCGACGGCCTTGACGAGCTTGTTGGCCAGCAGCAGGTCCAGCATGGAGGCCTCGTCGACGACGACGAGGTCGGCGTCCAGGGGGTTGTCGCGGTCGAAGGTGGCGTCGCCTCCGGGGCGCAGCTGCAGCAGCCGGTGCACGGTGGTGGCCTCGTGCCCGGTCAGCTCCGACAGTCGTTTGGCGGCCCGGCCGGTGGGCGCGGCCAGGACGACCTTCGCCTTCTTGGCGCGGGCCAGGGTGACGATGGAGCGCACGGTGAAGCTCTTGCCGCAGCCGGGCCCGCCGGTCAGCACCGCGACCTTGTTGGTCAGGGCCAGCCGTACGGCGTGGGCCTGCTCGGGGGCCAGGTCGGCGCCGGTGCGCCTTCCCAGCCATTCCAGGGCGACGTCCCAGTCGACGCCGGTGAAGGCGCCGAGCCGGTCGGCGGAGGAGTTCAGCAGGGAGCGCAGCGAGGAGGCCAGCGACAGCTCGGCGCGGTGGAAGGGCAGCAGGTAGACCGCCGGGACGACGCCGTCGCCGGCGGGCACCTCCTCGCGGACCACGCCCTCCTCGCTGACGAGTTCCTCCAGGCAGGAGGCGGTCAGCTCGGCCGGCACCGAAAGGATCTTGACGGCGTCGGCGACGAGGTTGGGCGCCGGCAGGTAGCAGTGGCCGTCGTCGGCGGCCTGCGACAGCGTGTAGCGCAGGCCCGCCTTGACGCGTTCGGGGCTGTCGTGCGGGATGCCGACGGCCTGGGCGATGGTGTCGGCGGTCTTGAAGCCGATCCCCCACACGTCGTCGGCCAGCCGGTAGGGCTCGCTCCTCACCACGGAGATGGAGGCCTCGCCGTACTGCTTGAAGATGCGCACCGCGATGGAGGTGGACACCCCGACGCCCTGCAGGAAGATCATCACCTCTTTGATGATCTTCTGTTCCTCCCAGGCGGCGCCGATCATCTTGGTGCGCTTGGGGCCCAGGCCCGGGACCTCCACCAGGCGTTCGGGGGTGGTCTCGATGACGGTGAGGGTCTCGGTGCCGAAGTGGTCGACGATGCGCTCGGCCATCTTCGGGCCGATGCCCTTGATCAGGCCGGAGCCCAGGTAGCGGCGGATGCCCTGGACGGTGGCCGGCAGCACGGTGGCGTACGACCACACCTCGAACTGCCTGCCGTAGCGGGGGTGGGAGGTCCAGCGGCCGGTCAGGCGCAGCGATTCGCCCGGCTGGGCGCCCAGCAGCGGCCCGACCACGGTGAGCAGGTCGTCGCCGGAGCGTTCGGTGGCGACCCGGGCGATGGTGTAGCCGGTCTCCTCGTTGGCGTAGGTGATGCGCTCCAGCACCGCCGAGATCGATGTACCGGGGGCACCGTTCTTCTCCGGTTGCACGGCCTCACCTCCAGTGCTGGATCGTCGCGCGCCAGTTTAGGGCCGCGGCCCCGTGCCCGCCGTGCCCGGTGCGGGTGCGGCGCGCAGCGCGCGCTCGACCTGCTCGGCCGGGTAGGGCGTGGCCCTGCTGGTGCCGAACAGCTCCCAGTAGAGGTCGTTCATGACGGCGGCGACGGGCGCGTGGCGCAGGATCGTCTCGGCGACGCCGTCCGGGAGCGTCGTGGCGGCGCCGTCCGGCAGGGCGGGCAGGGCGCCGTCGGCGGCGCAGGCCCGGATGAAGGCGTTGCGCCGCTCCGGCGGCCTGCCCGGCTCCCCCCTCACCTGGCACACGTCGCTGACCAGCCAGTTGACCAGGCGCATCCTGGCGTAGCCGGCGTCGTGGGTGCGGTTGCGCTCCAGGAAGGCCGCCTCCTGGGGCGACAGGTCGAACCGGGCGCTGGTGGCCAGACCGAAGTCGGCGAGGTACAGGCGCCGGCCGTCGGTGAGGAGGTTGGCGAAGTGGGCGTCGAAGTGCATCAGGCCGGCGGCGTTCATGGAGGCCACCTCGCCGAGCATCTGCGACTCCAGCATCGCGCACGCCGCGGCGGTGGCCTCGGGTCCGGCGGCGACCTGGGCGGCGAGCCAGGCGTCGAGGGTGTGCGGGATGAACTCGGTGAACAGCACCAGGCTCGCCGGGGCGCGTTTCAGCGCCTCCAGCCGCTCACGCACGGCCTGCGAGCCGTGCCAGTAGGCCACGACGGCGTCGATGTCGTCGTGCTCGGCGGTCGGCGGCGGCGCTCCGGGCAGCACCCGCCAGTGGTGCAGCAGGGGGAACGCCCCGGTGTGGCCGGCGAGCACCCGGCCGGTCGCCATGGTGTGCGCGGCCAGTTCGCGCCAGGCGCCGAAGCCCGGTCCGGGGAAGCCGGGCGCGCCGAGGCCGTACTGGCAGAACGCGGGCAGGCCGAAGAGGTCGGCGGTGGACATGACGTTTTCCGGGCGGCACTCGGCGTCGGTCAAAGGGACGCGTTTGACGAACACCGGCACGCCGCCGACGTCCAGCAGCAGTGCGGCGCCGCCGACGCCCGCGCCCAGGGGGCCGGCGCCTTCCAGCAGTTCGCCGAGCCGCCGGCCGCCGAGCGGCGCCAGCGCGGCGGTCACCTCGCCGTGGCGGCGCAGCCGCTCGCGGCGGGAGGCGCCGTCATCCTCATCGGGGATCGCCATGGTGCCCGCCTCCTGGTGAGATCGTGATCTTGTCCGTTCCGGTGAAGACGTTACCGCCGCCGCCCGTTTCCGTCGTCCTCCGCCTCGGCACGCGGATCCGGCCACCGCCGGGGGCCTCCGGCGCCGGGCCGGGGGGACTCGCCGTGACCGGCGGCGTCAGGGGTTCCTGCGCACGGTGGTCGTGCCGGCGTCGGCGGGCTCGCCGCCCGGGCCGGCCGGCCGGAGCTCGGCGAGCGGCAGGCCGTCCGCGCCGACGAGGACGGAGTGACTCTCGCCGGGGGCGAAGGCGTGGCGCTCGCCCCACTGGCGCAGGGCCACGATGACGGTGAACAGGTCGCGCCCGGCGGGGGTGAGCGTGTAGAGCCGCCGCCTGCCCGACGGCGCGGCCCGCCGGTCCAGGACGCCTCGCTCGACGAGCCGGCGGAGCCGGTCGGTGAGGATGTTGCGGGCGATGCCGGTGCGCTGCTGGAAGTCGGTGAACGCCCGCGCGCCGTCCATGGCGTCGCGGACGATGAGCAGGCTCCAGCGGTCGCCGACCAGGTCGAGGGTCCGCGCCACCGGGCAGGCCGGGTCGGTCCAGGTCACCTCCTCGGCGCTGACGGCGCCGATCGCGGTCTGGGTCATCGCGGCTCCCGGAGAGTTGCTGATTGAAACCATTCTGCCTTACGCTCCATTGGTTGCAATTTGCTACTTATGGAGTGTGGGGCGGATGAGCCTGACCGTCGGCCGAAGGACGCTGCTGGCCGTGCTCAGCGCGGCCGCCGTGGCGAGCGTCTACGCCGCGCAGCCGGTTCTCGCCCGGATCGGGGACGACCTGGGCGTGCCGCAGGCCCGCCTGG
Source organism: Streptosporangium sp. NPDC004379 (assembly GCF_042873875.1). Lineage (NCBI taxonomy): Bacteria > Bacillati > Actinomycetota > Actinomycetes > Streptosporangiales > Streptosporangiaceae > Streptosporangium > Streptosporangium sp. NPDC004379. Next base: position 183,076 of record NZ_JBIAMC010000015.1, read on the forward strand.
GATGGGTCGTCGCCGCCGGGCAGCTCGGCTACCTGGCGGGGCTGGCCGTCCTCGTCCCGCTGGGCGACGTCGCCGACCGGCGCAGGCTCATCGCTTGGCACCTCCTGCTGACCGCGGCGGGCGCGGCGCTGGCCGCGGCGGCCACCGGCGTCTGGACGCTGCTCGCCGCCCTGGTGGTCGCGGGCCTGTTCGCGGTCGTCGTGCAGACGGCGGTCGCCTACACCGCCGCCCTGTCCGCGCCCGGGGAACGCGGCCGCGACCTCGGCGCGGTGACCTCCGGCGTCGTCATCGGCATCCTCGGGGCGCGGGTCGCGGCCGGCGCGCTGGCCGCGGTGTGGGGCTGGCGCGGCGTGTACGCCGTGCTCGCCGTGCTCCTGGCGACGCTGGGGTTGCTCGCCGTGAGAGTCCTGCCGCCGGACACGCGCGCCGCCCGCCCCGCCTACCGGCAGGTGCTGAGGTCGCTGGGCGGGCTGTTCCGCGAGCGCCTGTTCCTCTCGCGCGGGCTGATCGCGTTCTTCCTGTTCGCCTCCTTCGGGACGCTGTGGAGCGGCCTGGCGCTGCCGCTCGCGGCCGCCCCGTGGCATCTGAGCACGGCGCAGATCGGGCTGTTCGGCCTCGCCGGGCTGGCCGGCGCCCTCGGCGCCGGCCGGGCGGGTCGCCGGGCCGACTCCGGGGCCGCGGACGCCGTGACCGGCGGGGCGCTCCTCCTGCTCGCCGCCTCCTGGCTCGCCGTCGGGCAGGCGTCGTGGTCGCTGTGGCTCGTCGTCATCGGCGTGGTCGTGCTCGACTTCGCCGTCCAGGCCGTGCACGTGAGCAGCCAGCACCTGCTCACCACGGCCCACCCGGACCGCACCGGCAGCGTCGTCGGCGGCTACATGATCTTCTACTCCCTGGGTTCCGCCTTGGGCGCCACCACCACGACCCTCGCGTTCGCCGGCGCCGGATGGACGGGCTCCAGCGTCCTCGGCGCGGCCTTCGCCGGCTGCGCGCTCGCGGTCTGGGCCCTGGGCCGCCGCGCGGCGGCCGTCCCGCCCCCTTCGAGCCGGCGGCGGGAGGAGGCGGGGACCGGCTCGCCCGTGCCGCCGGCGCCGTGCCGCGGGTGACGGCACGTCCCGCTTGGGGCGGCGGACGTCGCACCGTCCGCCGCCCCGCACGGGACCGGGGGCGTCAGCGCCTCATGAGGGCGAAGATTCCCCAGCCGAGATGCTCACGCGTGCAGCGCGCGTAGCGGGCGGGCTCCTCGGTGAGCTCCTCCCGTACCGCGGGCGCCAGTTCGTTGTCCGGGTTGAGGTCGAGCCAGCGGCGCAGGTTGAGCCACTGGGCCGCGGCATAGCGGTCCCAGCTGTCCTGGTCGGCCAGCATCATCTCCACGACGTCGTACCCGAGGTCCTGGAAGCTCCCGATCAGGTCCGGCAGCGGCAGGAAGTCGGCGATGCGATCGACGTGGCAGCCCTTGGCGGTCTCCTCGTCCGGAGGGGTCCGCCGCCAGTACGGCTCGCCGATCAGCATCAGGCCTCCGGGGCGCAGGCTGCGGCCGAGCAGCTCGGTCGTTCCGGCCACGCCGCCGCCGATCCAGGTGGCGCCGACGCAGGCGGCCAGATCGACCGGCCGGTCGGCGACATGGCCGGCGGCGTCGCCGTGGACGAACCCGACCCGTCCGGCGACGCCGAGTTCGGCGGCGCGGGCGCGGGCCCGCTCGGTGAAGACCGTGCTGATGTCCACCCCGGTGCCGGTGATCCCGTGGTCACGCGCCCAGGTGCACAGCAGCTCGCCCGAGCCGCTGGCGAGGTCGAGCGCCCGTGTCCCGGGGGCGAGGTGGAGCGCTTCGCCCAGGGCCGCGAGTTTGGCCCCGGTCAGCGGGTTGTGGATCCGGTGGCTGCTCTCGCGGATGGTGAAGATGCGGGGAAGGTCCATGACCGGGTTCCTTTCCGTCATGCCGTGCGGTGGGAGGGGTGGCCGGCCGGGACCGGGGCGCGCGTGGCGCAGGAGAGAGCATGGTGATGCGAAGGATGCCGATGAGAAGACAACGTGGAGACCCTTTTCGACAAGGGGGCCCCGCCGGACGGCAGCCGTGCCGGGACCGCTCCCGTCAGGGAGAGGGGCAGGCGAAGGTCAGGACGAGGCCCGGAAGGTGAGGATGATCCGGGCACCGCGCACAGCGGTGATCTCCACGACGGTCATCAACCCACCTCCTTCGATCTCCGTAGGGCGAACCGGTCGTCGCTGCCGGACACCGTAGCACCGCCGTGAACGCCGGCGCAGCCCCGGCCGGCCGGGGAGTCCCCCGCCGGGGTACGGCCCGCCGTCACCGAACCGCCTCCCCCGACGCCGGGAATCCGACGCCGGGAATCCGGTCCTCCCCGGCGGGCGGGGCCGGCCGGCTCACAGGGGCCGCAGCGTCCGGCCGATCCGCTCCAGCAGTCCCCGCCGGGCGGCGTCGTCGGTGCTCAGCGTCAGCACGCAGGTCCGGTCGCCGGGGGCGGGCAGCAGCAGGCGCAGGCCGTGCAGCCGCACGCCGCCGACGGTGAAGACGTATCCGACGCGCACCGCGGCGCCCCCGGCGACCTGCACCGTGCCGGCCCGCACGACGCGTCCCCGCAGCGGCTCCAGCCGCCGTACGGCGGAGGCGAGCAGCTGCCCGGCGGAGGCGGCGCCGGACCGGCAGCCGGCGGTGAGGCCGGTGGTGAAGCGGTGCGGGGAACGGCTCATGGAGCCGGGGTCGAACGCCCAGATCCCGTCGCGGGCGGCCACGGGCTCCAGCCCGGTCTCGGCCCGGTGGATCTGCTTGTCCGTCAGGCCCGCCCGGGTCAGGCGCCGCTCCAGGCCATGGCCTGTGGCCTCCAGGGCGACCCAGGAGCGCGGCACGCCGAAGGTCAGGCCGCTTCCGGGCCCGCCGGCCCGGGTGAAGCCCCGGGGCAGGCCGTCCCCCGCGGCGCCGTCCGGGGGCGGGGCCGCCGCGTTCCCGGACGGGGCGGCCGGGCCGCGGGCGGCGTCCGGGGCGGTGCCCGCGGGGCCGCCGGCGCAGGCCGCGCAGGCGAGGACCGCTGCCAGGCACGGCGCGGCCGTGACGGCGCGGAGGAGGTGACGCCTCACATCCCCCTCCTCTCCCCCGCTTCCCCGGGCGGGCTCCCGTGGCGTTCCCATCGGACCCGTTCGGTCCTTTCCGCGTGGTCCTTTCCGCGCGGAAAGGACCACGCGGGTGCGAACCGGGCCGGCCCTGGTCGGCGCGGCCTCTTTCCCGCAGGTTAAGCGGCGCGCGGCGGCGGCGACGGTTTCCGGCGCGGTGTGTCGGCGGGGTGTGTCGGCGGGGTGTGTCGGCGGGGTGTGTCGGCGGGGCGCACCCAGGTGCGTCCTCACCACGCGCTGGTCCTGCCGGCCGGGGGCACGCCGGTGACCGTCGTGGCGCACCGGTGCGGCCGGTCGTCGGCCAGTGCCTCCATCGCCGTCTTCCGCCGCGTCTTCGGGTGCGCCCCGGGGGCCTACCGGGGGCCGGCCTGCAGGGGGCCGGGCCGGTCCCGCCGCGGGCCTCAGGCCGGTGAGGCGCCGCGGTTCGCCGCCAGGAAGGCCGCGATGAGCTCGGCGACCTCCTTGGGCCGTTCGGCGAGCATGCCGTGGCCGGCGTCCAGTTCCTCGACGCGGACGTTGGACGGCAGATCGGTCAGGTCGCGGCGCACCCCCCTGCGGAACGCCGCCATCAGCTCCCCGCCGGACATGCCCGGCGGGTCCTGAGCGGCGATCACCACCAGCGTGGGACAGGTGAGGCGGCGCAGCAGCGGGATCGTGTCGCGGAACGGCGGGGTGTAGCGGATCGCGGCGAGGAGTTCGGCGTCGGGCCGGGCGTAGACCTGGCCGTCGTCCCTCGTCGTCAGAGCCCTGGGAGGGAACATCGCCTGAGCCTCGGGCGGCAGCGGACGGCCCATGCTCGCGGCCTGGGCGTCGAAGGTGGCTTTGAGGGCGGCCAGGTCGCGGTCCCGTTCGGCCGGGTCCATCCCCGGGTAGTTGCCCGGGTCGCTTTCCGCCGAGCGCAGGCCGTCGAGGTTGACGACGGCGGGGCAGCCGGGGTGGCGCAGGGCCCACTGCACGGCGAGCATGCCGCCCAGCGAGTGGCCGGCGACGGCGGGCTCGCCCAGGCCGAGGCACCTGACCACGGCCTCCAGGTCGTCCAGGGCCGCCTCCCAGCTCCACGGGCCGTCGCCGGAGTGGCCGTGGCCGCGCAGGTCGACGGCGACGGTGCGGTGGCCGGTGAGGTCGAGGGCGTCCCATGCCTCCAGGGTGCCGCCGAGGCCGTGCAGCAGCAGGACGGGGTCTCCGGGCCCGCCGGAGTCGCGCACGGCCAGGGGGATGTCGTGGTCAGTGACGGTCGTGTCGTGCGGCATGGCGCTCCTGGGGCTGGTTGAGGCGTCGGCGTATGGAGTCGGTGCTCACCCCGCCGTCGGGGTGGCGGTCGAGTTTGGCGCGTTTGACGAGGTCGTGGACGCCCTGGCGGGTGATGCCGAGCATCGCCCCGGCCGTGGAGAACGGCACCGCCTGCCTGCCCGGGTGGCCGGCGCGGCGGGCCACCGCCCGGCCGAAGGCCGTGCGCCACCACTCGTCGGGCGGGTCGAACGGGCCGTCCGAGGGGAAGAGCGCGGCGATGAGCCGCGCCGCGGTGCGGACCGCGAGCCGCTCGTCGCGTCCCAGCAGCTGCGCGGCCCACACCTCGGCCTCGATGCGCAGCCGTTCCCTGACCGGCCCGGTCTGCTCGCCGGAGCCGAGCAGGATCTCCAGGGGGTCGGTGATCCTTCGTTGGGTCAGCGCGGCCAGCTCACCGGCCAGCGCGACGTGTTCCGCCGTACTCACTTGACGAACGATAGCAAGTACTTGCTATTTGGTGTCAAGTAGTTGTGTCTCGCGGCCGGGTCACCGGTGCTCCATGACGATCACCGCGCTGGTGCGGGGCTCCAGGGCCCGGAAGACGTGCGGGGCGTCGCCGGGATAGGTCAGGTAGTCGCCCGGGCCGAGCTCGACCGGTTCGCCGGCCGGGCCGGCCAGTGCCCGGCCCGCGCCGATCACCAGGTGCTCGACGGTGTGGGGCAGGTGCGCCTCCGACAGGCGCGGCTCGCCCGGCTGGGCCTCGATGCGGTAGATGTCGCGCCGGGCGCCCGGCGGGCATGAGGCCAGCAGTGTGGCGGCGTAGTCGGAGTGTTCGGAGCGGGTGGCCTCCCCCTCGCCGGCGCGCAGGATCCGCACGGCCGGCCGCGGCGGGTCGACCAGGTGGCCGAACGGCACGCCGAGGGCGACGCCGAGCGCCCACAGCGTCTCCACGCTGGGGTTGCCGGTGCCGGCCTCCAGCTGCGACAGGGTGGACTTGGCCAGGCCGGCGCGGCGGGACAGCTCGCTCAGCGACAGGCCGGCGCGCTCGCGCTCCCGGCGGATCGACGCCGCGATCGACGCGATCAGGCGCGAGGGCGAGGGGTCGGCGGGTGCGGGGGCGCCGTCGGCCATGCGTTCACTCCATCGGATCATTTCGTTCGGTTTGACGAACCACTGGCAGAGTGTTCAGTATAACGTCCATGCGTTCATTACGGCGAACAATCGGGCGCGGCACCCTCCGCGACATCGCCCTGGTCTGTCTGGCCGACGCGCTCGTCGGCGCCTCCTTCGGCGCGATCGCCGTCTCCGGCGGCCTGCCGCCGCAGGTGCCGGTCCTCATGTCGCTGCTGGTCTTCGCCGGCGGCGCCCAGTTCGCCGCGCTCGGCGTGGTGCTGGCCGGCGGCGGCCCGCTCGCCGCCGTCGTCTCCGGGCTCGTCCTCAACGCCCGCCTGCTGCCCTTCGGCTTCGCCGTCGCCGACGCCCCCGGCGGGCGGCTCGCCGCCAGGCTGGCGGGCGCCCACCTGATCACCGACGAGGTGGTGGCCTTCGTGCTGGCCGGAAGCGGGCCGCGGGCGCGCCGCGTCACCTTCTGGACCTGCGGGCTCGCGCTGTTCGCCTCATGGAACCTGGCCGTGGCGGGCGGCGCGCTGGCCGGCCGGGCCCTCGGCGACGTCGGAGCCCTCGGGCTGGACGCGGCCTTCCCCGCCGTGCTGCTGGCCCTGGCGCTGCCCGCGCTGCGCGAGCGCGCCACCCGCCGGGCCGCCCTGTACGGCGCGGCCGCCGCCGTCGCCGCCACGCCGTTCCTGCCCGCCGGCCTGCCGGTGCTGCTGTCCCTGGGCGGCCTGGTGCTGCCCCCCGCCCGCCCGGCGGGCGGCGGGGACCCGGCGTGAGACGGCCGGGCCCGGCCCGCGGGCCGGCGCCGCCCGCCCGCGTCCGGCCCGCCCCCGGGCGAGCTCCTCCCGCCCGACCATCCCGCCTGACCATCCCGACGAAGGAGACGCACCGATGCCCCTGCTCGCCATCGCCGTACTGGCCGCGGGAACGTACGCGTTCCGGCTGGCCGGGCCGCTGCTGCGCGGCCGGATGGAGCTCCCCGGCCGCCTGCGGTCGCTGCTGCCCGCCGCCACCGCGGTGCTGCTGACCGCGCTGGCGGCCACCGCCGCGCTCACCGAGGGCGGCGGCTTCGCCGGCTGGGCCAGACCGGCCGGCGTGCTGGCCGCCGGGATCCTGGTGCTGCGCCGCGCGCCGTTCCCGCTGGTCGTCGTCGCGGCCGCCGCCGTCACCGCCGCGCTGCGGCTGTGCGGGGTGCCCTGAGCCCCTGAGCCCTTGGGCTCCTGAGCTTCTGAGCTTCTGAGAGGCCGTACGGCCGTCCCGTACGGTTCCCGTGCCCGCGCGGACCCCCGCGTCCCTCCGCGCTCCGGAGCCTTCAGGCCGGGTGGTAGACCAGGTGCACCACACCGGTGCCGAAGGTCTGCGACTCCACCAGCTTCAGGGGCGTCTGCTCGCCGCCCTCGGGGAACAGCCGCCGGCCGCTTCCCACGACGATCGGGTGGACCAGCAGCCGCAGCTCGTCCAGCAGCCCCTCGCGCAGCAGCGACCGCACGAGGGTGGCGCTGCCGCTGATCGAGATGTCCCTGCCCGGCCCCTGCTTGAGCCTGGCGATCTCCTCGGTGACGTTCCCGCTGATCAGCGTCGAGTTCTGCCACTCCAGCGTCTTCAGGGTGGAGGAGACGACGTACTTGGGCGTCTCGTTCATCTGCGCCGCCATCGGGTCGTCGTCCGCGGTGGGCCAGTAGCCGGCGAACTCCTGGTAGGTGGCCCGGCCCAGCAGCATGGCGTCGGCCCCCTCCGCCTGCGCCGCCACGGCCTGGCCCATCTCCTCGTCGAAGTAGGGGAAGTGCCACTTCTCCGGCGACTCCATGACGCCGTCCAGGGACAGGAAGAAACCGGCGACGATCTTTCGCATGACATCTCCTCGGTGGCTCACCCGCTCCGCGCGGGATCGTCTTCTGGGGAGATGCTCCCGCGCCCGCCCGGCGGGGGCCATCTCCCCAAGAGCGGTGTTCACGGAGAACGGGAAGCCGCCGCCGGGGAGCGACGAGGCCGCGAAGGGCCCGCCGGGAGCCGGGATTGCGGGTCCGATCCCCGCCGGAATTGCACGTCCGGCCGCCGCCGGACGCCGCCTCCGCCGCCGCCCTACCGTCGAGGTCACGGCCCGCCGCCCGGCCCGGGAGGCGCGGCGGGCCGCCACACCGTGAGGAACGGCCGCGGCAGAGCGCGGCAGGCGGCACAAGACCGCCGCAAGGAATGGAGACTTTCGATGGATCTGCAGCTGTCCGGCCGGGTGGCCGTCGTCACCGGCGCCTCCAAGGGCGTGGGACTGGCCGTCGTGCGCACCCTGCTGGCCGAGGGGGCCCGGGTGGTGGCCGCCTCCCGCAAGACCAGCCCGGACCTCGACGCCCTGGCCGGGAGCGACCTCGTCCACGTTTCGGCCGACCTGATGGACCCCGACGCCCCGGCCCGGGTCGTGGCCCGCGCCGAGGAGGAGTTCGGCGGCCTGGACATCCTGGTCAACAACGCCGGCGGTCCCCCGCCGGGCGTCAGCCTGCCGCGGTTCTCGTTCATGGCGCCCACCGACGAAGACTGGCTGCGGATGTTCGAGTTCAACCTCTTCTCCGCAGTCCGGGCGACCCGGGCCGCCATCCCGCTGATGCTGTCGCGCGGCGGAGGCTCGATCGTCAACGTCTCCTCCGGTCTCGCCCGCCAGCCCGGCCCGATGAACGTCGACTACAACGCCGCCAAGGCCGCCCTGAACACCCTGACCCAGACGTTGTCGGAGGAGTACGCGCCGCAGGGCATCCGCGTCAACACCGTCTCCCTGGGCGCGGTGCGCACGGCGTGGTGGACCGAGGAGGGCGGCGCGGCCGACATCATCGCCGCCCAGGCCGGCACCGACCGCGACAGCGTGCTCGACACCGTGGCGCCGCAGATGATGAACCTCACCACCGGGCGCCTGGTGGACCCGCAGGAGGCCGCCGACGTGATCGCCCTGCTGGCCTCGCCGCGCTCGGCCAGCACCACCGGCGCCGACTTCACGGTCGACGCCGGCTTCTCCAAGGCCGTCTGAGGCCCCCGGGGGGACGGCCCGCCGCGCCGTACGGAGGAACCCGGACCGTACGGCGCGGCGGGGACGCGGGACCGGCGCCCGCGGCCGCTCCCCGCCACCCGCCCGGCCGGAACCCACCACGCGGGTGCCCGTACGGCCGCCCGTACGGCGGGCGCCGGCCGGGCCGCTCACCCGTCGCGGCGGCGAGGCGGCCCCGCCCGGCGGCCGGGGCTCCATGAGGTAGAGGACGCTTTCGGGCCAGGGAACGCGTTCGCCTTTGGCGTTGACGTATACGCCGGTGACACCTCGCATTTCGTCACTGGAGGTCAGGTAGAGGCTGGATCTGGTGGGCTCGGTCAGATCGTTCGGAAGCCGTGGGCCCAGCAGATGCAGGATCGGTGCCGGCGGCCGGTAGGCGTAAGGGAACGCGGCGGCGGTCGCGGCCTGGTCGGGGTGCCGTTAACCAACGTGGCATCAGCCGCCATATACGTCCTGAACCGGGAAATCAGCTTCCTGGTTTCAGCTCAGCTCGCCCGTTGGCCGTTCGAGGGGGTTCCTTCGCCGCGGTCTGACGGTGCCATCAGGAACGGGGAATGGCCAGATACTTGCTCTCCAGATACTCCTCGATCCCGGCTCGTCCGCCTTCTCTGCCCAGGCCGGAATGCTTGACGCCGCCGAAGGGAGCCCCAGGGTTGGAGACCAGGCCGGTGTTGACGCCCACCATGCCGACGTCCAGCGCCTCGCCGAGCCGGAAGGCGCGGTCGAGGTCCGTGGTGAACACGTAGCCGACCAGCCCCCACTCGGTGTCGTTGGCCAGCCGCACGGCCTCCTCCTCGTCGTCGAACGGGATGATCGGCGCCACGGGGCCGAAGATCTCGGTGGACATCAGCGCGGCGTCCGGGGGCACGTCGGCAAGCACCGTGGGGGCGTAGAAGTAGCCGCTGCCGCTGAGCCGCGATCCGCCCACGACGACCGACGCGCCCCTGCCTACCGCGTCGTCCACCAGCTGTTCGACCTTTTCCAGCCCGGCCCGGTCGATGAGCGGCCCGACCTCGGCTCCTCGGGCCGCGCCGTCGGCGACCTTGAGCGCCGACAGGCGCTCGCCCAGCTTGGCGCTGAACTCGCCGGCCACGGACCGGTGGACGAAGAACCGGTTGGCGGCCGTGCACGCCTCGCCCATGTTGCGCATCTTCGCGGTCACGGCGCCCTCGACGGCGCGGTCGAGGGCAGCGTCCTCGCAGACGAGGAAGGGCGCGTTGCCGCCCAGCTCCATGGACGAACGCATGACGTTCTCGGCGGCCTGGGCGAGCAGCAGCCTGCCGACGTCGGTGGACCCGGTGAAGCTGATCTTCCGGGCGATGCCGCTGCTCATCCACGGGCCGACCACGCCGCCGGGGTCGGAGGTGGTGACGACGTTCAGCACTCCCGCCGGCAGTCCCGCCTCGGTGAGGATGCGGGTCAGGGCGAGTGAGGTGAGCGGCGTCTGCTCGGCCGGCTTGAACACCATGGTGCAGCCGGCGGCGACGGCCGGGCCGATCTTGCGCGCGCCCATGGCGAGCGGGAAGTTCCACGGGGTCACCAGCACGCACGGCCCGACCGGGCCCTTGGTCACCAGGATGCGGGTGCGTCCGTCTCCGCTGAGAGTGTGGTCGCCCCCGATCCTGACCGCTTCCTCGGCGAACCATCGGAAGAACTCGGCGCCGTACATCACCTCGCCGCGCGCTTCGGCCAGCGGCTTGCCCATCTCGGCGGTGATGAGGGCTGCCAGCTCGTCCGCGCGGTTCATGATGATCTCGTAGGTGCGGCGCAGGATCTCTCCGCGCTCGCGCGGCGCGCTTCGCGACCAGCCGGATTGCCGTGCGCCCGCGGCCTCGATGGCGCGGCGGGCGTCGTCGCCGTCGCCGTCGGCGACCATGGCGATGGTCTCGCCGGTCGCCGGGTTCTCTACGGCGAAGGTCCGCCCGGATGCGGCCGGGCCCCACGTGCCGTCGATGAACAGGCCGTGCGTGGTCATGGGTGGTGCCTTTCTTCTGGAGCGGGGTCGAGCAACTCGGCCAGGTGCATGGCCGTCCTGCCGGGGTCGAGCTGGCGCACCTGCATGTGGCAGCTGAACCCGTCGGTCAGCACCGGCAGGCCGGGCGTGTCGCGCAGGGCGGGGGCCAGGGACTGCTCGGCGACCCGCATGCTCATCTGGAAGTGCCGGGCCTCGAAGCCGAAGTTGCCGGCCACGCCGCAGCAGCCGGCCGACTCTCGCGCGACTGTGACGCCGGCCGCCTGGAGAGCCTGGCGTTGGTGGGCCGCGCCGAGGACCGCGTACTCGTGGCAGTGGGTCTGGACCGCGACGCCGTCCGGCGCCCGGTCGGCGGCGGGCCGGGGCCGCCAGCCTGCCGCGGCCAACTCGGTCACGATCGCCGAGAAGCCGCGCACCCGGGCGGCCACCCTGCGGGCGGCCGGGGTGCCGACGAGCTCGGGCAGGTCCTTGGTCAGAGCCGCCGCGCAGCTCGGTTCGAGCACGACGATGGGCCGGTCGGTGCCGTCGTCGAGGAGCTCGACCGTCCGGCTGAGCCGTTCGGCGGCGGCGCGCAACTGCCCGGTGGAGATCCACGTGAGGCCGCAGCATACGTCGCTGCGGCATTCGACGGAGTCCGCGGCGGTGCGCAGCACCCGCGCCGCCGCACCGGCCACGTGCGGGCGGAAGCCCTTGGTGAAGCTGTCCACGACCAGCACGAGCCCGTCGGGCCCGCCGGACGGGCCCGGCCGGCCGAGGGCACGGCTCAGCTCTCGCCTTCCGGCGAAGCGGGGCAGGGCCCTGCCGGGCGCCACGCCGCCGAGCCGGGCCAGGTGGGGTCCGAGCCGGGTGGCCAGCAGCGCGTTCACCGCCGGCGCGAGCCGTCCGGTGACACGCAGCCACCGCGGGAGCCAGCCGAGGCTGTAGTGGGAGACCGGGCGTGGCCGGCCCTGGTGGTAGTGGTGGAGGAACTCGGCCTTGTAGGTCGCCATGTCGACCCCGGTGGGGCAGTCGCTGGAGCACGCCTTGCAGGACAGGCACAGGTCCAGTGCCTCGCGCGCGTCCTCCGAGCGCCAGCCGGTGTCTCCCCTGAGCATCTCCTGCAGGACCCGTGCCCTGCCGCGGGTGGAGTCCTTCTCGTCTCGGGTGGCGCGGTAGCTCGGGCACATGAAGCCCCCGCCGGTGGTACGGCAGCGGCCCACGCCCACGCAACTCTGGACCGCATGGGCGAAGGGGGCGACGCTGTGGGCGGGAGCGAAGTCGAAGGCCGTCTCCCAGCCCCGGTCCGGCACCTCGGCGAGTGCGAGGTCGCCGGTCGGGTTTCCCGCGCGCACGATGATGCCGGGGTTGAGCAGGCCGTCGGGGTCCCAGAGGTCCTTGAACTCCTCGAAGGCGGTGATCATCTCGGCGGAGTACATGAGCGACAGCAGCTCGGATCGGGCCCGTCCGTCGCCATGCTCACCGGACAGGGAGCCGCCGTGGGAGACGACGAGCTCGGCCGCGGCGCGCAGGAAGTCGCGCATCACGCGCCTGCCCTGGCTCGTGCGCTGGTCGAAGGTGACCCGCATGTGGACGCAGCCGGCCCCGAAGTGCCCGTACATCACCCCTCGCAGCCCGTGCGCGGACAGCAGCCCGCGCAGGTCGGCGAGGTAGGCCGCCAGGCGTTCCGGTGCGACGGCCGAATCCTCCCAGCCCGGCCATGACTCCTCACCGGGCCACGACTCATCCCTCGACGACTCATCCCTCGACTCATCCAGAGCCTGCGGTGGCAGCCGGCTGGACAGCCCGGCGCCGTCCTCGCGCACCCGCCACAGCGAGGCGCGATCGCCGGCGCTGTCGACCACCCGCCCGTCGACCAGCCGTCCCGCCGCGACCAGGCGGCGCATCAGGTCGGCGGCGGAGTCGTCGACGGCGGCGAGGTGATCGCCGTCGAGTTCGACATACAACCACGCCTCGCCCTCCGGCAGCCCGCTGACCGAATCGTGCCCGCGCCGCCGCCGCATCGTGTCGACGATCACCCGGTCCATGCCCTCCACGGCGGTTGGCCGGAACTGCAAGATCGTCTCGACGTCCATGGCCGCCTCGACCACGTCCCGGTAGCCCAGGCACAGCAGTCGTGTCGCGGGCGCCACCGGGACCAGCCGGACCGTGGCGGCGACCACCAGCGCGCACGCTCCCTCGCTGCCGACCAGGGAGCGCGCCACGTCGAAGCCGTTCTCCGGCAGCAGGTGCCCCAGGTGGAAGCCGGACACCTGGCGCGGGATCCTGCTCAGCTCGGTGCGTAGGGCGGCCAGGTGGTGGCGGGCCAGATCGCCGAGCCCGGCCGACAGCTCGGCGGCCCTGCGGGCGGACGCCGTGTCGCCGGGGTCGGTCGCGGTCAGGCCGCCGCGGTGCGCGGTCAGGCGCAGGCCGTCGGCGGTCACCACGTCCAGCGAGAGCACGTGGTCGGACGTCCTGCCGTGCCGCACGGAGCGGTTGCCGCAGGCGTCGTTGCCGACGGCGCCGCCGATGGTGGCCCTGGTCCTGGAGGAGGGATCGGGCGCGAACGTGAGCCTCCCGCAGGTGGCGGCCTCCGCTTCGCGCGCCAGGTCGCTGAGTACGACACCGGCCTCCACGCGCGCGGTCGCCTGCTGTTCGTCGATCTCCAGGATTCTGTTCAGGTACCGGGAGAAGTCGATGACGAGCCCGGGGCCGATCGCGTTGCCCGCCATGGACGTGCCGCCGCCGCGGCCGGTCAGGGGCAGGTCCGCCGCATGGCACCGCTGTGCGATCAGGGTCACCTCGCCGGCGTCGCGGGGGAAGGCGACCGCGGCGGGCCGCACGCGGTAGTTGGACGCGTCGTAGGAGTACTCCGCGATCCGCCGCTTGTCCGTCTCGACCTGGACCCCGTTCTCCCGCAGCGCGGAGACGGCGGTTGCGACGGCGTCCATCATGTGCCCGCCAGCGCGCGGCGTGGGTTGCCGATCATGAGCTGGTCGAACTCCTCTTCCTCCAGGCCCGCGGCGACCAGGTGCCCTCTGACGGTGGTGAGCAGGTGGGTGAGCCCGACCCCGCCCTCGTCCGGCCAGTCGGCGGTGGTGCACAGGTCGTGCGAGAGCAGCAGCCGATCCAGCCGTCCTGCCCTGGCGAAGCCCAGGACGCGGGAGGCCAGGTGGTCGAGGTCCTGCGGGCGGCGTGAGCGCAGGTTGTCGAACTGCACCCAGGCTCCCCTGGCGGCCAGATCGAGCGCGTATTCCAGGGGCGCCTTCACCGTGTCGACGTGACCGATGATCACCCGCTCCGGCGGCACCCCCTCTTCCCCGCACAGCAGGTCGAGCTGGACCAGGCCCACCGGCCACCGCGCGGCGTGCGTGGTCACCGGGACACCGGTACGGCGGTGCGCCCGGGCCGCGGCGCGGAAGGAACGTTCCTCGGCGGCCGACAGATACCACTTGTCGGCGCCGATCTCGCCGATGATGCCGGCGCGTACCCCCCCGGTCCCAGGGATGCCCTCCCGGATGTCCCGGACGAGCTCGTCGGCGATGCTGTCGGCGCAGTGCCGGTCGAACCAGTCGCGGTCCAGGTAGGGGTCGCGATAATGGCCCGTTCCCAGCACCAGGCGGACGCCGGTCCTGGCCGCGACCTGGGCCAGCGCGGTCACGTTCGCGAGGGGGCGGGCGCTGCCGGACGAGCAGCCGGTGCCCGCCTCCTCACGCGTGTGGCAGCCCGCCGGATCGGGGGCGGCGCCGTCGGCCAGCTCCGCCACGGTCAGCTCGACGATGGTGCCGCCACCCGCACCGGCGAACCTGCCGACCTCACCTACGATCATGTCCAGGTCGTTGACGAGCCCCGCTCGCCGCTGTTCTCGCATCTGGTTGATGAACAGGTGCTCGTGCATGAGGGTGACGCCGAGCTCGGCGGCGGGAACGGGGCCACCGATCGTCATGACCGTCTCACCGGCCGGTGATCCGGATGTCATGGCAGGCCTTTCCTAGTCTTCGAGCCGGGCGAACCGGGTCTCACGGGTGGTGAGCGCGGTGACGAGGGTGATGACCGCCGCCACGACGCCGAACAGGGCGGGCGCGAGGCTGGAGCCCATCGCCTGTCGCAGCCAGGCGACCACGAAGCCGGCGGTGCCGCCGAAGATGGCCACCGCGAAGCCGTAGCTGACCGCCAGAGCCGTGTATCGGGTGCGCCTGGACATCAGCTCGGTGATGACGGTGGTGAAGGCGCCGGCGTAGACGGCGATCGCCACCGCCATGAGCATCAGGCCGGCGAGGATCAGGCCGGTGGAGCCCGAGGAGATGAGCAGGAAGCTCGGGTAGGTGACCACGACCATCAGCGCCGCGCCCGCAACGAGGACGGGCTTGCGGCCGACGCGGTCGGACAGACGGCCGAACAGGCCGATCATCCCGAGCTGGACGAGCAGCGAGAGGCTGTAGAGCGCCACCGCCGTGCCCTGCGACAGGTCGGAGACGGTGACGATGTAGGACTGCATGTTGACGTAGGTGTAGCTCATGATGGTGAACCCGACGACCAGGCCCATCCCGCGCAGGACGGCGCGGCCGTCGCTCCGCAGCGCCTCGATGAAGGGTGAGCGGGGGATGTCGTCCTGCTTCTTGGCCCCCTCCATGACCGGGGTGTCACCCAGGCGGCGGCGGATGTAGAGACCGGCGAACGCCGCGACGGCCCCGATCACGAACGGCACCCGCCATCCCCAGGTCTCCATCTGCGCTTGGGTGAGGGAGAAACTCAGCCCCGCCACGATGCCGGCGCCGACCAGGTTGCCGCCGATGAGCGCCATGTAGTGGATGGCGCCGTAGAAGCCCCGGCGGCCCTCCGGCGCGTGCTCGATGAGGAAGGAGGCGCCGCCCGCGAACTCGCCGCCGCCGGAGAAGCCTTGCCCGCAGCGGGCCACGACCAGCACCACGGGGCCGAGGATGCCGGCGGTCGCGTGGGTGGGGGCGACGGCCAGCAGGGCGGTGGAGACGCCCATCACGATGATGGTCAGCGCGAGCGCCTCCTTGCGCCCGATCCGGTCGCCGATGTGGCCGAAGGCCACGGCGCCGAGCGGGCGGAACAGGAAGCCGACGCCGAACACCGCCAGGGCGCTCAACAGCGAGACGCCAGGAGTGTCGGCGGGGAAGAAAGCGGCCGCGATCCAGGTCGCCAGCGCCGCGTAGACGGAGAAGTCGTACCACTCCAGCATGGTGCCGACCGCAGCCGCGGCGATCACCCGCGATTTACGCGTGGCAGTGGGTTGGGCGGGGGGTGTGAGCATGGTGCGATCCTTCGATCAGAGAGTGGAGTCGGCGCCCGGTCTGGCGGCCCAGCCTCCGTACTCGTAGTGCGTGTACTGACCCCCCTGGTAACGCTCGGCATATGGCTGCAGGAGGTGCGCGAAGCGCTCCGCGTCGTCCTGCGGCTCGTAGCCGAGCGCTCTCGCGGCCGCGTTCTGCGACCACCATGAGCGCGTGTTGCGTGAGACCCCGTAGATCACGATGTGGCCGAACCCGGCCGGCGCCGCCAGGCACGCCTCGTAGAGCCTGGCCGCGTCGGCGGGGCTGAACCAGGTGTGCAGGTGGCGCGGTTCGGACGGCCGCTCCTCGAAGGAACCGATGCGGACCGAGACGACGTCGAGGCCGAACCGGTCGGCGTACAGGCTCGCCAGCGCCTCCCCGAACGCCTTGGTCGCGCCGTACAGGCCGTCGGGGCGGACGGCTTCCGTCCCGTCGAGTGTCCGGTCCACGGGGTGGAAGCCGGTGACCCGGTTGGAGCTGGCGTTGATCACCCGTGGCACCCGCTCCAGCCGGCAGGCCTCGAACACGTTGCGGACGCCTTCGAGGTTAGGGCCCTTGAGTGCGGCGAAACCGGTCTCGTCGGCGACGCCGCCGAGGTGGATGACCGCGTCCATGCCGCGGACGGCCGCCCTGACCTGGTCGAGGTCGGTGAGGTCGGCCTGGAGGAACTCCTCGTGGGCCGCTGTCGCGCCGAGGGGACGGAGGTCCGAGAGGCGGAGGTGAGCGATCCGGCGGAGCGCGGTTTCGCGCAATGAGGTGCCGATGGTGCCCGCCGCTCCGGTGAGCAGGACACCGGACGGCAGGGCGCTCACGGCGTCCACGTGCTCGGGCCGGAGGTGAGGAACTCGGGGCCGTTGGCGGTGACGACCACCGTGTCCTCCAGTTGGAGTCCGCCGATGCCGACGGCGTAGAAGGGCACTTCGAGGTTGATGACCTCGCCCTCGATCAGGGTGTGGCGTTCGCCGCCCGGCCGGGGGCTCAGGATGGGGTGCTCGTACATCTCCAGGCCGATTCCGTGCCCGACGTGGTGACGCCGGAATTCGGGGAGCCCCGCCCGTCGGACGGCCTCGATGCCCGCCGCCGCCAGTTCCGAGACGACCACGCCCGGCCTGACCAGCTCGGCCAGGGTCTCCATGCCGGCTCGCGTCGCGTCCAGCGCCTTGACCAGTGCGCTCGGCACGTCGCCGACGAAGGAGTTGCGTCCGGTGTCGGCCCAGTAGCCGCGCGACCGTCCGCCGCAGTCGGACCTGATCGCCACCCCTTCACGCACCCTGACGTCGGGGTCGGGCGGGAAACAGCCGCCCGCGCGCTCGCCGATGTTGGTCTCGCAGTGCCCCGGCTCGATGCCGCGTTCCAGCGCCGCGTGCCGGAAGCGGCGGACCAGTTCCGGCTCGGAGTCGCCGACGCGCGCACTCTCCAGCATGGAGCGCATCGCGCCCTCGGTGGCGCGCGCCACCTCGCGCAGGCGCTCGATCTCGGTCGCGGTCTTGACCCGCCGTACGGCGCGCATCAGCGTGTTGCCGTCGACCTCGGAGACCGCTGAGAGGCTTTCGGCCAGCCGGGCCCGCGCTCCCGCGCTCATGGCCTGGCCGTCGATGCTCACTCGCCGGCCGGCCACGCCCAGGTCGCGCAGGGCTCGGGCGAGTGCGAGGGCGGCCGTGTCGTCGTGCGGTGGCTCCTGCCTGACGGCCATCAGCGCCCGGTCCACCGTCGAGAGCTCCTCGAAGGGGGCGGATGCCACGAAGAAGTCGCCGTAGGTGTACAGGTCGCAGTCGTCGGGCGGGCACATGGCGAGGTATTCGCCCGCGTTGCGGGGGGCGATCAGGGCGCGGTGCCCGTCGGCCCGCACCACGGCGAAGACGTCGTGCTCCCGGAAGACGTGCAGCGGCCAGTGTTCATAGCCGGTGAGGTAGATGACGTTCTCCACGCTGGAGGCCACCAGCGCGTCCACTCCCGCCTGCGCGAACAGCGCGGACAGGCGAGGCAGGTTCGCCACCGGATCCGGCCTCGGGGCCGTGTGCATCATCGTCGTTCTCCCATGACTTTCCTGGCCGCCGCGATCGCGGCGGCGATGTCGTCCGCCGTGATGTCGAGGTGGGTGACGGCCCTGACGCGGCGGCGTCCCTTGGCTCCGACGAGCACGCCATGCGCGGCGAGCCCGGCCTCGAAGGCGGGGGCGTCGTCGACCTCGAAGTAGACGATGTTCGTCTCCGCATGTGCCGGGTCGATGTCGATGCCGTCGATGCCGGCCAGCCCCTCGGCCAGTGCCTTGGCATTGGCGTGATCCACGGACAGCCGCTCGACATGGTGGTCGAGCGCGTACAGGGCCGCCGCGGCGAGCATGCCCGACTGGCGAAGCGCGCCGCCCCACATCTGCTTGTAGCGCCATGCCTGCTCGATCAGGCTCGTGCTGCCCACGAGCACTGCCCCCACCGGCGCGCCCAGACCTTTGGAGAAGTCGATCCAGGCGGTGTCGAAGAGGCTCGCGTAGCTCCGCGGCTCGACCCCGCCGGCGACCGAGGCGTTCAGCAGGCGCGCACCGTCCAGGTGGGTGGCGATCTCGCGTTCCCTCGCGATCTCGGTGACCTCCCGGATGGCGTCCAGCGGCCAGACGCGTCCGCCACCGGCGTTGGCGGTCTGCTCGACGGACACCAGCCGGGTGACCGGCGTGTACCGGTTGCCCGGCGGCCGGATCATGCTCGCCAGCCGGTCACCGGTGAAGACGCCACGTTCGCCCTGGATGGGAGTGAGCACCGCGCCCGAGAGCACGGCGGGACCGCCGGCCTCAGCGTTGATCAGGTGGGACGACGCCTCGGCCAGGACCTCGTCACCCGCATGACCCACGTGCAGCCGCACCGCGATCTCATTGCACATGGTGCCGGAGGGCAGGAAGACGGCCGCCTCATGGCCGAGCAGGTCGGCGACCCGTTCCTCCAGGGCCAGAGTCGTCGGGTCGGAGCGTGTCTGCTCGTCTCCGACGACCGCCTGCGCGATGGCCTGCCGCATGCCGCCGGTCGGCCTGGTCTGGGTGTCGGAGGAGAGGTTGACGGCATCGGGGTCGGTGCGGCGATCGGCCCGCAGGTCCTCCACGATCCTGTTCACCGAGCGAACCATCATGCCTCCTCCCCGCCGAGGCGAAGCCCCCGCAGATAGTTGCTGCTCGTAGCGCTGGCCGCTGCTGCCGAGTCACGGTCGAGAACGGCCTGGATGATCTCGGCATGCTCGTGGGCGGACTGTCCATCAGGTCCGCGGTTGCGGAAATACAGCGACATGACGCGGCTGGTGTGCATCTCCAGCGAGTCGATGCAGGAGGTGAGGAACCGGTTGTCCGCCCTGCTCACCAGCACCCGATGAAAGGCCATGTCCGCCAGGCGTGCCCGGACGATGTCCCCGTCCTCGATCGCCTGCAGCAGCTCGTCGTTGTGGCCGCGCATGGCGGCCACGTCGTCGTCGGTCGCGTGCGGCGCGGCGAGCTGAGCGGCCAGCGCCTGCAGCGTGCCGAGCGGCGCGATGATCGACACCAGGTCGTCCGGCTGGGCCTCGGCGACCTTGGGCCTGCGACGCGGCGCGGCGGTCACCATGCCTTCGCGCTCCAGCTGGATGAGCGCCTCTCGGACCGGAGTCCTGCTGATGGAGATCTCCTGGGCGATCGTGGCGTCGTCAAGGATTTCCCCGGGGCGGAGGCGCCCCTCCACGAGCCCGCTGCGGAGGTACGCATACGCCGCGTCCCGCGCTGACGTGACTGAGTGCTCCAGATGCATAGACAATATATTGTATGAAGTACATCAGAGCGTCAACGGTGGCCGGCATCCCATTCGCCGGTTGTTTTCCGCCGGCCTGGCGCCAGGCCGCTCACCGCCCCTGAGAAAGGCTCTGCCATGGACGACACAGAGTTCTCGGCCGACTTCGACGGCGTCTTCGCCCAGGCGTTCACACCCCGCTTCTACGAGATCGACGGTCAGGGCGTCATGTTCAACACCTGCGCCGACGTCGGCTTCGAGGCCGACCAGGAGCGCCGGCAGCGCGGGGCGGCCGGAACTGCCAGATGCGAATCGTGGGTGCGGACGAGCTCGATGGAGCGCCCAGGTTGACCGCGTACCCCTCGATCGCACGGGAATGATCGTCCTCGATGACGGTCAGCCAGGACCGGGCCGGTTTACCGGACGGGGCGATCTCCCACAGGTCAAACTGCGTGTGTGGTCTGCCCCGAGTCTCCGCAAAACCCGGCGCGGTTCAGGCGTCGGCGTTGTCGATCTGCTGGAGGCGGCCCGCGGCGACGACGTCGGTGCGCACGTCGGTGCGCACGTCGGCGTGACCCACGCGTTCCCCGCTACCGGCTCTGAACCCTTACGGGGCCCTCGGGCCGGTAGTCCTTGAGCGTGACGGTGTCGTGCAGCCGCACCCCCGAACGGTTGAGCTTCGCCAGCGCGCGGACCATCCCCTCGGGCAGTACGGTGACCAGCCGGGCCGCGGCGGCCAGGATCCGCAGCCGGGCGTGGCTGCCCGGGACGAGACCGCGGGCCGCGCCCAGGGCGAAGGCTCGGCTGCGCCGGACGTAGTCGCCGAGCTCGCGCTCGTAGGCGGGGAAGGCGCGCGTGTGGTCGCCGCCGGCCTCGGCCAGCTCCCCGGCCAGGACGTAGGCGCCGACGACGGCCAGGCTGGTGCCGCCGCCGACGGCGGGCCCCGGGCCGTAGCCGGCGTCTCCGGCGAGGGTGACGCGGCCGCGTGACCAGGTGTCCATACGCAGCTGGGTGATGGAGTCGAAGTAGAAGGCCGGGGTGCGGTCGAGCTCGTCCAGCATGCGCCCGACCTGCGGTGAGGCCCCGGCGAACGCCTGCCGCAGCAGGGCCTTCTGCCGCTCGGTGTCGCGGTGGTGGTAGTCCAGCGGCCGGTCGGTGCGGAAGAGGAAGACCGCGCGGGCGTCGTCCATGTGACGCGCTCCGTAGACGCCGGCCATCCGGCCGGGGCCGCTGTAGGTGACCATGCGGCCGTCCAGGCCCAGGTCGTTGGGCATCGACAGCACGGCCAGGTAGGCGCCGATCCAGTGGGTGAAGCGCGACTCCTCGCCGAAGGTCAGCCGCCGCACGTTGGAGTGCAGGCCGTCGGCGCCGATCACCAGGTCGAAGCGGCGGGGGGCGCCTGCGTCGAAGGTGACGTCCAGGCCGTGGTCGCGTTCGGCGATGGAGGCGATGGAGTCGCCGAAGACGTACTCGACGTCGTCGCGGGTGGCGTCGTGGAGGATCTCGGCGAGGTCGTCGCGCATGATCTCGGCGTGCCGGTCGGAGACGGAGCGCAGGAACCTGCCGATCCCGACCTCGACGGGTCGCGCGACCCCCTCCCGGTGGAAGGTGAGGTGCTCGGTGCCGGTGGCCTTCGCCTGGATGCGCTCCAGCACGCCCATCCGCTCGGCGATCTCCATGGCGGGGGTGAACAGGTCGACGGCGTGACCGCCGGTCTTGCGCGGGGCCGGCGCCCGCTCCACCACGGTGGGCGTGAAGCCGTGGCGGTGCAGCCAGTAGGCCAGGACGGGGCCGGCGACGCTGGCCCCGGAGATGAGGATGCGCACGGCAACTCCCTTACTTAACGATAGGTAAGTCGGCGGCGACGAACTTACCAGACGTTAAGCGGGGGCGCTATCCTCATCCGGTGGCCAGGAGCGATACCAAGACCCGGATCCAGCGGGTCGCCCGCGAGCTGTTCATCGCCCAGGGTGTGCAGCAGACCAGCCTGCAGGACATCGCCGACCGGCTGGGGATCACCAAGCCCGCGCTGTACTACCACTTCGCCTCACGCGAGGAGCTGGTCCGCAGCATCGTCGAGCCGATGATGCGGGAGGGCGAGGCGTTCATCGCCGAGCAGGAGGCGGCCGGCCCGGCCGACCCCGCCGAACTGCTGGCCGCCTACTTCGACCTGCACTACCGCCACCGCGAGGTGGTGACGCTCATGATCAGGGAACTGCCCGCCCTGGCCGACCTGGGGATGGTCGACATGATCTTCCAGTGGCGCGAGCGGCTGGCCGTACTGCTGGTCGGCCCCTCCCCCGCCCTGGAGCGGCAGATCGGCGCGACCGTGGCGCTCGGCGGGCTCGCCGACTGCGCCGTGCAGTTCGCCCACCTCGCCGCCGAGGAGGTCCGCCCGGCGGCCGTCGCCTCCGCCGTCGCGGCCCTCGGCACCGCCTGACGGCTCCCCCGCCCGGGGTCGCTCGAGGTCGTCCGAGGCCGCGCGGGTCCCGGCGCGCCGGCGGCCCGCGGGAGGCGGTGACCGTCAGGACGGCCGCGCGTGGCGAAAGGCGACCGTCAGGACGGCGTCCGGTAGCGGGCGGCGATCGTCAGGACGGCGCTTCGTAGCGGGCGGCGACCGCGGCGCCGCGGTCGCGCAGGGAGTCGCGCAGCCACCGCGGGGCCAGGGCCTCGGCGTCCGTGGCGAGCTGCCACAGCGCCCATTCGGCGTGTCTCGGGTCCTGGAAGGTCACCTCCATCCGCAGCCGGCCGTCCGGGCCCGCTTCCTCGGTGAGGACGGCCAGCGCGGTGCCCACCAGCTCCTCCCGCCGCGCCGGATCCACCCACGCCACCACGGTGACCTGGTCGCCGCCGGCCCGGAACCGCGTGCCGCGTTCCCGCCAGGCCCGCTCCAGATCGACCCGTTCCGGCCGCCGCGCGGGTTCGGCGAGCTCCTCGGCGGCCAGGACGCGCGACAGCCGGTAGGTGCGCTCCGCGCCGGACCTCGTGGCCAGCAGATACCCCCGGTCCCGTACGGTGACCAGCCCGATCGGGTCCACCGTGCGCCACCTCGGGGCCTGGTCCGCGGCCGCGTAGTGGATCCGCAGCCGGCGCCCGGCGAACACCGCGCGCAGCACCCCGGCCGCCACGGCGTCGGGCGCCTCCTCGGTGGCGATCCGGCGCGAGAGCAGGTCGGTCTCCGGGTCGATGAGCAGCCGCCCGGCCGCGGCGGCCGCGGTGTCCCGATAGCTCTCGGGCAGCGCGTCGACCACCTTGAGCATCGCCGAGGCGAGCGCCGAGCCGAGGCCGAACGCCTGCGCGCCGCGCCGCGATCCGGCGACCAGCAGGGCGAGGGCCTCGTCGGGGTTCAGGCCGGTGAGCTCGGTCCGGAAACCGGGCAGCAACGCGAACCCGCCGTGCCGGCCGCGCTCGGCGTAGACCGGGACGCCGGCCGCGGACAGCGCCTCGATGTCGCGCAGCACGGTGCGGGTCGACACCTCCAGCTCACGGGCGAGCGTGGCCGCGGACAGCCGGCCGTGCCGCCGCAGCAGCAGAACCAGCGAGACCAGCCGGTCGGCGCGCATGCGAGAACCCTACCGAGATACACGACAAAGGATGTCGTGATTCGCCGGGAGGCTTGTCATCGCGACGTCGCAGCCGGCGGCCGCCGAGCCGCCGGCTGTCCCTGTCCTCAATGAGTCGTCCTCGATGAATCGAATGGAGCCGATGTGGTGATGGAGCGAACCGCGGTCAACCCGTGGGCGTGGTCGATGCAGCTGGGATACAACCAGGGTGAGATCGTCTCAGGACACACCCGGACCCTGTACTGCTCCGGGCAGGCCGCGATGGGCGGCGACGGCACACCCCGGCACGCCGACGACATGGCGGCGCAGCTGGCGCTGAGCCTCGACAACCTGGAGGCCGTGCTCGGCGAGGCCGGCATGTCCCTGGCGAACCTCGTCCGGCTCGACGTCCACACCACCGACGTCGACCGGCTCTTCGAGCACTACGGCGTGCTGGCGTCGCGGCTGGGCGCCGCCGGGGTGGCGCCGCCCACCACGATGCTCGGGGTGACCCGGCTGGCGCTCCCCGGCCTGATGGTGGAGCTCGAGGGGACCGCCGTGGCGTGAGACGGCCTCGCCACCTCCGGCGGGACCGCCGGAGGTGGCATGGGGAGATCATGAGGAGACACGGACGGCTGTGGGGAGTTCGGGGCCGGTGTCCCCACGCCCGGGTCCTCCCGTCCGCGGGATTCAGGCTGCCTGCCCCGTGGGCGAGCAGAAGCCCCGAGACCGCCGTGGAGGAGGAACCCGATACACGCGTCAGCAGTGGGGCGATGTCGGTGAACACCGTGGCGACGCCGGAGAATCCGACCGCGGTGGTGGCGATGGTCAGCAGGGCCGGGCGGCGGGTCACCACCCGGACCTCCTCCCGCAGCCGCGTGGCCGGGGCCGGCTGCCTGGGCAGGACGACTGCGAGCAGCACGACGCCTGCCAGTGCCGGTGCGGTCAGGACGGCGAACGGGGTGCGCCATCCGATGCTCTCCCCAACAGCGCTCCCAAAGGCACACCGAGCAGCGTCGCCACGGTGAAACCGGAGGCGACCGTGGAGACCGCCGTGCCGGTCCTGTCCGGCGGCACCACGCCGGTCGCCGTCACCAGCGCCGGGACGAGGAAGGCGGAGCGTCCTCCCATCGACGTGATCTTGCCGACCGATCGGCCGATCACCACGGCTACCGCAGGACCTCCAGCAGGATCCACCCTTTGGTAGACAGTGTCTACCAAAGGGTGGTAGACACTGTCTATGGAATCTGGGGGCTCCCTGCGGGAGCGGCTGGTCGACGCCGGCGTGGAACTCGTGACGGCCGGAGGCGACGCCTCGGTGGGGCTGCGGGAGATCGCCCGCCGGGCCGGGGTGTCGCACGGCGCGCCACGCCGCTACTTCCCCACCCACCACGCGCTGCTGTCGGCGATCGCCCATCGCGGGTTCGCCGACCTCGCCGCCCGCTTCACCGCCGCGGGCGAGGGGGCGGCCACGTCGCGCGAACGGCTGCGGGCGATCGGGGCGGCCTACGTCGCCTACGCCGTCGAGAACCGCGGCATGTTCGAGCTGATGTTCCGCCACGACCTGCTCGACAGCGACGACCCGGCCGCCCGCCCGGCCGACGGCCCGGCGGGCGACGGGGCCGGCGAGGACCACCCGGGCGACCGTACGGATGACCGCACGCCCGGCCACGAGACCGGCGAGGCGGGCGGCCCCACCCCGGAGCGGCCCCGGCTGCGGGAGACGACGCGGCCCCTGTTCCGCGACCTCGCCCGGCTCGTCGCCCGGCACCGGGCGGAACAGCAGGGGGCCGCGGCCGGCTCCGCGACCCCGGGGGACGCCGGGGAGCCGCCGGAGGTGACGGCCGCCGCCCTGTGGGCGAACCTGCACGGCCTCGCCCAGCTGTGGAGCTGGGGAAGCCTGCCGCTGATGCTCGGCACCGTGCCCGCCGACATCGGCCGTCTCGACCGGCTCGTCGAGGCGGCCCTGACCGCCCACCTCGGACCGGCACGCCGGTGAGCGGAGCCGTACGACGCCGCCTGGCGCTGACGGCGAGCGTGGCCGGCGCGGCGATCGTCGCGCTGGACGGCACCGTGCTGCTGGCCGCGCAGCCCAGCCTGCGGCGCGAGCTGGGCGCCGGCCTGGCACAGGTTCAGTGGGCCGGCACCGCCTACCTGGTCGCGGTGGCCGCGCTGCTGGTCCTCGCCGGACGCCTCGGAGACCGCCACGGGCACGTCCGGTTGCTGGTCACCGGCACGCTCGGTTTCGGGGCGGCCTCCGCCGCCATCGCCTTCGCACCCACCGTCGGCTGGCTGATCGGCCTGCGCGCCGTCCAGGGCGTGTTCGCCGCGCTGCTGCAGCCGGCGACGCTCGCGTTGCTGCGCCTGGCCTACCCCGGCGACCGGCTCGCCCGCCCGGTCGCCGTCCGCACCGCCGCCATCGGCGTCGCCGCCGCGGCGGGCCCGGTCCTCGGCGGATTCCTCGTCGCGCATCTGGGCTGGCGCTCGGTGTTCGCCCTCAACGTCCCCCTCGCGCTCGCCACCGCGGCGCTCGCCCTGTCCGTGCGCACACCGCCCGCGCCGTCCGCGCCGCGGTCGGCGGCGGGCAGGCTGGACGTCGGCGGCGCGGCCCTGATCGCACTCGCCCTGGCCGCGCTGACCGGCACGCTGTCACAGGCGCCGGACCGCGGCTGGGTCACCGCGCCGACACTGCTCGGGCTTCTCACGGCCGCGGCCGCCGCGGCCGCGTTCGCCGCGCACGAACGCCGGGCCGGCCACCCGATCGTGCCCGGCGCCGTGATCCGGTCGACGCCGGTGACCGCATCGATGGCGATGCTGCTGGTCACCGCGGCCGGCATGTTCGGCGCGCTGTTCTCGGCCACGTTCCGGCTTCAGGATCTGCTCGGGCTCGACGCGCTGACCGGCGGCCTGCGAGCCCTGCCGCTGACCGCGTTCATGGTCGCCGGCGCCCCCGCCGCCGGTGCCGCGCTCGGCCGGTACGGGGCGCGCCGCACCGCCGTCACCGGCGTGCTCCTGGCGGCGTCGGGCATCGCGGCGCTGTCCTTCCCGCTCGACGGGTGGACGGCCGGCGTGGGCTTCGCCGTCCTCGGTGCGGGCTTCTCCGCCGTGATGGTCACCGCCACCGGCACCGTCGTCGGTGACGCACCCGCCGGGTACGCCGGGGTCGTCGGCGGTCTCAAGCAGACCGCCGTCAACATCGGCACCGCCCTCGGTATCGCCGTGGCCGCGGGCCTCATGCCCGCCGCCGCGGCCGCGACGCCCGCGGCGGCCCCCGGCCAGGCCGTGGACTCCGGCATGTTCTGGCTGGCGGCGCTCACCGCCCTCGCGGTCCTCCCCGCGGCCCTCATGCCCGCCTCACGGCCGTCGACCCGGGAGACGAAGCACGGTGACCGTACGGCCTCCGCCCGGTGATCGTGTTCATCGCGACGCCGCGCGTCGCGGCTCGGAGGCTCTTGCCCCGGCGCCTTTCCTCCGGAGCCGATCAGGACGGCGCCAGGACCGCGCGGGCGATCCTGGACAGGGCGGCCGCGACCTCCTCGCGCGGTACGCCGTTGCGTCGCTGCACGTCGTAGACCTCCGGTGCCAGCGGGGCCAGGAGCGCGTCGGCGAGCGCTCCCGGCCCGGGCACCCCGGCCGCCACGACCAGGGACCGTACGTGCGCGCGCCAGAAGCCGTAGGCGCCGGCGGTGAAGCGTGAGGAACCGGTCTCGGCGCCGAGCACCAGATGCCCGTGGCGCTCCAGCAGCTCCGTCATCGCGGCGTAGAACGCGGCCAGCCGCTCGGCCGGCGGCGCGCCCGGCCCGAGCGGCGGATCACCGCGCAGCAGCTTTTCCTGCAGTTCGCGCTCGTGCTCGTCGAGCAGGGCCAGCGCGATCGACGCCGGGTCGGGGTAGCGGCGGTAGAGCGTGCCCCGCCCCACCCCGGCGACCCGGGCGATCTCCTCCATGGTCACCGGGCGGCGCTCGGCGAACAGCCGCTCGGCGGCGGCGAGCACCTTCTCCCGGTTTCGCGCGGCGTCGGCGCGCTCACGCGGACGCGCGGACGCGCCGGCCAGCAGGTCGGCCTGTTCGCGCGGTCGCGCGGCGATGTCGTTCGGCAGATCGGTCCGTGGCGTCACGTCTCCGATTCTAGCCAAGTGGACATGATGTCCGCTTATGCTACAGTCCAAGCAAATGGACGCTCTGTCCACTTGAGAGGAATCCGCGATGCCCCGACTGCTTCACCTGGACGCCAGCGCCCGCCGCGCGTCCTTCTCCCGCGCGCTGAGCGCCGCCTTCGCCGAGGAATGGCGGGCCGCGGGCGGCGAGGTCACCTACCGGGACCTGGCCGCCGACCCCGTACCGCCGATCGGCCAGGCATGGACCGAACTGTGCGACCACGTCCTGCGCCACGCCGTCACCGACATCGGCCGTTACGGAGAAGCGGTCCGCACCCCCGAACAGGCCGCCGCCTGGGCCGTCGTGCGGCCGCTGCTGGATGAGGTGGTCGCCGCCGACGTCGTGCTGATCGGCACCCCGATGTACAACTTCTCGATTCCCGCCGCGCTCAAGGCGTGGATCGACCAGATCACCTTTCCGCGCATGTCCCTGGCCGGGCGGCGCTTCGTCGTGGCCTGCGCACGCGGCGGAGCCTACGGACCCGGCGCGCCCCGTGAGCCGTACGACCACCAGGAGCGCTACCTGCGCGACTTCTTCACCGGGCACTTCGGCGTCGACGACGCGGTGTTCGTCAGCACCGAACTGACCAACTCGCTGGTCGATCCGGCGCTGGAACACCTACGTGAAGAGCACGCCTCCTCCCGCGACACAGCCGAGGCCGCCATCCGCCCCCTGGCCCGCCAACTGGCCCGCGAGGGAGCACCGCTGACCGGACCCGCTCGGGGGCGCCGGCGTCTGGACCCGCTCGGGGGCGCCGGTGTCTGGACCGAGGAGGGAACGAGCGCAGCGAGTGAGTGACGAGGGAAGACAGCGGTTACCAGCCCCCGAGCCGCGACACGCAGCGTCGCCATCAACACAACCCCGAGCCGCGACACGCAGCGTCGCCATCAACACAACATGAACACAAGCTGGTTCCTGCTGGTGGCGGCCGGACTGGTGGAGATCGCCTGGTCGCAGAGCATCAAGCCGACCGAGAACTTCACCCGGCCGCTGCCCACGCTACTGTGCCTGGCGCTGGCCGCCGTCGCGGTGTACCTGTTGTCGCGGGCGATGGAGACCCTGCCCGTCGGCACCGCCTACGCCGTCTTCACCGGCATCGGCGCGGCCGGCGCGATCGTCCTCGGCGTCGTGGTCCACCGCGACCCCGTCACGGCCGGTCGCCTGGCCGCGCTGTCCCTGATCATCGGCGGTGTCGTCCTCGCCCGCCTCACCTCCCCCGACGCCGGTTGAGGCCCGGTACGGCCCTCGGCCGAGTCGTGCTCCGAGCCCGGGTCCGGCCGGATCCCCGGTCCCGGAGACCGGGGATCCTCCGCCGTGCCGCCGCTCCATCCGACCTATCCGAGGAACTCCCGTAGCGAGCGGGGCCGGCGGCCCAGGATGTCGGCCACGGTCGTGGTCGTGCTCGCCCAGCGCCCGTCTCCGATCTGCGCCATGAGCCGGGCCAGGTCATGGGCGACCTGGGCGGGCATGCCGCGCTTCTCCAGGTGAACGGCGGCTTCCTCGACCGGCAGGTCCACGTAACGCACGGTCCGGCCGAGCGAACGGGTCAGTTCGGCGGCGATCTCGTCATGCGTCGGCGCCGTCGGCCCGGTGAGCTCGTGGACGGCGTCGGCTTCGACGGGGCGGGTGAGCAGCGCGGCCGCGACCGCCGCGATGTCACGCGCGTCGATGTAGCCGACGCGGCCTCTGCCGTACGAGCCGAGGATCCGCCCCTCCTCGTCGACGTCGCCCGCGAGGTTCTGCATGAAGCCGACGGGCGCCAGGATCGACCACGGCAGTCCTGAGGCTCTGAGGTGCTCGTCGACCTGCCCGTGCATGCCGAACCCGAGCAGGCTGCTCGATGTCACACCGCGCACGGAGACGGTCATCACCTGCGCCACCCCGGCGGCCGCGGCGCGATCGATGACCGCCTTGTGCGCCTGTACGAAACCGGGCCACAGCGCGCTGTTGAGAAAGAGCCTGTCACCCGGCGCGAGTGGGATGCTCTCCGGTCGCTCCAGGTCGCCGACCACGTAGTCGCATCCCAGTTCCTCACCCTGTTCCGCGCGCCGTACCACGGCTCGGGCCGCACCGCCGAGTTCCTCGACCAGTGCGCGCCCGATCGTGCCCGTCGCGCCCGTCACCACGATCATCGTAACCCCCTAAGCGGAATGTCACCTTCCGCCTTTATAATAAGCGGAAGATGGTCTTCCGGTTAAGGGGGAGTTCAATGCGCGCCGATGCCCGCCGCAATCGGGACAGGATCCTGGAGGCGGCACGCGACGCGGTGGCCGAGCGCGGCGCGGACGCGCCGATGGAACTGATCGCCCGCCGGGCCGGCGTCGGCGTCGGCACGCTCTACCGCCGCTTTCCCGACCGCGATGTGCTACTGGCCGCCCTGGCCGAGCAGTACGTCCACGAGCTCCTGGACGCCCTGGACCGTGCCGTGACGGCCGAGCCCGACGCGTGGGCGGCTGTTCGCGCCTTCGTCACTCACAGCGTGGACAAGGGTCGCGGCGCCATCGCGGCCGCGCTGGCCGGGACCTCCGCGCCCGAGGCGAGGCAGGCACTGGTGCGGCGGCTCGACGAGTTGGTACGGCAGGCGCAGGCGGACGGGGCGATGCGTCCGGACGCCGGCGTCGTCGATCTCATGGACCTGCTCGGCGCGTTCGCCTGCCATCCGGGGGTGATTCCGGAGCGTTTCCTCCCCCTCGTCCTCGACGGTCTCGGCCGGCGTTGACCTCACCGCCCTCCCGAGAGCCCCCCTACGTCATCCCCGTCAGCCGGCACAGTACGGCGAAGCCGTCCTCGGTGCCGGGCCAGTGGCGGCGCACCGCGGCCAGCCCCGCGCGGCGCACCACCGAACGCAGCGTCGCGGTGACGACGACGGCGTCGTCGGCGTACCCCAGGACCGGGATGAAGTCCGGCACCAGGTCCAGAGGGAAGGCCAGGTAGGCCAGGAGGAGGGCGAGCCTGATCCGCACGCCGCGGGGCAGGTCCGGGTCGGCGGCCAGCCGGCGCACCAGGCGCAGTACGTCCGGCAGCAGTCGCAGCGCCTCGCGCAGCAGATCGCCGCGCGGCCGTACCACGACCAGCACCGCCACAAGCGCCGCCCATGTCAGCACCAGCGCGGCGGCGACGCCCAGCAGCAGGTCCCATCCCCACGAGCCGATCATGACGCTCCTTCGCAGGCCGGGCCACGGCGTCTCTTCCCGGGTCCGGTGCCGTCCGGTGGGGCGAACGTACCATCGGGCGCCGCCTGCCCGGCCGGCGTGTCCCGCTCGGGAACCGCCCGCATCGCCGGATCCGGCGATGAACTTTCGCCGCCGTTCGTCAGTCGAAGAGACAGGACACGCGATCACGAAGAGAACAGGATGGACGAAAGATGAGACTTTCGACTGACCGATGGGTGGCACGTCCGGCGATGGCGGTCGCCCTCGCCGCCGGTGTGGCGCTGACCGGCGCGGCGGCCGCGAACGCTTCCGCCGGCTCTCCCGCGCACCCGGCCCGCCCGGCCCATGCGGTCCGCCCCGGAGTGCTGGGACCGTACGGCTACGGCGGGGTGAAGCTGGGGATGAGCGCCAGGCAGGCCGAGGCCACCGGGAAGATCGTCCGGAAGACCCGTGCCGGCCGGCTCTCCCCGTGCTCCGGATGGGACCTCAAGGCCCATCCGACGGGCCGCGACAGCGTGGGCCTGTACATCTCCAAGCGGAAGGGGGTGGCGTTGGTCGTCGCCCCGAAGGGGGTCAGGACCCCGCAGGGGATCGGGATCGGCTCCACCCATCGGCAGCTGCGCAAGGCATACCCCGGGCTGCGGGAGGAGGGCAACTACCCCGTCGCCGCCGTCCCCGGCAACCGGAGGGCCACCTACTACTTCCTGCTGAACCACGGGAAGATCTACCAGGTGGCGCTGGCCCTCAACGACCAGGACTGCACCAACTAGTAGTGCTTTGTTAGGTCAGGCTGTTGTGGCTGGTCGGGTCGTCCGGGTGATGGTTCGATGCGGGCGTGACCCCCGAACAGCTCGTTCATAT